>NZ_JAJPWS010000006.1:0-459341 GCF_046549055.1 Amycolatopsis sp. lyj-112 | reverse complement strand
GATAGGCCAGAAATGGAAGCACAGTAATGTGTTATCGAGTTGACTGGTACTAATAGGCCGAGGACTTGCCCACAAAGATGTTACGCATCCACTCTACAGCTCTGAAACACCACACAACCACCAGCACAATCGGTGGGAAGTAGTTGGTTGTTTCGTAGTGTTTCGGTGGTCATAGCGTCAGGGAAACGCCCGGTCCCATTCCGAACCCGGAAGCTAAGCCTGACAGCGCCGATGGTACTGCAACCGAAGGGTTGTGGGAGAGTAGGACACCGCCGGACTAAAATTGAAAAGAAAAGGTCCAGGCCGGTCGAGAACCCCGAGTTCTCCCGGCCTGGACCTTTTCTCATACCCAAAACCCGACACTCGCGTGATTGAACCCGCAACACCCGTGTCCAGACCCGCAACACGCGTGACCAGACGGACGACACCCGTGATCAGACAGCGAACACCGTGTTCGCCGTGTAATCACGCGAGTTACGGCTCTGATCACGCGAGTTCGCTGTCTGATCACGGGCCGGCGGGGCGCCGCAGGTGGTAGATGTCCATGATCCAGCCCTTCCGTTCCCGTGCCTCGGTGCGGACGGAGCGGATTTGCGCGGCGAGGGCGGCGGAAAGCGGGCCGGAAAGCAGGAGTTCGTCCGCGGTCCCGAGGTAGGCGCCCCAGTAGATCTCCAGTCCGGCGTCCACGAACCGTGAGAACGTGCAGTGAGCGTCCAGCATTACGAAGACGTCGTCCGCCTCGCCGGGCCAGCCCGCTTCCAGGCGCCGGCCGGTCGTGATCAGAACGGGCCTGCCGATCTGGTTCATCGTGGTCCGGTGGCGGGACGTCAGCGCGGCCACGCTGCTGACCCCGGGGACGACGTCGTACTCGAACTCCACGTTCCCGCGCTCACGCACGGCGTCCAGCAGCGTCAGCGTCGAGTCGTACAGCGCCGGGTCGCCCCAGACGAGGAACGCGCCCCGCTCATCGGGACCCAGTGAGCGGATCATGTTCTCGTAGACGTCGGTGCGCAGGCGGTGCCAGTCGGCGACGGCCTTCCGGTAGTCATCGGGGGTACGGTCGCGTTCGGGGTCCTGTGCCCGTACGACGCGGTAGCCGGGCTGCTCGACGAACCGGTCGAGGATCTCCTGGCGCAGGCCCACCAGGTCCTGCTTCTCTGAACCCTTGTCGAGGACGAAGAAGACGTCGGTCTCGTTCAGCCGCCGGACGGCTTGGACGGTCAGGTGGTCCGGGTCGCCGGCGCCGATGCCGATGGCGGAGATCTTCCTCATCGCCGCAGTGTGCCCGCCCCCTCAATGCACACCCCTACCCCCATGGGGTATAAAAGAAGTGATCGCTTCGTTTGTCCTGTAGAGGAGTTCGTACCGATGGCCGAAACCACCTACACCGTCAAGGGCATGTCCTGCGGGCACTGCGCGGCCTCCGTCACCGAGGAGGTCAGCGGGATCTCCGGCGTCAGCAACGTGGACGTGGACGTGGCCGGCGGCAAGGTCACCGTCACCAGTGAGACCCCGCTCGACGTCCAGGCCGTCGACGCGGCCGTCACCGAGGCCGGTTACCAGCTCGTCTCGTGAGTACCCCCGTCAAGGTGTCGGCGTTCGCCGCGGCTCTGGCCGCGGTGTTCGTCGTCGCCTGGACGATCGGTTCCGCGGTAGGACCGCTTGACGAGGCGCCGCCCTCGCCCGCTCCGACCAGCGTGCACGAGGGAAACCACGAGGGGCACCCGGGAGGGACACCGTGAGCGTCGAGACCCAGGACCCGCGGCGCGTCGAGCTCATCATCGGCGGCATGACCTGCGCGTCCTGTGCCGCGAGGGTCGAGCGCAAGCTGAACAAGGTCGACGGCGTCTCCGCCACGGTCAACTACGCGACCGAGAAGGCGCAGGTCGACTTTCCGTCCGCAGTCTCGGTCGACGACCTCGTCGGCGTGGTCGAGTCCGCCGGTTACACCGCCCAGCCGCCCCAGCCGGACGAAGCCCCGGCGGCCGGGGATTCGGCGGACGGGCTCCGGCGTCGGCTTCTGGTCTCCGCCGCGCTCGCGGTACCCGTGATCGTGCTGGCGATGGTCCCGGCCTGGCAGTTCACCTACTGGCAGTGGCTCTCGCTGGCCTTGGCCGCCCCGGTGGTGACCTGGGGCGCGTGGCCGTTCCACCGCGCCGCCTGGACGAACCTCCGGCACGGCGCCGCCACCATGGACACCCTCATCTCGCTCGGCGTCGCGGCGGCGACGCTCTGGTCCCTCTACGCCCTGCTGCTCGGTACCGCCGGAGTCCCCGGGATGCGGCACGGGTTCGAGCTGACCATGGAACGCGGTTCCGGCTCGGGCAACCTCTACCTCGAAGTCGCCGCCGGGGTGGCCACGTTCATCCTGGCCGGCCGCTACTTCGAGGCCCGTTCCAAGCGGCGGTCCGGCGCGGCGCTGCGTGCCCTGCTCGAACTCGGCGCGAAGGACGTCGCCGTGCTGAGCAAGGGCACCGAGCAGCGCGTCCCGGTCGGCGAACTGCGGGTCGGCGACGAGTTCGTCGTGCGGCCGGGGGAGAAGATCGCCACCGACGGCGTCGTGACCGACGGCAGGTCGGCGGTCGACCTGAGCATGCTGACGGGTGAAGCCGTCCCGGTCGAGGTGGCCGGTGGTGACGCCGTCGTCGGCGGGACGGTCAACGCGGGCGGAAGGCTCGTCGTGCGCGCCACCCGGATCGGTGCCGACACCCAGCTCGCGCAGATGGCGCGCCTGGTCGAAGCCGCGCAGAACGGCAAGGCCGCGGCTCAACGCCTCGCCGACCGGGTGTCGGCCGTGTTCGTGCCGGTGGTGATCGCGCTCGCGGTGGGGACACTCGGCTTCTGGCTCGGCGCCGGCAGCGGCGCGGACGCGGCCTTCACCGCCGCGGTCGCCGTCCTGATCATCGCCTGCCCGTGCGCGCTGGGCCTGGCCACACCGACGGCGCTGCTGGTCGGCACCGGTCGCGGCGCGCAGCTGGGCATCCTGATCAAGGGCCCGGAGGTACTCGAATCCACTCGCCGGGTGGACACCGTCGTCCTGGACAAGACCGGCACGGTGACCACCGGGAAGATGAGCCTCACCGACCTGTACGGCGACGACGAGACCGAACTGCTCCGGCTGGCCGCGGCCGTCGAGCACGCTTCCGAGCATCCGATCGCCCGCGCGATCGTCGAGGCCGCCGAGGAACGGCTGGGGACGCTGCCGCCGGTCGAAGGCTTCCGCAACGTCGAGGGTCTCGGTGTCGTCGGCGAGGTCGAGGGCAAGACCGTCCTGGCCGGGCGCACCGCTCTGCTCAACCAGCACGACATCACCGTCGAAGACCCGTTCGGCCAGGTCAAGGCCGCGGCCGAGGAGCGCGGCGCGACGGCGATCGTCGTCGCGTGGGACGGCGAGGTTCACGGGGTGATCGTCGTGGCCGACACCGTCAAGCCGACTTCCGCACAGGCCGTACGAGAACTGCGGGCGCTCGGTCTCCGGCCGGTCCTGCTGACCGGCGACAACACCGGTTCCGCGCAAGCGGTCGCCGCGGAGGTCGGGATCGACGAGGTCGTCGCCGAGGTCCTGCCCGCCGACAAGGTCGACGTCGTCCAGCGCCTGCAGGCCGAGGGCCGCGTGGTGGCCATGGTCGGCGACGGCGTCAACGACGCGGCCGCGCTCGCGCAGGCCGACCTCGGGCTCTCGATGGGGACCGGGGCGGACGCCGCGATCGAGGCGGGCGACTTGACGCTGGTCCGCGGCGACCTGCGCGCGGCCGTGGACGCCATCCGGCTTTCGCGCCGCACGCTCGCCACGATCAAGGGCAACCTGTTCTGGGCGTTCGCCTACAACGTCGCCGCGCTGCCGCTGGCCGCGCTGGGCCTGCTCAACCCCATGATCGCCGGGGCCGCGATGGCCTTCTCGTCGGTCTTCGTGGTCACCAACAGCCTGAGGCTGAGGGGATTCCGCGGGGTCGTGTGATCAGGAGCGGACGAGGCGCGCGATCGCGTCGGATGCTTCCCGCACCTTGAGGTCGGCTTCTTCGCCGCCCGCCGCGGCGGCCTGGACCACGCAGGTCGCGAGGTGCTCGTCCAGCAGTTCCAGGGAGAACGACTGCAGCGCCTTCGTGGCCGCGGACACCTGGGTCAGGATGTCGATGCAGTACTTGTCCTCTTCGACCATCCGCTGAAGTCCGCGGATCTGCCCCTCGATCCGGCGCAGGCGCTTGAGATAGGCCTCCCGCTCGCTGCCGTAGCCCGTCATTCCCGCACCCGTTCTCTCGCCGATCCCTGTCACCGCCGACTATACCCTCCCCACGTATCCGCCTCGCGCCGGTGAAATCCAGGGCTGTCAGGATGTCGAAAGCGATCCGGCGGCTCCGACTCAGTCGTGAGTGGCCGGGCACCGGCCTCGTGACCAGGAGGAACACCCGATGAAGTACATGATCATGATCACGATGAACCCCGCCGCGTGGGACGCCGTCGGCGAGGACGAGCGCAACGAGGTGATGGCCAGGATCGACCCTTTCATGCAGAAGCTGACCGAGAGCGGCGAGCTGCTCGGGACGCAGGCGCTGGGGGAGCCGAAGGAGAGCACGGTGGTCCGGGTGCGTGACGGCGTCCCGGTGGTGACCGACGGCCCGTTCGCCGAGTCGAAGGAGTTCCTCGCCGGCTACTACCTGGTCGAATGCGACAGCAAGGAACGCGCGATCGAGATCGCCGGCCTGGTCCCGGACGCGCATATCAACGCGATGGAGGTCAGGCCGGTGGTCTTTTCTTCCGGCGTTGAGTCCTAGCAGTCAGGCGCAGCCTGTCCGTTGAGGGTGGTGGTGGTGGGGCGGGGTCCGGGCTAGGCGGTGGCCGCTTCGGCGCCGGCACGGGCTTCGGGCCTGTTCCGGCGCTGAACGGGCACTTCCGGTTTTCCTTCGTCGGGCCGCGCCAGTACGGTTCCCGCCTCCGCGAGCAGTTCGCGGCAGCCGACCAGCTGGTTCAGGATGTCGTCTCGCAGGCCCAGTGCCACATTCGCCTTTTGCCGCGCTTCGGCGACCAGCCGCTCGCCCTGTCCAGTGGCGTCGGCGAGGAGTTTTCGTGCTCTGGCCTGGGCGAGCTCGTCCTGTTCGGCGAGCGCGCGCATCGCCTGCGCCCGGCGCAGGGTCATCGCGCGTTCGAAGTCGTCAGTGATCTTCTTCCGCTCCGCGTCGGCCTTCGCGGCCTCTTCTTCGGCGCGCGCGGTGATGTCGTCGGCCTCTTCGCGGGTGAGCTCGAGCATGCGGCGCGACCGTTCCTGCAGCGCGTCCGGCGCTATCGGGGTCCGGCTGATCCGGTCGACGCTGTCGCGGAGGTCACTGTTTTCCTCTTGCGCGGCAGTGAGTCTGGCGGCGAGGGCCTCGCCGCGGCGGATCGCCTCGTCCCGTTCGGCGGCCACGCGCCTCAGTTCGGTCTCCACCTCGCGGACGAATTCCCGGACCTGGGCGCGATTGAAACCACGCCACGCCAGATCGAAGCCGGGCATCTCCATTAGTCACCTCCACAGTGGTCGATCCGTCGCCGGTGGCGCAATTGTGCGGTTTTCCTTGCCACACGCGGCTTTCTTCGACCAGTGTGCCTGAAGCCGCAACGACACGCGCCACTGGTGGGTGATCTTGCGCCGAACGGTCCGGCGCAAGCGGTGAGAAGGGTGAACATCGAACTGGTGGCACAATAGAGAATCGATCGATTTTCACCCGCTGGAGGTGACGCGTGACGAGCAGCCGAATTCGGGTGCCTGGCTGGAATACGGCGACCGCGGCCGAAGGGTACCGGCAGGTCAGAGAGAACATCTCGATCTTGCTGGCCGACCACCCTGGCACGGGCGACCGGATCGTCCCGGCCTGTCCACAGTGGACCGTCCGGGGCCTGCTGGCGCATCTGACCGAGATCTGCGACCGGGTGATCACCCGATTCGGTGGTGAGCCCTGTCCGGTCCCGGAGGCGGCCTCGGTCGCGGAATTGCTGCGGCTCTGGAACGAGCGCGGGCCCGAGGCCGACGCCCTGCTCGCCGCCGACGGCGACGGCAAGAGCCGCGGCGACATCATGGTGATGGACGCCTTCACCCACGAACTCGATCTCCGGTACGCGCTCGGCGCCCCGCTGCCCGAGGCGCACGCGGCCTGGCTTCGCGGGTTCGAAGTGCTGGTCAGCGGCCTCGGCGCATCGCTGACCAGGCACGGACTGCCCGGGATGCGGATCGAGACCGAGGGCGCGACGTGGATCGCCGGCACCGAGCCGGTCGCCGCGGTGCTCTCGGGTCCGCCCGCCGACCTGTACCGCTCACTCGCCGGACGCCGGAGCCCCGCTCAGATCACCGCCCTGTCGTGGCTGGGCGATCCCGAGCCGTGGCTCCGGGCCTTCACCTGGGGGCCGTTCGCCCCGCCGGAGGAAGCGACCGAGTAGCGCTAGCCCGTCGGGGACATCGAGGACAGCGCCGCGGCCAGGGCGAGCACGACGGCCACGATCAGCACCTCGACCCCGACGCTGACCCGCAGCCGTCGCAGGTCGGCGGTCAGCACGCCGGTGCCGCCGCGGCCGGAGAAGCCGCGGCGCACCGCGTTGCGGCTCAGGTTCGCCACCAGCAGCAACGCGGCGAACCCGGCCAGCTTCACCAGGAAGACGATGCCGTACGCCGACGACCAGAGCGCCTCCACCGACGGGACGAGCCGGAAGCCCAGGTAGGCGCCGCTGATCACCATGATCACGATCGACGTCGTGGCGATCGGGTGGAAGCGGTCCAGCGCCGGTTCGATTTCCGAGGCCGGGTGCTTGCCGCGCAGCAGCACGGCCAGCTGGATCAGCCCGCCGACCCAGACCGCCATCGCGCCGAAGTGGGCGAGGTCGGCGCTGACCGAGAGGAACATGATCTTGTCGGCCACCGCGTGCCCGGTCGCGGAGAAACTCAGCATCACGAGGAAGCCGGCCGCCATGCCGAGGTTCTCGTAGCGGGAGCGCAGCCGCTCCGGCTGATCGGCCGCCAGCAGTTTCCGGGCGATCACGGCCAGCGCGACGATCGCGGCCAGGCGCAGGAGCAGCAGTTTCCCGTAGGCCACCCGCAGGGTCGCTTCGAGCAGGGCGGGGTCGAAGACGGCGTCCACGCCACGTCCGGCCACGTAGGGGCCTTGCAGCAGGAAGCCGGCGACGGCCGTGACGGCGGAGAGCCACACCCCGGCGCTGATCAGCTTCCGCGACAGCGGGTCGGTCCGGCCGCCCGGTCGGCAGACCAGCACGAACACCAGCCCGCCGAGCAATGCGACGCCGCCGAACGAGCCCCAGCGGAACGTGGTGAACAGCGCGTCCGTGACCGGATCCGTGCCGGTCGAGGCGGAGACCGCGCCGGCCGAGGTGATCAGCGGGCCGGTGCCGATGACGAACGCGATCGTGCCGCGCACCGGATGCGAGTCGGTCGAGACGAACGCGTACTCGACGAGGTAGCTGCCGTCGGGGAGATCGGGTTCCAGCTTGACGGCAACCTCTTCGGCGACTTCACCGGGTTGGAACACCGGGCCGGAGACGACGTCGGTGCCGTGGGCGTCGACGACCTTGATGGAGTTCGGCTGGATGCCGATGTTCTCCGAAAGGGTGACGGAGACCTGGGCGGGCGCCGAGGTGAGCCGGGCGCCGTCGACGGGGTTCGAGGAGAGGAGTTCGACGTGGGCCGAGGCCGGGGCCGCGGCGAGAACCGCGACCCCGAACCACGCTGCCACGAGGGCCAGGAGCGCGAAGAGCCTCCTGGTCACGACGCCGTGGTCGCCAGCTCGCGCCGGCTTTCCGGGGCGCAGGTGCAGCCGGTCAGCTTCTGCTCGGCGATCGACGCCCGGCGGTGCACGATCATCGCGATGATCATCGGGATGGTGACGATCGTGTTGTAGAACAGGTGCAGTTCCACGCGCGGGATGAACAGCTGGATGACGCTGCTCGGCGCGGTCCCGCCGCCGAGACGCCAGCCGCTCTGCGCCTGGATCAGCAGGAGCAGATGCTCGATGTGGTGCCAGAACTGCAGGCCCAGCGCCAGGTTCCACCACTGCCGCGAACGGCCTGCGAAGCCCTTGCGCAGGGCGAACAGCGCGACCAGCATGAGAATGGCGTAGCCGTAGTGCAGCCATTCGGAGCTGATCAGTTTGGGGAACGGAATGCCCAGCACGCCGCGGGCGTCGGGGGTCTTCCAGCCGAGAACGTAGATCTGGAACGCCTGCACGAGGTGTTCCGCCCAGTGGGCGACGACGATGACCGCGTAGACGGCGAGCGCCGCGCGATGGTATTTCCCATTGAGCGAGGCGAGCAGGCCTGGACGTGCCGAATCGAGTGCGGCCATAAAAGGGCTCCTTGGGCGAAAAGTCCGACCGGTGACGGAACATGACGATATCCCGCGCAGCGCGTGTTCCCGTTACTCCTGATTGCTGATCTGGCCTGCGGGATTACGCCATTCGGCCGGTTGCGCCGGTGGTCAGCGGACGATGATCCCGCGAGACACCGGGGGTGCGGCCGGGATGTGGAAAAGCTCGGTGAACAGTTCCAGGTATTCGAACGCGCCTTCGATCCGGACCTTGCCGGTCCTGGCCGCCTCGGCGGCGCTGAGTTCGCCGCTCAGCAGGTCCTTGATGAACGGGCCCAGCGGCTCGATCACCGCGTCGGCACCCGGATGCGCGCCGTCCGCGACCTTAAGTGCACCGTCCTCGACGATCGCGTGCAGGACCATCGCGCCCGGGTAATGCAGTTCGTAGGTGGCGTGGACCCCCTTGGCCTTCTCGCTCTGGAAGGTCGTGTACAGCGAAAGAATCGCCGAGTCCAGGGTGAAGACGTCCTCCGGCGCCGGCCGCCCGAGCGAACGCGCGCCCCAGAGGCCGAGGTCGAGCACGATCTGCTCGAGTTCGCTGCCGTACTCGGTGAGTTCGTAGACCACGGCGGCGTCGAGCTCGGGGAGCAGGCGGCGGTGGAGCACGCCGGACTGCTCGAGTTCGTTCAGCCGGGTGGAAAGCGTGCTCGGCGGGATCTTCGGCAGGCCCGCCTGCAACTCGGTGAACCGCTTCGGGCCCAGGACGAGGTCCCGGACGATCAGCAGTGACCAGCGTTCGCCGATGATCTCCAGCCCGCGGGCGAGACCACAGAACTGTCCATAGGTGCGACTGCTCATCTCGTCGATCCTCACTTTCGTTCCCGGTGCCGCCGTCGTCATGCGGGCTCGCCCTCGGAAAGCAGCCCGTGGTGCAGGACTTGCAGATCGTCACAGGGCTCGACGCCCAGTTCATTGTTGAGCCTGCCGCGCAGCTGGCGGTAGGTCGCGAGGGCATCCGAACGCCGTCCACTGCGCCCGAGTACCCGGATCAGCTGGCCGTGCAGCGCCTCGTCCAGCGGGTTCGCGGTGACCAGGGAGCGCAGCTCGCCGATCAGCTCGTGCCGCATCCCGGCCGCGATATCCGCCTCGATGCGCAGGTGCAGCGTGCTGCGCCGTTGTTCGACCAGGTCGACCGCGTAAGCCGACAGCACCGGTCCACAGTTGACGTTCGCCAGCGGCGGCCCGGCCCACAGGTCGAGCGCGGCACGGAAGGACTGCGCGGCTTCGATGTGCATCCCCTTCAGCTGCAGCTCCCGGCCGCGCTTCTGCAGCGTCTGGAACTCGAAGACGTCCACCTGTGACGGGTCGATCCGGAACACGTATCCGGGCGGCTTCGTCGCCAGCATGGTCTCGCCGAAGGGGGCGAGGTTGTTCTCGTCGATGCATCGCCGCAGCTGATAGACGTAGGTGTGCATCGTGGTGCGGACACTGCGCGGCGGGTCGTTGGCCCACAGCTCCTGGACGATCGTGTCGATGTGCACGATCTTCCCCGGGCTCATCACCAGCATGGCGAGCACTTGGAGCAGCTTCGGCGTCGTCGGCGCGTAGTCGATCCCGTCCCGCACGAGTTCGAGCGGGCCGAGCAGGCTGAAACGGATGGGGCTTGCGGACAGGTCCGGATTCGGGTTCGATGCCGAGCCGTGGTGCTTGTCCGATACTCGTGATCCGGCGTACATCGCAAGCGCCCTCCAGATCGATACGCGTCGTGGCCTGTTCCCAGTACGTCGACAGTGACAGAGGGGCCCCACGGCGGGCCAGTGAGCCGTCCACCAGACGTCGCGTGCGTGTGTCCCGATAAAACGTGGATTTTTCATGTCCGACCCGTGAAACGTGCACTGGCCGGTGCGCGCCCGGCGCAGCAGGATTCGGTGACCGCACCGACCTACGGGGGTTCCCATGCGCGAGGCAGTGTCGAACGGGTCCGGTTCCATCACCGGAGGTCTGGGGTTCAAACGGCATCTGCGGGCGGAGATCAGTGAGGGCAACGGCGCCTACCTGTTCTCGGAGCAGGGGGTGATCGCGATGCGCGGCGCGCAGGTCGCCTCGGTCGCGGCCCTGCTCGACGGGACCCGTGACCTCGACGGACTCCTGTCCGCCTGCCCGGAGGGGATGAACGTCGAACAGGTCACCGGGGTGCTGGCCCGGCTCGTCGAGGCCGGTCTGGTCACCGTGCGCGCCGCGGACGAACTGAGCGTGGACGAGCGCGCGCTGGCCTACTGGGACGCGTGCGGTCTCGACGCGTCCGCGGTGACTTCCAGGGAGAAGCCGTCAACGGTGAGCCTGACCGCTATCGGCCGCGGGGTCGACACCTCCCAGGTGCAGAACGCACTCGTCGCGAGCGGCATCGAAGTGGTCGGCGCGGCCGCGGAACTGGCGATCGTGCTGTGCGACGACTACCTCGACCCCCGGCTGGCCGAGATCGACGCGGAGCACCGGCGCACCGGGCGGCCGTGGCTGCTGGCCCGGCCGTCGGGTTCACAGGTGTGGATCGGCCCGATCATGCAGCCGGGACGGTCCGGTTGCTGGCACTGCCTGACCAACCGGCTGTGGGGACATCGGCACGCGGAGGCCTGCGTGCAGGAGGTGCTCGGGCACGACGGTCCGGCCGTGTTCCCGATGCCCGCCGTGCCGCCGCTGACCGCCGCCGCATCGCACCTGATCTCCCTCGAAGCGTCGAAATGGCTGGCAGGGCATCGTTATCCGGGGCAGCAATGCGTCTGGATCCTCGACACGCTCGATCTGCAGGGGCGGCTGCACGAACTGCGCCGTCGCCCGCAGTGCCCGGAGTGCGGGGACGAGAAGATCGTCGCCGCGCGCACCGCCGAGCCGATCGTGCTCAAGGAGGCCAAGAAGGCGACTTCGGGCGGGGGCGGGCACCGGACGATGACCCCGGTCGAAGTCCTCGACCGCTTCGGCCATCTGGTCAGCCCGGTCACCGGCATCATCAAGGAGATCGCCCGCGATCCGAGGGCGCCCGCGTTCGTGAACGCCTACCGCTCCGGGCTCAACGTCGCGCGCCGCGTGCGCGGTGAGGCGGGTCTGCAGGCCGGGCTGCGCGGGGACAACGGCGGCAAGGGCGCGAGCCCGATCGACGCCGAGGTCGGCGCGCTGTGCGAGGCGATCGAACGGTTCTCGGCGAACTTCCAGGGCGACGAACTGCGGATCCGTGACACCTTCCGCGCGCTCGGCGAGGACGCCGTCCACCCGAACTCGTGCATGCTCTTCGACGAACGCCAGTACGCCACCCGGGACGAGTGGAACGCGAAACACGCGGTCTTCCAGCACGTTCCCGAGCGGTTCGACGAGAAGGCCGCCGTCGACTGGACGCCGTTGTGGTCGCTGTCCCAGCAGCGCGCCAAGCTGATGCCGGCGGCGTATCTCTACTACGGCGTTCCGCTGGAATGCGGGATCTCCGGCATGCGCGCCGACTCCAACGGCTGCGCGGCCGGGAGCAGCATCGAGGACGCGATCCTGCAGGGGCTCCTCGAACTCGTCGAACGCGACGCCGTCGCGATGTGGTGGTACAACCGGCTTCCCGTGCCCGGGCTGGACATCGCCTCGTTCGACGACCCGTGGGCCGAGGAGATGGTGGGGCAGTACGCGCGGTCAGGCCGCGAACTGTGGGTCCTCGACCTGACCTCGGACCTCGGCATCCCGGTGATGGTCGCGCTGTCCAGGAGTGTCGCCGGCCCCCGCGAGAACGTCATGATGGGATTCGGCGCCCACCTGGATCCCAGGACGGCGCTGCGGAGGGCGGTCAGCGAACTCAACCAGATGATCCCGGCGGTGTTCGCGAACGACGTCGAACTCGACGATCCCGATGCGGCGCAGTGGCTGCGGCACGCTACGGTCGCCAACCAGCCGTATCTGCGGCCGGCGCCCGGACGGTCGGCGAAACGAGCCGCCGATTTCAAGTTCGTCCGGCGGCCCGACGTACGGGACGACGTGGAGTGCTTGGTACGCAAGCTTTCCGCCCTGGGGATGGAGACGCTGGTGCTGGATCAGACCAGGCCCGACATCGAGCTTCCGGTCGTCCGGGTGGTCGTGCCGGGGCTGCGTCCCTTCTGGAGCCGCTTCGCCCCCGGGCGGCTGTTCGACGTCCCTGTGAAGCTCGGCCGGCTCGCCGAGCCGACCCCCTACGACCGGCTGAACCCCTTCCCCATGTTCTTGTAGATCGGCTGGAGTAACAGTTGAGGACTGATCCCCCTGGCGGTGTGGCCGAGACGATCCCCCTGTGGTCGCTCACCGACGACAGCCTTGTCGAAATCGGTGAAGACGGCTCACTGGTGGTCGTCACGCGCTGGGGGGAGTTCGACTTCGACCATGCCGAGCCCTTGGTCCGTGAATCGTTGCGGCGGATGGCTTTGGGGCCGATCTCGCTGGCGAACGTGACGTCGTCCTGGGAGCCCGTGCGGCGGGAGCCCGATCTCGAAGGCGGGCTGAGCTGGACGGCCGACGGTGCCGACGCGCTGCGCCAGGCGCTCAAGGAACTGGGCGGTTCGGTGGTGCGATCGCTGGGGCTCGCCGACGGGAAGGGGCCGATGCTGTCGGTGATCCCGGTGGTGCTGGCCCCGGTGTTCGCGCCGGATCCGATCCCGGCCGCGCGCCCGATCCGGTTGTCCCGCTTCTGTTCCCTGCGTTCCGACGCCTACGGGATGGGGCTGGAGTCGCCGTCCGCGCGGTACCGCGTCGTGCTGTTCCAGCCGTGGGCGGTCCACGTCGCGGCGACCTTGGCGACGGCCAAGTCGGTGGGGGAGATCGCCGCCACCACCGGGATCGAGACCGGGGTGGTCAGCGCGATCGTGTCCTACCTCGTCGCGGCCGGGGTGGTCCAGGTCGCCGGGGAGCTCGGCCGGTTCGCCGAGGACGACGATCCCGAACTGGGCCTGTGGTCACCGGACGAACTGCTGTTCCACACCACGAGCCGGACCTGGCGGCCCGGTGGTCCGGCCGAACTGCCCGGTCTGGGGAGTCCGCCGGTGGTCAAGGCCGCCACCGGTGAGGGGCCCGTCCACGTCCTGTACCGGCCGGACCTGGCCGTGCGCGCGGAAACGGATCCGACGCTGACGGCGTTGCTGGAGAACGATCACACCTGTCCGGAGTTCAACGACAGCGTGCTGTCCGCCGAGCAGATCGGCGAGTTCCTGTTCCGCGGCGCGCGGATCCGGTCCATCGGCCCGGCGCACCTTCCCAACGGACCGAGTCACAACGCTTCGCAGCGGCCGTACTTCAGTGTCGCCTGCCTGTACGAACTCGAGCTGTACGTCTCGGTCAACCGCTGTTCGGGGGTGGACCGGGGGATCTACCACTACGACCCGCTCGAACACCGGCTCAGCCTGGTCAACGACGACGAAGCCGACCTCGCCGCGATGCTCGACATGGCGATGATCGGCGGTGGCAACCACCGGTGGCCCTCGGCGCTGATCACGGTGACCGCGCGGATGCCGCGGATGGCCTCGGTCCTCGGCGGCGGCGCGTACGCCACGACCCTGGCGCACGTGGGCGCCCTGCAGCAGACGCTCTACCTCGTCGCCAGGGCCATGGGGCTGGCCGCGCACGCCGTCCCCGTCGACGCCGGGGACCGGGTCGACCGCGCGCTGAAGCTCGAATGGCCGGCCGAGGTCGGGGTCGGGGAGTGCGTGCTCGATCTCCCCGCCTGATCGCGGCACTCGTGTCTTGAGTCAGAGATTCGCGTCGTAAGTCCCTTGCGGCAAGGGGGTGCTGGGTCACGAGGGTCGGTGACGCGGCACTGTGTGGATTTTGGGACGTCAGATGTCCCAAAATCCACACAGTCATCGACCCGGCGCCGGCACAAGCCGCCTTGAGGGGGACTTTGCCCTCATACGATGACCTCGTGGTTTGTTCGGTGAGCGACGCCCGTCGCTTGGTCGTGGTCCTGCTTACCCTTGCCCCCTTTTCCGGTGAAGGGCGCGATTCGTGTGTCCAGACAGCGAACACGCGTGTTTGGAGACCGAACATGCGTGATTGGAGTCGGAACACATGTCCACGCGGACTTCAGGCACGAATTTGCGTCGCAGGACACTAGGTCTCGGTTGTCCTACTTTTCCGCCACCGGTTCCGCGGTTGGTTACCTTGTGTATCCGGGGGTAACTGCGGGATCTGGGGTGGCCATGCTGAGTGCTAATCAGGCCGGGCTTTCGCGAAGAACGGTAGGCCTCGTTTTCTGCGGCACCGGGATCCTGGTGGCGATCCGCCCGATGGCCGAGGCCGACCACTGGTTCGACGCGCTCTTCGGCGTCCTCTGGGCCGCGGCGATGGTCGCGGCCCAGCTCGTGTTCCTGCACCGGCCGGTCCCCGACGGCGGGCGCGGAGTGCCGCAGCTGGCCCTGCAGGTGGCGCTGACGTACCTTCCGTTGCTCTGGTTCGGCCCGGCCTGGGTGGCGTTCAGCGGCTTCCTCGCCGGCAACCTCCTGCTGACCCTGCAGCGGACCCCGGCCGTCGCCGGTATGGGCGTCGGCGTCGTCGCCGTGCTGTCCGGGCTGATCGCGGCCTACGCCAACGCCTTCGTGGCCGATCCGGCCACCGTCGCGGTGCCGACGGCGGTGCTCGCGACGCTCGTCGTCGGGCTCGTCGTCCACGCGCTGACCCAGGCGGCGCGCTGGGCCGACGACCGGCGCGAACTCGCCCGGTGGGCGGTGACCGAGGAACGGCTGCGGTTCTCGCGGGACACGCATGATCTGCTCGGCCTCAGCCTGAGCGCCATCACGCTGAAGAGCGAGCTGACCAACCGGCTGATCGTCGAGCAGCCCCAGCGGGCGCAGGAGGAACTGGCGGAGATCCTCGTGATGTCCCGGAAAGCGCTCGCTGACGTCCGTTCGGTGGCCGCGGGCTATCGGGAGCTGTCCTTGTCCGAAGAATGCCGGGTTGCCAGATCCGTGCTGCGGGCCGCCGACATCACGGTGCGGGTGGACTGCGACGAGGTCGCGCTCTCCTGCCCGGCGGGGACGACCCTGGCGACCGTGCTGCGCGAGGGGGTCACCAACATCCTCCGGCACAGTACGGCGACCTGGTGCGAGATCACCGTGCGTGTGCAAGACGGGATGGTCCGGCTCGAGGTGCTCAACGACGGTGTCCTGCCGCCGGTCGATCCGGCGGGCTGCGGTCTCGGCAATCTCGCCTACCGGGTCGGGTTGCGCGGGGGCGATCTGCAGGCGGGCGTCCGCCGCGACGGGGCGCACCGGCTGACCGCTCGAGTTCCGCTGGAGACACCGGAACGCGCCGCGGGATGACCGTCCGGCGATCGCGCAGCCGAGAATAACGCCTGCGTAGGCCGTACCTCGATCGCCTGTCGAGTGCATTGAAATCGTTGCCGAGTTTGCTGACTGGCAGAGGAAAAGCGACAGCGAATCCGAGGTTGGTCTGATGCAGCTACGAACAGTCGCCACGGCGGCGAACGAGAAAGGCGTCATCGAACCCGGTCGGCTCCCCGAGCCGGCGTCTCCCTTGCAACCTGCGGTGCTGCAGGCCATCTCGTCGATGCACGCGAGGTACTTCGACCCGATCACTCTGGGCGACCTGGCATCCGAGGTCTTCGTCAGCCCGTTCCACTTCTCCCGGATCTTCACCAAGGCCACCGGGGTGACCCCCGGCCGGTACCTGACCGCGATCCGGCTCTTCGAAGCGAAACGACTGCTCCTGACGACATCGCTGACGGTGTCGGACATCGTGTGCAGCGTCGGCTACAGCAGTGTCGGCACGTTCACTAGCCGCTTCACCCGTGCGGTCGGGATGACCCCGACCCAGTACCGCGATCCCGAGGTCAGCGAGCTGCTCGTGGCGCTGGCACCGCATTTCCAGCGGCTGCCGTCGCTGGAGGCGTTGCACACCGCCGGAATGGGCTGCGCGTCGATGCGCACCGGTACCGGGACGATCAGCGTGCGCGTCGTGGCGCCGCGCGGGGCGGGTCCGGCGAGTGTCCTCATCGGACTGTTCGCGGAGTCGATCCCGCAGTGTGGTCCGGTCGCGTTCGGCGGCCGGGCGAACGTCCTTTCGGGCGACATCGAGATCGAGAACGTGCCCGAGGGGCGCTGGACCGTCATCGCGGTCGCCGAGCACGCCGCCGGCACCGCCGCGTCGACGTTCTCCGTGGGCACCCTGCCCGGCCGGGTGGACATCACCCGCTACGGCCGGGTCCATCTGCGGATGCCGATGCGCAGCCTGCAGCCGACCGACGCGCCGATGGCGATCACCCTCGCCGGTGGCCCGAGCTCCACCGGAAACCGGATGATCATGCCGGCTCCGAACTACCTTCGCGCGGTGGCTTGAGTAGCGCGCGTTACTCGGTGTATTCCCCGGTTCTCCCGGTTACGCAAACCGGGAGAACCGCGGGCGCAACCGTGGAGTAGCTGCCTTATCGCTACGCATGTGAGCCTTGAACAAGTCCGCAGAATTCGAATCCACCCGTTAGGGGGAGAGTGCGTTGGGCAATGGATGGCGCACGTTCAGACGTCGTATCATCACGCCGGACGTCTCCGAGACGTCGCTGGACAAGCGGGGTTTCCACAAGAAGAGCCCAGCCGCTCAAGAATTGCTGGAGACGGTCGGTGAGAAATTCCTGCTCGGGTACGCCCACGCGGTAGAAGCGCGGACCACCGAACAGGCCGAGGAATGGCTCGAGCGTATTCCGGTCAAATACCGCGGCTTCGCCTACGAAGGCGCGGGAATGGGCTACGGAATGCTCGACGGCCTGCCGGGCGGCGGGCGTGGGCATATCGCGGACTTCCTCGACGGTCCCGCCGAGAAGCACGACTACATCATCTACGTCGGCGTCGGCTGGGGGATGGCGCGGTTGCCGCGCTTCCGCTGGCCGTCCGCCGAGGACTTCGACCCGTTGCTGCGCTGGCTGGTGCTCGACGGGTACGGATTCCACCAGGCCTACTTCAAGACGGCCAAGTACATCGACGGGCAGTTCCAGGACCCGGACTTCGCCTGGCCGGCCGGCAACAACGGCTATTCGTTGCGGGCGATCGACCAGGGCATCGGCCGGGCGCTGTGGTTCATCTGCGGCACCGACGTCGATCTGGTCACCGCGGCCATCGCGAGATTCCCCCAGCAGCGCCGCGGAGATCTGTACGCCGGAGTCGGGCTCGCCTCGACGTATGCGTGCGGTGTCACCTCCGACGAACTCCTCAAACTCGCCGAGTTCGCCGGTGAGTATCGCGGGAATCTGGCTCAGGGCAGCGCTTTCGCCGCCGAGGCCAGGGTCCGCGCCGGACTGCTGATCCCCGAGACCGAGGTCGCCACGCAGGCGATCTGCGGGCTGCCGGCCGAGCGCGCGGCGGCCATCACCCAGGAGGTCCGCCCGGCTGTCGTGGTCGACGGCGAACTCCCGGCTTTCGAAACCTGGCGACAGCGCATCGCCGCCGAGGTACTCACTTCTGGAGGTGCAGGCAAATGACGGCGACCTTGGGCTGGCTCCGCAAGCAGCTTGCGGGCATCGTGGCGCTGTTGCTGATGGCGGGACTGTTCGTGGTGGCACAGCTGCCGACGGTCTCGACCGCCGAGGCGGACACCATGGCCTCGAAGTACGCGTTCGAGCCGTTGACGATCGCACTGCCGGAGGCGGCGAAGAGCCAGTCGATCCGGACGGTGAACAAGGAGTACGAGCACATCCGCGCCTGGATCTCGTCGGTCGGCGCCGCGATCGCGGTGAACGACCTCGACGGGGACAAGCTCGCGAACGACCTGTGCTTCGTGGACCCGCGCAGCGATCAGGTGGTCGTCACCCCGACGCCGGGCAAGGGCGGTGACCGTTACGCGCCGTTCGCGCTCGACACGGCGCCGCTGCCGATGGGCAAGTACATCGCGCCCATGGGTTGTGTGCCGGGCGACTTCAACGAGGACGGCCGGGTCGACCTGCTGGCCTACTACTGGGGCCGCACGCCGATCGTGTTCCTCGCCAAGCCTTCCGCGGCCACGCCGGCGGCGAAGTCCTACGTGCCGGTCGAACTGGTGCCGGGCAACAACGTCAAGAACGGCGAGTATTCCGGTCCACTGTGGAACACCAACGCCGCGACCGTCGGTGACTTCGACGGCGACGGCCACCAGGACATCTTCATCGGCAACTACTTCCCCGACAGCGCGGTGCTGGACGACCGGGTCTTCGGCGGGGTCGAGATGAACAAGTCGATGTCGCACGCCGACAACGCGGGCGGCAAGTACATCTTCCGCTTCACCGGCGCCACCCAGGGCGACCAGCCTTCGGTCACCTTCGTCTGCGACGACCAGGCCATCCCGGCCGACGCACGCGGTGGCTGGGCGCTGGCGGTCAGCGCGACCGACGTCGACGGGGACAACCTGCCGGAGCTCTACATCGGCAACGACTTCGGTCACGACCGCCTGCTGTACAACAAGTCCACGGCGGGCAAGGTCTCCTTCGCCGAGGTGAAGGGCGTCCGCGGCGGCACCGAGCCGAAGTCCAAGGTGGTCGGCAACGACTCCTTCAAGGGCATGGGCGTCGACTTCGGCGACCTGAACCACGACGGCCTCTACGACATGTACGTCAGCAACATCACGACGTCCTGGGGCATCGAGGAAAGCCACTTCCAGTTCATGAACACCGCCAAGGACACCGCGGATCTGCGCGGCCGTCTGCAGGGCGGAGAGGCACCGTGGGTGGACCGCAGCGCACAGGCGGGCACCGCGTGGTCCGGCTGGGGCTGGGACGTCAAGATCGCCGACTACAACAACAGCGGTGAATCGGTGATCACCCAGGCGACCGGCTTCGTCAAGGGCGACGTCAACCGCTGGCCGCAGCTGCAGGAACTGGCGACGTCCAACGACGAACTGCTGAAGCACCCGTACTTCTGGCCGAACATGGTGGCCGGTGACGACGTCGGCGGCGACCACACCCTGCACTTCTGGGCCAAGAGCGCCGACGGCCGCTACACCGACCTGGCCCCGCGCCTCGGTCTCGCGGTCCCGGTTCCCACCCGCGGTATCGCCACCGGCGACGCCGACGGTGACGGCAAGCTCGACTTCGCCGTGGCCCGCCAGTGGGAGCAGCCGATCTTCTACCGCAACGTCAGCCCGGACGCGGGTTCGTACCTGAACCTGAAGCTGCTCCACGACATCCCGGCCGCGGCCGGGATGTCGAAGGCGGCGGGCACCGCGGCGATCGGCGCTCAGGTCACCGTCATCACCCCCGACGGCAAGAAGTACATCGACCGTGTCGACGGCGGCAGCGGCCACTCCGGCAAGCGCAGCCACGAAGTGCAGATCGGCCTCGGCAAGGTCACCGGGCCGGTGAAGGTGTGCGTGCAGTGGCGTGACCTGACCGGGCAGATCCGGATGCAGGAGATCCAGCTGGCCCCGGGTAGCCACACGCTCCAGCTCGGCTCCCAGGTGAAGGGAAAGTAACCGTCATGGCAGAGCAGACAATCGCCGCCCCGAAGAGCAACAAGACGATCACGGCCCTTCGCCGGTTCGCGATCTCGATCACGGTCTTCAACATCATCGGTTACACCGTGCTCGGTTTCGAGCAGCCGTGGGTCTACCCGTTCATCGCACTGGGTACCGCCTACGCCACGGAAATCCTGCTGGAGATCCTCGGAGCGCGCGTCCAGAACCGCGACGTCCGCTTCAAGGGCAACGGGTTCAAGGGACTCGTGGAGTTCCTCTTCCCGGCGCATATCACCGGTCTCGCGCTCAACATGCTGACCTACGTCAACGACCAGGTCCTCGTGATGATCTTCGGCGTGGTCGTCGCCGTCGGCGCCAAGTGGATCCTGCAGGCACCGGTGCGCGGCCGGCTCCGGCACTACATGAACCCGTCGAACTTCGGCATCACGATCATCCTGCTGCTGTTCCCCTGGGCGAGCATCGCGCCGCCGTACCACTTCACCGAGCAGGTCGACTCCTGGGTCGGCTGGGTGATCGTCGGCATCATCATGGTGTCGGGCACGGTGCTCAACGCGATGCTGACCCAGCGGATGTGGCTGATCGGCGCCTGGCTGATCACGTTCGCCCTGCAGGCGATCATCCGAGGTCTGGTGTTCGACACCGCCATTCCCGGCGCGCTCGGGATGATGACCGGGGTGGCGTTCGTGCTCTACACGAACTACATGGTCACCGACCCGGGTACGACCCCGTCGAAGCCGGCGTCGCAGATCCTGTTCGGCTCGGGAGTGGCGATCGCGTACGGGTTCTTCATGGTGGTGCACGTGGCGTACGGCCTGTTCCTGGCCACCGCGCTCGTCTGCCTCATCCGCGGCATGTTCCTGTGGGGCCTGCACTTCTCGCAGAAGGCCACCGCGAAGTGGGAGGCCGACCAGGTGAAGGACGCCGAAGTCACGACCCTGCCCAAGCCGGTCGAGGAGAAGCCCGAGACCAGCACCGGAGCCGTGGCGGCATGACCCCAGAGGTGGTACCGACCAGGGCAGTGCCGCCCGGACCGCCGCGCCGAGCGACGTTCGGTCTGCTGAAGAAGCTCTTCACCGACCGGCTGGCGCTCATGTCGGACTCGGCGGGGGACTACGGGGACGTCGTCCGGATCGCCATCGGTCCGAAGACGATGTACCTGGTCAACCACCCCGATCTGGCGAAACACGTGCTCGCGGACAACGCGGCCAACTATCACAAGGGAATCGGCCTCCAGGAGGCGAGGCGGGCACTCGGCGACGGGTTGCTCACCAGTGACGGCGACGTCTGGAAGAAACAGCGCCGCACGATCCAGCCGGTGTTCCAGCCCAAGCGGATCGCGCGGCAGGCCTCGGTCGTCGCGAACGAGGTCGAAGGTCTGGTGAAACGCTTGCGTGACACCACCGGGCCCGTGGAGATCATGCACGAAATGACCGGGCTGACCCTCGGCGTGCTCGGCAAGACCCTGCTCGACGCCGACCTCGCCGGGTTCACCTCGCTGGGCCATTCCTTCGAAGCCGTGCAGGATCAGGCGATGTTCGAAGCGGTGACGCTGAGCATGGTCCCGCAGTGGGCGCCGCTGAAGAAACAACTGCGGTTCCGGGAATCGCGGCACGACCTCCGCCGGATCGCCGAGGAACTCGTCGAGCAGCGGTTCGCGAACCCGGTGGAGAACGGCGAAGACGTGCTGTCGCGGCTGATCGCCACCGGGGGCACCCGGGAGCAGATGCGCGACGAACTGATCACCCTGCTGCTGGCCGGGCACGAGACGACGGCGAGCACGCTGGGCTGGGCGTTCCACCTCCTCGACGAACACCCCGACGTGGCGGCGAAGCTGCGTGACGAGGCGGATTCCGTGCTGGGCGACCAGTTGCCCACCCACGACGACCTGCACCGGTTGCCTTACACGGCAAGGGTCGTCGAGGAGGTCATGCGGCTGTACCCGCCGGTGTGGCTGCTGCCGAGGGTGGCGCAGGCCGACGACGAGATCGGTGGCTACCACATCCCGGCCGGGTCCGACGTCGTCGTCGTGCCCTACACCCTGCACCGGCATCCGGCGTTCTGGCCGGACCCGGAGAAGTTCGACCCGGACCGGTTCGACCCGGACCGGCTGAGCGGGCGGCCCCGGTACGCCTACATCCCGTTCGGCGCCGGACCGCGGTTCTGCATCGGCAACAGCCTCGGCGTGATGGAGGCGGTGTTCGTGCTGACCATGGTCCTGCGGGACCTGGAGATCAGAAAGCTGCCGGGCTACGAGGTCGTCCCCGAGGCGATGCTCTCGCTGCGCGTGCGCGGTGGGTTGCCGATGACCGTGCACGCCAGGAACAGGAGGTAGGTTCCGTGGATTCGGACGAACAGATCAAGGTGTCCACATTGGAGGCCTACGCGGACACGATCCTTCCCGGGGAGAAGCGGTTCCCCGACGATCACGCGATCGCCGGCGCCGCTCCCGGGCCGGGTGCGGTCGTGGCGGGAGCGCTCGAACTGCTGCACACCGAGGCGACCGGGGTGACGGTCGGGCTGCCCTATTTGGCGCAGTCACTCAACGACCACGCGAAGGTCTACGCCAAGGACCAGGAACTCACCCTCGACGAAACGCTGCCGCCGTTCGTCGCACTGTCCTTCGCGGACCGGACGGAGCTGGTGCGGTCGCTGACCGCGCCCGGTCACCCGGAGAAGGACGGCTGGGTCAGCCTCGCGCTGTTCTGCAACATGTCCTTCGACTGCGCGGCGCACAAGCACACCGCCGAAGCCATCGCCGAAGGCCACCCGGGTCTGCTGGCGATGGGCTACACCGCGCCGGACGAAGACGGCCTGTGGCGATTCCCGAAGTTCTCCTATCGCCGCGAACTGGCGAAACGCCACCCTGACACGACGCCTTCCGGGAGCCCGGCATGAGTGCCTACGACAAGACCGACGTCGTCATCGTCGGCAGCGGGTTCGGCGGCTCGATCCCGGCGTACCACCTCGCCGCGGGCGGGGCGAAGGTCACCGTGCTGGAACGCGGCCCGTGGCTGGAGGCCAAGGAGTTCGAGCACGACTACCTGCTCGGCTCGTCCTACACCCGGGCGTTCGACTTCGTCGTCGGCGACGGGATGAGCGTGCTGGGCGGGAACTGCGTCGGCGGCGGCAGTGTCGTCTACTTCGCCGCGATGCCGAGGGCGCCGAAGTTCGTCTTCGAACGCCACGGCAGCATCGGCCGCCGTATGTGGCCGTCGGTGCTGTCCCGCGATGCGCTGGAGCCCTGGTACGACCGGGTCTCCGACTCGCTTCCGGTGTCCCAGCAGGACTGGAACGACGTGTCCTACGCGGGCGGGTTGTTCGCGGCCTTCTGCGACCACTCCGGGCGTACCGCCAACCCCGCGCCGGTCGCGGTCGACAACGACCGGTGCGTGAACTGCAACTTCATGATGGCGGGCTGCCGGTTCGACGCGAAACGGTCGCTGCTGACCAACTATCTGCCCGCCGCGCTCGCGCACGGCGCGCAGATCCGGCCGCTGCACGAGGTCCAGCGGATCGAGCGGATCGAGGACGGCGACTACCGCGTCCATTTCACCGTCGTCGACGACGTTGATTACCGCGTGCAGTCCGGCAGCGGGACGATCGACGCGAAGGTCGTCATCATCGCCGCCGGCGCCGGTGCGACGCCGGTGATCCTGCAGCGGTCGGAATCCGCGCTCGGCACCATGCCGCACGCCGTCGGCCGGTACTTCTCGGGCAACGGTGAGCGGCTCAACACCGCGATCATCAACGAGGAGCGGGTCCGCGAGGTGCTCGGGCTGTCCCGTGAGGACGGCAAGGTCTACGAGGCCAACCACATCGGCAAGGGCCCGACCGTGGCGAACTGGGACAAGCTCGACGGTTCGCTGCCGGAGTACGAGCGGTATTCGCTGGAGCAGCTGTACTTCCCGCCCGGGCTCGGCACGATCCTCGCGCAGGTGCCCGACGGCGACGAGCCGCGCTGGTTCGGGGCGCAGAAGAAGGAGATCCTCAAGAGGTGGGCATCCTGGCTCACCATCTTCCTGATGACCGAGGACGACAACGAGGGTGTGTTCGGCGCGCCGCCGCCCACCGGCAACGCCTACCGCATCTCGCAGCAGATGCTCGGCCGCGGCCCGCTGAAGTACGACCCGACCGCGAACACCCGGCACGGCTGGTCGCTGGCCGACGCGGAGTGCAAGGAGATCTTCGAGAAGGACGGCCTGGCGAAGGTGTCGCCCTGGACCAACGACGTCGTCGGCGCCTACACCGTGCACCCGCTGGCGTCGTGCCGGATCGGTGACGACCCGGAGACCTCGGCGCTGCATCCGAACCACGAACTCCGCAACCACCCTGGGATCTTCGTGACCGACAGCGCTTCCGTGCCGGGCGCGCTGACGGTGAACCCGGCGATGACGATCGCGGCGCTGGCCGAGCGTTCGGTGCCGGGGATCGTGCGGGCGCTGCAGGCACGCGGCGTCGATGTCTCCTACGGCGCGCCCACGCCGGACGGGTCCATCACCGGGCGGCGTGCGGTCAGCAAGCTGTCGCTGGTGGCTGGTAGCTGATCATGGCGCCGAAACCGGTGAAGCTCGCGTTGCGACGGGCGCTGCGCGAGACCCGATACGTCCGGCCGGTCCCGGTGGGCAAGGCCACCGGGCTGGTCCGCGACGTCTACCGCCAGCTCGAACGGGACTTCGGCATGCTCGCGCCGCCGGTCGCCCTGCATTCGCCGTCACCACCGGTTCTCGCGGCCACCTGGCTGATGCTGCGGGAATCGCTGGTGGCGGCGGGGGCGACCGGCCGGGCGGACCGGGAGATCGTCGCTTCCCTGGTGTCGCAGGCGAACGCGTGCCCGTACTGCGTCGAGGTGCACGGGATGGCGCTGTCCTCACTCGGCCGTTCCTCGGTGGCCTCGGCCATCGAGGCGGGCGGTGTGGTGGAGGATCCGCGCTCATCGGCAGCTCTGTCGCCGGCGGCTTCGGCCGAGCTGACCGCTGTCGCGTTCTCGTTCCACTACCTGAACCGGGTGGTGAGCGTCTTCCTCGGGCCGTCACCGCTGCCTCCGTCCGTGCCGGATTCCGCACGGGAGAAGGCGAAGGCGGTCCTCGGCCGGTTCCTCCGTCCCATCGAAGACGCTTCGCCGGGCTTGTCGCTGGAGTTCCTGCCCGCCGGTTCGGAAGACTTCGCTTGGGCGGCCGGGAACCCGACGGTCGCCGACGCCTTCTCCCGTGCTGAATCGGTCTTCGCCTCGGTGCCTGTTCCTCCTGCCGTAAGGGATGTCGTTCTTCGGGAACTGTCCTCTTGGGATGGTCGGCCACCGGGGCTGAGCCGATCTTGGGTGGATGCCGTCGATCTCCCCCCGGACGACGTCGCGGCCGCGCGGTTGGCCTTGGTGGTGGCGAAGGCGCCCTACCAGGTCGACGACGCCATGGTCGCCGGTGCGGGGTTGTCCGACCGAGAGCTGATAGAAGTGGTCGGATGGTCGAGTTTCGTTGCCGCGCAACGGTGTGTGGCCCTCGAAGCACACGCCGGCAGGTGACCGCACGACCCTCCCGGGGTTCGTGAGGAACCGGGTCCATCCAGGAGAAGACGGCCGCGGGGTGCCGGGGCGATCCTGAGTGGGCGGACCGAGTGCGGAAGGAAGCGAGCCGGGAGCACCTGCGTCGCCTGCGAGCCGGCTTCCAGGCGCACGAAAGGTCCGAATGAACACGGCGGTCGTCACGGGAGAAGGAACTCCCGAGGCGGCCGCCGGATTCGTTGGTCTGTCTTCAACAACATGAGAGAAGACTCCGCGAGCTGCCCGGTTCATGCTTGACGGGACTGCAGATGCGGACGGTGCCCGGGTTTCTGGGGACAGAGCCCGGCGCTGGAACCGGATTCCGTGACTTGAGTGTTTGAGATCTAGGGGAGTGCGGTGGCATGAGCGTTGAGCGGATTTCGATTGTCGGTATCGGTCTCCGATACCCGGACGCTGGTTCCCCGGACGAACTATGGGAGAACGTCCTCGCCGGCCGCCGGGCGTTCCGCAGACTGCCCGACGAGCGGATGAACCGCGAGGACTACTACTCGCCTGACGCGGCAGCGCCGGACCGTTTCTACGCCCAGAAAGCCGCGGTCCTGCGGGAGTACGAGTTCGACCGCATCAAGTACAAGGTCGCGGGCAGCACGTTCCGCTCGACCGACACCACGCACTGGCTGGCGCTCGAGGTCGCCGCGCAGGCCTTGGCGGACGCGGGTTTCCCCGAGGGGGAGGGCCTGCCGAGAATCGCCACGGGTGTGGTCATCGGCAACAGCCTCACCGGTGAGTTCTCCCGCGCCAACATCATGCGGCTGCGCTGGCCGTATGTGCGCCGCACGGTCGCGGCGGCGCTCGCCGAGCGCGGCTGGGCCGAGGGCGACACCGCCGAGTTCCTCCACGACCTCGAGGCGCAGTACAAGGCGCCGTTCCCGGAGATCAACGAGGACTCGCTCGCGGGCGGGCTGGCCAACACCATCGCCGGGCGCGTCTGCAACTTCTTCGACTTCGGCGGCGGCGGATTCACCGTGGACGGCGCCTGTTCGTCGTCGCTGCTCTCCGTGGTCACCGCGGCGAACGCGCTGTCCGAGGGCGACCTCGACGTCGCCATCGCCGGCGGTGTCGACCTGTCGATCGACCCGTTCGAGGTGATCGGGTTCGCGAAGACCGGCGCGCTGGCGAAGCGCGAGATGAAGGTCTACGACGCCGACTCCAACGGGTTCTGGCCCGGCGAGGGTTCCGGCATGCTCGTGCTGATGCGCGAGGAAGACGCGATCGCGCAGGGCAAGCGGATCTACGCCTCCATCGGCGGCTGGGGTATCTCCTCCGACGGCAAGGGCGGCATCACCCGCCCCGAAGCCTCGGGTCACCGCCTGGCGCTGAAGCGGGCCTACGACAAGGCCGGATACGGCGTCGAGACCGTCTCCTACTTCGAGGGTCACGGCACCGGGACCGCGCTGGGCGACGCCACCGAGATCGAGGCGCTCTCCACCGCCCGCCGCGACGCCGACCCGCTCGCCGACCGTGCCGCGCTGAGCACGATCAAGGGCAACATCGGGCACACCAAGGCCGCCGCCGGCGTCGCCGGGCTGATCAAGGCGACCCTCGCGGTCTACCACCAGGTCATCCCGCCGGCCACCGGCCACTTCGAGCCGCACGAGTCGCTGGTCGGCGACTCCGCGCGGATGTACGTCCCGGTCGAGGCCGGGCTGTGGCCCCCGGACCACCCGGTCCGCGCCGGAGTTTCGGCGATGGGCTTCGGCGGGATCAACTCGCACGTCACCGTCACCGAGGCGCCGGGCGCCGCCCGCCGCAAGGAACTCGACGAGAAGACCCGTGCGCTGGTGTCCGGACGGCAGGACACGGAACTGCTGCTCCTCGACGCCGACGACGCGGCCTCGCTGCGTGGGCAGGTCACCGCGCTGCTGGAGCTGGTACCGAAGCTTTCGCTCGCGGAACTGGGCGACCTCGCCGGCTCGCTTTCCGAGGAGCTGTCCGGGAAACCGGTGCGCGCGGCGATCATCGCGAGCAACCCCGAAGACGCCGAGCGCAAGTTGTCGAAGCTGCTCGACCTCCTCGGTGAGGGCGAGCCGGAAGTCTTCTCGGCCGGTGAGGGCATCTTCGCCAGCTCTCGTTCCGAGGGGCCGAAGATCGGCTTCCTGTTCCCCGGCCAGGGTTCCGGGCAGGGCACGGTCGGCGCGCTCCGCAAGCGTTTCGCCCACGTCGACGACATCTACCGCGCCGCCGGGCTTTCCACCGGCGCCGACCAGGTGAGCACCGACGTCGCCCAGCCGCGGATCGTCACCGGTTCGCTCGCCGGGCTGCGGGTGCTGAAGAGCCTCGGCATCGAGGCGCAGACGGCCGCGGGGCACAGCCTCGGTGAACTCACCGCACTGCATTGGGGTGGCGCGCTCAACGAACGTGAAGTCCTGAAGCTCGCGAAGATCCGCGGCAAGGTGATGGCCGGAGCCAGTGCCGGAAACGGTGCCATGGCGGGGATCGCGGCCGCGCCGAACGTCGTCGAGCGGGTCGCGGACGGCGAGGACGTCGTCATCGCCGGGTACAACGCCCCCGAGCAGACCGTCCTTTCCGGACCGGCCGACGCCATCGACCGGGTGGTCGCCCGTGCCCGCGCCGAAGGGCTCACCGCGACCCGGATCAACGTGTCGCACGCGTTCCACTCGCCCGCGGTCGAACCGGCCGCCGAGGCGATGACCGAGGAACTCGCCGCCTTCGACTTCGCCCGGCTCGACCGGCCGGTGGTGTCGACGGTGACCGGTGACGTCCTGCACGGCGCCGAGGATCTGCGCGATCTGCTGCGCGACCAGGTGGTGCTGCCGGTGCGCTTCCGGGAGGCCGCCGCGAAGGTGGCCGAGCGGAGCGACCTGGTGGTCGAGGTCGGTCCCGGCCGGGTGCTCACCGGCCTGTTCGGCGAGATCGCGCCGGGTACGCCGGTGCTCTCGATCGACACCGACAGCCCGACGCTGGCCGCGGTGCTGAAGGTCGCCGGTGCCGCGTTCGCGTTCGGTGTCCCGCTGGAGACGTCCGCGCTGTTCACCGGCCGGGTCGTGCGGGCCCTGCCGGTGGACGGGCAGTTCGGCTTCCTCGCGAGCCCTTGCGAGGCCGCGCCGTCGATCGTGGCCGAACTGGCCCGCGAACGCGCCGCGGAACCGGCCGAGCCCGCCGCGGCGGGCGAGGCTTCCGAAAGCGGGGGCAGCAGCACGCTCGACCTGCTGCGCAAGCTCGCTTCCGAGCGGGTCGAACTCCCGCTCGAGTCCGTCACCGCCGACACGCACCCGCTCGACGACCTGCACCTTTCGTCGATCACCGTGGGGCAGCTGGTCAACGACGTGACCCGCGCGCTGGGCCGCCCGGCGCTGGAGGGCATGCCGAACTTCGCGACCGTCTGTCTCGGGGAACTCGCCGAGATGATCGACGAACTCGCGCAGACGGCCAAACCGTCCGACAGCAACCAGGCGGAGGTCACCGGTGTCGGGCCGTGGGTCCGGCCGTTCGCGGTGGAGTACGTCGTCGCGCCGAAGCCGGCCCCGGACCTGACCCCGGGCCTTTCGACCGCCGAATGGTCGGCGTTCGCGCCCGCCGGGCACTCGCTGGCCGAGCCGCTGCGCGCGGCGCTGGCCACCGCGGGCCTCGGCGACGGTGTCCTCCTGTGCCTGAACGAGGACAGCGACGCCGACGACGTCGGGCTGTTCCTGGAGGCGGGCCGCGCGGTCCTGGCCGGGCCCAACGGCACGCGGTTCGTCGTGGTACAGCACGGCCTCGGCGCGTCCGGGCTGGCGAAAACGCTGCGCCTGGAGGACCCGTCGGCCCGCACCACGATCGTCGATCTCGCCGACGTCGACCCGGTCGATCCCGAAGTCATCGGCGCCGCGGTGTCCACTGTGGTCACCGAGGTCGCCGCGACCAACGACTTCAGCGAGGTCCGCTACGACACCGCCGGAGTGCGCACGGTGCCGAGGCTCGCCGCCCTGTCGGCCGCCGAAACGATCACGACCCCGCTGGGCGCGGACGACGTCCTGCTGGTCACCGGTGGCGGCAAGGGCATCACCGCGGAGAGCGCTTTGGCACTGGCCAAGGACTCCGGCGCGAAACTGGCGTTGCTGGGCCGGAGCGATCCGGCCGACGACGCCGAGCTGTCGGAGAACCTCGGCCGCATGGAGGCCGCGGGCATCACCTACCGGTACGAGCGCGCCGACGTCACCGCCGCCCAGCAGGTGGCGGACGCGATCGGCCGGATCCAGACCGCGTTCGGCCCGGTCACCGCGGTGCTGCACGGTGCGGGCCGCAACGAGCCGGCCGCGCTGTTCTCCTTGACCGAGGAGACCTTCCGCAAGACGCTGGCGCCGAAGATCGGCGGCCTCAACGCCGTCCTCGACGCCGTCGACCAGGACAAGATCAAGCTGCTGGTCACCTTCGGCAGCATCATCGGGCGGGCGGGCCTGCGCGGTGAGGCGCACTACGCCACGGCCAACGACTGGATGACCGAACTGACCGTGCGGTTCGGCCGCGAACACCCCCAGGCGCGGGCGATCGCACTCGAATGGTCGGTCTGGTCCGGGACGGGGATGGGCGAAAAGCTCGGTGTCGTCAGCGCTCTGATGCGGGACGGCATCACCCCCATCCCGACCGAGGAGGGCATCGAGATCCTCCGCCAGGTCGTCGGCGACCCGGCCGCCCCGTCGGTACTGGTCGTCTGCGGCCGTACCGGGGGACTGGCCACCCTGCCGGTGGAGAAGCGCGAACTGCCGCTGACCCGGTTCGTGGACCGCGCCGTGGTGCACTACCCGGGGGTCGAACTGATCACCGAGGCCGACCTCTCCGCGGGCAGCGACCCGTACCTGGCCGACCACCTGCTGGACGGACAGCTGCTGTTCCCGGCCGTGATCGGGATGGAGGCGATGACCCAGGTCGCCAAGGCGGCGCTCGGGGTGGAAAGCCTGCCGGCACCGGTGTTCTCCGGCGTGGAGTTCCTGCGCCCGATCATCGTCTCGCCGGGCGGGTCGACCACGATCCGGCTCGCCGCGCTCGCCAGGGACGCCGGCACGGTGGACGTGGTGCTGCGCAGCGGGGAAACCGGGTTCAGCGCCGATCACTTCCGTGCGCGGCTCGAGTTCAGCAGGCCGGATCCGCTCGGCGAGACCGTCGTCCGCGACGTCGCGCTGCCGCCCGTCCCGGTGGACCCGACGACCGAGCTCTACGGCACGGTCCTGTTCCAGGGCAAGCGTTTCCAGCGGGTCACCGGCTACCGGCGGGCCAGCGCCCGGCACGCGGTCGCCGAGATCGCGACCGGCGCCAAGGTCGACTGGTTCGCGCCGTTCCTTCCGCAGGAACAGCTTCTGGCCGATCCGGGCACCCGTGACGCGATGATGCACGCCATCCAGTGCTGTGTCCCGGACGCGACCCTGCTGCCGCAAGGGATCGAGCGGCTGTACCTCGCCGAACCCGGCAAGCAGGACCCGGAGTACGTGCTCCTCGACGCCCGCGAACGTTCGCAGGACGGCGACAGCTACATCTACGACCTCGACGTCCGCAACCCGGACGGCACGCTCGTCGAGCGGTGGGAAGGGCTGAAACTGCGCGCGGTCCGCAAACGCGACGGGGAAGGGCCTTGGGTCCCGTCGATGCTCGGGTCCTATTTGGAGCGTGCCGCCGAACGGCTGCTCGGCTCGACGCGGGCGATCGTGGTCGAACCGGACCCGGTGGACGTCTCGGTGGAGACCACGGCGGAGCGCCGGGCGCAGACGGCGCTGGCCGCCGGCCGTGCCGTCGACGCCCCGCTCGAGATCCGCTACCGCCCGGACGGGAAACCGGAGGCCGACGGGGTCGAGGTGAGCGCGTCGCACAGCGCGAAACTCACCCTGGCGATCGCCGGTACCGGCCGGCTCGCGTGCGACGTCGAGACGGCGATCGAGCGGACCCCGGAGGACTGGGCCGGGCTGCTCGGCGAAGACCTCCTCGCGGTGGGTGAACTGCTCGCCGCCGACGCCCGCGAACCGCTTTCCGTCGCGCACACCCGGGTTTGGAGCGCACTGGAATGCGTGCGCAAGACCGGCGACATGACCCAGGCGCTCACCGTGCACCGGGTCGACCCGGACGGCTGGGCGGTGCTTTCCCACGGCAGTGCCCGCATCGCCACCTGGGCGACGACCGTCAACGACCGAACCGATCCCGTGGTCTTCGCGGTGCTCCAGGGAGAGGAAAACTGACATGGCCGACTACTACGAGATCCTTCACACGGTCGGGTTCGAAGAGACCAACCTGGTGGGCAACGTCTACTACGTGAACTACGTGCGCTGGCAGGGCCGGTGCCGCGAGATGTTCTTGAGGGACAAGGCACCCGCGGTGCTCGACGAGGTTCGCAAGGACCTCAAGCTGTTCACCCTCAAGGTGGATTGCGAGTTCTACGCGGAGATCACCGCGTTCGACGAGCTGTCCATCCGGCTCCGCCTGGAAGAGCTGACCCAGACCCAGATCCAGTTCACCTTCGACTACGTCCACCTCACCGACGAGGGTGAGCGGCTGGTGGCGCGCGGACGGCAGCGGATCGCCTGCATGCGCGGGCCGAACACGGCGACGGTGCCCAGCCGGGTGCCCGAGCAGCTGCGTGAGGCGCTGGCCCCGTACGCCGTCAACGGCAAGGGAGAATGACGTGGGCACTCCTGAGCCAGCAGTCGGGTCTCCGTCTCCGGAGCCTGCTCGCCCGGTGCTGAAACGGCTGCCGAGACCCGCCACGCGGCGACGGCTTTCGGCGCAGGCCGGGCTGCGGGAGGTGATGGGCCAGTTCGCCACCGGGGTCACCGTGCTGACCGCCGGGGGCGAGCGGGCCCACGGGATGACCGCCAACGCAGTCACCTCCGTATCGCTGGAACCGCCGATGGTGTTGTGCTGCGTTTCCCGCGCGGCGCGGATGCACGAGGCGATCGTGACGGCCGGCTCGTACGCCGTGACCGTGCTGGCCGCGGAGCAGAAGGACCTGGCGAAGTATTTCGCCGACTGGCGCCGCCCGGCGGGAATCGCGCAGTTCGACTCGGTGGACTGGACGGCCGGTCCGAAGACCGGCGCCCCGTTGCTCGACGGCGCGCTGGCGTGGCTGGAATGCGAGCTGACCGAGGTCTACGAAGGCGGTGATCACTCGATCTTCCTCGGCCGGGTGGTCGCCTCCAGCCGCGGTTCCGGGCAGGACTCCTTGGTCTTCTACAGCGGCGGCTACCACCAGATCGACGGCCGCATCCGCGCATCGGCCTGAAGAGAAGGGCTTGAGAGGAAAGGATTGTCATGACCATCAACGAATCCGCCACCACTCCGCCGGACGAGCCCGGGGCTTCGGTCCACGCGCTCGACCGCCCGCCGGTCGTGACCACGATGCCTCGGCTCGGACGGGGGGTGTGCTGGCGCGACATCGTCCGCGAGATCGAACTCGAAGAACTCGAGCGTGTCAGTGCCGCTTCCTCGGCGGGACAGAGTGCCTCGGGAGGGCGTCTCAAGGAGGTGGCGTGACACTGCAGGGCGATCCGGGCGCCCAGCGCACGGAGGACTCCGAGGTGGTGCCGCTGCCGGAAGAACGGTTGCGGCGCGCCCGGATCCCGCGGGGCGTCGACGGGCAGGTGATCCCGCTCGCCCGCGGCGCCGAACCGGTGCACCCACCCGAACCGACGATGCCCTTGCTGCGCACGCAGCGGAACGAACTGCGCGAACATATCGTCGACGGGCGGCTGGAAGGCGTCCGGAGGCAGCATTCGCTCGGCAAGCACACCGCGCGCGAACGGCTGGATCTGTTGCTGGACCCCGATTCCTTCACCGAGGTCGAGTTGTACCGGCGGCATCAGGCGAGCGGGCTCGGGCTGGCGGAGAACCGGCCCTACACCGACGGCGTCATCGTCGGCTCGGGCACCATCGACGGGCGGCGCGTTTTCGTCTACGCGCAGGACTTCACCCTCTTCGGCGGCTCGCTCGGCGAGGCGCACGCGGCGAAGATCCACAAGGTGATGGACCTGGCGATAGCCACCGGGTCCCCGTTGATCGGGCTCAACGACAGCGGGGGAGCGCGGATCCAGGAAGGCGTCATGGCGCTCAACGGCTACGGCGGCATCTTCCGCCGCCAGGTCGAGGCGTCCGGTGTCATCCCGCAGATCAGCGTGGTGCTGGGGCCGTGTGCCGGCGGGGCGGCGTATTCGCCCGCGCTGGCGGACTTCACCTTCATGGTGCGCGATACCGCCCGGATGTACCTGACCGGGCCGGACGTCGTCCAGACCGTGACGGGGGAACGGGTCAGCCACGAAGAACTGGGGGGCGCGGACGTGCACGGCGCGTCGTCCGGTGTGGCGACCGTGGTGCACGACGACGAGGAGTCCTGCCTCGCCGACGTCCGCTACCTGGTTTCGCTGCTGCCGTCGAACTATCTGGACCCACCGCCCCGTGAGCCGTCGCAGGACGCCGCACGGGACCGGCGGCCCCGGTTCGCGGAAATCGTTCCGGTGGAACCGAATCAGCCCTACGACATGCGGGACGTGTTCGCGGAACTGGCCGACGACGGCGAGTTCTTCGAGATGCACGAGCGGTGGGCGCGGAACGTGCTGTGCGCGCTCGCGCGGGTCGACGGGCGCGTGGTCGGCCTGGTCGGCAACCAGCCGGTGGTGTTCGCCGGCGTGCTCGACGGCCCGGCGTCGCAGAAGGCGGCGCGGTTCGTGCGGTTCTGCGACGCGTTCAGCATCCCGCTGGTGACACTGGTGGACGTCCCGGGCTTCCTGCCGGGTGTCGACCAGGAGCATTCGGGGATCATCCGGCACGGTGCGCAACTGCTGCACGCCTACTGCGAGGCGACCGTGCCGCGGATCCAGATCATCCTGCGCAAGGCTTATGGCGGCGCGTACATCGTGATGGATTCGCGGTCGATCGGGACCGATCTGGCCCTGGCGTGGCCCACCAACCAGATCGCGGTGATGGGCGCCGAGAGCGCGGTCAACGTGCTGTTCCGCAAGGACCTCGCCGCCGCGAGCGACCCGGACGCGTTGCGCGCCCGCCTGGTCGCGGAGTACACCGAGGAGTTCATGAACCCGCAGTACGCCGCCGAACGAGGCCTTGTCGACGACATCATCGACCCCGCGGACACCCGCTCCGCCGTCGCCAGGGCGCTGGACATGCTGCAGGACAAGCGAAAGGCGGCGCCGCAGCGCAAGCACGGCAACCACCCGATCTGAACGGGGGCGCCATGTCACCGTCCGAAAAGGACGCCGAACGGCCCGGGGGCGACTCCGGGACGCCGGTCTTCCGGGTTCTGCGGGGGAACCCGGAAGACTCCGACCTGGCGGTGCTCGTCGCCGTCTTCACCGCGCTCGCGGCCGCGGCGCCCCCCTTCGCCGCGCCCGCCCGCTCGGCGTGGTCTCCGCGGACCCCCGCCACCTGGCGTACTTCTATCCTGCCCTGACGGACGGCTCGCCCCGCGCGAGCCGTCCGTTTTCGTGCGCTCACGCCGCTGTGTCGGCCGCGAGCCGCTCGGCGATGTCCGCTTCCCGGCGCGGAGGATGCGTGCTGTGGTGAGGGTGCACGGCGACGTAGAGGATCCCGCCGGCCATCACCGTCTCCAGGTCCGTTCGCTCCCCAGGCTCGAACGGGCCCCCACAGGCCGCGCAGGTCCGCTGTCGCTGCGCCGCGCTCATGACCGGTCCCTTTGCTCCGGGACGGCCGGGTCGGGCCACGAGAGGCCCAGCAGGTCGACGTCCAGTTCGTCTTCGGCGTAGATCTCATACGGGTCGAGGCGCTCGGTCATGGTGTCCTCCCACGGGATTCCGCGTTTTTCGGGTAGGACCAGATCACTACCAGGAGGCCCTCATCGGCGACTTGTTATTTGCTCATCAGGATCTTCATCCATCCTCGAGCCCGCCACGATCGGTCTTCGACAGGACAGGTCCATCCTTGTTGTCAAGTGATCCGTTCATCGAAGGCCGGGAGGAACATCATGACGGCACAGGTGCGAATTTGGGTGGTGACCGATGACTTCCACCCCGGTGGGATCACCGAGAGCGGGGAGCAGGCGATCATCCCGGAACCCAGGCAGTCGGCCGAAAACGAATTCCCGGCCGAGCACATCGTCCTCGGTTACAACTGAGTTCATGAGCCGCGACCAGCACGGACAGCACAGACGGAGAAGACCCCCGGGTGCATCGGAGGAGACAATGAAGATCGTCCGGAACCCGGCGAGACCTCGAGGAGGCCTTCGGATGGCTATGCGCCTCCAGCTCACGTCGGGCTTGCAGGTTCTGGAGGAATGGGCTATCAACGCCCCGCAAGCCGACCGCAACGTGATTTACGAAGCATTGTTCTCGGTCGCCGACGGTTCCGCGTTCCTCATCTACGATATCTTCGGGGACGGCCGGGATCCGCATCAATTTATTATTCTGGTGAAACACGACCTCGTTATCAGAATAGGCCTCAAGCGCAGTGATTCCTCGTTCGAGATCGTCTATATCGGGGCGCTGGAGCAGGGGACCCCGGCCGCGGTATGGGCCGAGGACAGCGACGCTTCCTGACCTGGTCCGTATGCGGGTGAGGCCGAACAGACCAGGCCTCATACCGCTGAACGGACCAAGATCCCGATGCGCACCCGCCGCGTTCCGGCGGCCTTTCGCACCAGTGGATCGTGGGTTCCTCATCTTGACACCGTCCGCTCCGGCGTGAAATTCTTTCGGTGTTTACAGATGGGGAATTTCTGCGTTGTCGGACAGTGTTGTCGAAAAGAGTGCGGTAATCGAGGTCTGGAGGCATGAAATGTCGTCACCCGAATTTCCTGGATTGGACGTCTCCACGCGGGTGCGCGCGCGTGATATTCAGATGGCCGGGGTGGCCGACGTCCGCCGCCGGGTGCTGATGATCTCCGGCGCGATCGACACCACCGATCACGACGTGTCGGTCAGCGTCAACCTGCCGGAGCCGGGCCGCTGGCAGGTGATCAAGTCCGAGACCAACCTGACCGACAAGACCTGGGTCGCGATGCAGGTCGTCACCGACGAGGATTCGACCTTCGTCAACGACGCCGAGACGCTCGTGCTCTCGCGCCAGTTCTCGAAGTCCTTCATGACCCCGGACCAGCGCCGCCTCACCTTCTACGACGGAGAGGTCCGCCCCGGCGAAGCCGTGCTGAAGGTGTACTCGCTGGACGCGGGCGGCCGGAAGCCGACCTACTCCTATTCCCGGTACAGCCCGATCGCCACCGACACCGCCGAACAGTCCCAGCAGACCCTGGACGACCTGATCAGCAACGGGATGGGGCAACGTCCCGTGATCGAACTGATCGTCCCGGTGACCGTGATCGGCTGAGTCGCCCGGTGATCACCTTCGTTCCGCAACCCCATCTCCTCGATTCGCCGCGCGGGCGGGACTGGCCGGTCCTGCCGGCCACCCGCGCCGCGGTCACCCCCGAACCCCCGCCCGGTGCCGACGTCGTCATCGTCGGAGCGGGCCCGGCGGGCCTCGCCGTCGCTTCGGCCCTGTGGCACCACGGTGTCCGCGACATCGTGCTGGTGGACCGGGACGGACGACCGTGCGGCCGCTTCTTCGATCGCGTCGACCTGCTCGGCCAGCGCGTGCTGCGGTCGCCGTACGAACACCACCCCGGCGTCGAGGGCTACCGCGACTGCGAACTGCTGGACTTCGCCCGGCTGCACTGGTCGGTGCTCACCCCGGTGGAACGCCGCGAGATCCGGATGGCGCAGGCGGGACACCGTTCCGTCGTCCCCGTGGACGTCTTCGAGGCCTACTGCACTCATCTCGCGTCCAGTCACCACGTCACCGAACGGACCTGGCGTGGCTCGGTCCGCGAGGTCCTGCCGACGTCGGACGCGGTCACCGTGCGGGCCGACCGGTTCTCCGTGACCGCCCGCCACGCGGTGCTGTGCCTCGGCGAGGAGCGCCGCTCCGCACCCGATCACTGGTGGGGAGGCGGCTATCCGCCACCCGGCGTCAGCTACTGGGACGAGCCCGTGCCGGTCGGCGGCGACCGGCTCGCCGTGGTCGGCGCCGGTCTCACCGCGGCGCATCTGCTCACCAACGGGCTCGCCCAAGGTCGGCAAGTGCACTGGGTGGTCCGCGAGAGCGCCGAGCGCTACCAGTGCGCCGACGTCAACTCGTCGTTCTTCCGCCCGGAAGGCCGCGCCCGCTTCGACGGCGTGAGCCGGTCCGAGCGGCTCGAACTGATGGGCCGGTTCCGGCGCGCGTCGATCATGTTCGAGTTCCGGCCGATGCTCGAGGCGGCCGAAGCCGAAGGACGGCTGATCGTGCACCGCGGCAAGGCGATCACGAAGGTGACGCCGGGCGCGGGCGGGACGGTCGGCGTCCGGCTCGAAGGCGGCGACACGGTCGCCGTCGACCACGCCGTGCTGGCACTGGGCACGAGCCCGTCGATCGGCACCGGGCTGATGCCCGACGAGGCCGTGCTCGACGAGGGTGGCTGGCCTCGGCTGGACGAGCGCACCTTCGCCTACATCGGCGCGCCCAGGGTCTTCGCCGTCGGCGCGGCCGCGGGCATGGCGCTGGGCCCGGCCGCCCGCAACATCGACGGCCACCGGGTCGCCACCGCGCGGGTCGCGGCCGCCGTCGCGGAGAACCTGCGCCGAGACTCCCCGCTGCGGTCCGCCACGAAGGACGTCGCACGTGTCTGAGCCCTACGACTCCCGGTTCACCCTGCCCTCGATCGACGACGCACCGTCGACCGAGGCCGGGGTGATCATGATGGGACTGGACGCCGAACGCCTGCTCGCCGGCGTCGGCCTCGCCCGGATCGCGGACGAGCCCGCGCTGGTCGCCCTGGCCGTCGACCAGGCCCGGCACGACGCGCTCAGCCTGGACACCGCCGCGATGGTCGAGGCCGGGATCGCCCGCTGGCGCGCGGTCCGGCCGCTGATCGAAGCGGGCCCGGAGATGACGGTGGCCGGTTCCCTGCGCAAGGAATGGGAGCAGACCGCCGCGCGGGTCGCCGCCACGGTGAGCGGGCTGGGGCCGGCTTCGGTCGCCTGCCTCGCGGCCTGCTGGCTGCGCCGCGACGACGTCGACAAGTTCGCCGAACACGGGCGAGCGCCGGAGAAGGGGAGCGGTACGCGCGATGTCCTATCTCGAGTCTTTGCCGACTGACGCCACGTTGCTGCAGGTCTTCCAGAAGTTCCCCGCGCCGGCGTCGAAACTGCTCGACTTCCACGAACTGGTGATGCGGGCGCCGTCGGCGTTCAGCGCGGGGGAGCGGGAGCTGATCGCGGCGTACGTCTCCGGCGTCAACGATTGCCAGTACTGCCACGGGGTCCACACCGTCACCGCGGAGGCTTTCGGCGTGCCGGAAGGGCTTCTGACGGCCGCGCTGGCCGATCTGGGGTCCTCGGCCGTCGACGGGAAGATGAAGCCCGTGCTGGCTTACGTGGGCAAGCTGACGCGGACGCCGTCGAAGGTGACCGAAGCCGACGCCGAAGCCGTGTTCGCGGCGGGCTGGGACGAGGCCGCTCTGCACGACGCCGTCCTCGTCTGCGCGCTGTTCAACTTCATGAACCGGATGGTCGAGGGCCTCGGGGTCCGCGCCGACGCCGCCTACGCGAAGACGTCTGGCGTGCGGCTGCGGGAAGGCGGCTACGCGGGCCTCTCGAAGTTACTTGACAACTAAGCCATTCGTGGCTACGACGCCCGAAAATGACCACGCAAGGTCATTATCGCGGGATGAGAGCACGCGAATACCCAACGTGGCCAAAGGTCGGCTCTCTTACTCCATTTGACCGGCCCTGTCGCGGAAGTGGAGCAGCGAAGGAGAACCCTTCCGGCTTAGGCGAAAAGCACGGCCCCCCGGTGATGCCTGGCACTGGCTGCGAACCCACCCTGGGCAGCAGGATTTCCTCATCGAAGGAAGCACCGCACGCCACCGAAAAGCCTGGGAGCAAACTCGATGAAGAACACTGTGACCGACAACGTCCGCTCGCTCTTCGCCGGCCGGGGGATCGACACCGGCGTCGCCGGTGACCGGGTGGAGCTGGTGATCGACCGGTTCGACAACTGGACCAACCGTCCCGGTGGGCAGGTCTTCGACTGCTTCACCGGTGCCTGTTGCACGGCTCCGCCGCTGGCTGAGGCGGCCTGAGCGCAACCCGCACCCGGCCGGCCGTTTCTCGCGCCCCAGAACGCGAGAGGCGGCCGGCTTTTCGTGCCTGTGGTGGACCGGCGCGCACGCCGCGCTGCCACGGAGAGTCACGGCCCGGCGCGGAGTCCGTAGCCGTGCAGGAGCAAGGTCCGCGCCGGGGATATGCCTTGTCCGCGGCAACTGACCACCCGAACGGTGGAACGCGTTCTGCCCGGCCGTGTTTATGTTGGGTTACCGGGGGGTCGTGCGCGGAGGGGCGGCGCGATGGTGATCAGAGTTCTTGTGGCCGAAGACATGCACATCGTCAGGGGGGCACTTGTAGCGCTACTGAGGTTGGAGCCGGACATCGAAGTGGTGTCCGAGGTGGCGTCCGGTGACGAGATCCTCGCCGCCGCGCGGACTTCGCGTACTCAGGTCGCGGTCATCGACATCGACCTGCCCGGGAAGGACGGCCTCACCGCGGCCACCGAGCTGCACGAGCAGCTCCCCGAGGTCAGGACGCTGATCCTGACCAGCCTCGGCAGGCCCGGCACGCTGCGGCGGGCCCTGGCGGCCAAGGTGAACGGGTTCCTGTTGAAGGACGCCCCCGCGGAGAAGCTCGCCAACGCCGTGCGCGGGGTGGCGGCCGGACGGCGGATGGTCGACGGCGATCTGGCGCTGGCCGCCTGGGACACCGCGGACTGCCCGCTGACCCCGCGCGAGATCGACGTCCTGCGCCTGACCGCGGAAGGCCGCGACACCCTCGAGGTCGCGGCGAAGGCCTTTCTCTCCACCGGAACCGTGCGCAACTACCTGACCACGATCGTTTCGAAGCTCAACGCGCGCAACCGGGTCGACGCGATCCGGATCGCCAAAGAGTCCGGCTGGATCTGATCTGGTCTAGACCGGGACCAGTGTCGCGTGACCTGCTTGCCTTACGCCGCTGCGGCCCACGCGGCCCCCGACTCCCCGCGTTTCGTCCTCTAATCGCGGTAGTTGGTGTCGCGAACTACCGCAACTAGAAGCTTGGAGTCCGTGAAGGCCCCCTTGAGGGACTCAGAGTCCCTCAAGGGGGCCTTCACGGACTTGATAATACGGACAAATATCACTCAAGTGGGCAATTCGGCACAGAATGTGTCCTTAGTGGACGGTCCAGGTTGTCGTAGGCGGGCATTCACGGGCCGCGGGTCACCAGAGGCTGGATCTAGACCGGGACCACCGCGCGGAGCCGGAACCGCCCGTCGGCCTCGACCCCGGCGGTCAGCTCACCACCCAGACCGGCCACCCGGTCGGACATGTTCGTGATACCGCTGCCCGGTGCCTCGACCCGGGCCGGCGTCGGTTTCGGCGGCAGCCCGTTCTGGACGCCGTCGTTGACGATGTCCAGCGAGACCCCGTCCCCGACCCGCCGCACGGCGATCTCGCAGCGCTCGACCTTGCTGTGGCGCAACACGTTCGTCACGCCTTCGCGCAGCACCACGGCCAGCACCGTGCGTACCTGCACCGGAAGGCCCTCGTGTTCGATATCCAGCCGCACCTGGACGTCGGCGGCCACCAGCACCGCCTGCGCCGAACGCGACTCCTGGTCCAGTGAGAGTTCCCGGTAGCCGCTCGCCACCGAACGGACGTCGTTGAGCGCCTGCCGGGTCAGCCCGAGGATCTCCAGCAGCTCGTCGGAGGCCCGCGTCCGGTCGATGTCCATGATCCGGATGGTCAGCTCGCTCTTCAGTGCGATCGCGGACAGGCTCATGCCGAGCAGGTCGTGCAGGTCGCGGGCGAAGCGCAGCCGTTCCTCCGCGACCGCGACCTCGGCGAGGCGTTTCCTGGTCTCGCCCAGTTCGGTCACCAGCCGGATCAGCCAGATGAGCCCGAAGACCATCAGCCCGGTGTTCAGGATGGACGCGAAGCTGTTGAACGCGCCGAGAAAGTCCGTCCCGAACTCGATCCGGATCAGCACGACCCCGGCGACGGTGGCGGTGAACGCCGACCAGCCCGCGATCGGCGGCAGCACCAGCAGCGCGGTGCCGGCGAACAGGCTGGGCAGGCTCACCCAGGACGTTCCGAGCGGGATCAGCGGCAGGAAGATCAGGCAGGCCTGGACGAACAGCAGCCCGTAGCTCTGCCGCGACCGCAGCCGGACGTTCGGCCGGGCGAAATAGGACAGCTGCAGCACGATCAGCGCGGTGAGGTACCCGATGGTGAGCGCGAGCTGCCAGACGTCCTCGGTGCGCACGAAGGCGCGGGTCATCGCGGAGAGACCGAAGAGGATGAAGACCGCCGTGAGCGTCCGCTGGACGTTCCGGGCGTCGATCCGGGACCAGTGACCGGGGCTTTCGGTCACCGCCTCGGTGGGTTCGGCCTGCTCGGGCACCGGGAGTTCGGCGTGGAGCCGCCACCGTCCCGCCGGATCGGGCCCCGCGCTCAGCGTCCCGCCGTGCCCGGTGACCTCGCCGGTGATCTCACGCAGGCTCTCGGCGGTCTCTTCGGGGACGTCCTCGTGCGCGGTCCCGTCGTGGACGATCTCCAGCGAGACCCGGCCCTCGGTCTTGCGCACGGTGATCTCGCAGTGCTCGACGCCGGTGTAGCGGAGCACGTTCGTCACACCCTCGCGCAGGACCTTCGCCAGCAGGGTGCGCAGCTTCACCGGCAGGTCGACCTGTTCGAGGTCCACCCGCACCGCGACGTTCGACGCGGAGAGCAGGGAGACCGCGGTTCGTGATTCCTTGGCCAGCGAGAGTTCCCGGTATCCCCTCGCGACCGAGCGCACGTCGGACAGCGTGCGCTGGGCGATCCCGGTGATCTCGGTCAGTTCCTCGCGTGCCTGGTCCAGCGACTTGCGCAGCAGCCGGTGCACCAGTTCGCCCTTCAGCGCGATCGCCGAAAGACTGAGCCCGAGGAGATCGTGCAGGTCCCTGGCGAAGGCCAGCCGCTGCTCGGCCACGGCCCGCCTCGCCAGTTCGGTGCGGGCCTGGTGCAGCTCGGTCACCAGCCTCGCGAGCCAGGTCAGCAGGTAGACGACCAGCCCGTAGAAGACCGCCGTGATGCTGTCGAACACCGCGCCGAGCAAGGTGTCGTCGTGGGCCCAGAGGATCCACGTCGTGCCCGCCATGAGCACGGTGAACACCGCCCAGCCCGTCCGCGCCCGGAACAGCAGCAGCGAACTTCCCGCCGCGAGGGTGGTCAGCGAGCTGAGCGCCGCCTCGAAGTGCAAAATCGGCAGGTAGGCGAGGCAGGCCTGGATCGCCAGCATGACCTTCGCGCGCCGGGTGTCCAGGCTGACCGCCGGGCGGCTGAAGTACAGCAACTGGATCGCCAGCACCGGCCCGACGTACAGCACGGCCAGCAGGCCATGCCAGAAGTCCACCCCGGGCCGGAGCAGGACCGCGAGCAGGCCGAACAGGCAGGAGTTGACGAAAACGACGGTGATGATCAGACCGGCGAGGAACAGTGCGCGCCGGGGGCGCCGGTCGATCCCGGCTGTCCCCAGAGGTTCGGCGGTCACCGCGAGCTGTTCCGGCACAGGCACCCCAGTGGTAACAGAGACGTCGTCGGTTCTCGTCGTGCTTCGCCCTGACGGCGGCCGTGGCGGGCGCCGTACGACGTTCCCCCTCACGGTGTATTCGGATGTTATCCCATGCCCGTTACCCCGTTGGTCCTCCACCATAAGGGAGACCGTCATACGCCGAGCCGGTTTTTCCTGTGGCCGACTGAGAAAACGCCCGAACTCACCCGTGCAGGTGTGGGCCGTTCGCACCCCCGGGACGATCTCGGAACTCGCCACGATCGAAGACGTGGGTTCCATTGTGTACGCCACGCCGGAGGAGGGTCTCACGGCGAGAGAGGGCCGGTGGCTCTAAGCTTCGGCGCATGGCGAGGTATTTCGACGTGCATCCGGAAAATCCGCAACGACGCGCGCTCGGACAGGTCGTCGACATCCTGCGCCAGGACGGGCTCATCGCCTACCCGACGGACTCCTGTTTCGCACTGGGCTGCCAGCTGGGGAACAAGGAGGGCATCGACCGGATCCGGAGCATCCGCAAGCTCGACGACCGCCATCACTTCACCCTGGTATGCCAGGACTTCGCCCAGCTGGGCCAGTTCGTGCACATCGACAACACGGTGTTCCGCGCCATCAAGGCGTCCACACCGGGCAGTTACACGTTCATCCTCCCGGCCACCAAGGAGGTTCCGCGCCGGCTGATGCACGCCAAGAAGAAGACCGTCGGCGTGCGCATCCCGGACCACGTGGTCACCCAGGCACTGCTGGGCGAACTCGGCGAACCACTGCTGTCGAGCACGCTCCTGCTGCCCGACCAGGAGGAACCGATGACCCTGGGCTGGGACATCAAGGAGCGGCTGGAGCACGTGGTGGACGCGGTGATCGACTCGGGCGAATGCGGGGTCGAGCCCACCACGGTGATCGACTTCTCGTCCGGGGAACCGGAGATCGTGCGCCGGGGCGCGGGCGACGCGTCACGGTTCGAATAGATCCGGCGGGACCGGTTGCCCGGTCCCGCCGCGGAAGTCGTCGTTCTGCCGGTTTCAGTGCGTGACGAGCCCTTCGGACTTGGACGGCGCCGAGGGGATGTGGAACAGCCGGGTGAACATCTCCAGGTACACGGGGTCGCCCTGCACGACCACCGCGCCGCTGGCGAGCGCGGTCGCCGCGTCCATTTCGCCCTTCAGCAGCTTGATCATGACCGGGCCTCGCGGCTCGATGACGAGGTCCGCGTCCGGGTAGGGCCCTTCGCCCGCCTTGATCGCGCCGTCCTCGACCACCGCGTGGACGATCATCTGCTCGCCGTAGTGCAGCTCGAACGACCCGTGGAGGCCGATGGCCTGCTCCGGCTGGAACGTCGTGTACAGCGACAGGATGGCCGAGTCGAGGGTGAACAGCTCGCCGGCGACCGGGTCGTTGAGCGAACGCGCACCCCACAGGCCCAGCTGCAACACGATCTGGTCGAGGTCGTTGCCGTACTCGGTCAGCTCGTAGACCACGCCTGCGTCGAGCTGGGACAGCACCCGGCGCTGGAGGACGCCGTGCCGTTCGAGCTCGTTGAGGCGAGTCGACAGGATGCTCGTCGGGATCTTCGGCAGGCCCTGCTGCAGTTCGTCGAAACGCTTCGGGCCGAGCACCAGGTCGCGGATCACGAGCAGGGACCAACGTTCCCCGATGATCTCGAGCGCGCGGGCGAGGCCGCAGAACTGGCCGTAGGTTCGAGCGGTCATGCTTGACTCCTCAACTTCCTGGATCTGGTCATACGCCGGTGGTACTCGTTCAGCGGATCGAGTGGCGCTCGGAGAGCAGTTCGCGGTGCAGCTCTTGCAGTTCGGCGCAGGGTTCCACCCCCAGTTCGTCGTCGAGTCTCGCCCGCAGCCACAGATACGCCGTGGCGGCGTCGCTGCGGCGGCCGCTGAGCCACAGTGCGCGGATCAGCTGGGCGTGCAGGGTCTCGTCGAGAGGGTTCGCGGTGGTCAGCGACCGCAGGACGCCGAGCATCTCCCGGTGTTTCCCGGCGCTGATCTCGGCGTCGATCCACAGATCACGGGCGTTGCGCCGCTGCTCCAGGAGGTAGACGGTGTAGGCGGCCAGCGTCGGTCCACAGTGGACGTTGGCGAGCGGGGGACCGGACCACAGGTCGAGCGCGGTACGGAAGGCGAGCGCCGCGACGGCGTGGTCGTGCTCGCTCAGGAGATCGCGGCCGAGCCGGTGCAGACGGTGGAACTCGGAGACGTCGACCACGGCCGGGTCGATGTCCAGCCGGTAGCCGGGCGGGCTGGTGACCAGCATGCCGCTCTCGTCGGTGCCGTCCGGGTCGAGGTGGCGGCGGAGGTGGTGGACGTAGGTGTGCAGGGTCCGGCGGACGCTGCGCGGCGGGACGTCGTTCCAGAGCTCGTGGACCAGGGAGTCGATGTGGACCGTCTTGCCGGGGCGGATGAGCAGCATCGCCAGCAGCTGCAGGAGCTTCGGGGTGGTGGGTGCGCGATCGGCGCCGCCGGAGTGCAGCTCGATCGGGCCGAGAACGCGCGCGCGCACCGCGGCGACGTTCGCGGTGTCTCCCGGTTCGGTACTCATCCCGTGTATCCCCTGCCCCTCCGGCGGACTCCCCCTCTGTGACGGTGACAGAGGAAGAACCTTCGGAACAGTGTGGGAAACACCCAGTGAGCCGTGATTTCTTCTTTGCGCCGCATGCGATCCTCACGACCTGGCGTGCGGAACCCTTTGTGGCAAACCAGAAGACGCGCTCAGGCTCGCGGCACGACTCAGAGCCAGTCGGAATCGGTGGCGATGCGGATGGCGTCGACCCGGTTGCGGGCGTTGAGTTTCGTGACCACCGTGGCGAGGTAGTTCCGTACGGTTCCCGGTGACAGGAACAGCTCCGCCGCGATGTCGGCGACCGTTCGCCCGTTCGCGGCGAGCCGGAGGATCTCGGCCTCGCGCGGCGTCAGCGGGCAATCTTCCGTTTCCCAGGCCGAAAGCGCGAGGTCACTGTCGATGACCCGGCGCCCGATGACGACCGAGCGGACGGCGTTGGCGAGCTTGTCGGCCGGCGCGTCCTTGAGCAGGAAGCCGTTGACCTTGGCGTCGAGCGCGCGGCGCACGGTGCCCGGACGGCCCAGTGAGGTGAGGATCAGCGTGCGTATTTCGGGAAGCTTCTCGTAGAGCTCGGAGGCGGCGGAGAGACCGTCCTTGGCGGGCAGGTCGATGTCGATGATCGCGACGTCCGGCAGGTACTCCGCGGCCATCGGAAGGATCTTGTCGCCCGAGCAGACTTCGGCGACGACCTCGATGTCCTGCTCCAGATTCAGCAGCGCGACCAAGGCGCCGCGGACCATGTGCATATCTTCCGCCAATAGGACTCGGATCACTCCGACCTCCTCATTCCCCACAGTGCTAACTCTTAGTGTACAGATAAAACTCGAAAGAGTGAATCTGTATCGCACGATGCGAGGTTGTGCTTTTTCTGGCGCGTCGTCGGCCGGGCAGAGCCTGGGTGAGCTGCGATGATGCGGAAGATTCGGAGATGCTGAAAATGCGATGATTCGATTACCGTGCGTCAGCTTAGCGGACGGTAAAACTGTCATCGGGCGTGCATTCCATTCCCGCGTGAGTACGTTCCGGTCCGGGTGAATTCAACGGGCGAATGGGTGAACTCTCTTCCTTTCGGCGAGATTTAGGGACTGTTCGGCGGTACCGGCGGGTGCCGGTACCGCCGACCTCGATCAGCCGTCGAGCGCCCGGCCAGCGCGGCGTGGTCTCCTCGCGTGAGCCGAGTTCGCGCGCGCGAAGCCGCGACCATCCACAAAGGACGTATGTGATGACCTCATTGCTGGGTGCCCTGCGCAAGGTCCTGTTCGCGCCATCGCTGGCCTCGGTCAGTTTCGACGGCCGGGACTTCGGGGTGCCGCCGACCCCGGCGACCGCCCGGCTGGAGTCGATCCCGCAGGCGGTGGTGTGCGGCTTCGAGTGGGGGATCGACGGGCCGGCGCTGTGGGAGGCCGAGCGGCGGCTGGACATGGTCGAGCCGGAGATGCGCGGCTTCGCCTACGAGGGCGCGGCGATGGCGTTCACCATCCTCGACGTCATGCCCGGTGGCCGGAAGGACCGCACGGCCGAGCTGATGAGCGGCCCGGGCCGCCCGCATCTGTTCCTGACCTACATCGGTATCGGGTTCGCCATGGCCAGGCTGCCCCGGCCGCTGTGGAAGAAGGTGCTGCCGAACCTCGACGGCGTCCCGTACCACCCGACGATGAGCTGGCTGGCCGTCGACGGCTACGGCTTCGACCGCGCGTACTTCGACACGCGCAAATGGGTGGACGGGCAGTTCATCCCCGCCCCGTACCCCTGGGCCGGCGCGCCGTCCTACTTCGCGCGCGCGTGCGACCAGGGCGTCGGGCGGGCGCTGTGGTTCATCAACGGCGCGGACCCGGTGAAGGTCGCCAGGGCGGTGCGCCGTTTCCCGGCCTCACGCCGTCCGGACCTGTGGAGCGGGGTCGGGCTGGCCGCGACCTTCGCGGGCGGCTGCGACCAGCCGGGGCTGGCCGCGCTGCGCGAGTCGGCGGGCGAGCACCAGGACGAACTCGGTCTCGGTGTCGTGTTCGCGGTGAAGGCGAGGACCTACTCGTCGTTCGTGCCCCCGCACACCCGCCGCGCCGCGCGGGTGCTCGCGGGGCTGAGTATCGAGGAGGCCGTCGATCTGGCGGACCGGACCGAGGTCGCCGAGGACGGTCCCGGGCCGGTGCCCGCTTACGAGCTGTGGCGGCAGAACATCCGCGAGGCCTTCGCGCCTTCGGTGGGCCGCCTGTCCGCCTAGAGGGTCATGTCATGAAAGGGTCTTTCAGGACACTTCTCGTCCTGAAAGACCCTTTCATGACACCTGGGGCGAGGATCAAGCCGCGTGCTTGAACGGCTCGGGCCGGTGCCGAAGGTCGGGGAGTGCGAGCAGGACCGGCGGGTCGAACATCCGCTTGGGGCGCACCCGGAGGTCCGCCAGCCGTGCGGTGACGCCGGGTTCGAGGGTGATCGGGCCGTAGTACCCGGTGTACCCGGTGCCGCGGCGCGTCAGCGGTCCGGTCACGCAGTGCGCGACGAGGTGCCAGGTGCCTTCCGGGACCTCGGTGAGCTGGTAGGGGCCGGGGGCGTCGATGACCGTGTAGCGCACGGGAGCACCCTCGGGGATACGCGTCGGGAAGAGCCCGACGAAGACGAGGCCGGGTGAGATCTCCGGCGGTGCCGAGACGAAACCGCGGACGATCGCCGGCTTCACCCCGGTGCGAGGCTCACCGGTCGGCCGGTGATGGAACCCGCCCTGCTGGCGGTACGCGGAAGGGGAGAGCCCGACGCGGCTGCTGAACCGTGTGCTGAAGGTGCCGACGCTGTTGTAGCCGACGCGGTGGCTGATGTCGGCGACCGTGATCGAGGTGGTCAGCAGCAGGCGCTTGGCCTCGTCCAGCCGCAGCGCGGACAGGAACCGGCCCGGCGAAACGCCGGTGGCCTGCTGAAACACCCGGGTGAAATGGAATTTGCTGAACGTGGCTGCGCGAGCGATGTCGTCGATTGTGAGGTCTTCGCCCAGTTTTTCGTTCATGGCCCCAATGGCTCGCTCCACGGCTCGCCGGACAGTGTCATCCATTGCACGTCCTTTCGCTCGAGGAATTCTGACGTTCTTTGTAGTTCCCGACAGTAGTGTTCGCCGACGCTTCTCCTGAAGTGCTTGATTCACCGCGTGATATGGATTCATGTGTGCCGGGACATGAAAATTTCACGGTCGCCCACCAGGGCCCGGCTCAAGCCCGTCATCACGGGTGGCCCATGCGAAAACCACAGGTCGACGGTGGTACGCACACTGGATCCCGGCGGCGATCACCAGCAGAATTCCTGGTATGCGCATTCACGCCGGAAGCCCCCGGCCGTGTTGGTGCGGTCCGAAGAACGTATTCCCGCGGCAACACAGAACCGGCCCTTGACCGCGTCCCCCGCGGCGGTCAAGGGCCGGTCTCCATTTCCAGGGACGGGTGTGTGAGGATAGTATTGTCGGTTCGGGGATGGGCTTCGGTGATGGGGTTCGGGATGACGCAGGCGAAAGGCAGATGGGGACAATGATCAAGGTCCTGGTCGCGGAGGACATGCACATTGTCCGGGGTGCCCTCGTCGCGCTGCTCGGCCTCGAAGCCGATATCGAGGTCGTCGCCGAATGCGCCAGCGGTGACGAGATCCTCCCGCTGGCCCAGTCCTCCCGCCCGGATATCGCGCTCATCGACATCGACCTGCCGGGCAAGGACGGGCTCACCGCCGCCGCCGAACTGCACGAGCAGATGCCCGGCTGTCGCACGCTGATCCTGACCAGCCTCGGGAGCCCCGGCACCCTCCGGCGGGCCTTGGCCGCCAGGGTCAACGGCTTCCTGCGCAAGGACGCGCCCGCGGACAGGCTGGCCAACGCGGTCCGCGGGGTCGCCGCCGGCCGTCGGGTCGTCGACGGCGATCTGGCGCTCGCGGCGTGGGACAGCGAGGAATGCCCGCTGACCGCGCGGGAGATCGAGGTGCTCCGGCTGGCCTCGGTCGGCTCCGACCCGACCGAGATCGCGGGAGAGCTGTTCCTGTCGGCGGGAACCGTGCGCAACTACCTGACGACGATCGTGTCCAAGCTCAGCGCGCGCAACCGGGTCGACGCGGTCCGGATCGCGCGCGAGTCCGGCTGGCTCTGACTCCCGGCCCGTGTCACCGGGTCGGGACGTTCATCGTCGCGAAAGCGAGATCCGCGGCGAAGTCACCCGGTGAAGCCGCTCCGGCGAGCAACTTGCGTTGGCGGGCCGCGCCCGTCCCGCGCTCGTAAAGCGACCGCAGAGCCTGGTCGACGTCGTCCGCGTCCCCGATGGCTTGCAGCGCGGGCCGGACGAAGTCGACCAGACCCCCGATCAGGTCACGCTGATCGGTCTCCCGGCCGGTGAAGACGTCGACGCCGGGCCCGTCGAGCCCGGTCCGGGCCGCGGCCGAGAGCGCCGCGCCGATCCGGGCGGACCGCGCCCGCCGCAGCGGCAGGCCGCGGCCGATCCACTCGACGCAGGTGGCGACGAGCCCGCGGACCAGCGCCGCGATCAGCACCGCGTCGTCGACGGACAGGCAGACGTCGGCGATCCGTACCTCCACCGTGGGATGCCGTGAGGAGAGCCGCGCGTAGAAGTAGACGCCGGGTACGTCGAGCGCGGCGCCGCGTCGGAGCGCCTCCCGGACACTGCGGTCGTAGGCGGCCGCGCCGGTCCATTCCTCCGGCGGTCCCGCCGTCGGCCACCGGTCCCAGAGCGGAAAACGCCTGCTCGCCCATCCCGAGTCGGCGCCGTTCTCGACCGGCGAGTTGACGCTGATCGCGAGGAGCGGCGCGAGCCAAGGTCTCAGCCCGGCGAGCACCCGCGCGCCCAGATCCCGTGACGGCAGGCCGACGTGCACGTGGCAGGCGCAGGTCCCCGCGTCGTCGATGAGGGTGGGGAAGCTTTCGGCCATTCGCCGGTAACGCGGATCGCGGGTGATCGTGTCCGGGCGCAGGCCGCACGGTGGCATACCCGACGCCACCATCAGGCACCCATCGGCTTCCGCCGCCTTCGCGACGATCTGCCGGAGCCGGGTCAGCTCCGACCGCACTTCGGCGAGGCTCTGGCAGATCCCGGTCGCGGTCTCGATCTGGAACCGCATCAGCTCACCGGTGACGTCCGGTCCGGCGGTGAGATGATCGAGGAGGTCGGGCGCGCGTAACGCCACAGAGCCGTCCAGTGGATCGAGGAGGACGAACTCTTCTTCAACGCCAAGGGTGTAGTTCGTGCCGAAAGCCGCCATGGATCCCCGCCTCAGGTGGTTTTCTTCGCCACTAATGAATCTCCACCTTCTAGCGCGGCGAAGAAAGGGCCGGTGTGCTGAACTTCGTTGCGGAGAAGGTGTTTCACCACTCACGGAAAGGCGGCTGATGATCGAGCTGTACCCACCGATCGAGCCCTACGACCACGGATTGCTCGATGTAGGTGACGGCAACTTCGTCCACTGGGAGGCCTGCGGGAACCCGGACGGCAAGCCGGCCGTCATGCTTCACGGTGGTCCAGGGCAGGGCTGCACGCCGGGCATGCGACGGATGTTCGACCCGGCCCGCTACCGCGCGGTGCTGTTCGACCAACGCGGGTGCGGCCGCAGCACCCCGCACGCGAGCGACCCCGCGACCGACATGCGGCACAACACGACCGAGCATCTCGTCGCCGACCTGGAACGGCTGCGGGAACACCTGGGCATCGAACGCTGGCTCGTCACCGGTGGCTCGTGGGGCGCGACGCTCGCGGTCGTCTACGCCCAACGCCATCCGGAGCGGGTCTCGGAGATCATGATCAGCTCCATCAGCTTGACGCGCCCCACCGAGATCGACTGGCTCTACCGCGGTGCCGGCCGGTTCTTCCCGGAGCAGTGGGAACGATTCCGCGCCGGCGCCCCTTCCGGCGGTGATGACCTCGTCGCGGCGTACGCGCGGCTGTTGGAAGATCCGGACCCGCTCGTGCGAGCCGAGGCCGCCCGCTCATGGTGCGCCTGGGAGGACACCGTTCTTTCACTGGAACCCGGTCCGACTGTCCACAATGGTCCAGTCGGCGAACGGGACCTCGCGTTCGCCCGCGTCGTCACGCACTACTACTCGAACGCGGGCTGGCTGGAGCCCGACGCGGTGATCCGCGACGCCGCTCTGCTGGGCGGTATTCCCGGCGTGCTGATCCACGGCCGCCGTGATCTGAGCTGCCCGGTGGACACCGCCTGGGAGCTGGCCAGGGCGTGGCCCGGTGCGGAGTTGCTGATCGACGACGGGTCGGGGCATCGGGGGAGCGACGTCAAGCGGGCTTGGATGCTGGAGACCTTGGCGCGGTTCGCCGATCTTTGAGCGTTCGATGCGGCTTCTGTGCGATGGGGGCCGAGGGTCGGGTTCTCCCGCATTTAGTCCTCTACTTGCGTTCTTCGCCGCGCGAGATGGGAGGACGCCCCCAGCTACTGGACCAGACTCAAGCGGGCTGTTCCCGAGGCGTGGCGATTCGGGTTCTAGTGGACCTTGATTTGTGTATCCACTGGGCGGGGGGCTTACCGGGCCGGGGTGACGCGAGCCACGCTGGTGAGTGGGGAGGATTTGGGCCGTCCAGTGGCCCAAATCTTCCCCGCTCATCACATGTCGTACCGGCAAACGGACCTCGGCCGCTCGATGATGCGGGAAATGTGGACACTCAACGTCCCAATTTCCCGCATCGTCACTGCCGTGACATCGGATCCAGCCGAGGCCGGACCGCCACTCACGACCACCTGTACCGATGCTTCGTCGCCGGTGCTGGATGTGGTGAAGGGCCCTTTATGTACTTCGTATCGAGCGACCCTGCGCTGATTGCGGGGCGGTCTATGTCCTGAGGTGCATGGTGTTGCGCTTCGGTGTTCTGGTGGGGTCGAGGTAGGTGGGTGCGGTGAATTCGGGGAGTCCGTCTTGAGCGATGCGGACTTTCCATTCGCTGTGGTGGATCAGACGGTGGTGTTTGGTGCAGAGAAGGACGAGGTTGTCGATTCTGGTTTCGCCGTGGTGCTGCCAGAAAACGATGTGGTGAGCGGTACAACGCGGAACGGGCATGTCGCAGCCAGGGAACGCGCAGCCACCATCGCGGATGGTCAACGCATACTTCTGGGCCAAGGAGACGGTGCGTTTGGAGCGGCCGATGTCGAGGGGTTCGCCTGCGGTGCCGAGGACTCCGGGTCGGACGCGGGCGTCGCAGGCGAGGATGCGTGCGTCGGTGGCGCTGATCGGTCCGACCAGGTCGAGGTGGGCTGTACCGAGGTCGCTGATCAGGTCCTCGTAGGACATGGTGATCAGGATGTGGGTGGCTTCCCCGGCTTGGCCGGGAAGGTTCCGGCTGGTGGTCTTGAGTCGCACATAGTCGGCGAAGGCGTCGCCGTAGCGTTCGTCTTGACCGCGGGTGTCGCGGACACCGTCGATGGCTTTGTGCGGCTTCGCCATCGGGTCGAGGTCTGATTTCAGGCGGGCGTAGGTTTCGAGGTCGAGGGTCGCGGCGAGGCCGAGGGTGCCGTTGCGGTGCTTGATGAACCGCAACTCAGGTCGCGTGTCCTTCGGATCCTCGTTGCGGGGTTCTTTGCCGTCGGGGTCGAGGGTGTCCAGCAGACGCCGACCCGCGCGAGTGATCGCCCGAGGACCGGAGTGACGAGCGAAGTCGACCAGAGTCCTCTCACCTTTCCGCACCGCCTCCTCCGGAACACTCGACGGGATGCGATCCAGGGTGTGGATGATCGCGTCGATCTGCCCACCACCGATCGCACCCTCCGCAGCCGCTGAAGCCGTCAGAGGCGCCAACGGCGGCGTGGGATCCCCGAACCCCGGCCCGGGATGCAACGCGAGCACCCGGTCCGCCCGCAACTTCGCTTCCGCCTCGGACACATGAAAGTCCTGCCCGATCAACGCCGCCAACGTCGAATGACCACTACACCCGCGAATCCCGCGCGCATTCAACTCCGCGAGGATCGCATACTGCTCCGCATCCAACTGACGCTTCAGGACTTCGAGTTCCTGCTTACGGGCATGCAGCGTCGCAGTATCGGCACGCCACCACTCGGTGCGCGTCGACGGGGAACTGTTTTCGCTGGCCACGCATTCAACGCTACTCGAATTCGAACACCCGTGCTAGCGCCATTTCCGTAGCGAATGTAAGCAGTGTCTTTAACCCGATAGTATTCTCCGTGCCGTATCGCCGAATACTCTGCGCTCATCGCCGCTTCGGCGAATAGTGGCAATGAGTTCGCCGGCCCTCACGCGCAGCCGGCCCAGCATCGCTTCAAGGCAAGAGAGGCACTTTCACGTCCGAGACCGCCTTATCCGCCCTCAACCCGCGCCAAGTCGTATGCCGTAGCCGCCCGTCAGGCGTCCAGCTCCGATGCACGACCTCCCCGACGAGTTCCGGCGCCACCCACCGCACCCGCCGGGCCCGGTCCCGCGGCACCTCCGAAGCGAACGGCGGTGTCTTCCGTTCCAGCGGCGTGAGCCGGCTGTGCAGATCGTCCAGGATCTTGTCGCTGAACCCGGTCCCCACATCCCCGATGTACTGAAGCTCGCCCGCCTCGTCGTGCGCGCCGAGCAGCAGGGCGCCGAGCGTGCCCGAGCGGCGGCCCTCGCCGGGGCGCCAGCCGCCGATCACGACCTCTTGGGTGTGCCATAGCGCCCGTTTGATCCATTGCCGGGTCCGCTTCCCGGGGTAGTACCGGCTGTCGAGCTTCTTCGCGACCAGCCCTTCGAGCCCGTGCTGCCGGACGACGTCGAACAGCTGGTCGGGGGAGATGTCGTCGTCGGAGTAGCCCGGTGGGATGACCAGGCGTCCGCTCGGCGTGAGTGACGTGAGCAGTTCGCGACGGGCGGCGTAGGGCTCGTCGAGCAGGAGGGTGCCGTCGAGGCTCAGGACGTCGAAGGCGAAGAAGTGCACCGGGCTGCGCTCCAGCAGCGCCGCGTCCGGGGTGCGCAGGTGCCGGGTCTGCAGGAGGGGGAAGCTCGGGCGGCCCTGGTCGTCGAGGACGACGATTTCGCCGTCGAGGACGGCTTCCCGTCCTTCGAGGGCTTCGCCGGTCAGGTCCGGGTAGGTGGCTGTGACGTCGATGCCGCTGCGGCTGGTCAGGCGCGTCTCGCCGCCGCGTGCGACACGCAGGCAGCTGCGGTAGCCGTCCCATTTGTATTCGTAGCCCCAGCCGCCGGTGGGCGGCTCACCGTCGGTCGCCAGCATCGGGGCGATGGCGTCCGGAACGGTGGTCATGCCTCACAATACCCCGGAAACCCCTTCGGTGATCTATCGTCGAAGGGTGCCTGAAGAGCGGATAACGGTCGAGGTCGAGGGACGGCGTCTTAGTCTGTCCAATCTGGACAAGGTGCTCTACCCGGCGCACGGATTCACCAAACGCGAAGTCCTCGACTACTACCGGCGCATCGCCCCGGCGATCCTGCCGCACCTGCGCGATCGCGCCGCCACCTTCCGCCGGTTCCCGGACGGTGTCGACGGCGAGCCGTTCTACGAGAAGAACGTTTCCCGTCACGCGCCCGAGTGGGTCCGCACGGCACGGCTCACCAACCGCGGCCGCCAGGGCGGCGAGGAGACGCTCGATTACCCGGTGGTCGCCGACCTTCCGACGCTGATGTGGGCGGCCAACCTCGCCGCGCTGGAACTGCACGTTCCACAGTGGACGGTCGGTGCGCGTGGTGCCCGGAAACCGCCCGATCTGCTCGTGTTCGATCTCGACCCTGGTCCGCCCGCGGACGTCGTCGACTGCTGCCGGGTCGCGGAAATGCTGAGCGATCTGCTCACCGACGACGGGTTGACCGTGTACGCCAAGACCAGTGGCAACAAGGGAATGCAGCTGTACTGCCCGGTGCGCACCCGCTCCGACGAGCGTACTTCCGAGTATGCCAAGGCGATCGCGGAGGAACTCGCACGGCGCTCTCCGGAGACCGTGGTCGCGCGGATGACGAAGGCGATCCGTCCCGGCCGAGTGTTCATCGACTGGAGCCAGAACAGCACCGCCAAGACCACGATCGCGCCGTACTCGCTGCGCGGCCGCGCGCTCCCGACCGTGTCGACGCCGGTGACCTGGGAAGAGGTCGAGGCCTGCCGTAAGGCCGCCGACCTGCTGTTCACCGCCGATCAGGTGATAGAGCGGGTCGAGGAACTGGGCGACCTGTTCGGCGACATCGCCGAGCATCGCGCGGCCGTGCCCGCCCGTTGAGCCCCCGAACGGCCTGGTGACGCGGCCGCGGCCACCTGGGGGAGGCCGGGCCCTACCGAAGACGGTTGCGCGGACGGTCCGGCGGCTCCTACGTTTTCGGAGCCGAACGATCGAAGGGCGGCCCGATGGACTTCCGGTACTGGCTCGGTCAGGCACTGAGCTCGAACGAGGCGTGGGCGGAGACGTTCGGCCCCGTCCAGCGGCATCCGTCGCTCGAGATCCCCGACGGGCGGTTCGAGACCGCGTTCGAGCGGCTCACCGAGCGGCTCAAGGACAACTACCCGTTCTTCCACCCGTCCTACGCGGGCCAGATGCTCAAACCGCCGCATCCGGCCGCGGTGGTGGGCTATCTGACCGCGATGCTGATCAACCCCAACAACCACGCGCTCGACGGCGGGCCCGCGACGGCCGAGATGGAACGCGAGGTCGTCGGTCAGCTGGCGACGATGTTCGGCTACACCGAGCATCTCGGGCACCTCACCACCAGCGGCACGGTGGCGAACCTGGAGGCGTTGTTCGTCGCCCGGGAACTGCACCCGGGCAAGGGGATCGCCTACAGCGCCGAGGCGCACTACACGCACGGCCGGATGTGCGGCGTGCTCGGCGTCGAGGGGCATACGGTGCCTGTGGACGGCCGGGGCGCGATGGACCCCGACGCGCTCGAAGACCTGTTACGTACCGGGAAGATCGGCACCGTGGTGCTCACCGCGGGCACCACGGCGCTCGGTGCGGTGGAACCGGTGCACGAGGCGATCGCGCTGCGCGAACGGTACGGCGTCCGCGTGCACGTCGACGCCGCCTACGGTGGGTTCTTCCGGCTTCTGTCCGGTTCGGACGGTCCGGAAGGACTGCCGGAGGCGCCGTGGCTCGCCATCGCCGAAGCCGATTCGATCGTCATCGACCCGCACAAGCACGGCCTCCAGCCCTATGGCTGCGGAGCGGTGCTGTTCAAGGATCCTTCGGCCGGCCGGTTCTATCTGCACGATTCGCCGTACACCTACTTCACTTCCGAAGACCTGCACCTCGGCGAGATCAGCCTGGAGTGCTCACGCGCCGGTGCGGCCGCCGCCGCGCTGTGGCTCACCTTCCAGGTGCTGCCCCCCACTCCCGACGGGCTGGGCCAGGTGCTCGCGGCCGGACGGCGCGCGGCCTTGCGGTGGGCGAAACTGCTGGAGGATTCCGACCGCTTCGGCCTCTACCAGCCGCCGGAACTCGACATCGTCGCGTACTTCCCGCGCACCGAACCGTTTTCGCTGTCGAAGATCGACGAAGCCAGCGCGCGGATCATGCGCAACGGAATGGCCGCGGCGAAGGATCCGGTGTACCTCAGCACGCTCCGGGTGAGCGACCGGCAGTTCGGTCTGCGTCACACCGGCGTCGGTGCGGATGCGGACGGCGCGAGGATCCTGCGTAGCGTACTGATGAAGCCCGAAAGCGAGGACCACGTCGACCGGCTCCACGAACGGCTGGAAGAGTTGTCCCGCGGCTGAGCCGAGCAGTACCGAATACCGCCGCAGACGAACGGAACATCCATGCCCGCACCAGGTCCCGCCGAATCCGTGACCGCCGAACGGACCCGGTCCCTCGGCAACGGATTCCGGCGGCGGCACGTCACCATGCTGGCCATCAGCGGCGCGATCGGCGCCGGCCTGTTCGTCGGCACCGGCGCGGGGATCAAGGCGGGCGGCCCCGGCATCCTGCTGTCCTATGTGGTCGCGGGCCTGCTCATGGTGCTCATCATGCGCATGCTCGGTGAGATGGCGGTCACCGAGCCGAGCAGCGGTTCGTTCTCGGTCTACGCGGAAAAGGCGCTGGGGCGCTGGGCCGGGTTCACCGTCGGCTGGCTCTACTGGTCGCTGCTGGTCGTCGTGGTGGCCGCCGAGGCCACCGCTGCGGCGTCGATCGCGAACGGGCTGCTGCCGGTGATTCCACAGTGGACCTGGGTACTGCTGTTCATGGCCGTGCTGACCGCGGTGAACCTGTTCGCCGTGCGGTCGTTCGGGGAATTCGAGTTCTGGTTCGGCGCGATCAAGGTGACCGCGGTGGTCGGCTTCCTCGTGCTCGGCACGCTGGCGGTGTTCGGGGTGCTGCCGGGGACGTCGCCGGTCGGTCTGAGCAACCTCACCGGGCACGGCGGTTTCCTGCCCAACGGGCTGCAGGGCGTGCTGACCGGACTGCTCGCGGTCGCGTTCTCCTTCGGTGGCATGGAGCTGGTCACCATCGCGGCCGCGGAGTCCGACGACCCGGCGGATTCGATCCGCCGCACCACCCGCACGGTCATCGTGCGGCTGCTGCTGTTCTACGTCGGCTCCGTCGCGCTGATGGTGCTGTTGCTGCCGTGGGAATCCGCGTCGGCCAACACCAGCCCGTTCGTCACGATCCTGGAGCAGATCGGGATCCCGTCGGCGGCCCTGCTGATGAGCTTCGTCGTGCTGACCTCGCTGCTTTCGGCGTTGAACGCGAACCTCTACGGCGCCTCGCGCATGGTGTTCTCCCTGGCCGAGCGAGGCGAAGCGCCCCGCGCGCTGCTGAGGCTTTCCGGCGCCGGGGTGCCCCGCACGGCGGTGCTGGTGTCGGTGGCCTTCGGTTTCGTGGCCGTGCTGCTGAACTTCCTCGCCCCGGAGCACGTACTGCCGTTCCTGCTGAACGCCATCGGGGCGAACATCCTGCTGGTGTGGATCTTCATCGCCGTCTCGCAGCTCAAGTTGCGCCGTGCCGCGGAACGCGACGGCTCGGCCGCGGACCTGCCGGTGCGGATGTGGGGCTTCCCCTGGCTCAGCTGGGTCGCGCTGATCGCGATGGCGGGCGTCCTGATTCTCATGTGGACGGACGGGGCCGCACGCACCCAGTTGTTCACCAGCGGCGCGGTGGCCGTGCTGATCCTGGTGATCGGGCTGCTCAGGCGACGTCGAGCACGGTGAACATCTCGCGCTCGACACGGCTCAGCGCCAGCCGGACGGCGCCGAGTGCCACCGAATCCTCGCCGAGCATCGACGTCTCCACGCGGACCGGGAACGGGCACAGCCGGGCGAGTTCGGCGCGCAGCGGCCCGATCAGCAGGTCCGCGAAGCGACCGCCGATCACCACCAGTTGCGCGTCCACGGTGAGCACCGTCGCGGCGATCCTGACGCGGAAGTCGGAGGCGTCCACGATGGCCTCGGCTTCGAAGATCTCGCCCGCCGCGCCGTGGTGGCCCGTGTGCAGTTTCCCGCCGAGCAGCAGTCCCAGCGCCACGGTCCGCCCGGCCCGCGCATAGACGACGTCGTCGGCGCCGTGCGCGGCCCCGCGCCAGTGTTCGGCGAGCGTCGAGAGCTGGGTTTCGTTCCCGGCCAGGACTCGGTACGCGCGCCCGGAGCCGAACTCCGAGGCCAGATCGAGGCCGGTCCAGCCCGGCAGCCGGTCACCGAGGACGACCTTGCCTTCGGCCACGACGCCGAGGGTGCCGATGCCGAGCACCCGCACGTTCACGAAGCCACCGACGGCGTCGCGGAGCACCTGGTGCGCGACGCGGAGACGTTCAGGGGCGCTCAGTTCCGGCGTCACGTCGGCCCTGGCCCGCCCGACGACGTCGCCGCGCAGATCGGCGACGAGACAGAGCGCCTTGTGCGCGCCGACTTCGAGCCCGGCGACATGTCCCGCGCCGGGGCGGAAGCGGTAGCGCTTGGCCGGCCTGCCGACCGGTCTCGGCGCGTCCGGCGCGAGAGGGACCTCCTCGACCAGGCCCAGATCGCCGAGGTCGGCGGCGATCTCTTCGACCGTCGGCCGGGAGACCTCGCTCGCCTTCACCAGTTCGGCGAGGGTGAGTTCCTCGGCCTCGTACAGCGACCGCAGGACCGCTGCGACATTGAGCCGCCGCAGCAGCGACGGATCCCCGCCGGACAGTCTGGCCATACGACTCCTCGGCTCAGGCGGTGACGCGCTGGTCGTACTGGGCGCGCGCGACGGCGATCTCGCCCTGGTGGTCCTCGGTCCAGGTGACCAGCGACTGGATGGTCTGGTGCAGCGTCATGCCCATCGGGGTCAGCTCGTAGTCGACCCGGGGCGGCACGACCGGATAGACGGTCCGGCGCACCAGGCCGTCGCGTTCGAGGTGACGCAGCGTGGTGGTGAGCATGCGCTGGCTGATGCCGTCGATCTTCTTGCGCAGTTCGGTGAACCGGAGCGTGTTCCGGTCGAGCAGCGCGATGACCAGGAGCGACCACTTGTCCGCCACCCTGTCCAGGATCTGGCGGACCTCGCAGTCCTCTCGCGTGTCCCACTGGAAGGCGTCGTAGTCCTCCTCGGTGAGCTCACAACGACTGAGTGAGTTCAAAGTGCCTTCTTCCATGGTCACCGATAGTGTCGGAAACTCTCCTTGGTTACAAGAGGGAACCGACAGGCCGATGAGTAACCAAGCCGGCCGACGGTCCCTTATTCGCTGAGGAGATCCGACCTTGACCACAACGCAATCGCCCCCGCGCGCCGCCGACCGGATGAGCGGGCGGGCCTGGGGCGTGCTCCTGGTGCTGTGCGGCGCCATCTTCCTGGAGGGCATCGACGTCGCCATGCTGAACGTGGCGTTGCCGTCCATCCGGGCCGAACTCGGCCTGTCGACGGCCACGCTGAGCGGCGTCGTCAGCGCGTACGTGCTCGGCTACGGCGGATTCATGCTGCTGGGCGGGCGGGCCGCGGACATGTACGGCCGGCGTCGCATGTTCCTGACCTGGCTGGTGGTGTTCCTCGTCTTCTCCGGGCTCGGCGGGTTCGCGACCGAGGGCTGGATGCTGCTGCTCGCGCGGTTCGTCACCGGTGTCGCGGCGGCCTTCATGACCCCGGCGGGCCTGTCGATCATCACCACGAGTTTCGAGGAGGGCCCGAAGCGCAACAAGGCACTGCTCGTCTATGCCGGCACGGGGGCGGGCGGTTTCTCGCTCGGCCTGGTCATCGGCGGGCTGCTGGCCAGGATCGACTGGCGATGGGTGTTCTTCACGCCGGTGATCCTGTCCGCCGTCATCCTGCTCGCCGCGTTGTGGCTGATCAAGAAACCGGTGGTACCGGTCCAGCGGGAGCGCGCTCCTCAGCGCGCGGACTTCGCCGGCGCGGTCACCGTCACCCTGGCGATGCTGCTGATCGCCTACGCGGTGGTCCGGCTGGAGCACCCCGGACGAGGCTGGGGCTGGACGCTCGCGTCCTTCGCCGGGGGAGTCGCCGCGCTGGCCGCCTTCGTGGCGATCGAACGCCGCACCGCCGCGCCGCTGGTGCGGCTGGGCATCCTGAAGTCGGGTCCGCTGGTGCGGGCCAACGTCAGCGCGCTGCTCTTCGCGGGCTCGTTCTTCGGGTTCCAGTTCCTTGTCACGCTGTACCTGCAGGAACTCCGGGGCTGGTCGACGCTGGAGACGAGCCTCGCTCTGCTGGCCGTCGGGATCGACGCGATCCTCGCGCCGACGCTGACCCCGAAGCTGGTGGCGAAGTTCGGCAACACCCGGGTGATCTTCGGCGGTCTCGTGCTCGCCGCCGTCGCTTATGGGCTCTTCCTGCCGGTCGGCCTGGATTGGACCTATGCGGCGATGTTCCCGTCGATGATCATTCTCGGGCTGGGTTTCGCCCTCGCATACGGACCGCTCACCATCGTCGCCACCGACGGGATCGCCGAAGACGAACAAGGACTGGCGGGCGGTCTGCTGTACACGGCCTTCCAGTTCGGTGCGGCGCTCGGGCTTTCCGCGGTGACCGCCGTCAACGTCGCCGCACTCGGCGAGGGCGGTACGCCGGAGGCAGCGCTCGGCGGGTTCCGGGCGGCCTTGCTCATCCCCCTGGTGCTGACCGTCATCGCCGTCTTCGTCACCGCCTCCGGACTCGGGCGGTCCGCGCGAACGCGGTGACGCCCGGCGATCGTCCGATCACTGAAAGTCTCATGTGGACAGTCGTGCCCGATTACCGGACGGATAAGCGTTCCCCGGCGTCCTGTTTCGGCGGATATGGGTTCTTTCCTGAACCGGATTGCCGTCAGTAGCAGGGGTTTCACCATTATTGATCCATTCAGGTGATCCACTGACGAGCAATGGTGACCCGTGTTAGCCTGCGGCTGCTTGTTCTTCAGCAGTCTGGCGCTTGGGCAGGGGAGCCCGCGCCATCTGGGGTCACGAAACATCGTGGTGGGAACCGCTGGGGAATAGGCTCACTTTTCACTGCCGATTTCCTGCGGTTTCGCAGGTATCGGCATGGGTCATCCAGGGGGCATTTTGGAATCGTTCCGGGAGCTCGTGAGAGTCGCGGGCAGCGAGCGGAGACTCCGGCGGGGTTTGCGTAAAGAACTGGTGCGCCTCGGGGTCGATCGCCCGGTCGGCATGGTAGAACTCTGCCGCGTCCTGGGGGAAAGCCGGGGCAGGGCGATCCGGCTCGTCCCCTTCCCGATGGAGGTGCCGGGGCCCTACGGGCTGTGGATGAGCACGGCCTCCGCCGACTACATCGTGTTCCAGGCCGAAACGACCAAAGTTCACCAAGAACACATCATCGCGCATGAACTCGGCCACATTCTCGCCGGTCACCAGGGGGAAGAGGACGATGAGGAAATATGGGCGCGGCTGATGCCGGACATCGCTCCGGGCGTATTACGACGGTTGTTGAAAAGAACACATTACGACTCCGCCCAGGAACGTGAGGCGGAGACGATCGCGACCCTATTGCTCGAACGGTCGCTGGTCGCCGGGCTGGTCACCGGCCCCGGCCATTCCCTCAAGGCCCGGCGGATGCAGCGCGCCCTGGGTGATTCCCGGAGCTGGTTGTGAGCCTGGCGAAGGAATTCCTCGTCGTCGCGCTCGTCTGGTTCACCGTCCGCCTGCTGCGCTCGCCGCGTGACCTCGCGATCGGTGTGCTCGTCGGCTGCCTGGTGCTGCGGCTGGTGAGCGCGCCGTCGACCATCGTTGCGATCCACGAGTTCGCCGGCGGGACCCTCAACGCCGGGAACGTGAAGCTGGTCCAGAACGTCCTGCTCGACATCAGCTGGTTCTGCCTGCTGCTGTTCTTCCTTCTTTCCGCAGGGGGAACCCGGCGCCGCGCCTGGGTGGAGGCCCTAGTGCTGGCCGCTGTCTGTGTGACGTCGGCGATCTCGATGCTCGCGATCCCGGCGGACGTCCGTGCGCAGGATTTCGCCGCCGGATCGGCGCTACCGCAGGCCTTTCCCGAACCGGAGATGGCCTGGTTCTACCTGATCGACGCCGGTTATGGCGCGTACGTCACGTTGCAGGCGGGGGCGTGGGCTCTGCGTGACGCGGCCGAATCGCCGCCGCGGGTCCGCTGGGGCCTGCGGGTCGCCACGGCAGGGCTGGTGCTCCTGGCGGCGAGCGCGGCGGGACGGTTCACCGCGGTGGTCGTCCGCTGGACCGGCGGTGAGGTTTCCGCCGGTGCGCTGGCCTGGACGAATTCGTTCGTCCACATCGGAGTCATCCTGTTCATGGCAGGCATCACCCTGGTCGGGATCCTGGCGGCGATCACCGCGTCGTGGGTGTGGCTGCGGAACCGGCGCCGGTACCAGGACCTCCGTCCACTGTGGGATCAGCTGCACGATGTCTTCCCCGACGACGCTTTGTACGCCGCTCCGAACCACGCCTGGCTCGACAGGGTCGCGTTCTGGCGGGTGCACCGCCGGTACTGGCGCCGGGTCGTCGAGATCCGGGACGGGCTGGTGCGGTTGAGCCCGTACCTGGCCGACTGCGGGTTCACCGGCCGCGAAGAGCGAGGGAAACCACCGCCGGACATCTTCCGCGAGGCGTTGACGAGGGTGCGCTCGGGGGAGCGGCCGACCTCGCGTCACGCCGTGCTGGTCGCCAGGCCGGACCGGCCGGATCTCGAGGCCGACGTCGGCGAACTCGTCGCGTTGTCCAGGGCGCTGAAGGCCTGATCAGGTGGGTGTCCGATTTTCACCCAGATGCACGAAGTCGAAAATCGGCCCTTCATCTCAGTTGGTGGACGGGGTGATGGCGTCTATACTCCGGTCCATGGGGGGACCTGCTCCGGCACACAGACATCGTGCGGCTCGGGTTCGGTGGAGCCCGGCGATGTTCCTTGGAGGGAAGCATGTCCCGGCAGGAGAATCCAGGTCGGAGCCTGGCCGAAAAACTTGATCACCTGTTCGCGAACGTCACTCGTCGCAACGGTCACGAGTTCAGTTACGAGGAGGTCGCCTCCGCCATCACGGCCGCGGGGGTGACGATCTCCCAGAGCTATGTTTGGCAGCTGCGCAAGGGAAAGAAGGACAATCCCACGCTCAAGCACCTGCAGGGCCTGGCGGACTTCTTCGGCGTGCCGGTCACGTACTTCTTCAACGAGGACGTGAGCGACCGCGTGGACCGGCAGCTGGAATTTCTGCGGGCGGAACAGGCGCGGCTGCGGGAGATGGTGGACACCGACGAGGTCCGCCTGATGGCCATGCGCGCCGGCGAACTCACGACCGATCGCCGCGAACTGGTGAAGAACCTGCTCGACGTCGTCTGGCGTGATCAGCAGGCGATGCGGGAGCGAGAGTCCGAACAGGACTGACGGTTGCCGTTGCCCTGCTGGGATTTTTGCCCCCGGGATACCTGTCGGAGACCCGAAATTCACTCAGGAAAATCGGACTTATCCCCCCATCTGTTCTTGTGGGTCGACACGATGGGGTGACGTCCTCTAGGCTCGCGGGCAAGAGTTCTTGGTGTGGAACGAGAGTCGACTCGCGTCCCTCAGCTCCATGCTGTGGCTTTCTGGGGGCACAAAGAAATGTATTTGAAATTTACACCGACAATAGCCGAAGGCGACCCGGCACGGGCCTATCCCAGTGCCGAATTGGTCGCACTGCAAGGTTTCTTAACAGAATGTGAACAAGGGAACGCGGTGGCCGCGGTGGTCACCGGTACCGCGGCCAGCGGTAAAAGCGAACTGTTACAAGCGTTCACCGAACTGTGCGCCGAAGCGGATGCCACGGTATTGAGCGCGCTTTGCGTGGAAGCGGAGAAAGACCTTCCTTTCGCGGCGGTCCTGCAGCTCTTCCACAGTCCGGCGCTTCCGCCGGCCCTGCGCGGGAGAGCGACGGAACTCCTGGCGGAGGCGGAACGAGCCGGGCTGACCGGGCGGCCGAGCACGCAGCTCATGCTCGACCTGTTCGACCTCGTCCGCGACCTGGCCGACACGCGCCCGGTCGTCGTCACGGTCGACGACTTCCACCACGTGGACACCCCGTCTCTGCACTGGCTCGTGTTCCTCATGCGCCGGATGCGGACGATGAAGGTCGTCGTCGTGCTCACGGAGTCCTTGTCCGCCAAGCAGTCCCTGCCGCTGCTCGGCGCCGAGTTCCTCCGGCTGCCGCACTGCCGCCGGATTCGCCTGAAGCCCTTGGGAAAGGACGAGATCGCGGGTCTCGTCCCACTCGACGGGAATACCGGTGAAGCGAACACCCTAGTAACGAGCCTGCATCAGCTCAGCGGCGGCAACCCGTTGCTGGCACAGGCTTTACTCGAAGATCTCCGGGTTTCGGGCATCCCCCTCGCGCCCGAAACCCGGCCGATCCCCGGTGACAACTACCACCAGGCGGTGGCCGCGTGCCTGCAGCGCGGCGACCAGGACACCCGGGCGCTCGCCGGGGTGCTCGCGGTACTGGGCAAGAGCGAGGCGGTGTGCCTCGCCGTGCGGGTGGCCGGAATCGACCAGCACACCGCGGGGCGCGCGATCACCCTGCTGCATCAGGTGGGCCTGCTCGACGCGGGCCGGTTCCGGCATCCGATGACGGTGACGGCGGTCCTCGCCGACGTCCCCGTTCCGGAGCGGGCGCACCTGCACGAGCGCGCGGCCGTGCTCCTGCACGAGGACGGCGCCAGTGTGCTGGACGTGGCCCGTCATCTCGTCGCGGCGGACCGCGCCGGGCAGCCGTGGGCGATCACGGTGCTGCGCAACGCGGCCGAACTGGCCATGGCGGACAACAAGACGTCGTTCGCCGTGCAGTGCCTGAAACTCGCCTGCCGGGTGAGTGACGACGAGGCACTCGTGATCGAGATGGTGACCCAGCTGGCCGGTCTCGAATGGCGGAACAACCCGGCCATCGGAGCCGCCCATCTCGACCGGCTGTACGAGGTGTTCCGCGCCGGTGAGCTGCCCGTCCGTGCGGCGGCGATCCTGGTGCGGTTCCTGCTCTGGCACGGCCGGGCCGCTGAGGCCACCGAGGTCCTCGACAGTCTCGGCGAGACGGACGGGGACGGTGACGAGCGCACCGAGGCGGAACTGCGGATCACGCGGCTGTTCATCCTCTGTTCGTATCCCACGCTGCGGGGCAAGCTGCCGCAGCCGACGGCGGCCGAACGCGTGCCCGCGCGGTCCTACGATCCGAACGTCCAAGCCGCGATGTCACTGGGCCGGATCGTCACGAGCGGCCCGGACGACGACGCCATCGCTTCGGCCGAGCACGTGCTGAAGAGCATCCAGCTCGGCGACACGATGGTCGAATCCGTGCGCAGCGCGCTGTTCGCGCTCATCTACGCGGACAGGCTGGACAAGGCTGTCCCGTGGTGCGACCTGCTGCAGCAGGAGGCCGCCGACTGCGACGCGCCGAGCTGGCAGGCCGTCTTCGCCGCGGCGAGGGCGGAAATGGCGCTGCGCCAAGGCGATCTGGTGACGGCGGAGAAGCAGGCCAAGGCCGCGCTGACCTACATCTCCCCGCAGAGCTGGGGGGTCGCCGTCGGGGTGCCGCTGGCCACGCTGTGCCTGGCGGCGGCCGGGATGGGCAAGTTCGAGGAGGCGGCCGCGCATATCAATCAGCCGGTGCCCGCCTCGATGCTGCAGACCCGGTTCGGCCTGCACTACCTGCGTGCCCGCGGCCGGCTGTACCTGGAGACCGACCGCGTGCACGCGGCATTGGGCGATTTCGTCCTGTGCGGTGAGCTGAGCAAGAGGTGGGACTTCGATCTGCCGGTGCTGGTGCCGTGGCGCAGTGACACGGCGGAGGCGTATCTCCGGCTCGGCAGGCCGGACAAGGCCAGGGCGCTGAACGAGGAGCAACTGACGAAGCTCACCACCTCGACGTCGCATGTGCGCGGGATTTCCTTGCGGCTCAAGGCGAAGATGGCCGAGCCGCAGAAGCGTCCCGAGTTGCTCCGCGAGGCGGTGAAGATCTTCCAGGCCGGCGGGATCCGGCTCGAACTCGCCCGCGCGCTCGGCGACCTCAGTCGCGCGCACTACACGCTGGCGGAATCGGGCCGGGCGCGCACCGTGGCGCGGCAGGCCTGGCATATCGCGAAGGGTTGCCACGCCGAGGTGATCTGCCGGGATCTGCGACCCGACGGCAACGGCGGTGACGAGCATGCGGCCCCGGCCGCGCTCGAATCCGCCGAGTTGACGGCGGAACGGGAGCTGATCGAGTCGCTGAGCGAAGCCGAACGCAGGGTCGCCGGGCTGGCGTCGTTGGGGCATACCAACCGGGCGATCGCGAGCAAGCTCTACATCACGGTGAGCACCGTCGAGCAGCACCTGACCCGGGTGTACCGCAAGCTGGACGTGAACCGCCGCCGGGATCTGCCGTCCTGGCTGCAGGTCTCGGTCGCGAACAGCGCCTGAGGACGACGAAAAGGGCGGGTGGCGATCAGCCGATCGCCACCCGCCCTTTCGGCGTGCGCCTCATTTCACCGCGGTCACGGCCGCCATCGTGGTGGCCCACCAGTAAGTGCAGTCGGCCGGAGGACGCAGATCGCGGACGACCTCCACCCGGAACGAACTGAAGTGCTCGAACAGCGCGCGCTGGTGAGCGCGGCTCAGCGAGTCGATCTCGTTGGTGTAGTAGGAGAAGATCCCGCCCGGCCGGAGGTGCGCGGCCGCGTGCTCGAAGAAGTCGGCCGCGAGGACGATCGCCTTCGGGCCGAGTGTCCGGACGAATTCCCGTTCATCGGTCGGATACGTGTCGTACAGGATCGCGTCATACTGACCCAAGCCGCTCAGCACGTCCTGCCAGGCGCCGAGTTCCAGCCGGATGTCACGCTCGGGCCATTGCTCACGCCATTTCTCGAACTCCGCCTTGACCTCGGCGTTGATTTCGATCAGCGTATGCGACCTGACTCCGGCCTCCTGGACATAGGTGGCCGAAATGCCCATGCCGAAACCGACTTCGAGGACGTCCCCACCGTGGGCGGCGGCGTTCTCCGCCAGCACCTTCATCAACGGCTGCTCCCAGTTCTGCATCACCTGCTGACCCTGGATGAGCAGTTGCGAAGGATCGCTGTAGTCCGCGCCGCTGTCTTCCCAGTCCTTCCGGATCAACGGACGAGGGGAGCCCTCGACGAACTCCTGCTGGATGGTGTCCAGGTGCTCGAGGTCGCTCGCGAACTCGAACACCGCGCGGCCGAGCAGGAGATTACGCTGGCCGGGTCCTTTGGCCCGTAGGAAGTCCTCCCGCTGGGGGCTCACCGTGATCTCGAATTCCTTGAACTTTCGCTGCATTGCCTCACGGTAACCGGGAATCGGGCGGGGTCTCCGAAATGCAGGGGGTACGTTCGCGGAGAGCGGCGCTCATCGCGGGAATAGGGGTTCATGAATAGGGGGTGAGAGTTTCGTTCACGGCGCCGGGCCGATGTTCGGAATGTGGTAGGAACTTCCCATGCCGGGGGAATCGAAGAACCAGGACGACAGCCGCGGTGCGCGCACGCGCTCCCTTGTTTCGCTGATCGCCGACATCGCCGTACCGATGGTCGTCTACTACGTGCTCGTCGCTTTCGGCTGGAGCAGCGGATCCGCCTTGGTCGCGGCCACGATCGCGATCGGCGTCCTCGTGCTCGCCGTCGCCCTGAAAGACCGGAAGGTCGACGGATTCGGCATTTTCGTGCTCGTCGTCTGCGCGGTCACCCTGCTGGTTTCCCTGGTGAGCGGCGACGAACGCGTCCTGCTCGCGAAGGACCCCGCCACCAGTGGCCTGGCCGGACTCGTCTTCCTGGGCAGCATCTTTCTCGGCAGGCCCGTGACCTTCTTCATCTCACGGCGTATCCGGGCGCTTTCCCCGGCCCGCAAGGCGAGTTGGGACCGGCTCTACGCGGCGGAAGCCGATTTCCGGCGCATGCACCGGGTTTCGACCCTGGGCTGGGGCATCGTCCTCGTGGCCGAGGCGGTCGTCCGGCTCACCCTGATCTACCTGCTGCCGGTCAGCGTGATGGTCGCCCTCTCCACCGCGATCGAACTGGTCGCGATCACCGGCGTCGTCGTCTGGACCGTCTGGTACCGGCGCCGCTCCGCCGGCGGCAATCTGGAGAAGGCGCTCCGCTCGGCGGTTTCCGTACCTGCGGCCGTCTAAAAAGGACCTAGGGGCGCGTAGGGGCGTTTCAGGGGTTGGCGCTTTCCCGGCCCCGCCGTAATTTCCGGGTGAACCAGTGTGGCACCGATGACCAGGGAGATCTGCCACGATGACTTCAGCCGGCTCCGCCCCGCCCTTGACCACGCTCTGTCCCGATTTCCCGTTCGCCTATGACGATTGGCTCGCACATCCGGCCGGCCTCGGTGAAGTTCCCGCCGAAGCGCTCGGCCAAGAGATCGCCGTCGTCGGCGGTGGGATCTCCGGGGTGGTGGCCGCGTACGAACTCCTGCGCCTCGGCCTGAAACCGGTGGTCTACGAGGCCGGCCAGATCGGCGGCCGGATGCGTTCGGTGCCGCTGGCCGGAGAGGCGGGCGCGGTGGCGGAAATGGGCGCGATGCGGTTCCCGCCCTCGGCCACGACGTTGTACCGCTACCTCGACGAGGTCGCGCTGGAGACCAAGCCGTTCGCGAACCCGTTGTCCAGCAGCACTTCCACCACGGTGATCAACCTGGACGGTGTCACCTACCGGGCCCGGACCCCGGCCGACCTGCCGTCGGTGTTCCACGAGGTCGACGACGCCTGGCACAAGGCGTTGCAGGAACTGGCCGATCTGTCCACGATGCACGACGCCATCCGGTGGCGGGACACCGCGACGGTGAAGGCGATCTGGAACCGGCTGCTGCCCGAACTCGACGACCAGTCGTTCTACGGGTTCATCTCCCGGTCGACGGCGTTCGCGTCGTTCCGGCACCGCGAGATCTTCGGCCAGGTCGGCTTCGGTACCGGCGGCTGGGACACGGACTTCCCCAATTCGGTGCTGGAGATCCTGCGCGTGATCTACACCGGGGTCGAGGAGGGGCCGCGCCGGATCGTCGGCGGCTGCCAGCAACTCCCGACGCGGCTCTGGGCACACCAGCCGGCGTCGCCGCGGTACTGGCCCGAGGGGACATCGGTCGCGTCACTCCACAAGGGATCGCCGAGGCCCGCCGTCGTCGGGCTCCGGCCCGCCGGTGACGGGTTCGCCGTCGAGGACGTGAACGGTGAGGTGCGGCACTACCCGGCCGTGCTGTTCACCGCCCAGCACCGGGTCCTGCTCACCAAGATCTCCGGCGCGCGCCCGTTGCTGCCCGCGAACGTGTGGACCGCGCTCGAACGCACGCACTACATGGGTTCGTCGAAGCTGTTCGTCCCGGTCGACCGGCCGTTCTGGCACGACCTCGATCCCCGCACCGGCGAGGAACTGATGGGGATGACGCTGACCGACCGGACCCCGCGCAGTGTCTACCTGTTCGACGACGGCCCGGATTCCCCGGCCGCGCTTTGCCTGTCCTACACGTGGAACGACGATTCGCTCAAGTTCGCCACGCTCACGCCCCAGGCCCGGCTCGAACTGGCGCTGGACGCGCTGGCCGACATCTATCCCGGGGTGGACATCCGCTCGCACATCATCGGTGATCCGGTCACGATCACCTGGGAGAACGAGCCGAACTTCCAGGGCGCGTTCAAGGCGAACCTGCCCGGTCACTATCGCTACCAGCGCCGCCTGTTCACCCATTTCCGCCAGGACGATCTGCCGTCGTCGCAGCGTGGCCTGTTCCTCGCGGGCGACGACATCTCGTGGATGGGCGGCTTCGCCGAGGGCGCGATCACCAGTGCGCTCAACGCGGTGTGGGGAACGGTGCGGCATCTGGGTGGGGCCACCCATCCCGAGAACCCCGGTCCTGGTGACGTTTTCGACGCCATCGCGCCGTTCGAGCTTCCCGAAGCCTGACAGTCCTTAGTAGACAATCCGGTATAGGCGACAAGGCCTGGCCCGGCAAGTGGGGGTGACTTGCCGGACCAGGCGGGGACGGACAGCGCTCAGCCCACGTAGCTGGGAGCCTGAGCCTGCCGGAGTACCTTGGCCCGGTAGACCCAGACCCCCGCGGTGCGGAAGATGACCATCGTCAGCGCCATGGTGACGAAGAACGCGGACACCCCGCCGGCGTCTATCCCGGTGTCCATCAGGAACTTCCCGAAGTTCGCGGCGAACGAGTGGCTGTGCTCGAGGGTGTAGACGAAGATGAGCCGTCCGACCAGGACGAAGAGCCAGAGTCCCAGGTAGACCCATCCCGCTCGCGTGTAGACGGCGGATTTGTCGCGGTCCCACTCGACTTTCGTACCTTTCAGCAGGCCCCAGCCGATGGCGATACCCGCCGCGATGCCGACAAGTCCGGCCATACTGTTCGGTGTGGTCAGCTTGAGGTCGTAGAGGACCGCCCAGCCCACCAGCGCGCACGTGAAGAACGGCAGGATCAGGATGACCAGGTGGGCCTTGTGGCGACCGATGTGCGTGAACAGCACCAGCGCCAGCAGTACGCCGCTCAGGATGAGGGCGTTTCGCATGGCTTCACTCATGAAAACTCCTTCGAAAGTCTCCCCATCCGGCAGTTGAATGCCGGTGACACTGCGAAGATTAGGGCGGCGCGGCGAAAGGAACATCCGCGCGCGGGTGGGATTCCGGGTGTAGATCCGGTCCACCTCGAGGTGGAGGTGCCATGATGCAGTCATGGTCGAAGAAGTGCCTCCTGTCCGGATAGTGATCGCCGAGGATCAGGCGGCGGTACGCGAAGGGCTGGCCCTGCTGGTGGGCACGGTCGCCGGGATCACCGTGGTCGGCCAGGCGCCCGACGGCGACGTCGCGGTGCGGCTCGCCGGGGAACTGCGCCCGGACGTCGTGCTGATGGACCTGAGCATGCCGAGGTGCGACGGCGTGGAGGCGACCCGGCGGATCAAGGAGAACCACCCGGAAATCGAGATCGTCGTGCTGACCACGTATGCCGACGACGACTGGGTGCTGCGCGCGCTGGAGGCCGGCGCGCTGGGCTATCTCACCAAATCGGCGAACAAGCACGAAATCGGGCGCGCGATCCACGCCGCGGCCGCCGGGCAGGCCTTGCTCGACCCGCAGGTGCAGCGCCGCGTGCTGGGAGCGGCCGCCGCCCCCGCCGCACCGCCGCCGTCGCCACCGGAAGACGAAGCCAGGCTCACCAAACGGGAAGTCCACGTGCTGACCCTGATCGCCGCCGGGCGCAACAACAAGGAGATCGCCGCGGAACTGTTCGTCAGCGAGACGACGGTCAAGAGCCATATCAACCGGATCTTCGCCAAGACCGGCAGCCGCGACCGCGCGCAGGCCGTTCGCTATGCCTACCAAGCGGGCTACGTCGAGAAGGACTAGCCGCGCTTCGGGCACCGCACTCGCGTGATCAAGCACCGCACTCGCGTGATCAGAGGCGGAACTCACGTGGTCAGACGACGTACACACGAGTGCGGCGTCCAGTCACGTGAGTTCCGCCTCTGATCACCTGAGTCACGCCTCTGATCACGCGAGTCACGCCTTCGACCTAGCCGGGCACGCGGGCGGAGACGTCCCAGAATCGGTGGCCCGGTTCGCCGCCCAGGCCGGTGACCAGGCTGCCGTCGACCAGTTCGATCCGCTCCCGCATACCGGTCAGGCCGTACCCCGGCGCGCGATCGGGATCAGGCACTGAATCGATGGCATTGCGGACATGCAGGCGGACCTCGCCTTCCGGGTACGTGAGTTCGACGCTCACCGCCTTGCCCGTGGCGTGTTTCCCGGCGTTGGTCAGGGCTTCCCGGCAGATCCGCAGCAGGGCGATCGTCGCGGCCGAAGGCAGATCCCGGTGCTCGCCCACGAGGGTGAATTCGGCCGCGGTGTCGTGTTCGCGGCGGAAAGTGCGGACCAGGTCGCTCAAAGCGTCCGGCAGCGCGCGGACGTCCTCGCGGAGCGCGGCCACCGCATCCCGGACGTCGCTGAGTCCCTGGTCGGCCAGGCTCTGGGAAAGCGCGAGCGAACGCAGCGCGCCCGGTGTGTCGTTCTCCTCGACCAGCAGGGTGTGCATGACCTCGAGCTGGACACGCAGCGCGCCGAGGGAATGCGCGACGACGTCGTGGATCTCGCGCGCGATACGGGTCCGCTCGTCGAGGGTGGCCGCCCGGACGCCTTGGGTGTGCGCCAGCCGTTCCTGCTGCAGCAAGCGTTCCGCCTGCGCGACACGGGCCAGATGCCCCCGGCGGGTGAACCCGACCAGCACCACGATGACGAGGGCGCCGAGCGCGCCGAGCCAGGCGCCCGACGGGCGGTGCCCGAGCAGGCTGGAGACCACGATCGCGGCGGCGTCGAAGGTCATCAGCGCGATGATCGCCACCGTGCCCGGTTCCAGCCGGGAGGCGAACGCGGCCAGGGCGATGCAGGTCATGATCACCGCGGTGCCGTCGGTGGCGGCACCGGCGCCGAACGCGGGCACCGCCGTCGACAGCGCGAGCAGGACCAGCGCGGGGCGGGGGAACCGTTCGTTGAGCGCCACCGAAAGCAGCCAGCTCGCCGAGGACACCGCGTAGAGCGCCCACAGCCAGCCGGACCCCGAAGGCACCGTCGCCGTCAGCTGGGTGACGGCGAGCAGCGCGGTACCGGCGGCCGGCGCCGCCCACCTCCAGCGCCGCTCGCGTTCGCTGACTTCGAACTCGTCGGCCCCTGCTTCCGTCATGGGCTTGATCGTAGAGGCTTCGGTTCTTTTCGATTGACCGTGATCATTCCGGGGGTGGAAATCCGGTCACCGTTGGTACGAGGTTGATCTCCGAGGGTTGTTCCCGCCGGAAGCGGGCGGTTAGTGTTCGCCGAGGCGAAAGAATGCGGTCACCTTGGCCCTCGCGCCGAACTCATCCCTTTTCGGAGGAATACCACGATGACCGCTCGGAGTGGCGGCGCCGCGAACTGGGTCCGCGTTTTTCATCCCGGCGGGCCGTCGGCACCGCGATTGGTATGCCTGCCCGATGCGGGCGAGGCCGCGAATGCGTTCTTCCCGCTTTCCGGCGCGCTCGCGCCCGAGGTCGAAGTACTCGCCATGCAATATCCCGGTCGGCAGGACCGGGCCGCCGAACCGTGTGCGCGGGATATCGCGGAATTAGCCGATCAGGTGACCCACGCGCTCAGCCCGTGGGACGCGGACCCGGTCGCGGTGTACGGCCACGGGATGGGCGCGCTCGTAGGGTTCGAGGTCGCCCGGCGTCTCGAGCAGGTGCTCACCGGGAGTCCGGCGGCGTTGATCGTGTCCGGCTGCCGGGCCCCGTCCCGGCCCCGCGAAGTGGGTCTTCACCTGCTCTCCGACCACGACCTCGTCGTGGAGTTGTCCTCGGCGGGCGAAGCCACGGCACCTCAGGACGAGGTGCTGCTCAAGGCCGCTTTGCCGGTCATCCGGGCCGATTTCCGGGCGTTCGCCGCCTATCGCCCCGAGCCGTCGCCACCGCTGCGCTGCCCGGTCACCGTGCTCGTGGGCGACAGCGATCCGACGGTGTCGATCGACGAGGCGCGGGCCTGGCACGAACACACCACCGGCGCCTTCGACTTTCAAGTCTTCCCCGGTGGCCACAGCTGCCTGGACGCCCAGCGGGAGGAACTCGCCGAGGCCGTCGCGGCGGTGATCGAGGGAAACCGCTGGTGAAACGCCGAAAGGCCTCCCGCTCGGCAGCGGGGAGGCCTTTCGACGTACGAGCCGGGGGATCAGCGCTGCTGCATGCCGCCGCTGATGGCCTTCGTCCCGCCGACGCGGGCGGACAGCACCAGCGTCAGTGCCATCAGGTTCGCACCGAGCGACAGCAGGATGGTGCCGCCGCCGGAGGTCAGCGTCGCGCCGGCGAAATGCCCGATCACGCCGAGGATCCCGCGGACCAGCAGCAGGCCCACCCAGACCGCCAGGCCCAGGGCGCCGATCCGCTGGAAGATCTTGTCCCCGCGCCGCTGGAGCTGGGTCATCGCGCCCATCACCGCTCCGCCCAGCAGCGAGACGAGCAGGCCCACGCCCAGGAAGACGATGTCGGTGGCGCTGATCGACGCGTCCAGGTGCCGCATCTGGATGACGCCGATCGCGACCAGCGTGAGCGGGCCACCCCAGATTTCGACGTTCTCCAGCGGCTTCCAGCTCATGCGCTGGTAGATCACGTAGATCACGACCCCGATGGCGACCGCGATGTTGATCAGCGTGCTGGTGTCCACTGCGCACTCTCCTCGGCTGTGGGCGACCGGTTTCTTCGGTATCGCTTCAGAGCGTAGGAGGCGGGGCCTCGGGCGACGACCAACCACGGGTTGACGTCCGGGTGGAATTCTCCGCTCCACCCGGCCGGGTCGCCCCTGATTAGGGGTGGGCTCCGGTCGCTAGGGGTTGTTGGCCCGCGGAACCCGATTCTAGGGTCGGAAACATCGGCCGGGTTGGAATTCCCTCGTCCCGAGCGGCTATCGCGATCGAAATCGTTCGTGCGGAATTCGCAGCCGGATTTCGCCGCCTGAAAGGTGTCTCGCGTTGCATTCCTACCAAGTGGCCGTCGTCGGTGCCGGATATGTCGGCCTGACCACCGCGGCGTGTCTCGCCTCGCTGGGGCACCGGGTCAGGTGCACCGATTCCGACCGGGCCAAGCTCGACCGGCTCCGGCGGGGTGAAGTCGACATTCTGGAAAAGGACCTGCCCGAACTGGTCGCCGAAGGCATCGCCGCGGGCAGGCTCACGTTCGTCGCGTCCGCCGCCGACGCGGTGGCCGACGCGGAAGCGGTCTTCCTCTGCGTGCCGACGCCGATGGGGGAGGGCGGGATGGCCGACCTCTCCGCCGTCATCGCCGTGGCGACCGAGGTCCGCGACGTGCTTTCGGTGGGGTGCGTGCTGGTGAACAAATCGACCGTGCCCGTCGGCACCGCTGCCCGGGTCGCCACGCTGCTGGGCAGGCCCGATATCGCGGTGGTGAGCAATCCGGAGTTCCTCCGCGAGGGCACCGCCGTCCACGACTTCCTGAACCCGGACCGCATCGTCGTCGGTTCGGACACCCGCGGCCCGGCCGAACGGGTCGCCGCGCTCTACGCCCGTCTGGGCGCGCCCACGGTGCTGACCGACGCGGCCAGCGCGGAGATGGTGAAGTACGCCGCCAACTGCTTCCTGGCCACGAAACTGTCCTATGTGAACGCCATCGCCGAATTGTGCGAGCGGCTGAACGCCGACATCGGCGACGTCACCGAGGGCATGGGCTACGACCGCCGGATCGGGCCGACGTTCCTCTCGCCGGGGCCCGGCTGGGGCGGATCGTGCCTGCCCAAGGACACCATGGCGCTCAAGCAGGTCGCCGACGTCGCGGGCTTCGGCTTCGGCCTGCTCGACGAGGTCATCGCCGGCAACGCGCAGCAGGCCGTCCGGGTCGTCGAGCGGGTCGCCGTCGCTTGTGGACGCGAACCCGGCGCCGAGCTGACCGGGCTTCGGATCGGCCTGCTTGGGCTGACCTTCAAGGCCAACACCAACGATCTGCGGGATTCGCCGGCGCTCAGTGTCGCCCGGCTGCTCGCCGCGCGCGGCGCCGAACTGACCGGCTACGACCCGGGTCTCACCGGCAACGAACCGCCGATCGACGGGGTACGCGTGGTCGACGACCCCTACTACGTCGCGAAAGACGCGGCGGCCTTGGTGCTGCTGACCGAATGGCCGCAGTTCCGCGCGCTCGACTGGCCGCGGATCGCCGGGCTTCTCGAAGGCGCTGTCGTGATCGATACCCGCAACCACCTCGACCCCGACGCGCTGAGCCGCTCCGGGATCGCGTGGCGCGGCTTCGGCAGGCCGCCGGTCGACCCGGTTCTCGTTCCCTGAACATCCTCAAAGGACAGACACGAAAGGTGGACCCCATGCGGGTTTTGTGCACCGTGACGGGCTCGCAGGGCCACGCGCGGGCGGTGCTGCCGCTGGCGCGCGCGGCGGCGAAGGCGGGCCACGAGGTCCTGGTCGTCACCCCGCCGGAGCTCGCCGACGTCTTCGAGCCGGGGCTGATGCGGATCGAGCCGGTGCTGCCGGGGATGGTCGAAGCGATCGGCCGGATGGTCCAGGAACGCGAACAGGCCGAAGCGGGCGGCGCCCCGCGCAGGAAGCTGGACACGCGCGAGCAGCTGATCGCCACCGCGAGCGGCCCGCACGTCACCACCGCCTACCAGAAGCTTTACCCGCTGGCCAAAGAGTTCCAGCCGGACGTCGTACTGCGTGACGGCGCCGAACTGTCCGGCGCGCTGGTCGCCGAGCAACTCGGCGTTCCCTACATCAGCGCACCTTCGGGCGCCGGCAACATGATCGACCCGGCCGGCCTGGTGGATCCGCTGAACGAGCGGCGCCAGGAACTGGGCCTGGCCTCGGAACCGGACGCCGGGATGGTGCACCGGTACGGCCGGTTCGACTGCCTCCCGGTCGCTTCTTCGTTCGCGGCCTTCGACCTGGGCGAGCCGTTCACGTATCGCCAGCCGTCCGAAGTGGCCACCGGCGAGGTGCTCCCGCCGGAGATCGCCGCGCTGCCCACGGACCGGCCGCTCGTCCTCGCGTCGGTGGGGACCGCGCTCCCGATGCTCGGCGCGTTCAAGGCGTTCAACATCGAGCCGCCCGAAGAGATGGAAGACCCGGACGTCACCGTGCGGGCCCTCATCGGCGGTCTGTCCCGGGTGGACTGCTCCGCCGTCGTGGCGACCGCCGGTTTCCCGATCGGCGACGTCGAGGTCGGCGAGAACGTACTCGTGGTCGAGCGCATGCCGCAGCCGCTGCTGCTCGAATGCGCGCAGCTGTTCCTCACCCACGCCGGGTACAACAGCATCCGCGAGTCGCTTCGCGCCGGGGTGCCGATGGCGGCGCTGCCGCAGTTCGGTGACCAGCCGCACAACGCGAAGCGGATCGAGGAACTCGGGTTCGGCAAGCAGATCCCGGCCACCACACCGGAAGCCGTCGCCGAAACCTGCCGCGCCGTGCTGGCGGACGCGTCGATCGCCGCGACCGTCGCCCGCGCCCAGCGGCGGAGCCTGACCCTGCCCGGGGTCGAAGCCGCGGTGGCGCACCTGGAGTCCCTCGCACGGGGCTGACTAGGGGGCCTAAGGGGTGTCGGCGCGTCTCGGCCGACTTTACGTTGAATCGGCGGACCGAACACGGGCGATCCGTGGAAATGGAGCAGAGCGGTGCAGATCGATCACTACGTCGGCCAGTTGCTGGAGGTGCTCTCCGCGCGCCCGGACGAAGTCGCGCTGCGGGCCGGTGACGAGGTGCTGACCTCGGCCGGGCTCGCCGCCGCGATCACCGGCGCGGGGGCCGCGTTGCGGGAGCGGGGGATCGGCGAGACCGGTGTGGTGGCGCTGCTGACCGTGGGGAACAGCCCGGCGACCCTGATCGGCCGGTACGCGGCGAACCTGATCGGCGCCACCGTGGTGCACCTGCGCGGGATCAACGCGGCCGACCCGCTGGACGAACTGCCGGTCGCCACGCAGGTCGACATCGTCGACGACACCGGTGCCACCGTCCTGCTCACCGACGCGGCGAACCTGGCCCGTGCCAGGGAGATCCGCGATCGGATGGCGGAGCCCGCGATCCTGGTGGCGTTCGGGGACTTCGGGGAAGACGTCGCCGACATCACCGGTACCGCAGGCGAGGTCGAAGCGAAGGCCGACGGAACCGCCGTCCTGACCTACACCAGCGGGACGACCGGGCGGCCCAAGGGAATCGGCCGCGGTTTCGGCGGCCTGGGCGCCGTCGTGGCCAAGGCGCGGCATATGACCCAGCGGTGCACGATGCTCGTCACCACCCCGCTCAGCCACTCCGTCTCGTCCACTGTGGACGACGCGGTCGCCTCCGGTGGCACGGTGATCCTGCACGAGGGGTTCGACGCGGGCGAGGTTCTCGCCGCCGTCGAGCGCCACCAGGTCAACCGCGTGTACCTGGCCACCCCGCAGCTCTACGACCTGCTCGACCACCCCGCGCTGGCCGGTACCGACCATTCCAGCCTGCGCGAGCTCTACTACGGCGGCAGCCCCGCTTCCCCGGTGCGGCTTTCCCAGGCGGCCGAGGTGTTCGGCGCGAAACTGATCCAGATCTACGGCACCACCGAAAGCTGGGTGATCGCCGCGCTCTCGCCGGAGGAGCACCTCAAGCCGGAGTTGCTGACCACGGTGGGCAAAGCGGTCCCGTTCGTCCAGGTGAGCATCCGCGATCCGTATGTGCGGCACGAGGTTCCCGCCGGGCGGATCGGCGAGATCTGCGTCCGCTCGCCGATGATGATGGACGGCTACTGGAAGCAGCCCGACCTGACCTCGCGCGTGCTCATCGACGGTTGGCTGCACACCGGCGATGTCGGCTACCTCGACGCCGACGGCTACCTGTACCTGGTCGACAGGCTCGCCGACATGATCAAGACCAACGGCATCAAGGTCTATCCGGCCGAGGTGGAGAACGTACTGCTGGCACATCCGGACGTCGCGCAGGCCGCGGTGTTCGGGGTCGCCGACGAGGACAACGTCGAGTACATGCACGCGATCGCGGTGCCGCGCCGGGGCCGGGACGTCGATCCCGCCGACCTGGCCGCGCACGTCGCCCGCGGGCTTTCCCCCAGCCACGTACCGGCGGAGATCCGTCTCCGCGCCGAGCTTCCGCTGACCGACGCCGGCAAACCGGACAAGCTCCGCCTGCGTGAAGAGGCGAGCACCCGGACGAAGACGAACCGGCGTCCGGTCACGAACCCCAGTCACGCCAAGCCAGAGAGCGAGATGACGTCATGACCACGTACCTGGAATCCTTCCAGAGCACCATGCGGGGCGAGACCCTCCAGAAACGGGACTTCCTGGAGATCGGCAGGCAGGCCGGGCGATTCCCGACGGCCAGCCGGTACGACCAGGGCGACGAGCTCGCCGAGATCAACGTCTGGTGCAGCAACGACTACCTCGGCATGGGCCAGCACCCGGACGTGCTCGCGGCGATGAAGCGCGCCGTCGACACGTTCGGCGCGGGCGCGGGCGGTTCGCGCAACATCGCCGGTACCAACCACTTCCACGTGGCGCTGGAACGTGAACTGGCCGAACTGCACGGCAAAGAGGACGCGCTGCTGTTCACTTCCGGCTACACCGCCAACGACGGTTCGCTGTCGGTGCTCGCCGGCCGCCCGGAGAACTGCATCGTCTTCTCCGACGAGAAGAACCACGCCTCGATCATCGACGGGCTGCGGCACAGTGGCGCGGAGAAGAAGATCTTCCGGCACAACGACGTCGCGCACCTCGCCGAACTGCTCGCCGCCGCACCGGCGGACCGGCCGAAGATGATCGTGTTCGAGTCCGTCTACTCGATGAACGGTGACGTCGCGCCGCTGGCCGAGTTCGCCGCCCTCGCCCGCCAGTACGACGCGATGACCTATATGGACGAGGTGCACGCCGTCGGGATGTACGGCCCCGAAGGCGCGGGAATCGCCGCACGGGAGGGAATCGCCGACGAGTTCACCGTCGTCATGGGCACCCTGGCCAAGGGTTTCGGCACCACCGGCGGGTACATCGCCGGGCCGTCGTCGCTGATCGACGCCGTCCGCACTTACTCGCGGTCGTTCATCTTCACCACCGCGCTCCCGCCCGCCGTGGCCGCGGGCGCGCTCGCCGCCGTCCGGCACCTCCGTGCCTCGGACCGGGAGCGGGAGATCCTCGCCGACAACGCGCAGTTGCTGCACAAGCTGCTGGCCGAACGCGGGATCCCGTTCCTGTCCGACGAATCCCACATCGTCTCGATCCTGGTGGGCGACGACGCGCTGTGCAAGAAGGTGCACGAGCTTCTGCTGGAGCGGCACGGTATCTACATCCAGTCGATCAACGCGCCGAGTGTCCCGCTGGGACAGGAGATCCTGCGCACGGCGCCGTCGGCGGTGCACACCGGTGCCGACGTGCAGAAGATGGTCGACGCGCTGGACCAGATCTGGCTGGACGTCGGCCTTTCGCGTTCGTAGCCCGGAGGCTCACATGTCGTTGTCCGTGGCCGCCGTCCTCGCCGATTCGGCGGGCAGGCGGCCGGAACACCCGGCGCTGGTCTTCGACGGCGAACCGTTCTCCTACCGGGACCTCTGGGCAGGGGCGAGGCGGTACGCCGCCGCGTTCCGGGACCAGGGGATCGACGCCGGCGACCGGATCGTGCTGCTTCTGCCGAACACGCCGGAATTCCCGATGGTCTACTTCGGAGCGTTGGCGCGCGGTGCCGTGGTGGTACCGGTGCACACGCTCCTGGTGGCGGACGAGATCGCCTACATTCTCACCGATTGCGACGCGCGCGCCTTGGTCTGCGGAGCCTCCTTGCTGGAGCAGGGAGGCAAAGCGGCGGAGGCAGCGGGTGTGGATGTCCTGACCTTGCTGGAAGAACGCGATTCCGGACGGCCCCGGCTCGACGCGCTCGCCGCCGACGTCGAACCTGTCGAGCACTACGAACCCCGGGATCCGGCCGATCTGGCGTTGATCCTCTACACCTCGGGGACCACCGGCAAGCCCAAGGGCGCGATGCTGACCCATTTCAGCATCGTGATGAACGTGGGTACCACCATGCTGTCCCCGTTCGATTTCCACGCCGACGACGTCCTCCTCGGTGGTCTTCCGCTGTTCCACACCTTCGGCCAGATCTGCGGGATGGCCACCTGTTTCCGGGCGGGCGCGACGATGGTGCTGATGTCGCGCTTCGACGCGCGGCAGGCGCTGGAGCTGATGGTGACCCAGAACTGTTCGCTGTTCATGGGCGTGCCGACGATGTACGTCGCGCTGCTCGAAGCGGCGGCCCAAGACCCACGGCGGCCCAAACTCGACCGGGCCTTTTCCGGCGGCTCCTCGCTTCCGGTGGCGCTGCTGGAGAAGTTCGAGGCCGTCTTCGACTGCCCGATCTACGAGGGCTACGGCCTGACCGAGACCTCGCCGGTGGTGGCCTACAACCAGCGCGCGTGGCCCCGCCGCGCGGGCACGGTGGGCAGGCCGATCTGGGGCGTGGACGTCGAGATCGCGCGGGCCGAGACCGAGGAGCGGATCGAGCCGCTGCCCGCGGGCGAGGTCGGCGAGATCGTCGTGCGCGGGCACAACGTGATGGCGGGCTATCTGAACCGGCCGGAGGCCACGGCCGCCGCGATCGTGGACGGCTGGTTCCGCACGGGCGACCTCGGATCGAAGGACGCCGACGGTTATCTGTCCCTTGTGGATCGTAAGAAGGACATGATCCTGCGCGGCGGCTACAACGTGTACCCGCGCGAGGTGGAAGAAGTGCTGGCGCGACACCCGGCGATCGCCCAGGTCGCCGTCGTCGGCGTTCCCGACGACCGGTACGGCGAAGAGGTCTGCGCCGTGGTGATCGCCCGGCAGGCCCCCGGCGTGGACCTCGAGGCGGAACTCATCGCCTGGAGCAAGGAGCACGTCGCCGCCTACAAGTACCCCAGGCGCGTCGAATTCGTCGACGCCCTGCCCTTGGGCCCGAGCGGCAAGGTGCTCAAGCGAGAGCTGGCCGCCCGCCTCGCCCGCTGACCGCCCGCTGGGTGACCCTGAGGGCTGGATGGACGGAACGCGTGTCCAGATGGACGACACGCGTGTGTGGATGGACGACACGCGTGTGTGGATGGACGACACTAGGAGGAACTCCGGCTGCGGGTGTGCCGTCCCTCTGGTCACGTGCGTCGTCTGCCTCGGTACAGGGATCCACGCGGACCATGAATGACCCCGGCAGCGAGTTCGCCAACAGCATCATGCGACGCCCCGAAAGTGGCTTTCGCGGCAGGCCCACCTCTCGCCCGCTGCCCCCTCAAAAGCGCGGAAAGCAGCTCGGTAAGGGGCGCATAGGGGTGCGAAAGGGGTCGGTTCCCGGGCTAGCTTCGGTGTGTCGGAGGCCCGAACCGGCCGAGTCCCCACCCTCGAACCCGAAATGCGGACCATGCGAGACGAACTGATTGTGCGACCTCGGCGTGTTCGGCCGGAGTGGGCCACGGTGCTGGCCGAATTCGACCGGACCGCCGACGGGGAACGACACCGGCTGCTCGCCGCACTGATCGTCGCCGAGACCGAGACGGTGCTGGCCGGCAAGCCCGGCGGCGGGTACGACGGCGCTGTCGAGGCCGGGACGCCGTTCGCCGATCTCGGGTTCGATTCCCTGGCCGCCGTGGAACTGCACCGGCGCCTGACCGAGGCGACCGGGCTCGATCTGCCGGTGACCCTCGCCTTCGACCACCCGGCTCCGGCGGCGCTCGCGGGGTTCCTGCGCGACGAGCTTTCCGGCGAGACGGAGACCGTGGCCGAGGTGTTCGTCCCGGTGGTGGACGACGAGCCGATCGCGATCATCGGGATGGCCTGCCGCTATCCGGGTGGGATTTCTTCGCCCGAGGACCTCTGGCGTCTGCTCGCCGAGGGTGGTGACGCGACATCGGAGTTCCCCGGGGACCGCGGCTGGGACGTGGAGTCGTTGTACGACCCCGATCCCGGTGTGCCCGGCAAGACCTACACCCGGCGCGGTGGTTTCCTCGACGGCGCCGGGGATTTCGACGCGGAGTTCTTCGGGATCTCGCCGCGTGAGGCGCTGGCGATGGACCCGCAGCAGCGGCTGCTGCTCGAAACCTCTTGGGAGGTCTTCGAACGGGCCGGGATCGATCCGGCCACCCTGCGGGGGAGTGCCACCGGGGTCTTCGTCGGCGCGGAGACGCAGGAGTACGGGCCGCGTCTCGGCGGTGCGGAAGAAGGACTCGAGGGTTACCTGCTGACCGGCAACGCGGCGAGCGTCGCGTCCGGCCGCATTTCCTACGCCTTCGGTTTCGAGGGACCGGCCGTCACCGTGGACACCGCGTGTTCGTCGTCGCTGGTGGCGCTGCATCTGGCCGGGCAGGCCCTGCGGCTGGGCGAATGCCCGATCGCGGTGGCCGGCGGTGTCGCGGTGATGTCGAGCCCCGGCGGGTTCCTCGCGTTCAGCCGTCAGCGCGGGCTGGCGCCGGACGGGCGCTGCAAACCGTTCTCGGCGGCGGCCGACGGCACCGGCTGGTCCGAAGGCGTCGGAATGCTCTTGCTGGAGCGGCTTTCCGACGCCCGGCGCAACGGGCACACCGTACTCGCGGTCGTCCGCGGCACGGCGATCAACTCCGACGGCGCGAGCAACGGGCTCACCGCGCCCAGCGGTCCCGCGCAGCAGCGGGTGATCCGCCGGGCACTGGCGAACGCGCGGCTCCAACCGTCCGAAGTGGACGTCGTGGAGGCGCACGGCACCGGGACCGTCCTGGGTGATCCCATCGAGGCACAGGCGCTCCTGGCCACCTACGGTCGCGGTCGCGAATCCGGACGGCCGTTGCTGCTGGGCTCGGTCAAGTCGAATATCGGGCACACCCAGTCCGCGGCCGGTGTGGCCGGGGTGATCAAGATGGTGCAGGCGATGCGGCACGGACTGCTGCCGCGGACGCTGCACGCCGAGGAGCCCACGCGCAAGGTCGCCTGGTCGTCCGGAGACGTCGAGCTGCTCGCCGAACCCACGCCGTGGCCGGAGACCGGGGCACCGCGCCGGGCCGGGGTGTCGTCGTTCGGGATGAGCGGCACCAACGCGCACGCCGTCCTCGAACAGGCACCGGTGGAACCCGAACCGGAAGCGACTCCCGCGGACTGGCCGGCCTGGCTGTTCGCGGTCAGCGGTCGGGACGAGAACGCGGTGCGGCGTCAGGCGATCCGGTTGCGCGAGCGAGTCGGGCCGGACACCGACCTGCCCGCCGTCGCCGCGGCCCTGGCCACCACCCGTTCCGCGCTCGAACGGCGGGCAGTCGTGGCGGCCTCGGACCGTGAGGGATTGCTGGCGGGACTGGACGCGCTCGCGGCCGGAACTGATCTCCCCGGTGTCGTCCGGGGCAGTGCGAAAGGACCGGCCCGCGTCGGGATCGTCTTCACCGGCCAGGGCAGCCAGCGATCCGGGATGGGCCGCGAACTCCACCGCCGGTTCCCGGTTTTCGCCACTGCCTTCGACGACGTCTGCGACCATCTCGACCTGCAGCTGGACCGTCCGCTCACCGAGGTGTTGTTCGCCGAGGAGGGCACTGAGGAAGCCGAACTGCTGCACCGCACCGAATACGCGCAGTGCGCGCTGTTCGCCGTCGAGGTCGCGCTGTTCCGGCTCTATGAGCATTGGGGTCTGCGCCCCGATTACGTCGCCGGGCATTCCATCGGCGAGCTGTCGGCCGCGCACGTCGCCGGTGTGCTTTCCCTCGCGGACGCCGCCGCGCTCGTCGCCGCGCGAGGACGTCTGATGCAGGAGACGCGCGAAGGCGGCGCGATGCTCGCCGTCCAAGCGCAGGAGTCCGAAGTCCTGCCGCTGCTGGGCGACCGGCTGTCCCTCGCGGCCGTCAACGGTCCCCGCTCGGTGGTCGTCTCCGGCGACGAGGACGCGGTGACGGAGTTCGCCGAGGCCTTCGCCGGGCGCAAGACCAAACGGCTCAAGGTGAGCCACGCCTTCCACTCACATCAGATGGACGGGATGCTGGAGGAGTTCCGGCGGTTCGCCGAGGTGCTCACCTTCCACCCGCCGAAGATCCCGCTGGTGTCCACTGTGTCCGGTGAGCTGATCACCGAGACGTCGCCGGAGTACTGGGCGGAGCACGTCCGCCGTCCGGTGCGCTTCGCCGACGGAGTGCGGCGGCTGTACGAACTGGGCGTCGGCACGATCCTCGAACTCGGGCCGGACGCCGTGCTGACCCCGATGGCCGCCGAATGCGTCGAGGAGTTCACCGACGAATTCACCGAGAGCCCGGTTCTGGTCCCGAGTCTGCGCGGGGACCGGCCGGAAGCGCTCAGCCTCGCCGGTTCGCTGGCGGCACTGCACGTCCGCGGCACGACGTTGGAGTGGAGGAACGTCTTCGGCGAGCTGACGAAAGTCGACTTGCCGACATACGCCTTCGACAAGCAGCGCTACTGGCTGACGACCCCGGACGCCACCGGCGAGCCCGCCGCGTTCGGTCTCGGCGCCACCGGGCACCCGCTGCTGCGTGCCTCGATCACCCGCGCCGAAGACGGCGCCCTGGTGCTCACCGGCAGGCTTTCCCCGCTCACCCAGCCCTGGCTGGCCGACCACGTGGTGGCCGGCGAAGTGGTGCTCCCCGGCACGGCGCTGCTCGAAGTGGCGTTGCGGGCCGCGGAACTGGCGGGTTTCGCCGGGGTCGAAGACCTGGCCTTGGAAGCACCGCTGGTCATTCCGCCCGCCGGAGTGCAGGTCCAGGTTTCGGTCAGCGACGACGCGGTCCAGGTGTTCTTCCGTGCCACGGAAGACGACGACTGGACGCGGTGCGCTTCCGGTTCTTTCCCGGTCACCGCGGCGGAACCGGCGTTCGGGTTCGCGGAATGGCCGCCCGCCGGTGCGGACGCGCTCGACCTCTCCGACGTCTACCAGCGGCTCGCCGACTCCGGTCTCGACTACGGTCCCGCCTTCCGCTGCTTGCGCGCGGCGTGGCGTTCCGGCGACGAGATGTACGCCGAAGTCGCCGCTGTCCCGGAGATCCAGGGTGAGCTGAGCGCCTTCGGGATACACCCGGCGTTGCTCGATGCGGCGTTGCACGCCCTGGAACTCGGCCCCGCCGACGGGGGTGGGCCCGCCGCGCTGCCGTTCATCTGGTCCGGCGCGACCCTGCACGCCCACGCCGCCGACGTCCTCCGAGTGCGGTTGGGTGACTACTCGCCCAGCGGTGAACCCGGCACGTACTCGGTTTCGATGCAGGTGGCCGATGGTGCGGGCACCGCGATCGCGACCGTCGAGAGGCTGTCGCTGCGCCCAGCGCCGTCGGGACGCCGTGCTCGCGACGGCGCTTTGTTCGGCGTCGACTGGATTCCGCTCCCCGAAACCGTCGCGGCCGTGGAGTACCGGGTCTACCCGGATCTCGACGCCGTGGGGGAGACCGTGCCCCCGGTGGTGGCGATCCGGTGCGACGACGGCGATCCGGCCGAGACGACCGGCCGTGCTCTCGACCTCGTCCGGTCCTGGCTGGCCGAAGAACGGTTCTCGGCGGCGAAACTGGCGCTCCTCACCGATGGCGCCGTCGCCACCGACCTTCCTCGCCCCGGGCTGGCCGCGGTATGGGGGCTGGTGCGCTCGGCTCAGGCGGAGAACCCCGGACGGCTGGTGCTGGCGGACGTCTCCGGCGAATCCCAGCTGGCCGCCGCGTTGGCTTCGGACGAGCCCGAAGTGGCCGTCCGCGAGGGTTCCGTGTTCGCGCCCCGCGTGATCCGGGTGCCGAGCCCGGAACCCGCGGGATTCGACGCGACGGGAACGGTGCTGATCACCGGCGGTACCGGGGGTCTCGCCGGGTTGCTGGCCCGGCATCTGGTCGAGCGGCACGGTGTCCGGCGGCTGGTACTGGCGAGCCGCCGGGGCCTCGCCGCAGACGGCGCTCGGGACCTTGTCGGCGAACTCGCCGCGCTCGGCGCGGACGTCACCGTCGCCGCCTGCGACATCGCCGACCGCGCCGCGGTCGCGGGCGTACTCGCCGCGATCCCGGGGGAACACCCACTCACGGCCGTCGTCCACACCGCCGGTGTGCTCGACGACGGGACCGTCACCACACTCGACCGCGGCAGGCTCGAAGCCGTTCTGCGGCCCAAGGTGACCGGTGCGCTCGTCCTTGACGACCTGACCCGGGATCTCGACCTCTCGGCGTTCGTACTGTTTTCCTCCTCTGCGGCCACTTTCGACGGCGCCGGGCAGGCCAACTACGCCGCCGCGAACGCGTTCCTCGAAGCGCTGGCGACCCGCCGCCGCTCAGACGGTTTCCCGGGAATCGCACTCGGCTGGGGTCTGTGGGCCGAGGCCACCGGCATGGGCGGCCGCCTCGACGACGTGGAGCTGCGCCGCATCGAGCGGTCCGGCCAGGGCGCGTTGTCCGAAGTGGACGGACTCGCGCTGTTCGACGCGGCACTCGCCGCGGACCGGCCCGTGCTGCTGCCGATGCGGATGGACCTCGCCGCCCTGCGTGCCCGGGCCACCGCCGAAGGACTTCCCGCCGTGCTCACCGGACTGGTCCGCGTCGCCCGGCCCACTCCGGCGGCCAAGAGCGTGCTCGACGAGGCCGGCCTGCTCGACCTCGTCCGGGCCACCGTGGCCGCGGTGCTCGGCCACCCGAACGCGAACGCCGTCGAACCGCTGCGCGCGTTCAACGAAGTCGGCTTCGATTCGCTCGCCGCGGTGGAACTGCGCAACCGGCTCAGTGTCGCGACCGGGCTGCGGATCACCCCGACCCTGGTGTTCGACCACCCGAATCCCCAGGCGGTCGCCACGTTCCTGGCCGCCGAACTCGGCGGCGGCACCGCTGCCGAAGAGGTCACAGCGCCTACCGTGACCGACGAGCCGATCGCGATCATCGGCATGGCCTGCCGCTACCCGGGCGACGTCACCACCCCCGAGGACCTGTGGCGGCTGGTCGCGGAGGGAGACGACGGCATCTCGCGGTTCCCGGAGAACCGTGGCTGGGACACGGCCGGCGTCTACCACCCCGATCCCGATCACCGGGGCACGACTTACGTGCGTGAGGGCGGGTTCCTGCACGAGGCCGGACAGTTCGATCCCACGTTCTTCGGGATCTCGCCGCGTGAGGCGCTGGCGATGGATCCGCAGCAGCGGCTCTTGCTGGAGGTCTCGTACGAGGCCGTCGAGCGGGCCGGGATGGATCCGCATTCCTTGCGCGGCAGCACGACCGGTGTCTTCGCCGGGGTGATGTACCACGACTACGCGACCGGCCTGAACCGCGTGCCGGACGACGTCGAGGGCTACCTGGGCAATGGGACGTCGGCCAGCATCCACTCAGGACGCGTCTCCTACACCTTCGGGCTGGAAGGTCCGGCGGTCACCATCGACACCGCCTGCTCGTCCTCGCTGGTCGCTCTCCACCTGGCCGCGCAGGCGTTGCAGCGCGGCGAATGCTCGATGGCGCTGGCGGGCGGGGTGACCGTGATGGCCACGCCCGAGGTCTTCGTGGACTTCAGCCGTCAGCGCGGGCTCGCGCCGGACGGTCGTTGCAAGTCCTTTTCGGACGGTGCCGACGGCACGGTGTGGAGCGAAGGCGTCGGCATGCTTCTGGTGGAGAGGCTGTCCGACGCCCGGCGCAACGGCCACCAGATCCTCGCGGTGGTCCGGGGCAGCGCGGTCAACCAGGACGGCGCGTCGAACGGCCTGACCGCGCCCAGTGGCCCGTCCCAGCAGCGCGTGATCCGGCAGGCCCTGGCGAGCGCCGGTCTGTCCACACAGGACGTCGACGCGGTCGAGGCGCACGGTACCGGCACCCCCCTGGGGGATCCCATCGAGGCGCAGGCCGTGCTGGCGACCTACGGCCAGGACCGCGAGCGGCCGCTGTGGCTGGGCTCGCTCAAGTCGAACCTCGGCCACACTCAGGCGGCGGCCGGGGTCGGCGGGATCATCAAAATGGTGCAGGCCATGCGTCACGGTGTGCTGCCCCGCACGCTCAACGTCGGCACTCCGACGACCAAGGTGGACTGGACGGCCGGCGCGGTGTCGTTGCTCGTCGAGCCGATGCCCTGGCCGGAGCACGACAGGCCGCGCCGGGCGGCGGTGTCGTCGTTCGGGATCAGCGGGACCAACGCGCACGTGATCCTCGAGCAACCCTCGGCCGAGCCGGTGGAGTCCACTTCGGACACTGGGCCGCTCGGCAGTGACGTGTTCCCGTTCGTACTGTCCGGCAAGACCGCCGCCGCGCTGAGCGCTCAGGCGGCGAGGCTCGCGGATCACCTCGACGAGGCCGCGCTGCCCGCGGTGGCCCGCGCGCTGGCCGTGTCGCGGCCGTCGCTGGAACACCGGGCCGTGGTCGTCGCCGGAGACCGTTCCGGGCTGCTGACCGGACTGCGTGCCCTGGCGGACGGCGAGCCCGCGGCGCAGGTGGTGACCGCGGTCGCCGAGACCGGCAAGACCGCCTTCGTCTTCCCCGGGCAGGGTTCCCAGTGGACCGGGATGGCCGTGGACCTGCTGGGCTCCTCCTCGGTCTTCGCGGAGTCGATGGCCGAATGCGAAGACGCGCTGTTGTCCCATGTGGACTGGAAGCTGACCGATGTCCTGTCCGACACCACCGCGCTGGAACGCGTGGACGTCGTCCAGCCCGTGCTGTTCGCGGTGATGGTCTCGCTGGCCCGGCTGTGGCGTGCGTGCGGTATCGAGCCCGCCGCGGTGATCGGGCATTCCCAGGGTGAGATCGCGGCGGCGTACGTGGCCGGTGCCCTCTCGCTCGACGACGCCGTCCGCGTGGTGTGCCTGCGCAGCAAGGCGATCCTGGCGCTGTCCGGGCTCGGCGGCATGGTGTCGGTCGCGGCGCCGGAACAGCGCGTCCGGGAACTGCTGCCCGATGGCGTCTCCGTGGCCGTGGTGAACGGCCCGGCCGCCGTGGTCGTGTCGGGAGACATCGCCGGGCTGGACGCCCTCGTCCAACGCTGCGAAGTCGGGGACGTGCGGGCGAAACGCCTCCCGGTGGACTACGCGTCGCACTCGGCCTACGTCGACGCGATCGAACAGGACGTGATGGCCGCTTTGACCGGTATCGAGCCGCGTGAGGCCACCGTGCCGATGTACTCGACGGTGACCGGCGAACCGATCGACACCACGACACTCGACGCGGGCTACTGGTTCCGCAATCTCCGCCAGACCGTCCACTTCGACCAGACCGTGCGCCGCCTGCTGGCCGACGGGTTCCGGTTCTTCGTCGAGTCGAGCCCGCATCCGGTGCTGACCGCCGGGGTCACGGAGATCAGCGAAGACGCCGTCGCCTTGGGCAGCCTTCGCCGCGAGGAAGGCGGCCCGACCCGGTTCGTCACGTCGTTGGCGGAGGCGCACGCGCACGGGCTCAGCCCCGAGTGGGACACCGTCCTGCCGGAAGCCGGCCGGGTCGACCTGCCGACGTATGCCTTCCAGCATCAGGAGTTCTGGCTCACCGACGCCGGAGGACCGGGCGACGCCGCCGGGTTCGGGCTCGGCGCCACCGGCCATCCGCTGCTCACCGCCGCGACCGCACTGCCGGGCTCGGGCGGAACGCTGCTCACCGGCAGGCTGTCGACGTCGTCCCAGCCGTGGCTGGCCGACCACGCGGTACTCGACACCGTTCTGTTGCCGGGTACGGCGTTCGTGGAACTCGCGTTGCAGGCCGGGGCGCAGGTCGGCTACGGCCGGATCGACGAACTCACCCTCGAAGCCCCGCTGGTCCTGCCCGCCGAGAGCGGAGTGCGGATTCAGGTCGTCCTGGGATCCGAAGTGGACGGACGACGAGAGATCACCGTCCACTCCCAAGACGGCGAAGTCTGGACCCGGAACGCCTCCGGTTTCCTTTCACCCGGCGGAAGCGACGGCGAGAGCCTGACCGAATGGCCGCCCGCCGGAGCATCGCGGATCGATCTCGACGGCTACTACGACGACGCGGCCGAGCAGGGTTACGGCTACGGTCCGGCGTTCCAGGGCCTGCGAGCGGCCTGGAGCCGCGACTTCTCCGTCTTCGCCGAGGTCGCGTTGTCCGAAGCCGAGACTTCCGACGCCGACAGGTTCGCGCTGCACCCGGCTTTGCTCGACGCCGCCCTGCACGCCATCGGCGCCGGTCAGCCCGGCGGCGCGGCGGAACTGCCGTTCGCCTGGACCGGTGTCACGGTGCACGCCGTCGGCGCCACCGCACTGCGGGTCCGGCTCACCCGCGCCGAGGACGCGGTCTCGCTGACACTGGCGGACCCGGCCGGAGCACCGGTCGCCACGGTCGAAGGCCTGGTCACACGGCCGGTCGACGCCGGCCGGCTCGGCACCCGGCAGCCCGATTCGCTGTTCCGGGTCGGCTGGACGCCGGTGACCGCGCCCGAGAGCACGAGCACGCCGTCCATCACGACGCTGGCGAACGGCGACCTCACTTCCCTCGCCGAGGTTCCCGACGTGGTGGTCGTGCCGGTGAAGTCCGAGACCGGTGACCTGACCGAGGTCGTGCACCGCGCCACCGCGCGAGTGCTGGACCTCGTCCGGACCTGGCTCGATGACGACCGTTTCGCCGGCTCACGGCTGGTCTTCCTCACGTCGGGTGCGGTGGCGGACGACGACGTCCGCGACCTCGGGGCCGCCACGGCCTGGGGCCTGGTGCGGTCCGCGCAGGCGGAGAACCCCGACCGGTTCGTCCTTCTCGACGCCGATGGTGAGCCGGACTTCGCGGAAGTCCTGGCCACCGGCGAAGCCCAGCTGGCCGTGCGCCACGGAGAACTGCTCGTTCCCCGGCTCGCCAAGGCTTCCGCCGACGGCACACTGACCCCGCCCGCCGAACCCGCCTGGGCCCTGGACGCCACCCGGCGCGGCACCCTGGAAGGCCTGGCGCTCGTCCCGGCACCCGACGCCGTCCGGCCGCTCGCGGAAGGCGAAGTCCGCGTGGCGGTGCGTGCCGCCGGGATCAACTTCCGTGACGTGCTGATCACGCTCGACATGTACCCCGAGGACAACGCGGTCATGGGCAGCGAGGGCGCCGGCATCGTCACCGAGGCCGGTTCCGCCGTCACGGATCTGAAGCCGGGCGACCGCGTTTTCGGCCTGTTCGACGGCGCGTTCGGCCCGCTCGCGATCGCCGACCGGCGCACCGTGGCGAAGATGCCCGCCGGCTGGTCGTTCACCGACGCGGCCGCGCTGCCGGTCGTCTTCCTCACCGCGCACTACGGGCTCGTCGACCTCGGCGGCCTCGGCCCGAGCGACAAGGTGCTGATCCACGCGGCGACCGGCGGCGTCGGGATGGCGGCGATCCAGCTCGCCCGGCACCGGGGAGCCGAGGTGTTCGCGACGGCCAGCCCCGGAAAGTGGGCTGTACTGCGGGAACTGGGCTTCGACGACGACCACATCGCGTCGTCCCGTTCGGTCGACTTCGAAGACCGGTTCGGCGCGATGGACGTCGTGCTGGACTCGCTCGCCAAGGAATTCGTCGACGCCTCACTGCGGATGCTCGGCCCGGGCGGCCGGTTCGTGGAGATGGGCAAGACCGACATCCGCGACGCGGGCAAGGTGGCCGCCGACCACCCCGGCGTCACCTACCGGGCCTTCGACCTGCTCGACGCCGGACGGCCGCGCATCGGCGAGATCCTCGCCGAACTGCTCGCGCTGTTCGACGCCGATGTGCTGACGCTGCCGCGGACCACCGCCTGGGACGTCCGCCGCGCGCCGGAGGTGTTCCGGCTGATGAGCCAGGCCAAGCATGTCGGCAAGAACGTCCTGACCCTTCCGTCCACCATGGACTCCGAAGGAACCGTGCTGGTCACCGGCGCCACCGGGACCCTGGGCGCGCTGGTCGCCCGGCACCTGGTCGCCGAACACGGGGTGCGGCATCTCCTGCTCGTCGGGCGGCGTGGCCGGGCCGCCGGGGGAATGGCGGAACTGGAAGCCGACCTGACCGCCGCCGGAGCCACCGTCACGATCGCCGCCTGCGACGCGGCCGACCGGACCGCGCTGGCGGCCTTGCTCGCCACCGTCCCGGCCGGGCATCCGCTGACCGGCGTCGTCCACGCGGCCGGTGTTCTCGATGACGGACTGGTCGCGGCACTCACTCCGGAACGGCTGGCGAAGGTGTTGCGGCCCAAGGTCGACGCCGCGGTCAACCTGCACGAACTGACCCGCGACGCGGACCTCGCCGAGTTCGTGCTGTTCTCCTCGGCCGCGGGTGCGTTCGGCGACGCCGGACAGGGAAACTACGCGGCGGCCAACACCTTCCTGGACTCGCTGGCCCGGCATCGTCGCGCGCTCGGCCTGCCCGGCGTGTCCTTGGCCTGGGGTTTCTGGGCCCAGCTCAGTGGAATGACCGGTCACCTCGGTGAAGCGGACCTGGCCCGGCTCAAGCGGTCCGGGATGGCGCCACTGTCCACAGAGGACGGCCTGGCCTTGCTCGACGCCGCACGGGTGGGCTACGAACCCGCACCGCTGCCGATGCACATCGACCTCGACGCGCTCCGCGGCGCCGACGAGGTGGCGCCCCTGTTGCGGGGACTCGTCCGGGCACCGATGCGTCGCGCGGCGGTCGCCGCGGAGACGTCGGGGCTGGCCGACCGGCTCGCGCTCTTGACGCCCGCCGAACGCGGTCGCGCACTGCTCGATCTCGTGCGAGGCCATGTCGCGGCCGTGCTCGGTTTCGCCGCGCCGGATCAGGTCGGCGTCCGGCAGGCGTTCCGTGAACTGGGTTTCGACTCCCTGAGCGCGGTCGAACTCCGCAACCGGCTGAACGCGGCGACCGGGCTGCGCCTGCCCGCCACCGTCGTCTTCGACCACCCCACGCCCACCGCGCTCGTCGAGCTGCTGGGTGAACACCTGGTCCCGGACACCGGGAGCGCCGAAGACGGCGAGGTGGCCAAGATCGGCGCCGCGCTGGCCGCGGTGCCGCTCGATCGGCTTCGCGATGCCGGTGTCCTGGAACTGCTGACGCGCCTGGCCGATCCCGGCTACCGGCCCGCCGAAACCCCGTCCGGGGCGGACATCGACGAGATGGACGCCGACCGGCTGATCGAACTCGCTTTCGACGCTTCCGAACCCGCCTGACGCGAACACCCTGGAGCTGCGATGTCTACGTCCGAGAACAAGGTCGTCGAGGCCCTTCGGGCGGCACTGAAGGAATCCGACCGCCTGCGCGGGGAAAACCGGCGGCTGACCGGTGAGCCCCTCGCGATCATCGGGATGGCGTGCCGCTATCCGGGCGGGGTCCGCTCGCCGGAAGACCTGTGGAGCATGGTCGCCGAGGAACGCACCGGGCTCACCGGATTCCCGGTCGACCGCGGCTGGGATCTCGACGGGCTCTATGACCCCGAGCAGGGCAAGCCGGGCAAGAGTTATGTGCGCGACGGCGGTTTCCTGCACGACGCCGCGCGGTTCGACCCGGCGTTCTTCGGGATCTCGCCGCGTGAGGCGCTGGCGATGGACCCGCAGCAGCGGCTGTTGCTGGAGATCTCGTGGGAGGCGATCGAACGGGCGGGAATCGCCCCGGATTCCCTGCGCGGCAGCCGGACCGGAGTTTTCGCGGGCGTCATCCACAACGAGTACTCCGCCATCGCGGGCACCCCGCCCGCCGATCTGGAGCCCTACCTGGGCAACGGGAGTTTCGCGAGCATCGCCTCCGGGCGGGTGTCCTACACCCTCGGGCTCGAAGGCCCGGCCATGACCGTCGACACCGCGTGCTCGTCGTCGCTGGTGGCCCTGCACCTGGCGGCACAGGCGCTGCGGCAGGGCGAATGCTCGCTCGCGCTCGCGGGCGGTGTCACCGTGATGGCCAACCCGGCGGCCTTCGTGGACTTCAGCCGTCAGCGCGGGCTGGCGGCGGACGGCCGGATCAAGGCGTTCGCCGACGCCGCCGACGGGACGGCCTGGGGTGAAGGCGCCGGCATGCTGCTCGTCGAGCGGCTTTCCGACGCGCGGCGCAACGGCCACCGCGTGCTGGCCATCGTCCGCGGCAGCGCGGTGAACCAGGACGGGGCGTCGAACGGGCTCACCGCGCCGAACGGAGGTGCGCAGCAGCGGGTGATCCGCCAGGCACTGGCGAACGCCCGGCTGACGCCGTCCGATGTGGACGCCATGGAGGCGCACGGGACCGGGACGAAACTCGGCGACCCGATCGAGGCTCAGGCCCTGCTGGCCACCTACGGCCAGGACCGGACCTCGCCGCTCTGGCTCGGTTCGGTGAAGTCGAATATCGGGCACAGCCAAGCGGCGGCCGGGGTCGCGTCGATCATCAAACTGGTCGAGGCGATGCGCCACGGTGTCTTGCCGCGGACGCTGCATGTCGACAAGCCGACATCGCAGGTGGACTGGGCCGAGGGCGCGGTGTCGTTGCTGACCGAGGCCCAGCCTTGGCCGAAGTCGGATCGCCCCCGGCGCGCGGCGGTGTCGTCGTTCGGCATCAGCGGGACCAACGCGCACGTCGTCCTCGAACAACCGGCCACCGATACCGAGACATCCTCCGAAGGACCGGCGCTGGTGCCGTTCGTGCTGTCCGGAAAGACCGAGGCCGCGCTGCGTGAGCAGGCCGTGCGCCTGAGGGATCTGCTCGCCGGTGCGCCGGACCTGGCGGCCGCGGATGTCGCGTTCTCCCTGGCGACGTCGCGGGCCGCGCTGGAACACCGGGCTGCCGTCGTGGGGGAGCGGGACGAGCTGTCGGCCGGGCTGGAAGCCCTCATCGGAGGCGGAGGGCTCACCGGGCGCGCCGTCGACGGGCAGACCGCGTTCCTGTTCACCGGGCAGGGAAGTCAGAGGCTGGGGATGGGCCGGGAACTGGCTGAGATCTTCCCGGTGTTCGCGGAGTCCTTTGAGGACATTCGTCAGCGGTTCGGCTTGCCGGACAAGCTCTCTGTGGAAGAACTGAACCAGACGGCTAACACGCAGTGCGAGTTGTTCGCGCTTGAGGTTTCGTTGTTCCGGTTGGTGGAGAGCTGGGGTGTCCGGCCTGATTTCTTGGCGGGGCATTCGATCGGTGAGATCGCCGCCGCGCACGTGGCCGGTGTGTTGTCGCTGGATGACGCCGTGACTTTGGTGGCCGCGCGGGGCCGGTTGATGCAGGCCTTGCCGTCCGGTGGGGCGATGGTGGCGGTGCAGGCGACCGAGGACGAGGTCGCGCCGCTGCTCACTTCCGGTGTCTCCATCGCGGCGATCAACGGTCCGAATTCCGTGGTGGTTTCCGGGGACGAGGACGCCGTCGCCGCGGTGGTCGCCGCGTTCGAGGGGCGCAAGACGAAGAACCTAGTAGTCAGTCACGCGTTCCACTCGCCGCGGATGGATCCGATGCTGGCGGAGTTCCGGGCGGTCGCGGAGGGCCTTTCCTACACGGCGCCGCAGATCCCGATGGTCACCGGCGGGCGGGAAGACGTCGCCACCGCCGACTACTGGGTCCGGCACGTTCGCGAGGCCGTCCGTTTCCGGGACGTGGTCGGCTTCCTCGAAGCCGAAGGGGTCACGCGGTTCCTGGAACTCGGACCCGACGGCGTCCTGACCGCGATGGCGCAGGACAGCCTGGAGCACGACGCGGTGCTGGCCCCGGCGTTGCGCCGGGATCGGCCCGAGGTCGCGAGCCTGCTCACCGCGATCGCGGGACTGCACGTCCACGGCGCGGAGGTCGACTGGGCGCCACTGTTCACCGGTGCCCGCCGGGTCGACCTGCCGACGTACCCGTTCCAGTACGAACACTTCTGGCTCGAAGCCGGCGCGGCGGATCGCGACGTTTCGGCGGCGGGGCTGACCGCGTCCGGGCACGCGCTGCTCGCCGCCACCGTGCGCCCGGCGGGGTCGGACGAACTTCTCTTGACCGGCCGGATCTCCTTGAGCGGCCAGCCTTGGCTTGCCGACCACACCGTCGCCGGTGCCGTTCTGCTGCCCGGCACGGCGTTCGTCGAACTCGCCCTGGCCGCCGCGGACGAAGCCGGTTGCGCGGCCGTGGAAGAACTGAACCTCGAAGCGCCGCTGGTGCTCCCGGATCGTGGTGGTGTTCAGGTGCAGGTCGCCGTCGGCGCGGCCGACACCGCGGGCAAGAGGTCGATCGCCGTGCACTCGCGACCAGAAGGCGACGACCTCTGGACGCGGCACGCCACCGGTCTGCTCGGCGCCGGACAGGCCACACCGTCCACCGAGGATGATCTGACCGTCTGGCCGCCTCAGGGCGCCGCATCGGTCGACGTCGAAGACTTCTACCCGAGGCTGGCCGCCGAAGGTCTCGACTATGGCCCGGCCTTCCAAGGCGTCCAGGCCGTGTGGACCCTCGGTGCCGATGTGTTCGCCGAGGTGCGGCTGGAGGAGACCCGAGGCTCGTTCGGGATCCACCCCGCGCTCTTCGACGCCGCATTGCACGCCATCGGTGTCGGCGAGTCACGGGCACTCGAGGTGCCGTTCGCCTGGTCGGACGTCCGGCTGCACGCCGACGGCGCGACCGTGCTGCGCGTCCGCCTCAGCCCTGCCGGAAACGGGGCCGTGTCGGTCTTCGCGGCCGATCCGGCCGGTGCCCCGGTGCTGTCGGTGGGCTCGCTCAGCCTGAGGGCGCCCGCTGCGGAAAAGGCCAAGATCCCCCGGGACGCGCTGTTCCGCGTGACGTGGACGCCTGTCGCGATCCCCGCCGGTGAGGACGAAGTACACGTCGAGTCCTTTGTGGACGTAGATGACATTCGGCAAGCCGTCCTTCGGGCGCGAGAGATCGTGCTCTCCTTCGCCGAGGCCGCCGGACCTGAGGTCGTCTTCCTGACCAGCGGAGCCATCGCGGAATCCCCGGCGCAGGCCGCGGTCTGGGGCCTCGTGCGGTCGGCGCGCGAGGAGTACCCCGGCCGGTTCGTCCTGGTCGACGTCGACGACCCGGCCGAGGTCACCCCTGCCGTGCTGGCCGGGATCGTCGCCTCCGGCGAGCCCGAGGTCACCGTCAAGGCCGGGGAGACCCAGGTCCCCCGACTCACTCCGGTCCGCTCGGGCAGCACCGGCGACGGCTGGGACCCCCAGGGCACGGTGCTGATCACCGGCGGCACCGGGGCGCTCGCCGCGGAACTGGCCCGGCACCTCGTCACCGAGCGAGGCGTGGAAAACCTTGTTCTCGCGAGCCGTCGTGGCCCGGCGGCCGAAGGTGCTGAGGAACTGGCCCGGCTCGGTGCCCGCGTGGTCGCCTGCGACGTCGCGAGCCGGGACGACCTGGCGGCTCTGCTCGACGGAATCCCCGCTGACCACCCGCTGACCGCGGTCGTCCATGCGGCGGGTGTCCTCGACGACGGTCTTCTCGCCGACCTGACCCCTGAACGCTTCGAGACCGTCCTGCGATCCAAAGTGGACGGTGCGCTCCTGCTCGACGAACTGGTCGGCGACGCGGCCGAACTCGTGTACTTCTCCTCCGCGTCGGGCGTGCTCGGCAGTGCGGGGCAGGCGAACTACGCCGCCGCCAACGCGGTGCTCGACACGCTGGCGCACCGACGTCGCGCGCGGGGACTCGCCGCGACGTCACTCGCGTGGGGACTCTGGGAATCCTCCGGCGGGATGGCCGCGGCGCTGGCCGAGACCGGCCGCGCGCGGATGGCCGGCTCCGGCCTGGTGCCGTTGTCGATCGAAGACGGCTTGGCGCTGTTCGACTTCGCCGTGAGCGCGGGTGAAGCGCTGTTCGTGCCGATGCGTCTCGACGTGCCCGCGTTACGCGCGAGCGCCACGGAAGTCCCCCTGTTGCGGGCCTTCACGGGCAGGTCCCGGCGAACGGCGTCCTCGGCCGTCGGCGCCCACGACCTGCGCGAGCGCCTGGCCCCGCTGACCACCGCCGACCGGGACCGCGCACTACTGGCACTCGTCCGCGCGCAGGTCGCCGAGGTGCTCGGCCACCAGGGCACGGAGTCCGTCGAGGCCGGCCGTTCCTTCCGTGAACTGGGCTTCGACTCGTTGACCGCGGTGGAACTGCGGAACGGGCTGAACACCGCGACCGGGCTTCGGCTGCCCGCGACCGCGGTCTTCGATCACCCGAGCCCGCGGGCGCTCGCGGATCTGGTGAGCGCCGAACTGTTCGGCGCCGACACCGCGCCCACTCGCGCGGTGAGCGCTGTGAGCACGGTGGGCGCGGACGAGCCGATCGCGATCATCGGGATGGCCTGCCGTTACCCCGGCGGCGTCTCGTCGCCCGAAGAGCTTTGGCGGCTGGTCGCGGAGGGTCGCGACGGTATCTCCGGCTTCCCGATCGACCGCGGCTGGGACCTGGACGGACTGTACGACCCCGACCCGGGCAAGGCTGGGAAGAGTTACGTCCGGGAGGGCGGTTTCCTGCACGAGGCCGGGGACTTCGATCCCGGCTTCTTCGGGATCTCGCCGCGTGAGGCGCTCGCCATGGATCCGCAGCAGCGTCTGCTGCTGGAGGTTTCGTGGGAGGCCTTCGAACGCGCCGGGATCGACCCGGGTTCGTTGCGAGGCAGCGGTACCGGCGTCTTCGCCGGGCAGATGTACCACGACTACATCACCGGCGCGACGGCCGTTCCCGACGACGTCGAGGGCTACCTCGGCACCGGGAACTCCGGAAGTGTGCTGTCCGGCCGGATTTCCTACACCTTCGGGCTCGAAGGCCCCGCTGTCACCGTCGACACCGCGTGCTCGTCCTCGCTGGTCGCGCTGCACCTGGCCGCCCAGGCGCTGCAGCGCGGCGAATGTTCGCTGGCGCTGGCGGGTGGCGTGACCGTGATGGCGACGCCGGAGACCTTTGTGGACTTCAGCCGTCAGCGTGGGCTGGCGGCGGACGGCCGCTCCAAGTCCTTCTCCGACAGCGCCGATGGCACTTCGTGGTCCGAGGGTGTCGGCATGCTGCTGGTGGAGCGTCTGTCGGACGCGCGGCGCAACGGTCACCGGGTACTGGCCGTGGTGCGCGGAAGCGCGGTGAACCAGGACGGCGCGTCCAACGGTCTGACGGCGCCGAACGGTCCGTCACAGCAGCGAGTGATCCGACAGGCACTGGCGAACGCGCGGCTCGAACCGTCCGAAGTGGACGTTGTCGAGGCGCACGGCACTGGGACGACGCTGGGTGATCCGATCGAGGCGCAGGCCTTGCTGGCGGCTTATGGCCAGGAGCGCGAACGCCCGCTGTGGCTCGGTTCGATCAAGTCGAATATCGGCCACAGCCAGGCGGCGGCCGGGGTGGCGGGCGTGATCAAGATGGTCGAGGCGATGCGGCACGGGGTGCTGCCGAAGACCCTGCACGTCGACGAGCCTTCGTCGCAAGTGGACTGGACGGCCGGCGCCGTCTCACTGCTGACGGAGTCCCGGCTCTGGCCGGAGGCGGAGCGTCCGCGGCGCGCGGCGGTGTCGTCGTTCGGGATCAGCGGCACCAACGCCCACATCGTGCTGGAGCAGGGGCCCGCAGAGGTCGCCGGAGCCGGTGAGGGCCCGGCTCCGGCGCCGTTCCTCCTGTCCGCCAAGACCGAGGCCGCTCTGGTCGATCAAGCGGCCCGGCTGCGGGATCTGCTCACCGGAGCCCCGGACCTTACGGTCGCGGATGTCGCGTTCTCGCTGGCGACGTCGCGGGCGGCGCTGGAACACCGGGCCGCCGTCGTGGCGGACGACCGGGACACGCTGCTGACCGGACTCGACACGCTTGCCACCGAGGGAATCACCGGGCGCGCGGCCGAGGGACGGGTGGCGTTCCTGTTCACCGGCCAGGGAAGTCAGCGGCTCGGGATGGGCCGGGAACTGGCCGTGGCTTTCCCTGTGTTCGCCGAGTCCTTTGAGGACATACGCCGACGGTTCGGTCTGCCGAATGATCTCTCGGCGGAGGAACTGAACCAGACGGCTAACACCCAATGCGAGTTGTTCGCGCTCGAAGTGTCGCTGTTCCGGTTGGTGGAGAGCTGGGGTGTCCGGCCGGACTTCTTGGCGGGGCATTCGATCGGCGAGATCGCCGCCGCGCACGTGGCCGATGTGCTTTCGCTGGATGACGCCGTGACTTTGGTGGCCGCGCGGGGCCGGTTGATGCAGGCCTTGCCGTCCGGTGGAGCGATGGTGGCGGTGCAGGCGACCGAAGACGAAGTGACTCCGCTGCTCACCGAAAACGTGGCGATCGCGGCGATCAACGGGCCGAATTCCGTGGTGGTGTCCGGCGAGGACGACGCCGTCGCCACCGTCGTGGCCGCGTTCGAGGGCCGCAAGACGAAGAACCTAGTAGTCAGTCACGCGTTCCACTCGCCCTTGATGGACGCCATGCTCGACGACTTCCGCACCGTCGCGGAAGGGCTTACGTACCAGGCGCCGCGGATCCCGGTGATCTCCGGGAAGCTCGCCGAGACCGGCACCGCGGAGTACTGGGTCCGGCATGTCCGTGACGCCGTCCGCTTCTGCGACACGGTGAAGTTCCTGGAGGCCGAGGGCGTCACCCGGTTCCTGGAACTTGGTCCCGACGGTGTCTTGACCGCGATGGCACAGGACTGCCTCGAGACCGACGCCGTCCTCGTACCGATCCTGCGGAAGGGCCGCGACGATGCGCGCACCGCGATGACCGCGCTCGCCTCGCTGCACGTCCACGGGGTCGCGGTCGAGTGGGCGACGCTGTTCGCCGGGGCCCGCCGGGTCGACCTGCCCACCTACGCCTTCCAGCACCGCCGGTTCTGGCTGTCCTCCGCCGCGGGCCAGACCACCACCGGCCACCCGCTGCTCGATGCCACCGCGGAACTGCCCGACGGCAACGGTTTCCTGCTCACCGGCAGGCTTGCCGGCCACGTCCAGCCCTGGCTGGCCGACCACCGCGTCGGCGACGCGGTCCTGCTGCCCGGCACCGCTTTCGTCGAACTCGCCTTGCGGGCGGGCGACGAGGCGGGCTGTGACCATCTCGACGACTTGACCCTGGAAGCCCCGCTGGTCCTGCCCGAACGCGGCGCGACCCAGCTGTCCGTCCTGGTCGGCGACGAGGGCGGTTCGGGACGGCGGACCGTCGAGATCTACTCGCGCCACGAGAACGAGGGAGGCTGGGGCCGGCACGCCACCGGTCTGCTGTCGGCTTCCGGCGGCACCGAACCGGCCGGGCTGACCGCATGGCCGCCCGCGCACGCCGAGCCGGTCCCGGTCGACGCGGTCTACGACGAACTCGCCGCCACCGGTCTCGAATACGGCCCGGCTTTCCGTGGTCTCCGTGCGGCTTGGCGAGCCGGGGACGATCTCTTCGCCGAGGTTGAACTCCCCGAGGAACAGCACACTGACGCCGCGCGTTTCGGCCTTCACCCGGCGTTGCTCGACGCCGCGCTGCACGCGATCGGCATCGCGGCCGACGACACCGGGACCCGGCTTCCCTTTGCCTGGGCGGGAGTCCACCTGTACGCCGGGGGAGCGACCCGGCTCCGCGTCCGCCTGCGGCGCACCGGCGCAGACGGATTCGCGGTGCTGGTGACCGACGCCGCCGGCCGTCCGGTCGCGTCGGCCGACGAACTGACGCTGCGCGAGGTTTCCCCGGAAGCCAGGCCTGCTACGAACTCGCTGTACCGGCTCGACTGGCGTCCCGTCCCGCTCGCCGAGAGCGGGAAGCCGATCGACGACGTGTTCTCGGTTCCTGCCAGCGACAACACGGCGGCCGGAGTCCACGCGGCCACCGCCGCGGTCCTCGACGTCGTCCAGCGCCGGCTGGCCGACGAGTCGTCCGCGCCGCTGGTCGTGCACACCCGCGGCGCGGTCGCCGCGGCAGACGGGGAGACCGTCGAAGATCTCGCGCACGCCGCCGTCTGGGGGCTGGTGCGGACGACGCAGGCGGAGAATCCCGGCCGGTTCGTCCTGGTCGACTCGGAAACCGTGCCGGACGACCGGGTGACCGCGGGCGACGAGCCGCAGCTCGCCCTGCGGGACGGCCGGGCGTTCGCGCCCCGCCTGACCGCGACCGGGGCCACCGAGCTGACGCCGCCCGCCGAAACCGCGTGGCGGCTGGACATCACCGGCCGCGGCACGCTGGAGAACCTGGCGCTGGTGCCGTCGCCGGAAGCGGTCGCGCCGCTGGCCGAGGGTGAGGTCCGGCTGGCCGTGCGGGCGGCCGGGCTCAACTTCCGCGACGTGCTGATCGCGCTGGGCATGTACCCCGGCGCGGCCACGCTCGGCAGCGAGGGCGCCGGCGTGGTCACCGAAATCGGCCCCGGCGTCACCGGCCTCGCGGTCGGGGACCGGGTGTTCGGCCTGATGTCGAACGGCTTCGGCCCGCTGGTCGTCACCGATCACCGGACGCTCGCGAAGATGCCGGACGACTGGACCTTCGCCACCGCGGCCTCGGTGCCGATCGTCTTCCTCACCGCCTACTACGGCCTGTTCGACCTCGCCCGGCTGAGCGCCGGGGAATCCGTGCTGGTGCACGCGGCGGCCGGCGGTGTCGGCATGGCGGCGACCCAGCTGGCACGCCATGCCGGCGCCGAAGTGTTCGGCACGGCCAGCCCGGGCAAATGGGAAGCTTTGCGCGCCAACGGCTTCGACGACGCGCACCTCGCCTCTTCCCGCAGCCTCGGTTTCGAGGAGAAGTTCCGCTCGGGTACGCACGGACGCGGTGTCGACGTCGTCCTGAACTCGCTGGCGGGGGAATACGTCGACGCGTCGCTGGAGTTGCTGGCCCCGGGCGGCCGGTTCGCCGAGATGGGCAAGACCGACATCCGCGAACCCGGTACGACCGGCGCCGAGTACCACCCGTTCGACGTGATCGACGCCGGTCCCGAGCGCATCCACGAGATGCTGGCCGCTCTGCTGGAGCTGTTCGCCGCCGGTGCGCTGACCCCGTTGCCCGTCACCGCGTGGGACGTCCGGCGTGGGCCCGACGCCTTCCGTTTCCTCAGCCAGGCCAAGCACATCGGCAAGAACGTGCTGAAGATGCCGGTCGCGCCGGACCCGGCGGGCACCGTGCTGATCACCGGGGGCACGGGTGCGCTGGGCGCGCTCTTCGCCCGGCACCTGGTGCGGGAACGCGGCGTCCGGCATCTGCTGCTGACCAGCAGGCGTGGCCGGGACGCGGCGGGCGTACCGGAATTGCTCGCGGAACTGGCGGAACTGGGCGCTTCCGCGTCCGTGGCGGCCTGTGACGCGGCGGATCGTGACGCGCTGGCCGAGGTCCTCGCCGGGATTCCCGCCGAGCATCCGCTGACCGCCGTGGTGCACACGGCCGGGGTGCTGGACGACGGCCTGGTCGAGACGCTGACGCCGGAACGCCTCGCGAAGGTGTTGCGGCCCAAGGTCGACGCCGCGCTCAACCTGCACGAACTGACTCGGCACGCCGATCTCGCCGAGTTCGTCGTGTTCTCCTCCGCGGCCGGCGTATTCGGCAACGCGGGGCAGGCGAACTACGCCGCGGCCAACGGTTTCCTGGACGCGCTGAGCACCCACCGCGCCGCGCAGGGTCTGGCGGCCCGGTCGCTGGCCTGGGGTCTGTGGGCCGAGGCCGGGGGAATGGCGGGTTCACTCGGCGAGGCGGAGCTGACCCGGATGGCGCGCAGCGGAACCGCCGCTCTGTCTACAGAGGACGGTGTCGCGCTGTTCGACGCGGCGAGCGCGCTCGCGGAACCGGTGCTGGTGCCGATGCGCCTCGACGCCGCCGCGATGAGCGCGAGCGCGAGGCCGGACGGGCTCCCGCCGTTGCTGCGTGGCCTGGTGCGCGGACCCGCCCGGCGTTCGGCGTCGGCAGGGGTGGCCGGGAATGCGGACTCGCTGCGGGACAAGCTGCTGGCCATCCCGGCGAACGATCGCGAGTCGCTGCTGGTCGATCTCGTCCGCACACATTCCGCGACCGTCCTCGGGCACACCGGGGCGGACGCCGTCGAGGCGGCACGGTCGTTCCAGGAGATCGGGTTCGACTCGCTGACCGCCGTCGAACTGCGGAACCGGCTCACCGCGGCCACCGGCCTGCGGCTGCCGGCGACGCTGATCTTCGACTACCCGACCCCGGAAACGCTCGCCGCCCACATCTTCGAAGGCGTGCTCGGTTCGGCGACCGTGGCCGAGACCGAACAAGCCGCGTTCACCGCCGACGAGCCGATCGCGATCGTGGCGATGAGCTGCCGGTTCCCCGGAAGGGCGAACACCCCCGAGGATCTGTGGCGGCTCCTGGCCGCCGGCGAGGACGCGCTGGGCGAGTTCCCCGCCGACCGTGGCTGGGACCTCGACCGGCTCTTCGACGCCGACCCGGACCGCCGGGGTACCTCGTACTCCCGGCGGGGCGCGTTCCTTGAGGTCGCGGGCGACTTCGACGCGGGATTCTTCGGGATCTCACCGCGTGAGGCGCTGGCGATGGACCCGCAGCAGCGGCTCCTGCTGGAGACGTCGTGGGAGGCGTTCGAGCGGGCCGGGATCGACCCGGCGACGCTGCGCGGCAGCCGCACGGGCGTGTTCGCCGGGGTGATGGACAACGAATACGTGTCCAGTTCGGCGGAAGTCCCCGACGGCGTCGAGGGCTACCTCGCCACCGGTACGTCGGCGAGCATCGCGTCGGGCCGGGTCTCCTACACCTTCGGGCTGGAGGGCCCGGCGGTCACCGTCGACACGGCGTGCTCGTCATCGCTGGTCGCCCTGCACCTCGCGGCGCAGGCGCTGCGCCAGGGCGAATGCACGCTCGCTCTGGCCGGCGGTGTCACCGTGATGGCCACGCCCGGGACCTTCGTCGAGTTCAGCCGTCAGCGCGGGCTGGCCCCGGACGGCCGGTGCAAGGCGTTCGCGGACGGCGCGGACGGCACCGGCTGGGGTGAAGGCGCGGGAATGCTGCTGGTGGAACGACTTTCCGACGCCCGGCGCAACGGGCACCCGGTGCTCGCGGTCCTGCGGGGCAGCGCGATCAACTCCGACGGCGCTTCCAACGGCCTGACCGCGCCGAACGGTCCGTCGCAGCAACGGGTGATCCGGCAGGCGCTGGCGAACGCGCGGCTCACACCGTCCGATGTGGACGCCGTCGAGGCGCACGGCACCGGCACGACACTCGGCGACCCGATCGAGGCGCAGGCGCTGCTGGCGACCTACGGCCAGGACCGGGAACGGCCGCTGCTGCTCGGGTCGATCAAGTCGAATATCGGGCACACGCAGGCCGCGGCCGGTGTCGCCGGAGTGATCAAGATGGTGCTGGCGATGCGGCACGGGACCTTGCCCCGCACGCTGCACGTGGACACGCCCAGTTCGCGGGTCGACTGGTCGGCCGGGCAGGTCGCGCTGGCGACCGAATCGACGTCGTGGCCGGAGTCCGGCGGGCCGCGCCGGGCGGCGGTGTCGTCGTTCGGCATGAGCGGCACCAACGCTCACGTGGTTCTCGAACAAGGGCCCGCGGAGGAAGCGGTCGCACCGCGGCCCGGTGTGCTCGGCGACGTCGTCGCCTGGCCGCTGTCGGCGAAGGAACCGGAGGCGCTGGCCGCACAGGCCGCGCATCTGAAGTCCTTTGTGGACGACCTGCACGCGACGGATGTGGCCTACTCGCTCGCGACTTCACGGACGACGCTGGACCACCGCGCGGTGGTCGTCGGCGCGGACCGCGCGTCGCTGGGCGACGGTCTGCGCGCGCTGGCCGCGGGCGAACCGTCGGGTGCGCTGGTCGAAGGGACCGCGCTCACCGGGAAGCCGGTGTTCGTCTTCCCCGGCCAAGGTTCGCAGTGGGCCGGGATGGCGGTCGACCTGCTGGCGTCCGCTCCGGTGTTCGCGGAGTCGATGGCCGAATGCGAGGACGCGCTGTCGGCTTATGTGGACTGGAAGCTGACCGACGTCCTCTCCGACGCGGCCGCATTGGAGCGCGTGGACGTCGTACAGCCGGCGTTGTTCGCCGTGATGGTGTCCCTGGCCCGCCTGTGGCGTGCCAGTGGGATCGAGCCGGCCGCGGTGGTGGGCCACTCCCAGGGTGAGATCGCGGCCGCCTACGTGGCCGGGGCACTGTCCCTTGCGGACGCCGCACGCGTCGTCTGCCTGCGCAGCAAGGCGATCACCAAGCTTTCGGGCCGGGGCGGAATGGTCTCGGTCGCCGCCTCCGAACAGCGGGTCCGGGAACTGCTGCCCGACGGCGTCTCGGTCGCGGCGGTGAACGGTCCCGCCGCGGTGGTGGTGTCGGGCGACGTCGCCGGGCTGGAGACGGTGATCGAAGCCTGTGAGTCGGCCGGGCTCCGCGCGAGGCGTATCCCGGTGGACTACGCGTCGCATTCGGCGCACGTCGACGCGATCGAGCAGGACGTGCTGACCGCTTTGGAAGGCATCGAACCGCGGACGCCGTCGATCCCGTTCTCTTCGACGGTGACCGGCGAGCCGAGTTTCGACGCGGCGTATTGGTTCCGCAATCTGCGTAGCACCGTCCACTTCGAACAGACGGTACGACGGCTGCTGAAGGACGGGTTCCGGTTCTTCGTGGAGATGAGCCCGCATCCGGTGCTGACCACCGGAGTCACCGACACGGCACAGGACAGTGGTGAACGCGCGGTCGCCCTTGGCAGTCTCCGTCGCGACGAAGGCGGATCCCAGCGGTTCCTGACCTCACTGGCCGAAGCCCACGTCCACGGCCTCAGCCCGGACTGGGCGGCGTTGTTCCCCGGTACCCGGGTCGCTCTGCCCACTTACGCCTTCCAGCACGAGCGCTACTGGCTGCGGGTGAACACCGCCGCCGATCCCGCTCAGGCCGGGCTGGACGCGGGCGGTCACCCGCTGCTCGGCGCCGCGGTCCCGCTCGCCGGGAGCGACGGCCTGGTCTGCACCGGCCGGGTGTCCGCGCGTGGCCAGACCTGGCTGCCCGACCACGCCGTCGGCGGCGCGTTGTTGCTGCCGGGTGCGGCGTTCGTCGAACTGGCGATGTCGGCCGGGGACCGGGTCGGCTGCGGCCGGGTCGCCGAACTGACCATCGAAGCGCCCCTCGTGCTCGGGGAGACCGGTGGCGCGCGGCTGCAGGTCACCGTCGGCGCGCCCGGGGAGGACGGGACCCGGGAGGTCACCGTGCATTCGCGCGACGAAGCCGGTGGCACGGACTGGATCCGCCACGCGACCGGGCTGCTGTCCGCGGAAGAACCGGTCCTGGCCGACCTGACGCAATGGCCACCGGCGGGTGCCGAACCGATCTCCGTCGAGGGCCACTACGACGGCCTCGCGGACCTCGGATACGGCTATGGCCCGGCGTTCCGCGGTCTGCGTGCGGCTTGGCGGCACGGCGACGACGTCCTCGCCGAGGTCGCGCTGCCGGAGGACCGGATCGCCGAGGCGGCCGCGTTCGGGCTGCACCCCGCGTTGCTCGACGCGGCCCTCCACGCGCTGGGCTTCGGTTTGCTGCCGGACGACGGTCAGCTGCGCCTGCCGTTCAGCTGGAACGGGGTTTCGCTGGCCGCGGTCGGCGCGCCGAGCCTGCGGGTGCGCTTGTCACCCGCCGGACCGGACGCGGTGTCGCTGACCCTGGCCGATTCGACCGGTGCGCCGGTCGCCTCGGTGGAGTCCGTGGTGTTCCGGCCGGTCGCCGCGGCCCAGCTGGCCGGCGCCCGGCGTGATCCGGCCGAGTCCCTGTTCTGTGTCCAGTGGACGGATCTGTCCACAACGGACTCCCCGGCGCCGTCCGTGGTGGTGCTCGACGACCTGAGCCTGGACGAGCTGGCCGACGCAATCGCACCGGGCACCGTGGTCCTCACGACTTGTGCATCCACGGCCGGAGGCCTCGCGGAGGCGGCACATATTGCTGCCCAGCAAGCACTTGCGCTCATCCAGGCCTGGCTGGCCGACGACCGCTTCGCCGGGGCCAAGCTGGTCTTCCGGACTTCCGGCGCGGTTTCGGTGGCGGCGGACGAACCCGTACGCGATCCGGCGACCGCGACCGTGTGGGGTCTGTTGCGGTCCGCGCAGGAGGAGAACCCCGAGCGATTCGGGCTCCTCGACACCGACGGGACCGAGGAATCGGACCGCGTCCTGTCCGCCGCGCTCGCGCTCGACGAACCGCAGATCGCGCTCCGCGCCGGAACGGTGCTCGGCGCCAGGCTGGTCAAGGCGTCCGCGGACACCACGCTCGTCCCGCCCGCCGGAAGCGGCGCGTGGACCGTGGACACCCTGGGCGGCGGCACGCTGGAGAACCTGGTGCTGCGGGACCGGCCCGAGCTGCTCGCCCCGCTCGCGCCCGGCCAGGTACGGATTTCCGTCCGAGCCGCCGGGCTCAACTTCCGCGACGTCGTCGTCGCGCTGGGCCTGGTACCCGGACAGGAAGGCATCGGCGGCGAGGGTGCGGGTGTGGTCACCGAGGTCGGCGCCGACGTCACGGATCTGGTGCCGGGCGACCGGGTGCTGGGCATGTTCGACGCCTCCTTCGGCCCCATCGCGGTGGCGGACCGGAACCTGATCGCACCCGTGCCGCACGCGTGGTCGTTCACCGAGGCCGCGTCGGCGCCGGTCGCGTTCCTGACCGCGTATGTCGGTCTGGCCGACCTCGGCAGGCTCGAACCCGGCCAGACGGTGCTGATCCACGCCGCCGCCGGCGGGGTGGGGATGGCCGCGGTACAACTGGCCCGCCACTTCGGCGCCGAGATCTACGTGACGGCGAGCCCCGCCAAGTGGGACACGCTGCGGGCCATGGGCTTCGACGACGAGCACATCGCGTCCAGCCGCACGCTCGACTTCGAGGACAAGATCCGCGAGGCTACCGGCGGACGCGGTGTCGACCTGGTGCTGGACTCACTGGCCCGGGACTTCGTCGACGCTTCCCTTCGGCTGGTGCGCGAAGGTGGCCGGTTCGTCGAGATGGGCAAGACCGACATCCGCGACGCGGACGAGGTCGCCGCCGCCCATCCCGGCGTGACCTACCGGGCGTTCGACCTGATCGACTCGGGGCACGACCGCATCCAGGAGATCCTCGGCGAACTGCTCGCTCTGTCCGAAAAGGACGTGGTGCGACCGCTGCCGACCACCGGCTGGGACGTCCGCCGCGCGCCGGAAGCGTTCCGGTTCCTGAGCCAGGCCAAGCACACCGGCAAGATCGTGCTGACCCCGCCCGCCGTCCTCGATCCCGAGGGAACGGTGCTGGTCACCGGCGGTACCGGCGTGCTGGGCGGACTTTTCGCCCGGCATCTGGTGGCCGAACGAGGCGTCCGGCACCTGCTGCTCACCAGCAGGCGCGGGCTCGCCGCCACCGGCGCCGAGGACCTGGTCGCGGACCTGACCGGGCTCGGCGCCACGGTCACCGTCGTCGCCTGTGACGTCGCCGAGCGCGACGCCGTCGCCGGGCTGATCGACTCGGTTCCGGTCGAGCATCCGCTCACCGCCGTCGTCCACACCGCCGGTGTGCTCGACGACGGCCTGATCCCGGCGCTGACCCCGGGCAGGCTCGATGCCGTCCTCCGGCCGAAGGTCGACGCGGCGGTGCACCTGCACGAACTGACCCAGGACCTCGACCTGGCCGCGTTCGTGCTGTTCTCCTCGTCCGCGGCGACGTTCGGCACGGCCGGACAGGGCAACTACGCGGCGGCCAACGCGTTCCTCGACGCGCTGGCGCAGCACCGCCGGGCTTCCGGGCTCGCCGGACAGGCGCTCGCCTGGGGATTCTGGGAAGAGCGCAGTGCGATGACCGGCCACCTCGACGAGGCGGACCTGGCCAGGATGAAGCGGTCCGGGGTCAGCCCACTGTCCTCTGTGGAGGGGCTGGCGCTGTTCGACGCGGCGAGCGAACGGGACGCCGGAGCGCTGGTTCCGCTGCACCTGGATACCTCGGTGCTGCGGGGGCAGACCGAGGTCCCGGCGCTGCTGCGCGTACTGGCGGGCGCTCCCGCCAAGCGGGTCGCAGGGGGAGGAGCCGCCGCCGGTGGTCCCTCACTGGCCCAGCGGCTGGCGGCGATCCCCGTCACCGACCGGGAACCATTCCTGCTCGACCTCGTGCGCTCGCACGCGGCGGCGGCGTTGGGGCACGCGTCGGTCGCCAAGGTCGGTCCCGAACTCGCGTTCCGCGATCTCGGGTTCGACTCGCTGACCGCCGTCGAACTGCGCAACCGGCTCGGTGCGGCCACCGGGCTGCGGCTGCCGTCCACTTTGGTCTTCGACCAGCCGAGCCCGGTCGCGCTCGCCCGGTACCTGCGCACGGAACTGGGTGGGCCGGAAGAAGAAGCCGCTCCTGAAGCCTTGGTACTCGCCGAGCTGGACCGGCTGGAGTCCGCGCTGGCCTCGGCCGTCACCGACGACGAGACCGCGGACCGGATCACCGACCGGCTGCGGGCCGTGCTCGCCCGGTGGACCGACTCGCGGGACGGCGGCGACGGCGATCTGGCCGACGCCAGCGCCGACGAGCTGTTCGACATCTTGCACAAGGAATTCGGAAGGTCGTGACCTGTGTCAGGCGAGGACAAACTGCTGGAGAACCTGAAGTGGGCGACCGGCGAGCTGCGGCGGACCCGGCGCAGGCTGGTCGAACTGGAGGAGGCCGGGCACGAGCCGATCGCCATCGTCGGGATGAGCTGCCGGTTCCCCGGCGGCGTCCGGTCGCCCGAACAGCTGTGGGATCTGGTGGCCTCCGGGGGCGACGCGCTCTCGGAATTCCCCACCGACCGCGGCTGGGACCTGGCCGGGCTCTTCGACCCCGATCCGGACACGCCGGGCAAGACCTACGTGTCCGAGGGCGGCTTCCTCTACGACGCGGGTGATTTCGACGCCGGGTTCTTCGGGATCTCGCCCCGTGAGGCGCAGGCGATGGACCCGCAGCAGCGGCTCCTGCTCGAGGCCGCGTGGGAGGTGCTCGAACGGGCCGGGATCGACCCGGCCACGCTGCGCGGCAGCCGGACCGGCGTGTTCGCCGGGGTGATCCACAACGACTACACCGGTGTGCTCACCGACATCCCGCCGGATCTGGAGCCCTACCTCGGAAACGGCAACTTCAGCAGCGTGGCTTCCGGGCGCATCGCCTACACGCTCGGGCTGGAGGGCCCGGCAGTGTCGGTGGACACCGCGTGCTCGTCGTCGCTGGTCGCCCTGCATCTCGCCGCGCAGGCGCTGCGGCGCGAGGAGTGCACGCTGGCGATGGTCGGCGGGGTGAACGTGATGACCCACCCCGCCGCGTTCGTCGACTTCAGCCGTCAGCGCGGGCTCGCCGCCGACGGTCGCTGCAAGGCCTTCTCCGAGGCCGCCGACGGCACCGGCTGGGGCGAGGGTGTCGGAATGCTGCTGGTGGAAAGGCTTTCCGACGCCCAGCGCAACGGCCACCAGGTGCTCGCCGTGCTGCGGGGCAGCGCGATCAACCAGGACGGCGCGTCGAACGGGCTCACCGCGCCGAACGGACCCGCGCAGCAGCGGGTGATCCGCCAGGCCCTGACCGACGCGCGGCTTTCCGCGGGCCAGGTGGACGTCGTCGAAGGCCACGGCACCGGGACGACGCTCGGCGATCCGATCGAGGCGCAGGCGCTGCTCGCGACCTATGGCCAGGAGCGGGAACGGCCGTTGCTGCTGGGCTCGCTGAAATCGAACATCGGGCATACGCAGGCGGCCGCCGGGGTCGGTGGCGTGATCAAGATGGTGCAGGCGATCCGGCACGGGGTCGCCCCGCGCACCCTGCACGCCGACGCGCCTTCGTCGCATGTGGACTGGACGGTGGGTGAGGTCTCCCTGCTGTCGGAGGAACAGGCTTGGCCGGAGACGGGCGAACCACGCCGAGCCGCGGTGTCCTCGTTCGGGATCAGCGGCACCAACGCCCACGTGATCCTGGAGCAGGCGCCGCCCGTCGAACCCGAGTCCACGTCGGATGAACGGGTCCTCGTGGGGGCCGCGTTGCCGTTCGCGCTGTCGGGCCGGACCGAGGAGGCGTTGCGCGGGCAGGCCGGGAATCTGGCGGCTCACCTCGCCGGCCACGACGTCGCGGCCGTGGCCCGGGCGCTGGTGAACTCGCGTTCGGCGTTGGAACACCGGGCGGTCGTCCTCGCCGACAGGGTCGATGACCTGCTCGGCGGACTGCGCGCGCTGGCCGATGGAGAACCCGCCGCTCGCGTCGTGACCGGTGTCGCGGAGGCCGGGAAGCCGGTGTTCGTGTTCCCGGGTCAGGGTTCGCAGTGGGTCGGGATGGCCGTGGAGCTGATGGCGTCGTCGTCGGTTTTCGCGGAGTCGATGGTCGAGTGTGAGCGAGCGCTTTCGTCCTTTGTGGACTGGAAGTTGACCGGCGTGCTGTCGGACGCTGCCGCGTTGGAGCGGGTCGATGTGGTTCAGCCGGTGTTGTTCGCGGTGATGGTGTCGTTGGCGCGGTTGTGGCGTGCGTGCGGGATCGAACCGGCGGCGGTGGTGGGGCATTCGCAGGGTGAGATCGCGGCGGCATATGTCGCCGGCGCCTTGTCGTTGGAAGACGCGGCTCGTGTGGTGTGCCTGCGGAGCAAGGCGATTCTGGCGTTGTCCGGCCGCGGCGGGATGGTGTCGGTCGCGGCGTCCGAGGACCGCGTCCGGGAACTGCTGCCGGAGCGTGTCTCGGTGGCGGCGGTGAACGGGCCGTCGGCGGTGGTCGTGTCGGGTGACGTCGCCGGGCTGGACGCGCTGAGCAAACGCTGCGAACTGGTCGACGTCCGCGCGAAACGGATCCCCGTGGACTACGCGTCGCATTCGGCGTATGTCGACGAGATCGAACAGGAGGTGCTGACCGCGCTGGAAGGCATCGAGCCGAAGACGCCGGTCGTGCCGTTCTATTCGACGGTGACCGATGAGCCGGGTTTCGACGCGGCTTACTGGTTCCGCAATCTTCGTGGCACTGTCCACTTCGAACAGACGATCCGACGGCTTTTGGACGACGGGTTCCGGTTCTTTGTCGAGTCGAGTCCGCATCCGGTGCTGACCACCGGGATCACCGAGATCAGTGAGGACGCCGTCGCGCTGGGAAGTCTGCGCCGGGACGAGGGCGGCCGGTTCGTGACTTCTCTGGCCGAGGCTCATGTGCGGGGATTGAGCCCGACGTGGTCGGCGGTGCTGCCCGCTGCCGAGAGGGTCGACCTGCCGACGTATGCCTTCCAGCACAAGCGGTTCTGGCTCGAACCCGGCGCGGCGAGTGGCGACGCCTCGGCGTTCGGGCAGGCGGTGGTGGACCATCCGCTCCTGGGCGCCGCCGTACCGCTCGCGAGCGACGGCGGTGTCCTGCTCACCGGCAGGCTTTCCCCCGCCACGCAACCGTGGCTGGCCGACCACACCGTGCTGGACACCGTACTACTGCCGGGGACGGCGTTCGTGGAACTCGCGCTGCGGGCCGGATCCGAGGTCGGCTGCGAGACGATCGACGAGCTCACCTTGGAAGCGCCGCTCATCCTCGACGACGTCGCGATGGTGGTGCAGGTCGCGGTGGGCGAACCCGACGAACACGGCCGCCACGCGGTGTCGGTGCATTCCCGGCCGGAACACTCGGACGAGCCGTGGACCCGCAACGCCCAAGGCGCACTCGCCAGCGGACCCGCTCCGGCGGAACCGCTCACCGAGTGGCCGCCTCCCGGTGCCACCGAGGTTCCGGTCGTCGATCTGTACGACCGGTTCGCCGAACTCGGTCTCGGCTATGGGCCGGTGTTCCAGGGACTGCGGGCCGCATGGCGCAAAGGTGACGACGTCTTCGCCGACGTCGACCTGCCTGACGGCGAAGAGGCCGGCAAGTACGGGGTCCACCCCGCGTTGCTGGACGCCGCGCTGCACACGCTCGGGCTCGGCTCGCAGGACGAGCGCGTGCGCCTTCCGTTCACCTGGTCCGGCGTGACCCTGCATTCCCGGGGCGCGTCGAAGCTGCGCGTGCGGCTCTCGCCCTCGCCCGAGGGCGGCGCGCTCACCGTGGCCGACGGCTCGGGCACGCCTGTGCTGACTGTCGGTGAACTGGGCCTGCGACCCCTTTCGGCGGCACAACTGGGCCGCCACCAGGAGTCGCTGTTCCGCATCGAGTGGGTCCCGGCCGCCGCGAGTCAGGCGGTGCCGGAAGACCCGGTGCTGTGGGACTGCCCGGCCGGCGAGCTGCGCGCGGTACTCGACGAGGTCCTGAAGCGAATCCAGGCTGCGTTGAGTGAGTCAGGCACGACGGTTCTGGTGACGTCGGGCGCGGTGGCGGCCACGTCGCCGGATCCGGTGGCGGCCGCCGTGTGGGGATTGGTGCGATCGGCGCAGGCGGAACACCCCGGCCGGTTCGTGCTGGTCGACGCCGTCACCGCCGCCGACGTCCGGATCGCGCTGGCCACCGGCGAACCGCAGGTCGCCGTCCGCGACGGGAAACCGTTCGTGCCCAGGCTCGCGCGAGTGCCCGCCGCCGAGGCGGGCGAACCGGACTGGGCGGCGGACGACGTCGTGCTGATCACCGGTGGCACCGGACGGCTCGGCCAGGCGCTGGCCCGGCACCTCGCCGTCCGGCACGGAGTCCGCGGGCTCGTCCTGACCGGGCGCTCCGGCTCAGGCGCCGAAGAATTGGTCCAGGAACTGAAAGAACTCGGTACCGACGTCACCGTGGCGGCCTGCGATGTGTCCGACGCCGAAGCGGTGCGCGCCCTGCTCGCGGCGCACCCGGTGACCGCCGTGGTGCATGCGGCGGCGGTGCTCGACGACGGCCTGATCGACGGGCTGACCCCGGAACGCCTGGACACCGTGCTGGCCCCGAAGGCCGACGGTGCGCGGAATCTGCACGAACTCGCCGGGCAGGTGCGGCGGTTCGTCGTGTTCTCCTCAGCGGCCGGGGTGTTCGGCAACCCGGCGCAGTCGGGTTACGCGGCGGCCAACGCCTACGTCGACGCGCTCATGCTCCGGCGCCGGGCCGAGGGGCTGCCCGGGGTTTCGCTGGCCTGGGGTTTCTGGGCCGAGCGCAGCGCGCTGACCGGCGGTCTCGGCGACACGGACGTCCGCCGCATGGCGCGGTCGGGGATCACCGCTCTGTCCACAGAGGACGGGCTCGCACTGTTCGACGCCGCCGTCGCCGGGACCGACGGACTGCTCGTACCCGCCAAGATCGACCTCGCCGCGTTCCGGGGCCGCCCGGCCGCCGAGGTACCCGCGTTGCTGCGCGGTCTCGTCCGCGTGCCGGCACGGCGGACCACCGAGGCGGCCGGGACCGCGGACGCGCTGCGGCGTGACCTCGCCGGGAAACCAGAGGACGAACGCGTCCGGCTGCTGCTGCACCTGGTGCGCACCCGCGTCGCGGCGGTGCTCGGGCACGAGTCGGCCGACGCGGTGGCCGAAGACCGGGGATTCCTGGAACTGGGCTTCGATTCCCTGACCGCGGTGGAACTGCGCAACCGGCTCGCCGAGACCACCGGTCTCCGGCTCCCGCCGACGCTGGTCTTCGACCGGCCGAACGCGGGCGCGCTGGCGGCGTTCCTGGCGGCCGAACTGACCACCGAGACCACGGCACCGGACGCGGGACAGGTGCTGGACGCGGAACTGGACCGGCTGGCCGCCGCGCTGGCTTCCGCCCAGCCGGACGAGGCGGGCCGGGCCCGGATCGCGGCCCGGCTGCACAGCCTCCTCGGAGTCGTCCGAAGCGGCGAAAGCGACGGCGGGGAATTCGCGGACAAATTGGAATCGGCCGACGATGACGAGATGTTCGCGTTCATCGACAACGAACTGGGCTCGTAAGTCGCGACTCACGTGATCAGAGGCGGATCTCGCGTGATCAGAAGCCGTACATACGAGTGCGGTGTCCAGTCACGTGAGTTCCGTGCCTGATCACGTGAGTCACGCCTTGGTCGCGCTAGGGGACCGTAGGGGTTGTCCGCCTCCTCTCCGCTCGCATAGCGTTTTTCTCGGAGCGGTTCGATTCCGGCGCGAAGAGGTTGGCTACTGATGCTGAACGAGGAGAAGCTGCGCGACTACCTCAAGCGGGTGTCGGCCGATCTGCACCGGACCCGCACCCGGTTGCGCGAGGTCGAAGCGCGCGAGCACGAACCGATCGCGATCATCGGGATGAGCTGCCGCTATCCTGGCGGCGTCCGGACACCGGAGCAGTTGTGGGACCTGGTCGCGGCGGGCACGGACGCCGTCGGCGGATTCCCCGTCGAACGCGGCTGGGACGTCGAGGCACTGTACGACCCCGACCCGGCCAGTCACGGCAAAACCTATACGCGCGAGGGTGGTTTTCTTTACGACGCCCACGAATTCGACGCCGGCTTCTTCGGGATCAGCCCCCGTGAAGCGCTCACCGTGGACCCGCAGCAACGGCTGCTGCTGGAGACCGCGTGGGAGGTCTTCGAACGGGCGGGGATCGACCCGGGTTCGTTGCGGGGCAGCAAAACCGGCGTCTTCGCCGGGGTGATGTACAACGACTACGGCTCACGGCTGGATTCCCGTGCCGAGGAACTGCGCGAGTTCGAGGGCTATCTCGGCAACGGCAGCGCCGGCAGTGTCGCCTCGGGCCGGGTCGCTTACACCTTCGGGCTGGAAGGTCCCGCGGTCACCGTCGACACCGCGTGCTCGTCTTCGCTGGTCGCGCTGCATCTCGCGGCACAGTCGTTGCAGCGCGGCGAGTCCACAATGGCCTTGGCGGGCGGGGTGACCGTGATGGCCTCGCCGGAGACGTTCGTCGAGTTCAGCCGTCAGCGGGGGATGGCGCCGGACGGCCGGTGCAAACCCTTCGCCGACGCGGCCGACGGCACCGGCTGGGCCGAGGGCACCGGACTTCTTTTGCTCGAAAGGCTTTCTGACGCGCGACGGCTCGGACATCCCGTGCTGGCCGTGGTTCGCGGCACCGCGGTGAACCAGGACGGTGCGAGCAGCGGGCTGACCGCGCCCAACGGGCCGTCGCAGCAGCGGGTGATTCGGCAGGCGCTGGACGCCGCAGGCCTGGCCCCGCGCCAGATCGACGTCGTCGAGGCGCACGGCACCGGGACGACGCTCGGCGACCCCATCGAGGCACAGGCCGTGCTCGCCGCGTACGGGCAGGACCGGGATCGCCCGCTGTGGCTGGGTTCGCTGAAGTCGAACATCGGGCACGCGCAGGCCGCCGCCGGGGTCGGCGGGGTGATCAAGATGGTGCAGGCCATCCGCGCCGGGATCCTGCCGCGCACCCTGCACGTCGACACTCCGACGTCGAAGGTCGACTGGGCGGCGGGTTCGGTCGAACTGCTCACCGAAGCGCGGCCCTGGCCGGAAACCGGCGAGCCGCGCCGGGCCGGGGTGTCGTCGTTCGGGGTCAGCGGCACGAACGCGCACACGATCGTCGAACAGGCCCCGGACGCGGAAATCGCTGAGGCTACAGCGGTTTCGCCCGTAGGTACCGGTGTGACGCCGTTGGTGCTGTCGGCCAGGAGCGCCGAGGCGTTGCGCGCGCAGGCCGCCCGGCTGCGCGACCACCTCGACGGGGCTTCGGATCTCATCGACGTCGGCTATTCGCTCGCGACGACACGGGCCGCGCTGGACCATCGTGCCGTCGTCGTGGCTGAGGATCCCACGGCCGCGCTGGATGCCTTGTCCGCCGGGCTCCCCGCCGCGGATCTCGTCGAGGGGACCGCGCTTCCCCCGGGCAAGGTCGCGTTCGTCTTCCCCGGCCAAGGCTCACAATGGGCCGGGATGGCCGTGGAGCTTCTCGCGGCGTCCCCGGTGTTCGCCGACTCGATGTCCCGTTGCGAAGAAGCTCTTTCGTCCTTTGTGGACTGGAAGCTGACCGACGTTCTCGGCGACGCCGCCGCGCTCGAACGGGTCGACGTCGTGCAGCCCGCTCTGTTCGCGGTCAACGTCTCGCTGGCCGCGCTGTGGCGCGCCTGCGGGGTGGAACCGGCCGCGGTGGTCGGGCACAGTCAGGGTGAGATCGCCGCCGCGTACGTGTCCGGTGCCCTGTCGCTGACCGACGCCGCGCGCGTCGTCGCCTTGCGTGCCAAGGCGATTCTCGCGCTGTCCGGTGGCGGCGGCATGGTCGCGGTCGCTCTCGGTCGCGACGAGATCGCCGCCAAGCTCGAAAACCGGGGTGACCGGGTCGCTTTGGCCGCGGTCAACGGACCGGCGTCGGTCGTCGTCTCCGGCGACCCGGAAGCACTCGACGGCCTCATCGAGACCTGTGAGGCCGAAGGCGTACGCGCCCGCCGCATCCCGGTGGACTACGCGTCGCACTCGGCGCAGGTGGACGTCCTGCGCGGGGAACTGCTCGATGTGCTGGCCGGGATCGAACACCGTGCCGCGGATGTCCCGCTCTATTCCGCGGTGACCGGCGAGCCGATCGACACCACCACGCTGACGCCGGAGTACTGGTTCCGTAACCTGCGCACGACCGTCCACTTCGAACAGTCGATCCGGCGCCTGCTCGACGACGGCCACCGGTTCTTCATCGAGGCCAGCGCCCATCCGGTGCTGACCGGCAGCGTCACCGACACCATCGAGACCCACGGTGTCCGGGCGACCGCGGTCGGTTCGCTGCGCCGCGACGAGGGCGGCCCTCGCCGGTTCCTGACCTCGCTGGCCGAGGCGCAGGTCCGCGGTCTGCGACCGGACTGGACCGCGCTGTGGCCCGGCGCGGCCCGCGTCGACCTGCCCACCTACGCCTTCCAGCGCACCCCGTATTGGCTCGACGCCGCCGTCGTCCGGCAGGGCGGCACCACCGACGCCGCCGAACTGCGGTTCTGGGAAGCCGTCGAGCGCTCGGACACCGGTGCGCTCGACGCCACCGTGCCCGCCGGTGACGGCGCCTGGGACGCGGTACTGCCCGCACTGTCGGCCTGGCGGCGTTCCGGCCGTGAGAAGTCCACTGTGGACGACTGGCGCTACCGGATCAGCTGGGTCCCGGCGACCGGGACGCCCGCGCCGTCACTCGACGGCACCTGGCTGCTGGTGGTCCCGCCCGGCGAGGTGCCCCCGGTCGCCGACGTGCTCACCGGGCACGGCGCCCGGGTCGTGACCGTCGAAGGCGGGACTGATCTGCGCGACGTCGTCGAAGAGCCGATCAGCGGTGTGCTTTCCCTGCTGGCACTCGACGAAAGCCCGCACCTGGACCATCCGGTCGTGCCCGCCGGGCTCGCCGCCACGGCGGAACTCCTCCGCGAACTCGACGTGGACGCTCCACTGTGGATCGCCACCCGCGGCGCGGTCGCCGTCGGCCGCTCCGAGACGCCGAACGCGCAGGCCGCCGTGTGGGGGCTCGGCCGGGTCGCCGGTCTCGAACATCCCGAACGCTGGGGCGGTCTCGTCGATCTGCCGCCGGAACTGGACGAACGGTCCGGGGCCCGGCTGGCCGCCGTCCTGACCGGTGAAGAGGACCAGGTCGCGGTGCGGACGTCCGGGGTGTACCTGCGGCGGCTCGTGCGCGCCCCGCTCGGCGACGCGGCGGTGCCGGAGTGGCGGCCGCGCGGCACCGTCCTGGTCACCGGCGGCACCGGCGCGGTGGCCGCGCATGTCGCGCGCTGGCTGGCCGCGAACGGCGCCGAACACCTGGTCCTGACCAGCAGGCGCGGCGCCGCGGCCGAGGGCGCGGAAGACCTGCGCGCCGAACTCGGTTGCCGCGTGACCCTGGCCGCCTGCGACGTCGGCGATCGCGAAGCGGTGGCCGCGCTGCTCGCGGAACACCCGCCGAACGCCGTTGTGCACGCAGCGGGTGTCGGCACGGTCGGCGCGCTCGCCGAGACCGGTCCTGCGGAACTCGCCGACGCGCTTTCGGCGAAGGTGGGCGGCGCCGCCCACCTCGATGAACTGCTCGAAGACCTCGACGCTTTCGTGCTCTTCTCGTCCAACGCGGGGGTGTGGGGCGGAGCGGGCCAAGGTGCCTACGCCGCCGCGAACGCCGCTCTGGACGCACTCGCCGAACGTCGTCGCGCCCGGGGTCTGCACGCCACTTCGGTGGCGTGGGGCCTGTGGGGCGGTGGCAGTGGGCTGGCCGGCGCGGAGGACGTCGAGCGGCTCCAGCGGCTCGGGCTCGGCGCGATGGACCCGGCGCTCGCCGTTTCCGCGCTGGTGCAGGCGGTTTCGCACGACGAGACCTTCGTCGCGGTGGCCGACGTCGACTGGGCGCGGTTCGCTCCCGGGTTCGCGCTCGCCCGCCCGCGACCGCTGCTGGACGCGCTACCCGAAGTCCGCCAGGCCCTGGAAGCGGAACCGACCGGGCAGAGCACCGAGTTCGCCACCGGACTGCTGTCCGCGCCCGAGGCCGACCGGGCGCGCATCGTGCTTGACCTGGTGCGCGCCCAGGCCGCCGCGGTGCTCGGCCACTCCGGGGCCGCCGCCGTCGAACCCGACCGCGCTTTCCGCGATCTGGGCTTCGACTCCCTGACCGCGGTCGAGGTCCGCAACCGCCTCGCCGCCACCACCGGCCTGCGCCTGCCCGCGACGCTGGTCTTCGACCATCCCTCCGCGGCGGTGCTCGCCGACCACCTACTCGCCGAACTCACCGGCGACGCGCCCGAGGTCACCCAGGCCAGTGTCGCCGTGACGGACGACGAGCCGATCGCGATCGTCGCGATGAGCTGCCGTTTCCCCGGCGGCATCGAAAGCCCGGAGGACCTCTGGGAGTTCGTGGCGCGCGGCGGCGACGCGATGGCCGAATTCCCGGGCGACCGCGGCTGGGACCTCGACGCGCTCTACGACCCGGACCCCGCGCACCTCGGCACGACGTACGCCAAGGAAGGCGGATTCCTCGACGACGCAGGCGGTTTCGACGCGGCCTTCTTCGGGATCTCTCCGCGTGAGGCGCTGGCGATGGACCCGCAGCAACGGTTGCTGCTGGAGACGTCGTGGGAAGCCTTCGAGCGCGCGGGAATCGACCCGGCGACGCTGCGGGGGAGCGCCACCGGCGTGTTCGTCGGCGCGTCCTTCCAGAACTACGGCATGGAGCCCGGCGAGGCGCCCGAAGGCACCGAGGGCTACTTCCTCACCGGCACCGCGACCGCCGTCGTCTCCGGCCGCCTCTCCTACACCTTCGCGCTGGAGGGGCCCGCGGTCACGATCGACACGGCGTGCTCGTCCTCGCTGGTCGCGCTGCACCTCGCGGCGCAAGCCCTGCGGCGCGGGGAATGCTCGCTGGCGCTGGCCGGGGGTGTGACGGTGATGGCGAACCCGGCGGCGTTCGTGGAGTTCAGCCGTCAGCGCGGGCTGGCCCCGGACGGCCGCTGCAAGGCGTTCGCGGACGCCGCCGACGGCACGGCCTGGTCCGAGGGTGCCGGAATCCTGCTCGTCGAACGGCTTTCCGACGCGCGCCGCAACGGACATCCGGTGCTGGCCTTGGTGAGCGGGTCCGCGGTGAACCAGGACGGCGCGTCGAACGGGCTCAGCGCACCCAACGGTCCCTCGCAGCAGCGGGTGATCCGGCAGGCCTTGGCGAACGCCGGTCTCGACCTGTCCGATGTGGACGCCGTCGAAGCGCACGGCACCGGAACCACGTTGGGCGACCCGATCGAGGCGCAGGCCTTGCTGGCGACCTATGGCCGGGATCGCGACCGTCCTTTGTGGCTCGGTTCGGTCAAGTCGAACCTGGGGCATACCCAGTCGGCGTCGGGGGTGGCCGGCGTGATCAAGATGGTGCAGGCGATCCGGCACGGCGTACTGCCGCCGACGCTGCACGTCGACGCGCCGACCACCGAAGTGGACTGGACCGAGGGCGACGTCCGGCTGCTCACCGAACCGGCTGATTGGCCGGACACCGGCCGTCCGCGCCGCGCCGGGATCTCGTCGTTCGGGGTCAGTGGCACCAACGTGCACACGCTGATCGAACAGGTCCCCGCTCTTCCCGAATCGGCCGCTCAGGACACCTGGGTTCCGTGGGTGCTGTCGGCCAAGACCGAGGACGCCTTGCGTGCCCAGGCGGCGCGACTGCGTACCCATCTCGAGAAATACCCGGAGATCTCCGACCTCGATGTCGCGTACACGCTCGCGACCGCCCGCGCCGGACTCGACGTCCGCACGGCCCTGACCGGTGACCGTGACGAGCGGCTGACTGAACTGACGCGGCTGGCGGACGGAACCTCGCTGTGCGGTAAGGCCATCGGCGGACCGGTCGGCTTCCTGTTCACCGGTCAGGGCAGCCAGAAGCCGGCGATGGGCTTCGAACTCGCCGACCGTTTCCCGGTGTTCGCGGCGGCGTTCGACGAGGTGTGCGGCCACCTGGACCCGCACCTGGAGATCCCGCTGCGCGAGGTGCTCACCACCGAGCGGCTGCACGAGACGGCGTTCGCGCAGTGCGCGCTGTTCGCGATCGAGGTCGCGCTGTTCCGGTTGCTGGAGAGCTGGGGCGTCCGGCCGAGCCTGCTGGCCGGGCATTCGGTCGGCGAGATCGCGGCCGCACACGTGTCCGGGGTGCTGTCGCTGCCGGACGCGGCCACGCTGGTCGAGGCGCGGGGCAGGCTGATGGGTGCCCTGCCGGACGGCGGCGCGATGATCGCCTTGCAGGCCACCGAGGACGAGGTCACCGCATTGCTCACCGACCGCGTCTCGCTCGCCGCGGTCAACGGCCCGGAGTCGGTGGTGATCTCCGGCGACGAGGACGCCGTCGAGGCTGTGATCGCCGCCTTCCCTGGCCGCAAGCACAAGCGGCTCGTGGTGAGCCACGCGTTCCACTCGCCGTTGATGGAGCCGATGCTCGCGGAGTTCCGGCGCGTCGTCGACGGCCTTTCCTTTGCCGAGCCCCGGATCCCGGTGGTGTCGACGGTGACCGGCCGTGTCGAACCCGAGATCGCTTCGCCCGGGTACTGGGTGCGGCACGTGCGCGAAACCGTGCGCTTCCAGGACGCTGTCCGCTTCGCCGAGGCCGAAGGTGTGCGCGCGTTCGTCGAACTCGGTCCCGAGGGCGTCCTGTCGGCGATGGCCCGCGACTGTCTGGAAGACGAGGCCGTCGCGCTGATCCCGACCCTGCGGGGCGACCGCCCGGAAGTGGCCGCGCTGGCGACCACGCTCGGCCGGCTGCACGTCCACGGCACCGAGATCGACTGGAAACCGATTTTCGACGGGGCTCGCCTGGTCTCGTTGCCGACCTATCCCTTCCAGCATCAGCACTTCTGGCTCGCGGGCACCGGCGTGCCCTCGGGTGACGCGGCCGCGTTCGGGCTCGGCGAGGCCGGGCACGCGCTGCTCGGCGCGGCCGTCCCGGTGCCCGGCGGCAGCGCGGTTTCTTTCACCGGCAGGCTTTCCCTGAGGACACACCCGTGGCTTGCGGAACACGTCGTGCTCGGTTCGGTGCTGCTGCCCGGAACGGCGTTCGTCGACCTCGCACTGCACGCGGGGGATCGCGTCGCTTGCGGTGTCCTCGCGGAGCTGACCCTGGAAGCGCCGCTGGTGCTGCCGGAAACCGGTGACGTCCGGTTGCACGTCACCGTCGGCGAGCCCGGCGACGACGATCTGCGCACGGTGGAGATCCATTCCCGCGCCGGGAACGCCGCCGACGACGAGCCGTGGACTCGCCACGGAACCGGTTTGCTCGCGCCCGGCGCACCCTCCGGACCGGAAGCCCTGAGTGCCTGGCCGCCCGAGGGCACCGAGATCCCGGTCCAGGACTTCTACGACCAGTTGACCGGCACCGGTTTCGAGTACGGACCGCTGTTCCGAGGACTGCGCGCTGCCTGGCGCTCCGGGGACGACGTCTACGCCGAGGTGTCCCTGCCCGAAGACCGGTTCCGGGCCGCGGAAGGCTTCGGTGTGCATCCCGCACTGCTCGACGCCGCCTTGCACGCCTCGAAGCTGCTTCTCGAGGGCGACACCGAGGGACCTTTCCTACCGTTCACATGGAAGGGTGTTTCCCTTTCCACGACCGGTGCGCCGGTGCTGCGGGTGCGGCTGTCGTCGCCGTCGCCGGACACGATCTCGCTGGTACTCGCCGACGGCGCGGGTGTCCCGGTGGCGTCGGTCGATTCGCTGGTGTTCCGCCGGATCTCGCCCGAACAGCTCGACCGCGGCCAGGACAGTGGCTCGCTGTTCCGAGTCGACTGGACGGCGGTGGCCGCGGAACCGGCGTCCACAGAGGACGTCCGGCTGCTGGACTGCCCGACCGGGGACACGGCGGAAGCCGTCCATCGCACGGTTTCCTGGGCACTGGGCGAAGTCCAGGACTGGCTCACCGGCGAAGGCGGCAGGCTCGTCCTGCTCACTCACGGCGGCGCGGCGGACCTCGCGCAGGCGGCGGTCCAGGGCCTGTTCCGGTCGGCTTGCTCGGAACATCCCGGTCGCTTCGGGTTGTTGGACCTCGAAACAGCCGGCGACCCGGTCACCGTACGGGTCTCCGACGACGATCCCGAACTGTCCATGAAGGACGGTGTCGCGCACGCGCCCCGGCTGGTCAGGATGGCCGCGTCGGCGGAGCCCACCCCGCTCGACCCTGACGGAACGGTGCTGGTCACCGGCGGTACGGGAGCGCTCGGCGCGCTCGTCGCCCGGCATCTGGTCGCCGTCCGCGGCGTCACGAAGCTGCTGCTGGTATCGCGGCGCGGGCTGGAGGCCGAGGGTGCCAAGGATCTGGTGACGGAACTGACCGCCGCCGGCGCCGACGTCACCGTCGAAGCTTGCGACGCCGCGGATCGAGACGCACTCGCGGCCGTGGTGGCCGGTCATTCGCTCGCCGCGGTGGTGCACACGGCGGGAGTGCTGGACGACGGCGTCGTCGGCGCGCTCACTCCGGAGCGGCTGGCCACCGTGCTGCGGCCGAAGGTCGACGCGGCGCTGAACCTGCACGAACTGGCCGGGGACGTCGCCGAGTTCGTGCTGTTCTCCTCGGCGTCGGCCACCTTCGGTAACCCTGGGCAGGCGAACTACGCGGCGGCGAACGCCTTCCTCGACGCGCTCGCCCGCCACCGTCACGCGCAAGGCCTGCCGGCCACCTCGCTCGCCTGGGGCCTGTGGGCCACCGACGGCGGCATGACCGGCGAACTGACCAGCGCCGATCTGGCGCGGATGGGCCGCTCCGGGATCACCGCGCTGACACCGGAAACGGGGCTGGCCCTGTTCGACGCGGCCTCCGGTACCGAACCCGTGGTGCTGCCGATGGGGCTGACGCCGTCGACCCTGCGCGGTATCGACCCCGCGCTGCTGCCGCCGCTCATGCGTGGCCTGGTGCGGACGTCGTCCCGTCGTGCCGCCGGTGGTCCGGCGCCGACCGCGTCCGACGGATCGGTGCTGCGGGCCAGGCTCACCGGACTGACCGGCGCCGAACGCGACGACGCTCTGCTGGAAGTGGTGCGTGAGCAGGTGGCGACCGCCCTCGGTTACCCGGGCGCCCGCGCGGTGGATCCCGGCAAGGGTTTCGTCGAACTCGGGCTGGATTCGCTGAGCGCGGTCGAACTCCGCAACCAGCTTTGCGCGCTGAGCGGCCTGAAGCTATCGACGACCGTGGTGTTCGACCACCCGAACCCGGCCGCGCTCGCCGGTCACCTCGGTGCGGAACTGCCGCAGGACGGGGTGGCCACCACCGCGTCCGTGCACGCCGAACTCGACCGTCTGGAGGCCGCGCTGGCCACCGCGGCGCCGTGGAACGGCGACCGGGCGGGGATCACCGCCCGGCTGCGGACCCTGCTGGCCACCTGGAACCCCGAACCCGGTAGCACCGAGCCCGGCGGTACCGACCACGCGCTCGAAACGGCGACCGCGGACGAACTGTTCGATCTGCTGGACCACGAACTCGGCGCGTCCTGACCCGCCTGACCTGGGAGTGACTTTTCCGTGGCGAACGAAGACAAGTACCTCGACTACCTCAAGCGCGCGACCGCCGACCTGCGGGAGACCCGGCGACGGCTCAAGGAGGCCGAGGACCGCAACCGGGAGCCGATCGCGATCGTCGGGATGGCCTGCCGGTTCCCCGGCGGCGTGCGTTCGCCGGAGGATCTGTGGGATCTCGTCGCCGAGGGCCGCGACGGGATCTCGGAGTTCCCCGCCGACCGCGGCTGGGACTTGGCTTCGCTCTACGACCCGTCCGGCGAGAGGCCCGGGACGTCCTATGCCCGCGAGGGCGGTTTCCTGCACGGTGCCGGGGAATTCGACCCGGGATTCTTCGGGATCTCGCCGCGTGAGGCGCTGGCGATGGATCCGCAGCAGCGGTTGCTGCTGGAGATCTCGTGGGAGACCTTCGAACGGGCGGGGATCGACCCGGGTTCGTTGCGGGGTAGCAAGACCGGCGTGTTCGCCGGGGTGATGTATCACGACTACGTCTCCCGGCTCGCCGCCATCCCGGAGGAACTGGAGGGCTACCTCGGCACCGGAAACTCGGGCAGCGTCGTCTCCGGCAGGGTCGCCTACACCTTCGGACTCGAAGGTCCGGCGGTCACCGTGGACACCGCGTGCTCCTCGTCGCTCGTCGCCTTGCACTTGGCGGCACAGGCTTTGCGGCAGGGCGAATGCACGATGGCACTGGCCGGTGGTGTCGCGGTGATGTCCACACCGGACACGTTCATCGACTTCAGCCGTCAGCGCGGGCTCGCCGCCGACGGCCGCTGCAAGTCCTATTCGGACGGTGCCGACGGCACGTCGTGGGCCGAAGGTGTCGGGATGCTCCTGGTGGAGCGGCTTTCCGACGCGCAGCGCCTCGGACATCCGGTGCTGGCCGTGGTGCGCGGCAGCGCGGTGAACCAGGACGGCGCGAGCAGCGGGCTCAGCGTGCCGAACGGTCCGTCGCAGCAGCGCGTGATCCGGCAGGCGCTGGACAACGCGCAGCTCTCGGCAGGCCAGGTCGACGTCGTCGAAGGCCATGGCACCGGGACCACACTCGGGGACCCGATCGAAGCGCAGGCGCTGCTGGCCACCTATGGTCGGGAGAAGAGCGCCGAGCGGCCGCTGTGGCTCGGGTCGCTGAAGTCGAACATCGGGCACTCGCAATCCGCGGCCGGGGTCGGTGGCGTGATCAAGATGGTGCAGGCCATCCGCAACGGGGTGCTGCCCCGGACCCTGCACGCCGGGGAAGCGTCGTCCAAAGTGGACTGGTCGGCCGGTGCGGTCGAACTGCTCACCGAAGCGCAGCCATGGCCGGAGACGGGACAACCGCGCCGAGCCGGGGTGTCGTCGTTCGGGGTCAGCGGCACGAACGCGCACACCATTATCGAGCAGGCACCCGACGCCGAACCGGAAGCACTCGCGCCGCCGTCCGGTGCGGTGCCCGCGGTGCTGTCCGCCAAGACCGCCGAGGCGTTGCGAGAGCAGGTCGTCCGGCTTCGTTCGCACGTGCTGGCTCGCCCGGAACTGGCCGTGGCCGACGTCGCCGCGTCGCTCGCCGGCACTCGCACGCTCCATGACCACCGCGGCGCGATCGTCGCCGCCGACCGAGCCGACTTACTGGCCGGGCTGGACATCCTCGCCGCCGGGGCCACCACCTCCGGAGTCTCTCAGGGTGCCGCCGGTGCGGGCGGGCTGGCGTTCTTGTTCACCGGACAGGGAAGTCAGCGGCTCGGGATGGGCCGTGAACTGGCGGAACGTTTTCCGGTGTTCGCTTCGGCCTTCGACGAGGTGTCCTCTCGTTTCGACTTGCCGGCCGACCTTTCGGCCGGCGAACTGAACGAGACGGCGAACACACAGTGTGCGTTGTTCGCACTGGAAGTCTCCCTGTTCCGGTTGGTGGAGAGCTGGGGTGTCCGGCCGGATTTCCTGGCGGGGCATTCGATCGGTGAGATCGCGGCCGCGCACGTGGCCGGGGTGCTTTCGCTGGATGACGCGGTGACTTTGGTGGCCGCGCGTGGTCGTTTGATGCAGGCGTTGCCTCGCGGCGGGTCGATGGTGGCGCTGCAGGCGACCGAAGCCGAAGTGGCCCCGTTGCTCACCGGAAACGTGTCGATCGCGGCGATCAACGGTCCGAATTCTGTGGTGGTGTCCGGGGACGAGGACGCCGTCGCTGCTGTGGTCGCCGCGTTCGAGGGGCGCAAGTCCAAGAAGCTCGTGGTGAGTCACGCGTTCCACTCGCCGTTGATGGACGCCATGCTCGACGACTTCCGCGCGGTCGCCGAGGGCCTGACGTACCAGGCACCGCGGATTCCCGTGGTCTCCGGCGTTTCGGGAGACCTGGCGGACCTCGCCACCGCGGACTACTGGGTGCGGCATGTCCGCGAGGCGGTCCGCTTCCGTGACGTGATCGGTTTCCTGGAAGCGGAAGGCGTCGACCGGTTCCTCGAGATCGGGCCGGACGCCGTCCTCGCCGCGATGGCGCAGGACTGCTTGGAAGGCGACGTCGTCGTGGTCCCGGCCTTGCGGCGGAACCGGGCGGAGGACGTCACCCTGCTCTCGGCGATCTCCGGCCTTCAGGTGCACGGCGTGCCCGTCGACTGGACGCCGCTGCTCACCGGCGCGCGTCGCGTCGACCTGCCCACCTATGCCTTCCAGACCCAGCGTTACTGGCTCGACGGCCCGCTCCTCGCCACCGGCGACGCGACCGGATTCGGCCTCGGTGCCACCGCCCATCCGCTGCTCGGCGCGGTCGTCACGATGGCCGACGCGAACGGGGTCCTGCTCACCGGGCGGCTTTCGCGCGCCGCCCAGCCGTGGCTCACCGGGCACGTCGTCGCCGGGCACGTCCTGTTGCCGGGGACGGCGTTCGTCGATCTCGCGCTGCACGCGGGCGACAAGGTGGACTGCGGGATCCTCGAGGAGCTCACGCTCCAGGAACCGCTGGTCCTGCCCGAGCACGACGCGCTCAGCCTCCAGCTGATGGTCGGCGCGCCGGAGGAGGGCGGCAGGCGCACGGTCGGCGTCTACTCCCGGCCCGAAACCTCCGACGGCGAATGGTCCCGCCACGCGTCCGGCGTCCTCGCCCCCGGATTCCCCGCCGCCGACTTCACCCTGGCCGCTTGGCCTCCCGCCGGTGCGGAGCCGGTCGAGATCGACGGCCTGTACGACGCGCTCGCCGAGGTCGGCCTCGACTACGGCACCGCTTTTCAAGGCGTCCGCGCGGCGTGGACGCTGGATTCGGCCGTGTACGCCGAGATCGAACTCGCCGAAGCGGAGAAGGCCGATGCCGCCCGCTTCGGACTGCATCCCGCGCTGCTCGACGCCGCCCTGCACGCGGTGGGGCTCGGCGCGCTGATCGCCGACACCACTCAGGCGCGGCTGCCGTTCTCGTGGTCCGGCGTGAGCCTGCAGGCCGCCGGCGCGACCAGCCTGCGGGTGCGGCTCACCTCGGCGGGCCCGGACACGGTGGCGCTGGCCGTCGCGGATCCGGACGGGCAGCCGGTGCTCGTCGCCGACGGGCTCACCCTGCGGGCGATTCCTTCCGGCGCCCTGGAATCCGCGCGAAACCAGGATGAGCTGTTCCGCGTCGACTGGCACCCGCTCGCGATCCCGGCCGCCGACGAGACCGAATACGTCATCGAGTCCTTTGTGGACTACAAGACCGACGCTCACGCGGCCGCGGCGCGAGCGCTGGAACTCGTCCACGCGCACACGGACGGACCCAAGCTCGTCTTCCTCACCCAAGGTGCTGTCGGCGGGGCAACCCCGGCGCAGGCGACCGTCTGGGGTCTGGTGCGCACCGCGAAGGAGGAGTTCCCGGACCGGTTCGTCCTCCTCGACGTCGATGCCGAGCCCACACCCGACCTCGTGGCCGCCGCGGTGGCGACCGGCGAACCCGAGCTGGTGATCCGCGCCGGCGCGCTGTTCGGTGCCCGGCTCGTCCGTGCCCCGCAGGCCGGCACGGAGACTCCCGCGCTTTCGGGGACTGTGCTGATCACCGGCGGAACCGGCGCCCTGGGCGCGGAACTCGCCCGGCACCTGGTGCGCTCGCGCGGTGTCCGGCAGTTGCTGCTGACCAGCCGTCGAGGACTCGCGGCACCAGGAGCCACCGAACTGGCGGAAGAGTTGACCGCTCTCGGCGCGGAGGTGCTGATCGAAGCTTGCGACGCTTCCGACCGCGACGCCGTCGCCGCGCTGCTGGCCGACCATCCGGTGACCATGGCCGTGCACGCGGCGGGAGTGCTGGACGACTGCCTGCTCGGAGATCTGACCCCGGAACGGCTCGACACCGTCCTGACGGCCAAAGTGGACGCGGCGCTGCACCTGCACGAACTGCTCGGCGACGCCGAACTCGTTCTGTTCTCTTCTGCTGCCGGGGTCTTCGGCAACGAGGGTCAGGCGAACTACGCGGCCGCGAACGCCTTCCTCGACGCGCTCGCCGAGCACCGCCGGGCGGCCGGACTGCCCGCGACGTCGTTGGCCTGGGGGATGTGGGCGTCCGGAATGGGCGGCACGCTCGCTTCTCGGCCCGCCTTCCCGGCACTGTCCACTGAGGATGGTCTCGCGCTCTTCGATCTCGCGGTCTCTCATGACGACGCCGCGCTCGTGCCGATCCGGCTCGACCTGCCCGCGCTGCGTGCCCAGGTGGGTGGGGACGTGCCGCCGTTGCTGCGTGGCCTCATCCGGCCCGCGCGCCGCGCCGCCGTCACTGGTTCGTCCGGTGCGCTGGCGGGCAAACTGGCCGCCCTCGCCCCGGCGGAGCGGCACCGGGAACTGCTGGAGATCGTGCGCACGCAGGTCGCCATCGTGCTCGGGCACGTCGGATCCGAAGCGGTCGACGCCTCCAAGCCGTTCCAGGAACTCGGGTTCGACTCGCTGGCGGCGGTCGACCTGCGCAACCGGCTGACCGCGGCCACCGGGTTGCGGCTGGCCGCGACGCTGGTCTTCGACTATCCGACCCCCACGGTGCTCACCGAGCATCTGCTGGAGGGATTGCTGGGCGACGCCGTGGCCGCCGCGACCGCGCCGGTGCGGACGACCCCGGTCGACGAGCCGATCGCGATCATCGGGATGGCGTGCCGCTATCCCGGCGGGGTCGGTTCCCCGGAAGAGCTGTGGGACCTGGTGTCCGCCGGGCGGGACGGCGTCTCGGGGTTCCCGGTCAACCGAGGCTGGGACGTCGAAGGGCTTTACGACGCGGATCCCGGCAAGGCAGGCAAAAGCTACGCCCGCGAGGGTGGCTTCCTGCACGACGCGGGGGAGTTCGACGCCGCGTTCTTCGGGATCTCGCCGCGCGAGGCCTTGGCGATGGACCCGCAGCAGCGACTGCTCCTGGAGACGTCGTGGGAGGTGTTCGAGCGCGCCGGAATCGACGCCGACGCGGTGCGGGGCAGCAAGACCGGCGTGTTCGCCGGGGTGATGTACCACGACTACGCGGCCCGGCTGCACTCTGTGCCGGAGGACGTCGAGGGTTATCTGGGCACCGGGAACTCGGGCAGCGTGATCTCCGGCCGGCTGGCCTACACCTTCGGGCTGGAGGGTCCGGCGGTCAGTATCGACACGGCGTGCTCGTCGTCGCTGGTGGCGATGCACCTTGCTGGACAGGCGTTGCGGCAAGGCGAGTGCTCGCTCGCGCTTGCCGGTGGCGTGACGGTGATGGCGACCCCGAATACTTTTGTGGAGTTCAGCCGTCAGCGCGGAATGGCCGTCGACGGCCGGTGCAAGTCGTTCGCCGATGCGGCTGACGGCACCGGCTGGGGCGAGGGTGTCGGCATGCTCCTGCTGGAGCGTCTGTCGGACGCGCGGCGGCACGGCCACCAGGTGCTGGCCGTGGTGCGCGGCAGCGCGGTGAACCAGGACGGCGCGTCCAACGGGCTGACGGCGCCGAACGGCCCGTCGCAGCAACGGGTGATCCGGCAGGCGCTGGCGAACGCCGGCCTCGGACCGTCCGATGTGGACGCCGTCGAGGCGCACGGCACCGGGACGACGCTCGGCGATCCGATCGAGGCGCAAGCGTTGCTGGCGGCTTATGGCCAGGAGCGCGAGCGTCCGCTGTGGCTGGGTTCGGTGAAGTCGAACCTGGGCCACACGCAGGCCGCGGCCGGGGTGGCGGGCGTGATCAAGATGGTCGAGGCGATGCGGCACGGGGTACTGCCGAAGACCCTGCATGTCGACGAGCCTTCGTCGCATGTGGACTGGGCCGAGGGCGCGGTCTCGCTGCTCACCGAGTCTCGGGAGTGGCCCGAAACCGGCCGTCCTCGCCGGGCCGGGATCTCCTCGTTCGGCATCAGCGGCACCAACGCTCACACCATCATCGAGTCCGCCGAGCCGGAACCGTTCGAGTCCGTCGAGGTTCGCGGTGGTTTACCGTGGCTGCTCTCGGGTAAGACCGAGGAATCCTTGCGGGCACAGGCGGCTCGCCTGCATGAGTACCTGGTCAGCACGCCGGACCTGTCCGCCGCGGACATCGGCTTCTCGCTGGCCGCCCGGACGGCGCTGGAACACCGTGCCGCGATCGTGGCCGACGACCGGGGTGCTCTGTTGGCGGGGCTCGTCGCCGCAGGGATCACCGGGCGCGCGGCAGAGGGACGGGTCGCGTTCCTGTTCACCGGACAGGGAAGTCAGCGGCTCGGCATGGGCCGTGAACTGGCGGAACGGTTTCCGGTGTTCGCTTCGGCCTTCGACGAGGTGTCCTCTCGTTTCGATCTGCCGGACAACCTTTCGGCGGAGCAACTGAACGAGACCGAGTACACGCAGTGCGCGTTGTTCGCGCTGGAAGTCGCGCTGTTCCGGTTGGTGGAGAGCTGGGGTGTCCGGCCGGACTTCTTGGCGGGACATTCGATCGGTGAGATCGCGGCCGCGCACGTCGCCGGGGTGCTTTCGCTCGATGACGCCGTCACCTTGGTCGCTGCCCGTGGTCGTCTGATGCAGGCCTTGCCTCGTGGCGGATCGATGGTGGCTTTGCACGCGACCGAGGACGAAGTCGTACCGCTGCTCAACGGAAACGTGTCGATCGCGGCGATCAACGGTCCGAATTCCGTGGTGGTGTCCGGTGCTGAAGACGCCGTCGCCGCCGTGGTCGCCGCCTTCGAGGGGCGCAAGTCCAAGAAACTCGTGGTCAGCCACGCGTTCCACTCGCCGTTGATGGACCCCATGCTCGACGGCTTCCGCGCGGTCGCCGAGGGCCTGACCTACCAGGCACCGCGGATCCCGGTGGTGTCCGGCGGACTCGTCGACTTGGCGACACCGGAGTACTGGGTCCGCCACGTCCGTGACGCGGTCCGGTTCTCCGACACGGTGAAGTTCCTGGAGGCCGAGGGCGTCACCCGGTTCCTGGAGCTGGGTCCGGACGGCGTCCTGACCGCGATGGCACAGGACTGCCTCAACGCCGACACCGACGCCGTGCTGGTCCCCGCCCTGCGCCGCGATCGGGCGGAGGTGTCGGCCCTGCTCACCGCGATCTCCGGGCTGCATGTCCACGGGGTCGCCGTCGACTGGACGCCGCTGTTCGCCGGGGCCCGGCGGGTCGACCTGCCCACCTATGCCTTCCAGCGTCAGGAGTTCTGGCTCGACGCGGGCGCCACCGCCGGTGACCTCTCCGCCGCGGGCCTGGCCGACGCCGACCATCCGCTGCTCGGCGGCGCGGTGACCCTGCCGGACTCCGGCGGGACCGTGCTCACCGGCAGGCTGTCGCTGTCCGCGCAGCCTTGGCTGGCCGACCACGCCGTCGGCGAAACCGTGCTCCTGCCCGGCACCGCGTTCGTCGAACTCGCCCTCACCGCCGGGCGTCGCCACGGCCGCGCCCTGCTCGAAGAACTGACTCTCGAAAGCCCGTTGGTCCTGCCCGAACACGGCGATGTCCGGCTGCGTGTCTGGATTCGCGAGCCGGATGAGGCCGGAGTGTGCGCGGTCAGCGTGTACTCCCGCGCCGAGGACGACGAACCTTGGACCCGGCACGCCACCGGAACACTCGTCGAGGACACCGGTGCCGAGCCCGTCGACCTCACCGCGTGGCCGCCCGCCGGTGCCGTAGAGGTCGACATCGACGGCCTCTACGACGCCCTCGCCGACGCGGGCCTGAACTATGGCCCCGTTTTCCAGGGCGTCCGCGCGGCCTGGCGCACCGGCGGGACGGTGTGCGCCGAGATCGACCTCGGCGAACAGCAGGCCGACGCCGCCTGGTTCGGGCTGCACCCCGCGCTGCTGGACGCCGCACTCCACACGGCCGGACTCGGTGCGCTTGATACCGAAGACGGTCGGGCCAGGCTTCCGTTCTCGTGGTCCGGTGTCTCGCTCGCCGCCCAGGGCGCGACGGCGCTGCGCGTCCGGCTCACCGGCGAGGACGGCACGCTTTCCCTCGCGATCGCCGACGGGACCGGTGCGCCGGTGGCCACGGTCGACGGGCTGGTCGTGCGCCCGGTCGATCCCGCGCAGCTCGCGGGCGGGGACGGTTCGCTGTTCCGCGTCGACTGGGTGCCCGTCCGCGCGCGGGCCGACGCCGACGAACTCGCGATGGTCTCATCCCTCGCGGAACTGGATTCGGTGCCTTCGGTGGTCGTTCTGTCCGAAGTGGACGCCACGAATGTCCATGACGCGACCGCCCGTACGTTGTCCGCGCTCCAGACTTGGCTGGCCGACGACCGCTTCGCCGACGCCACGTTGGTCGTGCGGACGAGCGGTGCGGTCTCGGTGGCCGGTGAGGACGTCACCGATCTGGCGGGCGCCGCCGTCTGGGGACTGGTCCGTTCGGCGCAGTCCGAGCACCCGGACCGGTTCGTGCTCATCGACGGCCCGGTGGCGGCCGGCGCGGTGGCCACCGGGGAAGCGCAACTTGCCGTGCGGGAAGGGAAAATCTGGGCACCGCGGCTCGCCAAGGCCGTTCCGTCCGGTGCGGGCCCGGAGTTCGACCCGGCCGGGACCGTGCTCCTCACCGGCGCCACCGGCGCGCTGGGCGGTCTGCTCGCGCGCCACCTCGTCACCGCACACGGTGTGCGGCATCTGCTGCTGGTCAGCCGCCGGGGCGCGGACGCCCCCGGTGCCGCGGAACTGCTGGCGGACCTGACCGCGCTCGGCGCACAGGCGACGCTGGCCGCCTGCGACGTCGCCGATCGCGCCGCCCTCGCGAACCTGCTGGCCCGTGTCCCCGCCGACCACCCGGTGACCGCCGTGGTGCACACGGCGGGCGTGCTCGACGACGGTCTGGTCGACACGCTGACCCCTGAGCGGCTCGACACTGTCTTGCGCCCCAAGGCCGACGCCGCGCTGAACCTGCACGAACTGGCCGGCGACGTCGCCGAGTTCGTCCTGTTCTCCTCCGCCGCGGGTACTTTCGGCAACGCCGGGCAGGCGAATTACGCCGCCGCAAACGCTTTCCTCGACGCGTTGGCCCAGCACCGGCGGGCGAACGGGCTTCCGGCCCGCTCATTGGCCTGGGGGCTCTGGGAAACAGACGACGGTATGGACGCCTCGGCCGCCGTCGCCCGGCTGACCGGGTCCGGACTCAGTGCCGAAGAGGGCCTGCGCTTGTTCGACACCGCCGGTGACGAAGCAGTGCTGCTGCCGATGAAACTCGACCTCGCCGTGCTCCGCGCCGAACTGGGTACCGACGTGCCGTCGTTGCTGCGTGGCCTGCTCAAGGCACCGGCTCGCCGGGCCGCCGGTGGGTCCGCCTGGAAACGACAGCTCGCCGGACTGTCCGAAGTGGAGCGCGACACGCGTCTCCTCGAACTGGTACGGACGCAGGTCGCGGCGGTCCTCGGCTACTCCGGCCCCGACGACGTCGCCGAAGATCGCGCCTTCACCGAACTCGGCTTCGACTCGCTCACCTCGGTGGAACTGCGGAACCGGCTGAACTCCGCGACCGGGCTGCGCCTGCCCGCCACCCTCGTGTTCGACCACCCGAACTCGGCCGCGGTCGTCTCCCGGCTGCGGGAGGAACTGTCCGGCGCCGTGGCGACGGTGGCGGCGGTGACGACAGCGCCGGTCGACGAGCCGATCGCGATCGTCGGGATGGCCTGCCGGTTCCCCGGCGGCGTCCGTTCCCCCGAGGACCTTTGGCGGCTGGTCACCGACGGGCGCGACGGCATCTCGCTGTTCCCCTCCGACCGAGGTTGGGACGTCGAAGGCCTGTACGACCCCGAACTCAGCAAGCCCGGCACGTCCTGCACCCGCTACGGCGGCTTCCTGCACGACGCGGGGGAGTTCGACGCGGGGTTCTTCGGGATCTCGCCGCGTGAGGCGCTGGCCATGGACCCGCAGCAGCGGCTCCTGCTGGAGACGTCGTGGGAGGCTTTCGAGCGGGCGGGCATCGACCCGGCCACCCTGCGCGGCAGCGGGACCGGCGTGTTCGCCGGGGTGATGTACCACGACTACGTTTCGCGGCTGACCAGCGTTTCCCCGGATCTGGAAGGGTATCTGGGCACCGGGAACTCGGGCAGCGTCATCTCCGGCCGGCTGGCCTACACCTTCGGGCTGGAAGGTCCGGCGGTCAGCATCGACACGGCCTGTTCGTCGTCGCTGGTGGCGATGCACCTCGCCTCGCAGGCGTTGCGCCAGGGTGAATGCACGATGGCACTGGCCGGCGGTGTGGCGGTGATGTCCACACCGGACACCTTCGTCGAGTTCAGCCGCCAGCGCGGAATGGCGCCGGACGGCCGGATCAAGGCGTTCTCGGAGTCCGCCGACGGAACGGCCTGGGGTGAAGGCGTCGGCATGCTCCTGCTGGAGCGGTTGTCGGATGCCCGGCGCAACGGCAGGCAGGTCCTCGCCGTGCTGCGGGGGACGGCGGTCAACCAGGACGGCGCGTCCAACGGCCTCACCGCACCGAACGGCCCCTCGCAGCAGCGAGTGATCCGGCAGGCCTTGGCGAACGCAGGTCTGCGACCGTCCGATGTGGACGCGGTCGAAGCGCACGGCACCGGCACCACCCTGGGCGACCCGATCGAGGCGCAGGCCTTGCTGGCCACCTACGGGCAAGACCGCGAGCGTCCGCTGTGGCTCGGTTCGGTGAAGTCGAACCTCGGGCACACACAGGCGGCCGCCGGGGTGGCAGGCGTGATCAAGATGGTCGAAGCGATGCGGCACGGAGTACTGCCGAAGACGCTCCACGTCGACGAACCTTCGTCGCATGTGGACTGGACCGAAGGCGCCGTCTCGTTGCTCACCGAGTCGCGGGAGTGGCCGGACACGGGGGGACCGCGCCGCGCCGCCGTGTCGTCGTTCGGTATCAGCGGTACCAACGCCCACGCCGTCCTCGAATCCGCCGACATCGCTGTGCCGGAGTCGGCCGAAACGCCGGACATCCTGGTCGTCCCGCTCTCGGCCAAGACTCCGGAAGCGCTGCGCGGTCAGGCCGCCCGGCTCCACGCGTATCTGGCATCGAACCCGGATCTCGCCCTCACCGATGTCGCGCACACCCTTGCTTCCCGGGGCCTTTTCGAGCACCGGGCGGTACTTCCCGCCACCGGTGTGCTCGACGGGCTGGCCCGGCTCGCCAAGGGAGAGCCCGGCGACGACATCGTCACTGGTGTCGCCAAGCCGAGTGGCAAACTCGCGTTCCTCTTCACCGGCCAGGGCAGCCAGCGGGCAGGGATGGCGGACGAGCTGTCGGCCGCGTTCCCGGTCTTCGCCCAAGCCTTCGACGAGGTCTGCGCGCGGTTCGACGCGGTGCTGGACCGTCCGCTGCGGGAGGCGATCGCCGGAGAACTGGTCGACCAGACCGAATACACGCAGTGCGCGCTGTTCGCCGTCGAGGTCGCACTGTTCCGGCTCGTCGAGAGCTGGGGTGTGCGGCCCGACTTCCTTGCCGGGCACTCGATCGGCGAACTCGCGGCGGCTCACATCTCGGGGGTCTGGTCGCTGGACGACGCGTGCACGGTCGTCGCCGCCCGCGGCAAGCTCATGCAGGCGTTGCCGCCGGGCGGGGCGATGGTCGCCCTCCAAGCCACCGAAGAAGAAGTGCGGCCGCTGGTCGACGACGTGGCCGTCTCGATCGCCGCGATCAACGGACCGGTCTCCGTGGTCATTTCGGGCGAAGAGGCCGCTGTGACCGTGCTGGCCGCGGAATTCGGCGAGCGAGGCCGCAAGACGAAGCGGCTCACCGTCAGCCACGCCTTCCACTCGCCGCTGATGGACGGGATGCTCGACGAGTTCCGCGCGGTGCTCGACGGCGTCACGGCCGCCGCCCCGGTCATCCCCCTCGTCTCGACCCTGACCGGCGAGCCGCTGACCGGGGACGAGGCCAAGTCCAGCGAGTACTGGGTGCGTCACGTGCGGGAGGCGGTCCGCTTCTGCGACGCCGTCCGGCGGCTGGAAGCCCAGGGCGTCAAACGGTATCTGGAACTGGGGCCGGACGCCTTGCTGAGCGCGCTCGGCGAGCACTGCGTCACCGAAGAGTCCACAGTGGACGCACCGATGTTCGTCCCGGCGCAGCGCTCGGACCGGCCCGACGCCGCGACCTTCGTGACCGCGCTGGCCCGGCTGCACGTCCACGGCGTCCGCGTCGACTGGGCGACGGCCTTCCCCGGTACCTCGGCGGATCTGCCCACCTACGCTTTCCAGCGCGAGCGGTACTGGCTGCGGCCCGCCGCCCCCGCCATCGGGGACGTCGCCGGTCTCGGTCAGCGGCCGGCCGGGCATCCGTTGCTGGGCGCGGCGGTCGAGTCGCCGGACAGCGGCGCGGTGCTGTTCACCGGCCGGTTGTCGCCGCAGGACCAGCCCTGGCTCGCCGACCACGTCGTCGCCGGAACGATGCTGCTGCCGGGAACCGCGTTCGTCGAACTCGCCCTGCGGGCCGGGGAACTCACCGGCTGCGGTGCCGTGGACGAACTGACCCTCGAAGCGCCGCTGGTACTCGCCGACCACGGCGGCACGGTGCTCCGGATGGTCGCCGCCACGCCGGACGAGACCGGCAGGCGAGCGCTGGACGTCTACTCGCGTCCCGACGAGGACGACGCCGAGTGGATCCGTCACGCGACCGGGATCCTGTCGCCGTCGGTCCCGAGCGCGCAGTTCGACCTCTCCGCTTGGGCGGCCGCCGACGCGGAAGCCGTCGAAATCGAGGGCCTGTACGACGAACTGGCCGCGGCCGGGCTCGAATACGGGCCGGTCTTCCAGGGGCTCCGTTCCGCTCAGCGGCGCGGGGACGACGTCTGGGCCGAGGTCGATCTGCCGGAAGGCACCGAAACCGAAGGCTTCGGGCTGCATCCGGCCCTGCTCGACGCGGCCCTGCACGCGATGGGTTTCGGTCCCTACAACGATCCCGAGGCCGACGTCGCCGCCGGCCGGGTGCGGTTGCCGTTCGCGTGGTCGGGTGTCCGGCTCTACGCCTCCGGCGCCCGTGCCCTGCGGGTGCGGTTCTCCCCGGCGGGCGAGAACGCGGTGTCGCTGGTCGCCGCCGACGAGACCGGCAGGCTCGTGGCCACAGTGGACGCTTTGACGCTGCGGCCGGTCTCGCTGGAACAACTCGGCGGGGGCCGCCGAGGTAGTCACGAGTCGTTGTTCGGTCTCGACTGGGCGCCGGTCACGCTCGACCCCACGGCGATCACGCCCGCGGGCTGGGCCGTCGTCGGCATCGACGACTTCAAGCTCGACGCAGCCTTGGCCGCCGCGGGCTACCACGGCCAGACGCAGGCGAGTTTCGAGACGCTGGCCGCGTCGCTCGGCCAAGGCACGCGGGCGCCGGAACTGGTGTTCGTGTCCTGCGCGCCGGAACCGGGGGACGACCTGGCCGGAGCGGTCCGCGCGGCCACGCACCGGGCGCTGGACCTGGTCCGGTCCTGGCTGGCCGAAGACCGGTTCGCCGCGTCCCGGCTGGTGCTGGTCACCGGCGGTGCGGTCGGCGTCGGCGACGAGGACGTGCCGGATCTGGCCCAGGCCGCGGTCTGGGGGCTGGTGCGCTCGGCGCAGTCGGAACATCCCGGCCGGTTCGTCCTGGTCGACCTCGACGAACAGGACGCCTCTTACCGCGCTCTGTTGCCCGCGCTGGCTTCCGATGAACCGCAACTGGCTCTGCGCGGTGGTGCGGTGAAGGCACCCAGGCTCGTCAAGCCGACGGTGTCCGGAAAGGACAGTGGAGCGCTGCCCGACGGCACGGTGCTGATCACCGGTGGCACCGGGGCGCTCGGCGCCACGCTGGCCCGCCACCTGGTGACCGCACGGGGTGCTTCCCGGCTGCTGCTCGCGAGCCGCCGGGGCCCGGACGCGCCGGGCGCCGGTGCGCTGACCACCGAACTGCGGGAACTGGGCGCGGACGTCGAGGTGGTGGCCTGCGACGCCGCCGATCGTGAAGTCCTGCGCGAGGTCCTGGCCACGCATCCGGTGACCGCGATCGTGCACGCCGCCGGTGTCCTGGACGACGTCGTGCTCGACGGCCTGACCCCCGAGCGGCTCGACGCCGTCCTGAGGCCGAAGGTCGACGCGGCGGTGAACCTGCACGAACTGGCGGGAGACGTCGACGAGTTCGTCCTGTTCTCCTCCGCCGCTGGTACGTTCGGCAACCCAGGTCAGGCCAACTACGCCGCCGCCAACGCGTTCCTGGACGCGCTCGCCCGGCACCGCCGCGCGCGGGGCCTGCCGGCGTCGTCTCTCGCGTGGGGGCTGTGGGCGGGCGACGGAATGGGTGGCGGGATGGCCGAACGCGATCTCGACCGGATGACCGCGTCCGGCGTCGGCGCACTGTCCACAGAGGAGGGACTGGAATTGTTCGACCTGGCGACATCGGCCGCACAGCCGGTGCTGCTGCCGATGCGGATGGACCTCGCGGCTCTGCGCGCCGGGCTCGGCGCCGAGGTCCCGCCGCTGCTCCGAGGGCTGATCCGCAGCGCGGGAAAGCGGGTGGAGACGGCGGGTTCGCCGACCGGTGACGCCTTGAAGGCCGAGCTGGCCGGAATGTCCGAAGAGGAGCGTGCGGCGGCCTTGCTGAACCTGGTCGCCACGCACGTCGCGGCCGTGCTCGGCTACCCGGGCCCGGACCAGGTCGATCCGGCCAAGGCGTTCACCGAGCTGGGCTTCGATTCACTGGCGGCGGTCGAACTGCGCAACCGGGTCAACGAGGCCACCGGCTTGCGGCTGCCGGCCACGCTCGTGTTCGACCACCCGACCACCGAAGCGGTGGCGGAACTCGTGGGCACCGAACTCGGCAGTGCCGAACCGCCACCGCCGTTGGGAGTGCTCGCGGAACTCGACCGGCTCGAGGCGGCTTTCGCCGTCGGGGGCCCGGAAGACACGATCCGCGGCAAGGTCAAGGACCGCCTGCGGGCCCTGCTGGCGGCTTGCGACGGCACGGACGACGCCGAATCCGTGGCGGACCGGCTCGAAACGGCGTCGGACGACGAGATGTTCGATTTCATCGGCAAGGAACTCGGGATCTCCTGACATGGGGGCAGCAGCTATGGACAACGCCGGAACGGGAACCGAGGACAAGCTCCGCTATTTCCTCAAGCAGGTCACCGCCGATCTGCACGAGACCCGCAAACGTTTGCGGGAGGCGGAATCCGCCGACGCCGAGCCGATCGCGATCGTCGGGATGGCCTGCCGCTACCCGGGTGGCGTGACTTCGCCTGAGGAGCTGTGGCGGCTGGTCGAAGCAGGGGGCGACGGGATCTCCGGGTTCCCCGTCGACCGCGGCTGGGATCTCGAAGCCCTGTACGACCCCGATCCCGAGAACCAGGGCACGAGTTACGTGTCGCAGGGCGGGTTCCTGCACGACGTCGCGGACTTCGACCCCGCGTTCTTCGGGATCTCGCCCCGTGAGGCGCTGGCGATGGACCCGCAGCAGCGGCTGCTGCTCGAATCCTCGTGGGAGGCGATCGAGCGGGCCGGTATCGACCCGGCTTCATTGCGGGGCAGCAAGACCGGCGTGTTCGCCGGGCTGATGTACCACGACTACGTGTCCGGGCTGACCGAGATCCCGGACGAGGTGGGCGGATTCCTCGGCACCGGCAACTCCGGAAGTATCGCCTCGGGACGGATCTCCTACACGTTCGGGCTCGAAGGCCCGGCGGTCACCGTCGACACCGCGTGCTCCTCGTCCCTGGTGACGTTGCACCTGGCCGCACAGGCTTTGCGACGCGGGGAATGCGACCTCGCGCTGTCCGGTGGCGTGACGGTGATGTTCACCCCGGGTACGTTCGTCGAGTTCAGCCGCCAGCGTGGAATGGCGCCGGACGGCCGCTGCAAACCCTTCGCGGACGAGGCCGACGGCACCGGCTGGGCGGAGGGCGTCGGCATGCTGCTCGTCGAACGTCTTTCCGACGCTCAGCGCAACGGACATCCGATCCTGGCGGTGCTGCGGGGGTCGGCGGTGAACCAGGACGGCGCGTCGAACGGGCTGACCGCGCCGAACGGCCCTTCCCAGCAGCGCGTGATCCGCGAGGCCTTGGTGAGCGCGCGGCTCACCACCGCGGACGTCGACGTCGTCGAGGCGCACGGAACCGGCACCACGCTGGGCGATCCGATCGAAGCCCAGGCGCTGCTGGCGACCTACGGCAAGGGCCGGCCGGCCGAGCGGCCGCTCTGGCTGGGGTCGATCAAGTCGAACCTCGGGCACACGCAGGCGGCCGCCGGGGTCGCGGGCATCATCAAGATGGTCCAGGCCCTCCGGCATGGTGTGCTGCCCCAGAGTCTCCACGGCGGCACGCCTTCGTCGCATGTGGACTGGACGGTGGGGGAGGTGTCCCTGCTGGCCGAAGCCAGGCCGTGGCCTGAGCTGGATCGTCCCCGCCGCGCGGCGGTGTCGTCCTTCGGGATCAGTGGCACCAACGCCCACGTCATCCTGGAAGAGGCGCCCGCGGCCGACGACGTCGAGACCGCGCCCCCGATCGTGACCGGAGCGGTGCCGTGGCTGCTGTCTGCGCGAACTCCGGAAGCACTGCGTGCTCAGGCTGTTCGGCTGAAGTCCTTTGTAGACGATATTGACGGGGTCGCCGCGACACTGGCCTCACGGCCGCTGTTCGCGCATCGCGCCGCGATCGTCGGGGACCATGCGGCCGGGCTGAACGCTCTCGCCGCGGGGGAGCCGTCGGGCGTCTTGGTGGAAGGGACCGCGCTGCCGGGCAAGCCGGTGTTCGTGTTCCCGGGTCAGGGTTCGCAGTGGGTCGGGATGGCTGTGGAGCTGATGGAGTCGTCGTCGGTGTTCGCGGAGTCGATGGCCGACTGCGAAACCGCGCTGGGTTCCTTTGTGGACTGGAAGCTGACCGGCGTACTGTCGGATGCCGCCGCGTTGGAGCGGGTCGATGTGGTTCAGCCGGTGTTGTTCGCGGTGATGGTGTCGTTGGCGCGGTTGTGGCGTGCGTGCGGGATCGAGCCTGCGGCGGTGGTGGGGCATTCGCAGGGTGAGATCGCGGCGGCATACGTGGCCGGCGCCTTGTCGTTGGAAGACGCGGCTCGTGTGGTGTGCCTGCGGAGCAAGGCGATTCTGGCGTTGTCCGGCCGTGGCGGGATGGTCTCGGTGGCCACGTCGGAGGAACGTGTTCGGGAGTTGCTGCCGGAGCGTGTCTCGGTGGCGGCGGTGAACGGGCCGTCGGCGGTGGTGGTCTCGGGTGACGTTGCCGGGCTGGACGACCTGATCAAACGGTGCGAACTGGTCGGCGTCCGGGCGAAGCGGATTCCGGTGGACTACGCGTCGCACTCCGCGCATGTCGACGCGATCGAACAGGACGTCCTCAGCGCACTGAAGGACATCGAACCGCGGACGCCGGCCGTCCCGTTCTATTCGACGGTCACCGGTGAGACGAGTTTCGACGCGGCCTACTGGTTCCGTAACCTTCGTGGCACTGTCCACTTCGAACAGACCGTGCGTCGCCTGCTGGCCGACGGGTTCCGGTTCTTCGTCGAGTCCAGCCCGCATCCGGTGCTGACCAACGGAATCGCCGAGATCAGTGAGGACGCCGTCGCGCTGGGAAGTCTGCGCCGGGACGAGGGCGGCCGGTTCGTGACCTCGTTGGCCGAGGCTCATGTGCGGGGATTGAGCCCGACGTGGTCGGCGGTGCTGCCCGCTGCCGAGAGGGTCGACCTGCCGACGTATGCGTTCCAGCGCAAGCGTTTCTGGCTGGAGGTAGGCGCGGCGAGTGGCGACGCGTCGGCGTTCGGGCAGGCGGCGGTGGATCATCCGCTGCTCGGCGCCGCGGTCCCGGTTCCCGGAACCGGCGGCCTGCTGTGCACCGGCCGGATCTCGCTGGAGACGCACGCTTGGCTCGCCGACCACGCCGTCGCCGGGACCGTTCTGCTGCCGGGCACCGCGTTCGTGGAACTCGCGTTGCGCGCGGGAGCCCAGATCGGCTGCGATGCGCTCGACGAGCTCACCCTCGAAGCCCCGCTCGTCCTTACCGAGCGCGGAAGTGTCCTGCTCTCCGTCGAACTCGGGGAGCCGGACGCGGACGGCCGGTGCGAGGTCGGCGTGTACTCCCGGGACACGGACGAGCCGTGGACCCGGCACGCGCACGGACTGCTGGTGCCGGCACCGGACCGTGGATCGCCGCTGGTGGAGTGGCCCCCGACGGGTGCGGAACGGATCGATGTCGACTCTCTGTATGACCAGCTCGCGCAGGCGGGCCTCGAGTACGGCCCGGCGTTCCAAGGGCTCCGGACCGCCTGGCGGCGCGGGTCCGAGGTGTTCGCGGAAGTGGACCTGCCCGAGGCGCAGACCGCCGATGCGGCCGGCTTCGGCCTGCACCCCGCCCTGCTGGACGGCGCGCTGCACGGCATCGCGCTGGGCGAATTTTCGGCAGGGGAAGGGATCCGGCTCCCGTTCGCGTTCACCGGCGTCACGCTGATTTCCCGTGGCGCGTCGAGCCTGCGGGTACGGCTGTCGCCCACGGCCGACGGCGTCGCGTTGAGCCTCGCCGACGGCGAAGGCTCGCCGGTCGCGGAGATCGATGGCCTGGTGCTGCGGCCGATGGCGGCGCCCGGCCATCGCGAGTCGTTGTTCGGCCTGGACTGGGTCCCGGCTCGCGTCGGTACAGCCTCTCCGGTGACCGCGACCGTGTGGGAGTCCGAGACCGGCGAACTGCGTCCCGTACTGGGCGCGGCGCTGGAGCGAGTCCAGGCCTGGATCGAATCCGGCGACGGCCCGCTCGTGGTCGTGACCAGGGGCGGGATCGAGGATCCGGTGACCGCCGCGGTGTGGGGGCTGGTGCGGTCCGCGCAGGCCGAACATCCCGGCCGGTTCGTGCTGGTCGACACGGATTCCGACGAGGTGGGAGCCGCGCTGTCCCTCGGCGAGCCGCAGGTCGTCGTCCGTGACGGTGTCGCGCTCGTGCCCCGTCTCGTACGCGTTCCCGAGCCAGGCGCCGCCGCGCCGTGGAGCCCCGACGACGTCGTCTTGATCACCGGCGGCACCGGTCTGCTCGGCGGTGCGGTGGCACGGCACCTGGTGGAGGCACACGGCGTGCGGAACCTGGTGCTGCTCAGCCGGTCCGGTGCCGAGGCACCCGGGGCCACCGCGCTGACCGCCCTCGGCGCCGACGTGCGGATCGTGGCCTGTGACGCGGCCGATCGCGAGGCACTGCGCGAAGTCCTGGCCGCGTATCCGGTGACCGGCATCGTGCACGCCGCCGGTGTGCTGGACGACGGACTGGTCTCCGCGCTGACCCCGGAACGGCTGGACCGCGTGCTCGCGCCGAAGGTCGACGCCGCGGTGAACCTGCACGAACTCGCGCCCGGCGCCGCACCCTTCGTGGTGTTCTCTTCCGCGGCAGGGGTCTTCGGCAATCCCGGGCAGTCCGGGTACGCCGCGGCCAACGCGTTCGTGGACGCGCTCGTCGAGCGACGCCGGGCGGCCGGGCTCGCGGGTGCGTCGCTGGCCTGGGGTTTGTGGGCCACCACGAGTGCGATGACCGGCGACGCCGACGTCGACCGGATGGCCAGGTCCGGCGTGACCGGACTGTCCACAGAGGAGGGTCTGGCGCTGTTCGACGCCGCACTGGCCGATGGCCGGCCGGTGACCGTTCCGATGCGGCTCGACCTCGCCGCGCTGCGAACCGAACTCGACGGCGACATCCCGCCGTTGCTGCGCGGTCTGATCCGGGCCCGCGCGCGGCGAGCGCCCGCCACCGGCGGCGCGTTCCGCGAACGGCTCGCCGGGCTGAGCGGTCAGGAACGCGACACCGCGATCCTGGATCTGGTGCGCGGTCAGGTCGCGGCGGTGCTCGGCCACGACGAAGCCGTCGACGCCGAGGCCGCGTTCCTCGAACTCGGTTTCGACTCGCTCACCGCGGTGGACCTGCGCAACCGCCTCGCCACCGCGACGGGGCTCCGCCTGCCGCCGTCGCTCGTCTTCGACCACCCGAACCCGCTCGCCGTCGCCGACCGGATCGCCACGGACTTGAAGACACCTGAACGGACCGTCGAGGCCCCACGGCCGGACGGGGTGTTCAGCGCGATGTTCGCCCGCGCGGTGGAACTCGACGAGGTCGGGCAGTTCATCGCGCTGGCCGCGCAGGCGTCCCGCTACCGTCCGGCGTTCACCGTGGACACCGCGGAGGAGCAGAACCTCCAGGCGGTCCGGCTCGCCAAGGGGCCGGGTGGCCCCGAACTGGTCTGCGTCCCGTCCCTGCTCGCCGGCTCGGGGCCGCACGAGTACGCGCGGTTCGCCGCGTCGTTCCGGGACGTCCAGGACGTCTCCGTGGTGCCGGTGCCCGGGTTCGGCCCAGGGCAGCCGCTGCCGGATTCGGTCGAGGCCGTGCTGCGCGCGCAGGCGGACGCGATCCTCCGCGAAGACCGCGGCCCGGTCGCGCTGGTGGCCCATTCCTCGGGCGGGCCGCTGGCCCACGCTCTGGCCACGTATCTGGAGCAGGCCGGAGCGGCGCCGCGCGCGCTGGTGCTCATCGACGTCTATCCGCAGGACCAGCACGCGCTCGACGGGATCCGCGACAGGCTCACCGACGGCGTCGCGCAGGCGCTGGACGACACCCGGCTCACCGCGATGGGCGCTTACCTGCGGCTGTTCGCCGAGCAGGTGCCCGTCGAGACCGGTGTCCCGACGCTGCTCGTGCGCGCGTCGGAGCCGTTGGAGGCTTGGCGGGATCGGACGGAGTGGCGGTCGGGCTGGGCGCTGCCGCACGACACGGTGGACGTCGCGGGGGATCACTTCACGATGCTGGAGGAGCACGCCGCGACGACCGCTGAGGCCATCCGGACGTGGCTGGCCACCAACCCGCGATCAGAGGACTAAACGCGGGTGGGGTTTTCGACGTACGCGGCCAGGTTGGCCAGCGAGGACGTGATCCCGTCCTCGTGGTCCGCCTGGCCGATCCCCGGCGGCACGTCCGTGGCGGTGACGGTCACCTCGGTCCCGTCACCGGCCGCGGCGAGGTCCCAGGTCATCGTCATGGTGCCCGCGAAGGCCGGGTCGTCGGCCTCGAACACCGCCCGCTGCACCACGCGCTCCAGCGGCACGAGATCGGCGAAACCGACCTCGACGACGTCGGTCGCGTCCGAGGATTTGCCGGGGTTGTCGGTGGCGTCGAGGTAGGTGAGGACCATCCGGAAACCGCCGCCGGGCCGTGGATCCCACTGCTCGATCCGGCCGCTCATGCCTTCCGGCGGCAGCCAGGCTTCCAGGGACGCACGGTCGAGGAGTGCGCTGTAGACGGTCTCCGGTGTTGCCCTGATGACCCGGCCGACGCGATCGATCCTGTCCATGGCCCGATACTAGGGCCAGGGACGGACACTTTCAGGGGAGTCGGCGGCGCGGGGTGAGGGCCATCGCCGGGGTGACCGTTCGCACCTCGAAGTTCGACACGGTGCTGTCGACCCGGTGGAAGAGGTTGTCCGGCCCGGCGAAACACAGCGACGTCACGCCTTGTGCACGCAGGGTGGCGACCATCGACGGCCAGTCGATCGGCCGGTCGAAGGTGTCCAGCAGCATGCGCCGTACGCCGTCGGCCGTGTCGAGCAGCGCGCCGTCCTGATCGGCGACCACCGGCAGTCCGGGGTCGGCGAGGGTGAAACCGGCCAATACCTCGGCCTCGGCCCGGCGGCGCAGGCCACCGAAGAAGGTGGAGTGCACGGCGGGGCGCATGGTGTGCATGGAATAGCCGCCGACGGCGCGGACCCGGCTCTTCACGTGGTCCAAAGCGCTCTCCCGCAACGAAAGCAGGTAGAACCCGCGATCGATGACCCCGGAGACGTCGTGGAACTCGCCTTCGTCCGCCAGTTCGGCCAGTACGGCGGAGAAACCCTCTTCGGGTGTCCGCACGAAGCAATGGGTGACGACGTCCGAGTATTCCCCGGAGAAATAAGAGATCTCGCATCGCGAGAGTTCCGCGGTGAGCCGGACGGCCTCCTCGAACGGGAGCACGCCGGTGTACGCGGTCATCGCCTTCTGGCCGAAACAGGGGCCGGCGCACACCTCGGGTTTGATCCCGAGGGCGTCCTCGGCCCAGTCGGCCAGGGAAAGACAAGTCAGCATGAAGACGACCTGCGCGGCCTCGCCGTACTCGGCGCCGGGCTCGCGGGCGCGATCCAGCAGGCGGTAGCCGAGTACGTCCTCGGCCACCGCCAGCCGCTCGCGGGCGGTCCGGTTGATCATCAGGAACCGGCCGAGATCGGCGGCCCCGGTCGGGGCCATCCCCGGGAAGATCAGCGCGGTGCGTTCTTCGGTCATTCCGTCAGCCGGCCTTCGGCTCGGCGGAAAGTTCGGCGTCGGCCAGCGCCACTTCCGTCAGCCGTCGCTTGTCGGGCTTTCCGTTGCGGTTCAAGGGGAAACGGTCGACGACCTGGATCCGGTCCGGCCGCTCGAACTCCGGCAGTACTTCACCGATCCGGGCCCGCCAGTGCCGCGTGTCATGGCCGAGCGGATCTTCGACGAAGAACACCAGCTGACAGCCGCGCCGGTCGTCGGGCAGCGGGATCACCTTGACCGAGCACAAGGTTTCGGTGACCTTGTGCTCGATGATCTCCGGGTAGAGCGTGTGTCCCTTGCGGTGGACGGCGAATTTGCGGCCCACCACGAAAAGGTTGTCGTCCTTGTCGAGGTAACCGAAATCGCCGGTGTGCCGCCAGCCCTGCTCGGCGACATCCAGCGAACCGTCGGTGGCGAGGTAGCCCGCCATCATGTCCGGGCAGTACATCACGATCTCGCCGGTTTCCCCGGCGGGCAGGCGATTTCCCTCGTCGTCGAGGATGTGCAGCTCGTGGCCGGGCAGGGCCCGGCCGCAGCCGACCGGGTTCTCGGGGTTCGCGAACGCGAGGTTCCCGAGTTCCGTGCTGCCGTAACTGTCCAGCAGCGGCAACCCGAACTGCGCCACGTAGTCGTCGCTGAGGGTGGAACCCAGTGGCGCCGCGCCACTGCAGAACATCCGCACCGTGGCCAATTCGGCACTGTAGCCGGGATTGCGCTTCACGATGTTGAGGATGCTCTGGTACGTCGAGGGAGTCCCGTCGGTCACGGTCACCCCGCACTGCCCCGCCATCCGCACCGCCCGGTCGACCCGGCGATAGGGCGCGACCACCAGCGAACACCGCACCAGCCAGGCGATCAGCACCATGGACAGGCCGTACTGGTGGGAAAACGGCAGCATCGGCATGAGCACGTCGCGGCTGTGGTGCCCGACCTGCTCGGCGTTGCGCTCGAGGTTCTTCAGGAACCGGCCGCCGTTCTTGACGACACCCTTGGGTACCCCGGTCGAGCCGGACGAGTACATGATCAGCCCGTCCGGCAGGTCGCACCACGGGCCGATCCGCAACTCCGGGTCCCGGGCGGTCTGGGTGGCCCCGGCGACCAGGAGTTCGTAGAGCAGCGCGTGCGCCCCGTCGGTGACCAGCGGGGCGTCCTCGTCGACGAGGCTGATCTTGACCCCGGCCTGGTCGAGGACGCGCTGGGTCTCGTCGGCGTGCTCCTGCTGGTCGACCAGCACGATGGACGCGCCGGTGTGCATCAGCGCGAGCAGCGTGGTCACATAGGCGGCGGAATTCCCGGCCTTCAGCATCACTCGGGTCCCAGGAGTGACGCCGCGTTCCCTTAACGCTTCCGCCACACCGAGTGCGCGGTGTTCGAGTTCGTCGAAGGTCTGCACGGAATCGGTGGCGAAGAGTCTCGCGGACATGGACTCACCCCTTCTTCGTCTTGCTGGACAAGGATTCTCCGGATTTCACCTTCGAGTCACTCCGCGATCTTGGTGCGCCCCGACCAGCGGAAGACCGCGACGTTCACGTCGTCGACCTTCTGGAATTCCCCGGCGTGAGAGAAGTGTTCGTACCCTCCGTTGACACAGATCTTGAGGTCCTCGGTCAGGTCTTCGACCTTCAGCCGGGTCTCCAGATCCGACGGCAGCGCGCGCGATCCCGTGGGGTCGATCTTGATGGGCATCATGGCAGGGCTCCTTCTCAGTGAGCGTTGTGGAACTCGGAAGGCGTGAGGACCTCGGCGATCGACTGGATGACCGCGGCTGCGTGGGTGGTGAGGTAGAAGTGACCGCCGGGATAGGTGGTCAGGGTGAACCGGCCGCTGGTGCGTTCCCGCCAGTCCCGGACCTCGTCGACAGTCGCTTTGGGATCGTCGTCGCCGACGTGGGCGTGGATCGGGGTTTCCAGCAGTGGTCCCGGTTCGTAGCGGTAGGTCTCGGCGGCGGTGTAGTCCGTGCGGATCGAGGGCAGGACCATCTCCAGCACCGCTTCGTCCTCGAAGACCTGGGAGTCGGTGCCCCCGAGTGCCTTGACCGCGGCGATGAGACCGGCGTCGTCGCGCAGGTGCACGGTTTCGTCGCGGGCGCGGGTGGGTGCCACGCGGCCGGAGACGAACAGCGCGTGCGGCTTGGTGCCGGCGGATTCGAGCCTGCGGGCGACTTCGAAGCCGAGGGTGGCGCCCATGCTGTGACCGAAAAGGACGGTCGGCCGGTCCAGCCAGGGCCGGAGCGCTTCGGCCACACGGTCGGCGAGCCCGGCGATGGTGTCGATGCCCTTTTCGGTCCGGCGGTCCTGCCGCCCCGGGTACTGGATCGCGAGGACGTCGGCGACCCGGCTCAGCGTTTTCGAAACCGGGAAGAAGTAGCTCGCGGAGCCACCCGCGTGCGGAAGGCAGACGACCCGGTAGGCCGCGTCGTCCGCGGGGTGGAACCTCCGTACCCAGAGACCCTCGTCTTTTCCGGCCACCCGGACCCTCCTGCGCATCGATGACGGGCGAATGCCCGTGTCATCGAGCGTGCGGGCGGGGGACCGGCCGGAACAACCCCTACCGACCCGGCGAGACCCCTAGGGCGTGTTTCACAAGTCAAGTTCGCGGTCTTCGCGCCCAGGTGTCCCCTGGCGGCACGGCGGGATGCGCCCGAGTACGACCCGGTACGAGGGCGATCCCGCCGCATCGCCAGGAACCACCTGGATCACGAAGCCCATCGAACAGACTTATGAAACACGCCCTAGGGCGGGACGGCGCAGGAAGCAATACGCTGGCCGGTGGGGATCACGATCATCGGTGGTCCGAGAAGAGGGTGATCGACATCGAATACGCCATCGCCTGGTCCGCCTTCCTCGGCGGCTGGCTCCTGGTCGCCGGGCCGATGTACCAGGGCGCCCTGGAACTCCGCGCGGAAAGCGAGCAGTTCGACGACCTGCGCTCGGTCAGGACGCGCGTTCCCACCGGCCGAAGTGGCGTCTCCCGCTGGTGGTGGTTGCTGCCGCCGGTGGCCATCGCCAAGGAACGTCGCCGCCGGGACAAGGTGCACCGCGAGATCATGGAGTCGCTCACCGCCCAGCAGCGGCGCACCATGACCACCTTCGCCAACAAGGCCCGCGGCTGGTTCATCGTCTGTGCGGGCGCGTTCTTCATCGCCCTCAAGGAGACATGGCACCTGCACGAGCTGTACCACTGGTCATTGTGGACCTACATCGCGCTCGTGCTCGTCCCGCTGGTGCTGAGTCTCGTTCACACGACGCGCGGTGTCCGCCTCACCGTGCTCATTCTGGGTGACGCGGACTGATCGTGTCGCGGGTGATCGATTCCACCTTCTCCTGCGCTTTCTTCGCGTCGGTGACCCAGAGCTTGTAGAAGTCGAAGGGGCAGTCCGCCACGCCCTTGTCGCCCTCGCCCGAGTCCCGCACGCCGGTGTACCCGCGGTGCAGCAGCTTGAAGATGTGGTTCTGCGACTGGTCGTAGGTCCGTGCGTCGCGGATCGCCGAAACCGACAGTTGTGCGTACTGGATCCCGTACTCCTCCTCGCCGGTCTCGCCGAGAGTGCGCCCGTCGAAGCCGATGATGGCGGAATGGCCGAAGTAGGAATAGACGCCGTCGAACCCGGCGGCGTTCGCCACGGCCACGTAACAGTTGTTGGCCCACGCCATCGCCTTGGCCATCAGCACCTGCTGCTCCTTGGCCGGGTACATGTACCCCTGGCAGCGCACGATCAGTTCGGCGCCCTTCATCGCGCAGTCGCGCCAGATCTCGGGATAGTTCCCGTCGTCGCAGATGATCAGCGAGATCTTCAAGCCCTTGGGGCCGTCGCTGACGTAGGTCTCGTCCCCCGGGTACCAGCCCTCGATCGGGCACCACGGCAGGATCTTGCGGTACTTCTGGACGATCTCGCCTCGATCGTTGATGAGCACGAGGGTGTTGTACGGCGCCTTGTCCGGATGGTTCTCGTGCCGCTCTCCGGTGATGGAGAAGACGCCCCAGGTCTGGGCCTCCCGGCAGGCCGCGGCGAAGATTTCGGTCTCCTCGCCGGGAATGGTGGCCGCGGTCTCGTACATCTCCTTCGGGTCGTACATGATGCCCTGGGTCGAGTACTCCGGGAACACCACCAGGTCCATACCCGGCAGCCCGCTCTTCATGCCCACCACCATTTCGGCGATCTTGCGGGCGTTGTCGAGGACTTCGGTCCTGGTGTGCAGGCGCGGCATCTTGTAGTTGACCACCGCGACGCCGACCGTGTCCGGGCTGGCGGAAATGTCACCGTGTCGCATGAGGACTCCTCTTCTCCTGGTGGGTTTTCTGGAGCAGGGCGGCCGCCGCGACCAGCGCGACGGCGATCGTGGCGGCCAGCAGCGCGGTGCCGCCGTCGCTGCGGTAGCCGCCGGTGAGGCCGAGAAAGGCGGGCACCGAACAGGTCGGCTGGCTGAGCAGGAGGACGGTCCAGCCGGTGAACCTCGTCAGCCGGTCCATGCCGAGCCCGAGCACCAGGAAGAACAACGTCCACAACAGGGCCCAGGCCAGCCAGATGACCCCGAACACCGGATCCTTGTCGTGCCAGAACGAGATTCCCGCGTACACCACGGCGGCGCCCGCCACGAAGAGCGAGAACCAGCCGATGCCTTCGGACGGGAGACCGGCGAGGTTCGCGATGCCGACGTACAGGTAGGTGAAACCGAACAGGTACAGGCCCGACGCGCCGAGGATCGCGTCCGGATTCCCGTCGGCCTGGACGATCAGGACAGTGGGGGTGACGCACTGCAGCGCCCCCACGAAGAGGTTGAGCACCGCCGCCGAACGGGGCGGTATCCGGCCGAGCAGCATCAGGCCGTTGACCATGAGGGCGGCGCCGACGTAGAGCAGGCCCACGTTGCCCATGCTCACCTCCCTCGTAATGTGCATCACCTGAAATAGTTCCAAATGAAAGTATGTGAGCTACCGGAGCCCGTCAAGCCCGGGTTGTTCTACAGGCGGGTGAGGACTTCGAAGTCGTAGCCGTCGGCGATCGCGAGATGGACGTGCTGATCGGCCTGCTGCCCGCGGAACTCGATCGTCCCCCGCGGCCCGTGATAAGCGACGCCGTCGATCGCCGCGTTGAGCGCGGGAAGATCCGGCTTGCCCGCCCGGCGGACGAGTTCCGCGAGTGTGTGCAGCCCCTCGTAACAGGATTCGGCCGCGTTGTTCAGCGCCGGCGCTCCGGGCCCATTCCGGTCGACGTAGCGGCCGAGCAGGTCCATGGCGTCCGCCGTGACCATGGACCGGAAGTAGGCCGCGGAGACGTAGAGGTTGTCGGTGGCGTGCGCGCCGCTGGCGAGGAGCATGTTCTCCTCCATCAGCGGGCTGAACCGGACGAGGCGTTCGCTGAGACCGCGCGCGGCGAAGGCCCGGTTGAAGCGCACCGCGTCCTGCCCGACCAGCAACATGAGGACACCGTCGCTTGTGGACTGTTCCACCGCGCGGACCACTGTGGACATATCGCCGGTGCCGAGCCCGACGAACGCCTCGCCGGTGATCCGCAGGCCGAGGTCCCTGGCGTAGTGCCGGATCGCCTGTGCCGACCGGCGGGGCCAGACGTAGTCGTCGCCGACGACGAACCAGCGCCGGGCGCCGAGGTGGTCCCGGAGCCAGCGCAGGGCCGGTTCGATCTGGCAGCGCGGTGTCTCGCCCGTGCAGAAGATGCCCGACCTGCGCTCGCCGCCTTCGTAGAGTGAGGTGTACACGTACGGCAGCCTGTCGGCGACCACCGGCGCCAGCGCGTGCCGGACCGAGGAGATGTGCCAGCCGCTCACCGCGTCGATCTGCCCGCTGTCGACGAGCCGCCGCAGGTCCGCGGCCACCTGTGCGGGGGCCGCGCCGCCGTCGACCACCTCGGCCTCGACCTGCCTGCCCAGGATTCCGCCGGATTCGTTGAGTTCGTGGACGGCCAGTTCCGTGATGGCCTCGCAGGACGGGCCGAACAGCCCGGCTGGCCCCTGCAGCGGAAGCACCATGGCCACGCGCCAGGTGTCGTCGCCGGTGGCGAGCTGGAGGGGCATGGCGCTCCGTGCGGTGGCCCGGTAAGGTCAAATTGCTTTCACCTGGAAGTATTGCGGCGGGGTCCGGTTTTGGCAAGGGGACGGGATATGGGGTCACGTGGGGCGGCGACCGCGGGGATGTCGCTCACCGGCTCGCTCACCCGTGCCGCGCGGAGCGTCGCGGCCAGGGCGGATCAAGTGCTCGCCAAGGAGGGGCTGACCCTGGACCAGTGGCTGGTGCTGGACGCGTTGAGCGGAAAGGGTGGCCTGTCCATGGCAGACCTCGCCGACCGCACGCTGACCACCGGGCCGACCCTGACCAGGGTGGTCGACAAACTGGTGACCACCGCGCAGGCCTATCGCGAGGTCGACGTCGCCGATCGGCGCCGGGTGCTCGTCCATCTCAGCGCCCGTGGCCGTACGACGCACCGGCGCGTTGCCTCGAAGGTGGCAGACGTGGAAGCCCGCCTCGGCGTGCCGGACGAGGTGCTCGTCGTGTTGAGGAGTCTTGGCGGCTGAAGCCCGTTCGGCCTCCCGGAGCCGAGGGTGGCCGGACGTGATCTTTCTTACGACGTGCGCGCACCGGGAAGACCGGCGTGTGGGGAAAAGTCGACGAACTGCTCCCCGGAGAGGTCAACGAGCGTCATGGCGAACTCAAGACGCCCGGCCCGAGTTCTGAGAGTCCCGCCGCGAAAGCGCGTTCGCGCTTCGCAGCGGGACCGTCTGTGACGTGCCCCCGGCAGGACTTGAACCTGCGACCTAGAGATTAGAAGGCTCTTGCTCTATCCAGCTGAGCTACGAGGGCCGGCGTCGGCGACGTGGGAGTCGCCCAGCTTCGGCAGCTTAGCCGTCACCAACCTGTCGATCGTTCGACACCGCCAGATCGTTTCAGGTCCGGCCCACCGTTTTTTGGAACACCCGTGAGCGCGTCACAACGCGCGGTGACGCGCTCACGGGCCGGGGCCGCCTCGGGGGAGCGGCCCCAGGGTTCGCGCTGGTCGCGAGTCGACTCTCCTGCAAGCGACCAGCGCGAACCGTCGGGGTGGTCAGTCCCAGATCTTGAGGGCGCGGATCACGAACGGTCCCTGGGGCACGTAGGTGCCGCCACCCGGATAGGTGATGAAATCTCCCTCCGTGGTGCACTCTTCGCTCTGGTAAATCGTGACGTCGCGGCTCAGCCGGTTCACGAACGAATGACCGTCGAAGCCTTCGGGCAAGGGAATGCATTCCTCGGGATTCGAGGTGCGCAAGTCGAATCTCTGCGCGGTGCCGCTGAACGATTCTTCCGGCCACACGCAGAACTCGCCCTTCTGGCAGGCGGGTGCGGGCGGTGTGGTGGCGGCGCTTGCGACTCCAGTGCTGGTCAGCAGGCTGAGCATGGCCAGGAGGAGCACGTGCGGAAGGCGTGCGCGCAGGTTCGTCAAACGTCGGTGCATGGCTGGGTTCTCCCCCGTGAATCAGCGGCTCGATGGCCGCCGGTGAATGTGTGATTCCACGATGACGCGCCATGCCGGCTTTGTCTGCCCGCATTTCTACTTCTGTGGATAAGTAGTTGTGCGCCGCTCGATCGGGCCGAGTTGTCCACATATCACCGGAACCGCCTTGTGCTCTCCGGAGTGGGGTGCTAAACGGGCGCGGTGGAGTCTCGGACGACCAGTTCAGCGGGCAGTTCGGCGGGTGCGGGTGTCTTGGTCCCGCGCAGCAGGCCGAGCACCAGTTCGCCGGCGGCCCGTCCCTTGGCCGAGAGATCCTGCCGGACCGTCGTCAGCGGTGGTTCGGACCATCGGGCGGGCGGGACGTCGTCGAAGCCCACCACGGAAAGATCACCCGGAACGGACAGTCCGAGCTGCCGCGCCGCCGAGATCGCCGCCAGCGCCAGCAGATCCGACATGCACAGCAGCGCCGTCGGCCGCGGCTGCCGGTCGAGCAGGCCGAAAGCGCTCGGGAGGGCTCCCCCCACCGACAGCCCGGACGCCTCCCAGATCGGTACGTCCGCCATCGGGACACCCGCCTCGGCCAGCGTTTCCAGGTAACCGGCCATCCGCTCGCGGTTGTCGTGGAAACGGCTGTTCCCGGCTTCCTCCGGGCTCAGTTCGCCACCGCGCGGCGCCGAGAGACATTGCGCCGACAAGATCCCGATCCGCCGATGGCCGAGGTCGAGCAGGTGCCGGGCCGCGGCGGCCGCCCCCGCCCGATCTTGGACTCCGATGCGGGCGGCGCCGCGGACGTGCGGCTGATCGATCACCACCAGCGGGAGCCCCCGGTCGCGGACCGCCGTCAGCGCCGGCGCGCCGTCGGCCAGCGAATACGCGACGGCGATGTCGGCCTGCGCGGTCAGGATCCGCTCCGCGCGCGGCCCGCCGCTCTCGCCATCGCCGGGGAGCAGCAGGAGGGCGTGGCCTTCGGGATCGACGACGGTCGCGAGCGCGTCGAGGGTGACCGACAGCGCGGGATCCGAGAACGCCGTCGACAGGTTCGTGTCCAGCATGACGGCGATCGCGCCGTTGCGGCTGGTGGCCAGGCTGCGCGCCGTCGGGTTCGGCCCCGCGTAGCCGAGTTTCTTGGCCGCGCGCAGCACCTCTTCCCGCAGCCGGGCGGACAGCTGGTCGGGCCGGTTGTAGGCGTTCGAAACGGTCGCCCGCGACACGCCGACGGCGTCGGCGACATCGTCCAACGTCGGTCGTCGCCGTCGCGTGCTGGTCACCGGGCGAGTCTAGTCACTGAAGGAACCGGTGGACTTTCTGAAGCGCTTAAGTCATTCTGGGGGAACAGGAATCGAAAGGGGACTGGGGTCTATGCGTGACCGTACGGCCGTTTTCGTCGTGTTCGCGCTCAACGGGGCCGCGCTCGGCTCGTGGGCACCGCGGACACCGGCGCTCTCGGAACGAGTGGGTGCTTCACCGGGTGTGTTCGGCCTCGCCCTGCTGGGGGCCAGCGTCGGCATGCTGATCGCGGCGTCGGTGTCGGGCAGGCTGATCGAGCGGCACGGCGCCCGCGCGGTGGTCGCGGGCAGCACGATCATCGCCTGCGCCGCCCTGCCGATGATCGGCTTTTCGTCGTCGGTCGCCCTGCTGGCGGGGGCGTTGTTCGTGCTCGGCGCGAGCGTCGGCGCGCTGGACGTCGCCATGAACGTCGCCGGCGTCGAGGTGGAAAGGCGCCTCGGGCGCGCCATCATGCCGACCCTGCACGCAGGGTTCAGTTTCGGCGCGCTGGCGGGTTCGGTCGCCGCCGGGTTCGCCGCCTCGCACGAGTGGTCGCCGGGCAGGCATCTCACCGTCGCCGCGTTGAGCGCGCTGGTCGTGCTCGCCTTCGTCGTCGCGGCCGTGCCCGGTGCGCGGCCGGCGCACGCCGAGCCGATCGAGAAACCGCGGATACCGCCCGCCAAACGTCCCGTGCTGTGGCTGCTGGCCGCCGTCGCGCTGTTCTCGGCGATCGCGGAGGGCGCGAGCTCGGACTGGTCGGCGTTGCTGATGACGTCCGCCCATGGCGTCGGTGAAGGCCCGGCCGCGTTCGCCTATGCCGGGTTCGCGCTGGCCATGGGACTCGCCCGGCTTGCCGGCGCCTGGCTGCAAGAACGCTTCGGCGCGACCCGCGCGCTGGTGATCGGCGCCGGGATCGCCGCCGCCGGATTGGTGCTCGCCGCGCTCGCTCACCTGCCGGTGTTCGGCTTCGTCGGTTTCGCGCTGGCGGGCGCCGGACTGGCCGCGGCCTTCCCGATCGCGTTGAGCCTCGCGGGTGCTTCGGGCAAACGCGCCGACGGCACCGGAGGGGAACGGGAACTGGCCTTCGTCACCGCGATCGCCTACACCGGATTTCTCGCCGGGCCGCCGCTGATCGGCGGAATCGCGCAGGTGACGTCGCTTTCGGTGTCGTTCCTGTTCGTCGGCCTCACCGCCGCGTTGATCGTCCCGGCCGCCCTGGCCGCCGCACGGGCGAAGAAACGGGAGGAGGAGTCCGCGCCGGTCGCCCGTTGACATCCTCGCCGACACGCGGGCAAGCTTGTCCTCATAAACTGAAATGAATGCGATTCGTTCGCTGTTTCAGGGTGGCTGATCCGGGGAGGAGCGGCGTGAGGGTGCTGATGCTCGGCGGTGGCGTAGGGGTCCTGACCGGCCGTCACCAGGTCCCCGGGATCCCGGCCAGGCTGGTGCAGACCACGTTGCCCCGGCTCGTGCTGGTCCCGGTGGTGTTCCGGCTGGCGATGCTGGTGCAGGCGCTGTGGACGGGCGGTGCCGGCACGTCGCCGGCGCTGTGGGCCCTCGTCGCGGCGCACCTGGTGCCGAGCCTCGCCGAAGTCGTCTGGATCTTCCGCCGGTCCACCCGCGACCCGGCGAGCGCGCGGCTGGTGCCGGTGGCCGACGCCGGGTTCGCGGTGCTCCTGACCGTCGGGGCCGCGCTCGTCGCGACGCCCGGACAGGACGACGCGATCACGTCGATCACCTGGACTCACCTGATGGGCACGGTGATGGTCTGGACCCTGCTGCGCGGCGCGCTGGCGGGGGCGCTCGTCATCGGCGGTGCGGTGGCGCTGCACTACGCGGTGGCCGCGGTCTCCGGCGCCGCACCGCTCGTGCTCGCCGTCTTCCTGACCCTCGGGACCGCGCTGGCGGCGTCGCTCGCGATCGTCGGCCTGCTCGGCGCGTCGATGCGGTTCGCGCTCGGGTTCGGGGAACAGCAAGGCCGCGCGGCGGAACGGGAACGGCACCGCCGCGACGTCCACGACACCGTCCTCCAGGTGATGGAGTCGTTCGCGATCCCCGCGCCCGCCGACGAACTCGACCCGGCCGCCAGCCTCGACCGGGTCCGCCGCACCGCCCGCGCCCAGGCGATGCGCCTCCGGATCAGCCTCGAACACGAACCCGCGACGTCCACCGGGCTGCACCAGCGGCTACGGCTGCTCGCCGCCGAGATGGCCGCGGAAGGACTTCGGGTCGAGGTCGTCGTCCAGGACGACTGCGGTCCGGGCCTCGCCGAGGAAACGGCCATGGCCCTGCACGACTCGGCCAGGGAAGCCCTGCGCAACACGCTGAAGCACTCCGGGACCAGGCGCGCCGTCGTCAGCATCGAGGAGATCGGCGGCGGGATCTCGCTGACCGTGCGCGATCACGGCGCCGGATTCGACGTCGGCGCCCGCCCGTCCGGGTTCGGCCTGGAGAACTCGATCATCGCGCGGATGGCCGAGATCGGCGGCCACGCGCGAATCGAGTCCACCCCCGGGCTGGGGACCCGGGTGTCGCTCCTGGCGCCTTCAGTCCTGAGTCTCCCCGTCGGGTGAGTCCCGCCACTGACGGAACGGGCGGTTCAGCGTCCACTTGTCGCCTTGCCGCTCGACGACCCGGTATTCGCAGGTGGTCGGGTTGGACAGGGACTCGAAAAGCTCAATGCTCCAGCCGAAGAGCCGACGGCACAGCAACCGGATGGTCAGCCCGTGCGAGACGACCAGCACGGTCTCGGGGTGATCTTCGCCGCAGGCCGCCAGCTCGCTGAGGAAGGCCGCGACCCGGTCGTCGACGTCGGCGCCGGATTCGCCGAAGGGGAGCCGGTAGAAGAAGTGCCCGAACTCGTGACGGCGCTGCTTCTGGACCTCCTGCTCCAGCGGTTCCTGAAGGTTGCCCCAGTCCTGCTCCCGCAGCCTCGGCTCCGGCACGATCCGTTCGCAGGCGCCGCGGATGTCCAGCAGCCGCAACGTTTCCCGCGTCCGCAGGTACGGGCTGACGTAGACCGCCGGGCGCTCGCCGCCGAGGAGTTCCCGCAGCTCAGGGCCGGCGCGGCGCGCCTGTTCGCGGCCGACGTCGGTCAGCGGGAGGGCGTGGTCGGGGATCCGGGTGTAGGCGAGCTCGTCGACGTTGCCGAGTGACTCGGCGTGCCTCAGCAGGATGATCCGCACGCCGCCATCTTGCCCCTTGCGCGTCCGGCATACCCTCGTGACGTGCCTGCAGACCCCGTGACGAAACCGGCCGCACCCTCGCGGAAGGCCGGTGTCCTGCCGCTGGTGTCCATCGGGGCGCTCCTCGCCGCGGTGGTGGCCGTCGGCCTGGTCGCGCTGACCGGCGGCGCCGGGTACGTCATCGCCGGTCTGCCGGATCCGGGGCTGGTGACGCGCTACGGCATCACCGTCGCGCGAGTGCTCGCCGAGGCTTCGTCGATCCTGTGCGTGGGTTCGCTGCTGCTCGCCGCGTTCCTCGTCCCGCCGCAGAAGTCCGGCACGCTCGCGGCGGACGGGTACGCCGCCATCCGCGTCGCCGGTATCGCCGCGTGGGTGTGGTTCGCCGCCGCCGCCTCGTCCATCGTGTTCTCCGCGGCCGACGGCGCCGGTCGGCCGTTCGCCGAGGTGCTCTCGCCGGAGGTGCTGGTCGCCCTCGTGGACGCCATCGAGCAGCCCAAGGCGTGGCTGTTCACCGCCCTGATCGCGCTGCTGGTCGCCCTCGGCTGCCGTCTCGCGCTGACGTGGGGCTGGACGGCGGTGGTGTTCTTCCTGTCCGTCGGCGGGCTGATCCCGGTCGCGGTCACCGGGCATTCCGCGAGCGGCGGCTCGCACGACATGGCGACCAACAGCCTGCTGTACCACCTGATCGCCGCCGCGCTGTGGGTCGGCGGCCTGGTGGCGCTGCTCGCGCTCGGCTGGCGCCGGGGCGAGAACCTGAAGCTCGCCGCGACCCGCTTCTCCAAGCTGGCGCTGGTCTGCTGGATCGTGATGGCGATCTCCGGCGTGGTCAACGCGCTGGTGCGGATCACGATCGCCGACCTGTTCACCACCGACTACGGCCTGCTCGTGATCGCGAAGGTCGTCGCGCTGCTGCTGCTCGGCGTTTTCGGGCACCAGCAACGGCAGCGCGGGGTCGCCGGGCTGGTGAACGGCGCGGGCGGCGGGCAGCTGCTGCGGCTGGCCGCGGTCGAGGTGCTGATCATGTTCGTCACGATCGGCATCGGGACGGGACTCGCGAAGACCCCGCCGCCGCAGGAGTCGTTCGTCCAGCCGTCGACGACGGAACTGCTGATCGGCTACGACCTCTCCGGCCCGCCGTCCGTCTGGGCGCTGCTCACGGACTGGCGGTTCGATCTCGTCTACGGCACCCTCGCGATCGTTCTCGCCGGTCTGTACCTGGCCGGTGTCCGGCGGCTGCGACGTCGTGGCGACGCCTGGCCCCCCGGCCGGACGATCGCGTGGCTCGCGGGCTGTTCCGTCCTGCTGATCGCGACGTCGTCCGGGATCGGGCGGTACGCGCCCGCGATGTTCAGCGTGCACATGGGCAACCACATGCTGCTGTCCATGGTGACGCCGGTGCTGTTCGTGCTCGGCGGGCCGGTGACGCTGGCGCTGCGCGCGCTGCCCGCCGCGGGCAAGGACGGCCCGCCCGGGCCCCGCGAATGGCTGCTCGCGGCCGTTCACTCGCCGATTTCCCGGTTCTTGACACATCCGGTGGTCGCGCTCCTGCTGTTCGTCGGCTCGTTCTACGGCCTGTACTTCTCGGGCCTGTTCGACTCCGCGCTGAACTACCACTGGGCGCACCTGGCGATGAACGCGCACTTCCTGCTGGCCGGCTACGTCTTCTACTGGCCGGTGATCGGCGTCGACCCGGCGCCGCGCCGGATCCCGCCGCTGGGACGGCTGGGGATGATGTTCGCCGCCATGCCGTTCCACGCGTTCTTCGGCATCGCGCTGATGAGCATGCAGACCGTGCTCGGCCAGGACTTCTACCGCTCGCTGAAGCTGCCTTGGGTCACCGACCTGCTGACCGACCAGCGGCTCGGCGGCGGGATCGCGTGGGCGTCCGGTGAGGTGCCGGTGCTGCTGGTGCTGGTCGCGCTGCTGGTGCAGTGGGCGCGTCAGGACGAGCGGGAGGCCCGGCGGCGGGATCGCCGCGAGGACGCCTCGGGTGACGCGGATCTGACCGCGTACAACGCGATGCTGAAGAAACTCGCTGATCCGGTCCGGGGCCCGGATCAGGACGAACGCAATGAGAGGACCCAACGCGGCTCGTAGCACATCCCCCTGACGGTTCCGGGTTTTCCGGCCGAGTTGTCCACAGGAAGCCCCCATCTCCCGGAGTTGTCCACAGATCCGGATCGGGCCCCCTTCCGTCCCTTGATCCACGGCAGGCTGGGTTCCAGCGAAAACGCCGGGATCGGCCCGGATCGAGGGAGAAAGGCGAGTGTGATGGCGATGGGCGAGACGTGGGTGACCATGGTCGGCAATCTGACGAGTGAACCGGTCCACCATCCGGAACGCGTGCACGGGCACGACATCGTGTCGTTCGGCCTGATGAGTGTCGAACGTCGGTATGACAAGGAAAGAGGGGAGTGGGGCGAGGGGCGGCAGCTCGCGGTCAAGGTCACCTGCTGGCGCAAGCTGGCGATGACGACGTTCTCCTGCCTGAGCAAGGGGGATCCGGTCATCGTGGCCGGGCGGCTTCGCGGCGCCGAGACGGCCGAGGAGATCCCCGCACCTCTCGGTCTACCTGAGCTTGAGGCCTTCTCCATCGGCCCCAACCTCGCGCGGTGCTCGGCCGAGATCCGGCGGCCGGCCCGTGACCAGGTACGGCGGGCGCCGGTACCCTCGCCACCTCCGGGGAATCCCATGGTCACCGCGCTGGAAGACGCACCCGCGGCCTGAGGGAACCGATGCTCACTCAGTGATATCGGGCTGACTGACGGTAGTTCGGTGGTGACCGCCGTCAAGGCCGGGATCGGCTCGCTCTACGATCGCGGGTATGGCCGAGTTCATCTACACCATGAAGAAGGTGCGCAAGACCGTCGGGGACAAGGTCATCCTCGACGACGTCAGCACCGCGTTCTACCCCGGCGCCAAGATCGGCGTGGTGGGTCCCAACGGCGCGGGTAAGTCCACCGTTCTGAAGATCATGGCGGGGATCGAGCAGGCCAGCAACGGCGAAGCCTTCATCCAGCCTGGCGCGAGCGTCGGCATCCTCATGCAGGAGCCCGAGCTCAACGAGGAGAAGACGGTCCGCGAGAACGTCGAGGAAGGTCTCGGCGAGATCAAGGTCAAGCTCAATCGCTTCAACGAGGTCGCCGAGCTCATGGCGACCGACTACAGCGACGAGCTGATGGAGGAGATGGGCAAACTCCAGGAGGACCTCGACCACGCCGACGCGTGGGAGATCGACTCCGCGGTCGAGCAGGCGATGGACGCCCTTCGCTGCCCGCCGCCGGAGGAGGAGGTCACCCACCTCTCCGGTGGTGAGCGACGCCGTGTCGCGCTGTGCAAGCTGCTCCTGTCCGCGCCCGACCTGCTCCTGCTCGACGAGCCCACCAACCATCTGGACGCCGAAAGCGTGCTGTGGCTGGAACAGTTCCTCGCGAACTACGCCGGCGCCGTCCTCGCGGTCACTCACGACCGGTACTTCCTGGACAACGTCGCGCAGTGGATCATGGAGCTCGACCGCGGCCGCGTCGTCGGCTACGAGGGCAACTACTCGACGTACCTGGAGAAGAAGGGCGAGCGTCTCGCCATCCAGGGCAAGAAGGACGCCAAGCTCGCCAAGCGGCTGAGGACCGAACTCGACTGGGTCCGGTCGAACGCCAAGGCGCGCCAGACCAAGTCGCGGTCCCGTCTCGACCGCTACGAAGAAATGGCGGCGGAGGCGGACAAGCACCGCAAACTCGACTTCGAAGAGATCCAGATCCCGCCGGGCCCGCGTCTGGGCAGCGTGGTCGTCGAGGTCGACAAGCTGCGCAAGGGTTTCGACGACCGCGTGCTGATCGACGGGCTGTCGTTCGACCTGCCGCGCAACGGCATCGTCGGCGTGATCGGGCCGAACGGTGTCGGCAAGACGACGCTGTTCAAGACGATCGTCGGGCTCGAGGAGCCGGACGACGGCGTGGTCAAGATCGGCGAGACGGTCAAACTGTCCTATGTGGACCAGAACCGTGGCGGTATCGACCCGAAGAAGACGGTATGGGAGGTGGTTTCGGACAAGCTGGACTACATCCACGTCGGGCAGACCGAAATGCCCTCACGTGCCTACGTCAGCGCGTTCGGTTTCAAGGGTCCGGACCAGCAGAAGCCGGCGGGCGTGCTCTCCGGTGGCGAGCGCAACCGGCTGAACCTGGCGCTGACCCTCAAACAGGGCGGGAACCTGATCCTGCTCGACGAGCCGACGAACGACCTGGACGTCGAGACGCTGGGTTCGCTGGAGAACGCTCTCGAGCAGTTCCCCGGCTGCGCCGTGGTCATCTCACACGACCGGTGGTTCCTCGACAGGGTCGCGACGCACATCCTTGCCTGGGAAGGTACCGACCAGAACCCCTCGCAGTGGTTCTGGTTCGAAGGTAACTTCGAAGGCTACGAGAAGAACAAGATCGAGCGTCTCGGTGCCGAGGCGGCTCGTCCGCACCGTGTCACCCACCGCAAGCTGACCCGCGACTGACGGCCGGGGGTTCCCCGTGGAAGCCAGCAAGCGCCAACGGCCGGGCCCACCCACCGCCATGGTGGGTGGGCGCACGGCTGCCACCGGGGGAACCTTGTCCGCTGTCGGAAGGCTGATCGAGCGAGCGGACGCCCTGCATCTGAGGGCGCCCGAACTCGCGCTGGTCCTCGGGGAGCGCGCGGCCGCGCTCGCCGAGGCTGCCGGTGCCGACGAGCAGTGGATCCGTGCGGAAAGCCTGGTGGTGACCGCTCGGGTCCGGCTCGGTGGCCGCCCCCGGACGGTCGGCCGGGCGGTGGCCGCGTTGCGGGCCGCCGAACACGCGGGCTACGGCGACATCGCCGCACGGCTGCGGATCGACCTCGCGGTCTGTGCGCGCAGTGTCGGCGTCCCGCTGACGGGTCTTGCCGCGCTCCGGCCGCTGCTGGCGGATCCGGCGGTCTCGCCGGTTCACCGGGCCGAGGCGCTGTGTCATCTCGTGGGCTGCCTCGCGCAGTTCGGCCGGAAGGCCGAGCTGGACCGGGTGCTCGCCGAGGCGGACAAACTCGTCCTCGGCGACGGCTCGCTGTCGGCGGATTCGCAACTGATGCTTCGCGCCATGCTGCGGGTCGGGGTGTCGGCGCACCGCCGTCGTCACGGCGACCTGACGTCGGCGGCCGACGCCGCGCGGACCGGGCTGGGCATGCTGGAGAAGCTGGGCAACCCCGGCGACGACGGTGGTCTCGTCCGGATCAGGCTGGCTCTTCAGCTCGTGTGCACGCTGCTGGACCGCGGCGACGCCGAGATGGCGCTCGAGATCGCCCAGCCGATCCTCGCCGCGCCCGTCCGGGCCGCCGGGATCGCGCCCGCCGCCTGGCTGCGGCTGGCGGTGGCCACCCGTGTCCTGTTGCCTTCGGGATCCGGTGAGGCCGCGGGCATGCTCGTGCGCGAGGCGGTCGGCGCCACCGAGGACCACCGGCTGCACGCGGTCACGGCGCGGCTGTGGCTGGAACTCGCGCAGATCGAAGAACGACTCGGCCGGGCCGAAGAGGCCATCGGCTGCCTGCACCGTTCGCGCGCCGCCGAGCACCTGCACGCGCGGGCGCGACGGCAGGCGTGCAACGTCCTGATCGGTGAGTTCGGCACCACCGAGAACACCGAAGTCGACCTCGACGACGTCCTGCGAGTCGTCGCTTCGCGTCCTGCCCGCAGCGAGGTTCCCGCGCCCGCGCCGGCCGAGGTGACCGCGGTGATGCCGCCGATCGTGGAGCCCGTCGAGCCGCCGAAGCGGCATACGGCCGAGCCCGTCGAGCCGTCGCGTCCTGTGGAGAGTCCCGCGCCTCCGGTGAAGAAGGCCGTCGCCGAGGCGCCGGTGCTGAAGCCGCCGACCCGTCCGGAGCCGCCTCGTGAAGCCGCGGCCTCGGCGAGCGACTGGCGACGACGGGTCCCGGAAAAGCCGCCGCAGCCCAAGCCGACGATCAGGTACGAACCCAGTTTCGAGCGGACCCCGCCGCCCGAGCCGAAGCTGATGCCGCCGCCGAAGCCTCCCCGTGAGCCGGCACCACGGCCCGAACCGGTGTCCAGGCCCGAACCCGCGCCCGGTCGCCGGAGCCGTCCGGAGGCCCCGGCCGCTCGCGACACTCCGGTCATCCGGTCCGAGCCAGCGGTCCCCGCCGCGCGCCGGCGCCCCGAAGTGCCCACCCGTCACGCAGAGCCCACGCCTGCGCCCGTACCCGCGCCTGCCCCGGAGCCGATGGTCCCGGAACTGCTCCTGGCCCCCGAGCCCGCCGCCGAACCCCGGCCGCGGATCGCCCGGGAGTCCGAAGTGCTGCGCCCGCCGGGGACGGCCGCCCCGTTGTGGGAGAGCGACGAGTGGGCGGCCGAGGAACGCGCCCGCCGGTCCGCCGCGCCCGTGTCACGGAAGACCAGGCACGACGCCGAACACGGTTCGGTGGCGGCGAAATCGGTGCTGGACCGGCTCGGGATCTCGGGCAGCGGCGCACAAGGTGGCGGCCGCCGTCGCGCGGACCACAGCGCCGACCACGGGGCAGACCACAGCGCCGACCACCCAGGGGAGCCCGAGGACCACACGGCGACCGAACCGGTCCGCCGGGAGCCGGCACCCCCGCCACCACCGCGCGCCGAACCCGCCGTCCCCCTCGCGCCGCCGCCCCGGGAAGACCCGCCCGCGCCGCCGCGCTACGCCGCCGCCGCTCAGCAGCCGGTCCAAGACGAGGTCGCGGACCCGTGGCTCCCGCGCCTGCGGATGCCGCCCGCGCTGGATCCGCTCACCGACACCGGTTCCTGGCGGCCGATCACCCCCTTCCCGGAGAGCTACGCCCGCGCGATCGCGGAAGACGAGCCGCCGCCGGACGCCGGTCTCGCCGACCTGCTCGCCCGCGCGCTCGCCGAGCACCAGGCGGGGACCGCGAGCGCCGCCGCGCTCGTGAAACAACTCGGCTCCCAGGACTCGGGAAAGCGTCCCGTCAACGGCCGGGATCGCCACCGCACCAACGGAAGCGACTGACCGGCGAGAGCAAAGGTCCCTTGCTCCCACCGGGGTTCGGATCGATCGAAACTAGAACGATTCAGTTCGCCCGGATCGAGAATTCGAGGTTTCTCCGAGCGGGAATGGGGCGCTGGTCATGCCCGGTGCGGCCGGTCGCGCGCGGGGCCGGACAGACCGCGTATGTGACCCGCCAGTAGCTGAACCGATCACGGCGATTCCGCTATCTGAGCAGGGAAATCTTCGACGACCGGGAATGACCGGGCCTTGTCGGGCCGACTGTCCAAAGCTGTAGGTTGGGTCTGGTCCGGCACAGAGTCGTGCCGGTCGCGGTGTCAATCTCGCTACAGTGGAGAGTTGTCTCAAATGAGCTCGACGGGAGTCTCGTCCCTGCCCGGAAAAGATGTCGGCACCGAAGACGGCGCTCGGCGCCGGTCGGCGAACCCGGAGCAGATCCGGGACGATCTGATCGATGCCGCCGCCGCGTACGCGCCCGAGATCGGCGACCTGATCCGCCTGTACTACCGGCATATCCCGGCCGAGGAGATTCTCGGTGACGACCCGGTCGACCTCGTCGGAGCCGTCCGCTCGCATCTGCAGCTGGCCAAGGACCGGATGCCCGGCCGGCCCGCGGTACGTCTGCTGAACCCGACCGGCCCGGAAGACGGCTGGACGCGTGAGGCCACCGTCGTGCAGGTCGTCACGGACGACATGCCCTATCTGGTCGATTCCGTCGCCGCCGAGTTCGCTCGCGACGGGGTCCAGGTGCAGCGCATCGTGCACCCGATCGTCGTGGTCAGCCGCGATCTCACCGGCGAACTGCAGGCGGTCCACCCGGACGCCGACCCGGCCGAGCCGCCGGCGAATTCGGCCGCCGAGTCGTGGATGTACATCGAGATCGATCTGGTGACCGACCCGAACCGCGCCCGCGAGCTGGACAACCGGCTTTCCTCGGTGCTGGGCGATGTCCGCGAGGTCGTCGAGGACACCGACAAGATGGCGGAGACGGCGCGCCGTCTCGCCGACGAACTGGACGAGGCCCCGCCCCAGCTGCCCACACGTGAGGTCGCCGAAGGCGCCCGGCTGCTGCGCTGGCTGGCCGACGGCCACTTCACCTTCCTCGGCTACCGCCGCTACGAACTGATCGACAGCCCCCACCCCGACAGCGACGAGCCGGCCTTGCGCGCGGCGCTCGCTTCCGGTCTCGGCGTCCTGCGGCAGGACAGCCTGGCCGCGCGCAGCCTCACCGCCGGTCCCGACACGGCCTCGACGGCGCTCGCGCCGACGCTGCTCGTGCTGACCCAGGCGAGCGCGCCGTCCACGGTCCACCGCCCGGTGTACCCGTACTACGTCGGCGTGAAGACGTTCGACGACAACGGGACCGTCACCGGCGAGCACCGCTTCCTCGGCATGTTCACCACCACCGCCCTGCACGAGAACGTGCTGGACATCCCGGTGGTGTGCAACCGGGTCCGCGAGGTCATCCACCGCGCGGGCTTCCCGATGGAGTCCTTCTCCGGCCAGCGGATGCTCGAGGTGCTGCAGAACTGGCCGCGTGCGGACCTGTTCTCGGCCGACACCGACTCGCTGTACTCGACGACGACCGGCGCGATCACGCTGTCGGATCGCCGACGGCTGCGGCTGTTCCTGCGCCGTGACCCGTACGGCCGCTTCTTCTCCTGCCTGGTGTACCTCCCGCGTGACCGCTACACGACCCGTTCGCGGCTCGCGATGCAGGAGGTCCTGCTCGAGGAACTCGAAGGCACACAACTGGAATACAGCGCGCGCATCGGTGAGACGGTGCTCGCGCAGGTGCACTTCATCGTGCACACCGATCCCTCGCAGCGGTCCGAGCCGGACACCCTGCGCATCCAGGAACGGCTCAACGAAGCCGTCCGCGGCTGGGACGACCGGATGGTCGAGGCGATCCTCGCCGAGCGCCGCGAGCGCGCCGGCGACAGCGGCGTCGCGATCGGCCTGCTGGGCGAGGAGTCCGCGGGTGAACAGGGTCAGCGGTTCGCCGCGGTGTTCCCCGAGGGCTACAAGGAGGACTTCAGCGCACTCGAAGCGCTCGCGGATCTGCGCGCCCTGGAGGCGCTGACCGACGAGGGCGACCTCTCGATGTCGTTCTACCTGCCGGCCGACGCCGAGGCGGGGGAGCGGCGCTTCAAGCTGTACCTGCGCGGCGAGGGCATCACGCTCTCGCAGGTGTTGCCGGTCCTGCAGCGGATGGGCGTGGAGGTCGTCGACGAGCGGCCCTACGAACTGCGCCGCGAAGACGGCGGCCGGTCCTGGATCTACGACTTCGGCCTGCGGATCGACCCGCAGGTGCTCGACCACGCCGACCTGGACCTGCGCGTCCGTTTCCAGGACGCGTTCCACGCCGCCTGGCGGGGTGATTGCGAGGTCGACGGCTTCAACGGGCTCGTCCTGCGCGCCGGGCTGACCTGGCGCCAGGCGGCCATCCTGCGGGCCTATTCGCGCTACCTGCGCCAGACGAAGATCCCGTTCTCGCAGGAGTACATCGAGAACACCGTGCTCGCGCACACCGACATCGCGACCGCGCTGGTGCGGCTGTTCGAGACCCGGTTCGACCTCTCGCTCGGCGACGAGGTGCGCGCCTCGCAGGGCGAGCAGCTGACCGCCGAGATCGGCAACCTTGTCGACGAGGTGACCAGCCTGGACGAGGACCGGATCCTGCGGCGGCTGATGGCGGTCGTCCTCGCGACGCTGCGGACGAACTACCACGTCACCGACGCCGACGGGAATTCCCGGCAGTACCTGGTGCTCAAGCTCGACCCGAGCGCGGTGCCGGAACTGCCCGAGCCGCGGCCGAAGTACGAGATCTTCGTGTACTCGCCCCGGATCGAGGGTGTGCACCTGCGCTTCGGCGACGTCGCGCGCGGTGGGCTGCGCTGGTCCGACCGCCGGGAGGACTTCCGCACGGAGATCCTCGGCCTGGTCAAGGCGCAGGCGGTCAAGAACGCCGTCATCGTGCCCGTCGGCGCGAAGGGCGGATTCGTGGTGAAGCGCCCGCCGTCCCCGACCGGTGACCCGGGACTGGACCGCGACGCCCAGCTGAACGAGGGCATCTCCTGCTACCGGATGTTCATTTCCGGCCTGCTGGACGTGACCGACAACCGCGTCGAGGGCAAGACCGTGCCCGCGCCGGGCGTGGTCCGCCACGACGGCGACGACAGCTATCTCGTGGTCGCGGCCGACAAGGGCACCGCGAAGTTCTCCGACATCGCGAACGAGGTCTCGGGGATCTACGACTTCTGGCTCGGCGACGCCTTCGCCTCCGGTGGTTCGGTCGGCTACGACCACAAGGCCATGGGCATCACCGCGAAGGGTGCTTGGGAGAGCGTCAAGCGCAACTTCCGTGAGCTGGGCAAGGATTCCCAGACCGAGGACTTCACCGTCGTCGGCATCGGCGACATGGCGGGTGACGTCTTCGGCAACGGGATGCTGCTTTCGGAGCACATCCGGCTGGTGGCCGCCTTCAACCACCTGCACATCTTCCTCGACCCGAGCCCGGACGCGGCTTCCTCGTTCGCCGAGCGCCGGCGGCTGTTCGACCTGCCGCGCTCGTCGTGGGAGGACTACGACCGCGCGCTGATCAGCGAGGGCGGCGGCATCTTCTCGCGGTCGGCGAAGACGATCCCGCTCAGCCCGCAGATCCGCGAGGCACTCGGTCTCGGCGAGGACGTCACCACGCTGGCGCCGAACGACCTGATGCAGGCGATCCTGCTGGCTCCGGTCGAACTGCTGTGGAACGGCGGTATCGGCACCTACGTCAAGGCCGAGAACGAGACCCACGCCGACGCGGGCGACAAGGCCAACGACGGCTTGCGCGTCAACGGCAATCAGCTCCGCGTCAAGGTCGTCGGCGAGGGCGGGAACCTGGGCCTGACCCAGCTCGGCCGGATCGAGTTCGCCCGCTCGGGCGGCAAGATCAACACCGACGCGCTCGACAACTCCGCCGGTGTCGACTGCTCCGACCACGAGGTCAACATCAAGATCCTCCTGGATCACCTGGTCTCGACCGGATTGTTCGGTGCCGAGCAGCGCAACGAGCTGCTGGAGCAGATGACCGACGAGGTCGGCGACCTGGTGCTGGCCGACAACTACCGGCAGAACGCGGTACTCGGGGTCAGCCGGGCACACGCCGGGCCGATGGTCTCGGTGCACCAGCGGCTCGTCGCGGCACTGGTCGCGAAGGGCGCTTTCGACCGGAAGCTCGAAGCGTTCCCGAGTTCCGCGGAGTTCCGGGCGCTGGAGAAGGCGGGCGACGGCCTCACGTCGCCGGAGCTGGCGACCCTGCTCGCGCACGTCAAGCTCGACCTCAAGGACGAGCTCCTGGCGAGCGAACTGCCGGAGTCCGAGGTCTTCTCCCGACGTCTTCCGGAGTACTTCCCGAAGCCGCTGCGGGAACGGTTCGGCGACGCGATCTTCCAGCACCCGCTGAAGCGCGAGATCATCACCACGATGGTGGCCAACGAGGTCGTCGACGGCGCCGGGATCTCGTATGTCTTCCGCCTGATGGAAGAGATGAACGCGACCGCGACCGACGCCGTCCGCGCGTACGCCGTGGTCACCCACGTGTACGACCTGCCGTCGCTGTGGGCGCAGATCGACGCGCTGGACAACGTCGTGCCGACCGAGGTCGCGGACGAGATGATGCTGGAGACCCGCAGGCTGCTCGACCGGGCCGCCCGCTGGTTCCTCACCAACCGGCCGCAGCCGCTGGCCCCGCTCGCCGAGATCAACCGGTTCGGCCGGGTCGTCGGCGAGCTGGCCCCGCGGGCACACGAACTGCTACGCGGGGTGGAGTGCGCGTCGGTGGACGCGAACGCGGAACGCATGGTGGAGAAGGGCGTCCCGGCGGAACTGGCCGAGCGCGTGGCGCTGCTGCTGCACACCTACGGCCTGCTCGACGTCACCGACGTCGCGGAGATGGCCGAGCAGCAGGCCGGGATCGACGCGGTGCACACCCCGGCGGAGACCGCGGCGCTGTACTACGCGCTGTCCGATCACCTCAGCGTCGACAAGATGCTGACCTCGATCAGCGGTCTCGAACGCGGCAACCGCTGGCACGCGCTCGCGCGGCTGGCGCTGCGGGACGACGTGTACGGCTCGCTGCGGGCGATCACGCTGGACGCGTTGAGGCACAGTGATTCGGGCACCGGCCCGGATGAGAAGATCGCGCACTGGGAGAAGACGAACGCTTCGCGGCTGCAGCGGGCGCGGGTCGCGCTGGACGAGATCAGCGAGTCCGGCAAACTCGACCTGGCGACGCTGTCGGTGGCGGCGAGGCAGATCCGGAGCACGGTGAGGTAGTGAGCTACATTTCCCTGGTCCGGCCACGCTGGTCGGACATGGACGTCTACGGGCACGTCAACCACGCGAATCTGGTGACCTTGCTCGAAGAGGCACGGATCCCGCTGCTGTTCGGTGACGCCGTCCGTGCCGGTCTCACCGAGCTGCCCAAGGGCATCGTCGTGGTGAAGCTGGCCGTCCATTACCGTTCGCCGATCGTGGTGTCCGATCAGGACATCCGGGTGGAGATCTCGTTGAAGGACTTGAAGCACGCCAGCTTCACCCTCGACTACAAGGTGCACGACGGGCCGGCCGGGACCGACAAGGTCGCGGTCACCGCGGAGACGGTGCTGGCCCCGTTCGACACCGGGTCGGAGCGCCCGCGGCGGCTGACCGAGGACGAACGCGCCTTCCTGGAGAAGGGGTTCGCGGATGCCTGAGCTCGTCATCCCGGACGCCGGTGACCGCGAGACCCTCGGGGCGTTCGTGGCCAGGGCGGTCCGGCTCGACCAGAACACGCTGGTGCGGCTGCGTCAGCGTGGCGACGGCGTCGTCGAGGCATGGAGCACGACCCCGTTCGAGGTCCTCGCGACCAGGGCCGTCGCCGGGGACATCACGCCGTCGGACATCACCGTGTCCGGGAACGAGCTGCTCGCCGCGCTGACCGTGGCCGGTGGCGTGCGGATGGATCCGGGCCCGGCCCGGGACCTGATGTGGCATTCGGAACTGCCCGCTCCGGGGCGCTGGCAGCTGGTGGACGAACTGCCGGCGACGCTGATCTCCGAACTGGCCGACCGCGGGGTCACCCTCGCCCGCGACAACGCCGGCCCGCACGGCAACCCGCCCGCGTCGCTGATGGACCAGGCGGTGCTCACCGTCACCGGCGGCGAGCAGGAGATCAAGGTCCAGATGCGGTGCCTGTTCGCGCTGTCCGGGATGGGTTTCCTCGACTCGTCGATCGCCGATGACGTCGTCCGTGTGACCGCGACGGAGTCCTGGATGCGCATCGACGCCCGCTACGGTGCCGTCCTCAAACGCCGCCACGCGCTCCTGCCGCTGCTGTTCTGACGGGTTTCTTACCGCCCCGCACCGCGGGTGGCTTCCGGCCGCCCGCGGTGTCAGGCTGTCCCCATGAGTGACAAGGACGGGGACGACCCGACCGCGGACTTCCTCGCCGAGGTCCGGCCGGAGGAGACTCCCTGGCGGACCGAGCGGCCGCCAGGCGAAGAGGCCGCGGAACGCGCCGAGCGCCCGGAGAAGTGGGGCCGCGCCAAGTCCGCCGGACGGGCGGCCGCGCAGGCCGCGCCCTATATCCAGGCCGCCGCGCTGACGACCTGGATCGTCTCGGGTGCCGTCGACGACTCAGGCGACTCCGGCTTCGGTGACATGGGCTCCTCCGGCGACGCCTGACCCCCCCGCGATTAGTCCTCTAGTCGCGGTAGTTCGCGATGCCAACCACCGCAACTAGAGGACTACTTGCGTAGGGGCTAGAGCTTTCCTCGCATCGTTCGCATGCGCTCGATCTCGGCGGACTGGCCGGTGATGACCTCCTGGGCCATCTCCTGGGCCTTGATCTCCACACCCTTGCCCAGCTGGGTCTCGGCCATGGTCAGCGCACCCTGGTGGTGCGCGATCATCAGGTCGAGGAACAGCTTCTCGAACGCCGGGCCGCTCGCCGCGCGCAGATCCGCCAGCTGGGCTTCCGTCGCCATCCCCGGCATGAGCGCGTGGTCGTGCCCGCCGCCGTGACCTTCGTGGCCGGCACCCGGCACCGGCTTGCCGCGGTCGGCCAGCCACGTCTTCATCATGGCGATCTCGCCGTCCTGGGCCACCGAGATCCGGCCGGCGATCGCCCGGATCTGCTCGTTCGCCGTCTTGCCCGGCACCAGGTCGGTCATCACCTTCGCCTGCTGGTGGTGGGGGATCATCATCGTCATGTACTCGACGTCGGCCTCGTTGGGCTGCTCCCGGTTCACCTGACCGGGAGCGACGGTGCCCGCCGGTTCACCCGGCTTCCCGGGCACGATCACCGGTGCGCTCTGCGCGGGCGCGGCGGGGGATTCCTCACTGGCGCAGCCCGAAACTACGAAAGCGGCAGCGACCAGCGCAGATGTCAAACTTTTTTTCATCCCGGGAGATCCTCCATTGGTCGGTATCTGCTGAGCCTAAATAAGTAATAAGGTGCGCGTAAAGCTGGGTGGAAGGAGAGCCATATCGTGCTGCAACCTGGGCTGAAACGTCGTTTGACCAGGGTCTTCGTGTCTGCGGCCGCCGTTGCCGCCCTCGGGGCCTCAAGTGCGTTCGCCGCGCCCGCCGTCATCGCGGAGCCTGCGGCGACCGCGATCCCGGGCGTGGACGAGATCGTTCACAGCCCGAATCTCCGGTCGATCGCGAACGTCCCGCAGCAGGGGCCGTTCACCAAGGACTCGACCGGTACCGACATCGCGTTCACCAAGGGTCACGCGATCATCGGCACGTACGACGGCTTCAACGTCTTCGACGTCCGTAACCCGTACCGCCCGAAGATCGTCAGCCAGGTCCTCTGCCCCGGTGGGCAGAACGACGTGTCGATCTCCGGGGACCTGCTCTTCCTGTCGACCGACGCCTCGCGTAGCGACAACTCATGCTCGAGTGTCTCGAAGCCCGCCTCGGACAAGACGTCGTGGGAAGGCATCAAGATCTTCGACATCTCGAACCTCGCGGCACCGAAGTACGTCGCGGCGATCGAGACCGACTGTGGTTCGCACACCAACACGATGGTGCCGGACAAGAACGGCAAGAACGTCTTCGTGTACGTCTCGTCGTACGCGCCGGCGGCCAACCTGCCCGACTGCCAGCCGCCGCACGACAAGATCTCGATCATCAAGGTCCCGGTCAAGAACCCGGCGAAGGCCGAACTCGTCGCGAAGCCGGTGCTGTTCCCGGACGGCGGCAACGTCGGCGGCCCGAACCCGGACGGCACCAACCGTTCGGCGACCACCGGTTGCCACGACCTCACGGCGCTTCCGGAGAAGGACCTGATGGCCGGTGCCTGCATGGGTGACGGCGTCCTGTTCGACATCTCCGACCGCCTCAAGCCGCGGGTCCTCAACCGCGTCCAGGACAACGTGAACTTCGCGTTCTGGCACAGCGCCACCTTCAACAACGACGCCAACAAGATCGTCTTCACCGACGAACTCGGCGGCGGCGGCATGGCGACCTGCCTGGAGAAGTTCGGCAGCACCCGCGGTGCCAACGGCATCTACGAGATCACCGGCCGCGGCGACAACCGCAAGCTGGAGTTCCGCAGCTACTACAAGATCCCGCGTCTCCAGTCCGAGACCGAGAACTGCGTGGCGCACAACGGTTCGCTGATCCCGGTGCCGGGCAAGGACATCATGGTCCAGTCCTGGTACCAGGGTGGCATCTCGGTGTGGGACTTCACCGACTCGACGAAGCCGAAGGAGATCGCGTACTGGGAGCGTGGCCCGCTCTCGAACGAGAAGCTCGTCGGCGGCGGAACGTGGTCGGCGTACTGGTACAACGGCCACATCTTCTCGTCCGACATCGTGAAGGGTCTCGACGTCCTGGACCTGAACGACTGGCGGACCTTCCCGGCGAAGTTCGTCCGGCAGAACGAGTTCAACGCCCAGACGCAGTACAAGCTGCACCCGGGCTTCAACTGATCCGGTAGCGCTATGAACGGGCCTTTCCTTGCAAATTTTGCAAGGAAAGGCCCGTTCATAGCATCCGGGAGCGGGTCGGACGAGCGGGTCAGACGAGCCAGACGGCCGCGTCCGGCGGCAGTTTCCCGTTCACCAGCGGCACGCTCGACAGCAGCACCTCGCCCGGCGGCACCGCGATCGGGCTCGCCGACGTGTTCAGCGCGCAGATCAGCCCGCCGCGGCGCCGGAACGCGAAACAGCCGGCCGGGGCGCCGTACCAGTCCAGGTCGTCGCCGCTGAACGCCGGATGCGTCTTGCGGATCTCGATCGCCTGCCGGTACAGCGACAACGTCGAGGCGGGATCTTCCAGCTGCGCTTCCACGGTCACAGACGCCCACGAAGCGGGCATCGGCAGCCACGTCCGCGGGTTGCGGGAGAAACCGAACGGCGGCAGATCGCCTTCCCACGGCAGCGGCACCCGCGACGCGTCCCGGCCGAACTCGGCGCCGGAGGTCTTGGCGCGCGGGTCGGCGAGCGCGTCGGGCGGGAGGTCGACGTTGCCGAGGCCGAGTTCTTCGCCGTTGTAGAGATAGACCGTTCCCGGCAGGGCGAGTTCGACCAGCGCCATCGCGCGGGCCCGCCGCACGCCCCGCTCGCCGCCGCCGTACCGGCTGACCTGCCGCCAGACGTCGTGGTTGCCGAGCGTCCAGGTGGCCTGGGCCCCGGCCGACTTCGGCACCGCCAGGGACCGTTCGATGGCCGTGCGCAGCGCGTCCGCGTCGAAATGCGTGAGCACCAAACGGAAGTTGAAGGCCAGGTGCAGTTCGTCCGGCCGCAGGTAGCGGGCGAGCCGCTCCTCGTCGGTCACCCAGATCTCGCCGACCGCCATGGCGTCCGGGTACTCGTCGAGCACCTTGCGGATCATCTGGTGGATCTCGTGGACACGGTCGTTGTCGAAGCGCGGGTCGTAGAACTCGCTCGGCCCGAGCGGGTTCACCCGCGGGTCCATGTCGGGCAGGCCCGGCGGTTTCGCCATGCCGTGCGCGACGTCGATGCGGAAGCCGTCCACCCCGTGGTCCAGCCAGAACCGCAGGGTGCGCTCCAGATCGGCGGCGACCTCGTGGTTGGTCCAGTTCAGGTCCGGCTGCTGCGGCGAGAACAGGTGCAGGTACCACTGGCCGTCGGGCACCCTGGTCCAGGCCGGGCCGCCGAACGCGCTGACCCAGTTGTTCGGCGGCGAGTCGCCGCGCGGGCCGAGCCCGTCGCGGAAGATGTAGCGATCCCGTTCCGGGCCGCCCGGAGGCGCCGCCATCGCCGATTTGAACCAGGCGTGGGTGTTGCTGGTGTGGTTGGGGACGACGTCGATGGTGACCTTGATGCCGCGTTTGTGCGCCTCGGTCAGCAGCACGTCGAAGTCGCCGAGCGTGCCGAACATCGGGTCGACGTCGCGCGGGTCGGCGATGTCGTAACCGTGGTCGGCCATGGGCGAGGAGTAGAACGGCGTCAGCCACAGCGCGTCGATGCCGAGCAGTTCGAGGTAGCCGAGTTTGCTCCGGATTCCTTCGAGGTCGCCGACGCCGTCCCCGTCGGAATCGGCGAACGAGCGCACGTAGACCTGGTAGAAGACCGCCTGGTCCCACCAAGTGGCGCCCCGCGCCATCACACGAAGCTGTTCATCATGCTGTTCGCCGCCATTTCGAGGTAGGCCCACAGCTGCTTGCGGTAGGGCTCCTCGATGTTCTCCTCGTCGACCGCGATCTTGATGCAGCGCAGCCAGGCGTCGCGTTCGATCGGGCCGATCTTGAACGGGTTGTGCCGCATCCGCAGCCGCGGGTGGCCACGCTGATCCGAGTAGGTGTGCGGGCCGCCCCAGTACTGCATGAGGAACAGCCGGAAGCGCTCCTCGGCCGGGCCGAGGTCCTCTTCGGGGTACAGCGGGCGAAGTACCTCGTCGACCGCCACCTCGGCGTAGAACCGCGCGACGATCCGGGTGAACACCGGTTCGCCGCCGATCGCCTCGTACAAGGTCGTGGGGTCTGGCTCGCTCACTGACACAGCTCCATTCTGCCCTGCACTTGTCCTACTGACTCGCGGGCCCGGACGACATATAGCGCCCCAGAGGTGGCTCGAAGCCCGCCTCGTCCAGCGCGGCGAGCAGGTTCGCCCGCAGCGCGCGCTGCACCGCCCACTGCTTGCCCGGCCGCACCTTCACCGTCATCCGGAGCTTGATGCCCTCGGGGGTGACGGTTTCCACGCCGAGCATCTCGGGCGGCTCCAGCACGTTGGGCGCCAGGCCCTCGCTTTCCAGCAGGGCCGTCGCCTTCTCGGCCATCAGCGCGATGGCCTTCTCGACGTCGGCGGAGTAGCTGACCGGGACATCGACGACGGCCACGGCGAAGCCCTGGCTCGAGTTGCCGACCCGCAGCACCTCACCGTTGCGGACGTACCAGACGGTGCCGTTGATGTCACGCAGGGTCGTGATCCGGAGACCGACCGCTTCGACCGTGCCGGACGCCTCACCGACGTCGACGACGTCACCGACGCCGTACTGGTCCTCGATCATCATGAACATGCCGGACAGGAAGTCCTTGACGAGGTTCTGGGCACCGAAACCGAGCGCGACACCGACGATGCCGGCGGAGGCGATGATCGGCGCCAGGTTGATGCCGAGTTCGCCCAGGACCAGGATGAACGCGAGGCCGTAGATCAGGAACGTCGCCATCGACTTGAGCACCGAGCCGATCGTGGCGGCCCGCTGACGACGTCGTTCCATCACCGCCGAACCGAGCACTTCGGGAGCCTTCTCCCGCAGCGGTCTCAACAGCGCCGGCAGCTTCTTGGAGCCGCCGGGCATCCGGGTCACGCGGTTGATCAGGCGTCGCACCAGGTAACGCAGCAGGAACGCGACGGCCATGATCATCAAGATCCTGATCGGCTTCGTCAGCAGCCAGCCCGCCGACGCGGCGAGCCATTGGTTGTTTGTGATGTCGAACACCTGGCCGCACAGCGTACTGGCGTCCCTCGTACAGGCCGGAGGTTCGGTGGGCAGCAGGTTCACGGAGAGGAAATGTCCTTTCGTGCTCGGTGGGGATCGTTCGCGCTGTCGAGCGCGGCGGCGGTCCCGGCGGATTTCGGCACACCCGACTTTTGGTGGCCGCGAGGTCGCGCGCATGTGACACGTCTTGTAACACACGTGCACTTTGGGGCTGATCTGTGGTCGACTATGCCTGCACCGGTGGAGGTGGTCGAGTGCCAGACCGACAACCCATCCCCCTCGGCGTCCCGAGCCAAGCCTTGGCCGGTCCGGCGCCGGAGGTCGTGTTGCGCGCTCATCCGGGAGGTGTCCCCTCGCATGGGGCCCCCTCGGGCGGGCCGGGAACGCGGCCAGGGGGTGTAGCCCGCCCGCCCGGACAGCGTAGAGGGCGGGACCCGTCGAACACGGCGGTACCCACTACGACTTCAGGGTCGTCTTGGGGCCGCAGACGGGTATTGCTGTTGAACGCCACGTTCGAACCGCTGACGGCGTTGCCGTTGCGGCGCGCGGTGGTCCTCGTGATGTGCGGCAAGGCCGAGGTGGTGCACGGCGACCCGGGAGGGCTCGAGGTGCACGCCGCCACGGTGTCGCTGCCCGTGCCGTCGGTGATCCGGCTGAGCACCTACGTGCGCGTGCCCTACCGCGCTCAGGTGCCGCTGACCCGGGCCGGGCTCATGCATCGCGACCGCTACCGCTGCGCCTACTGCGGAGGACGGGCCGAGACCATCGACCACGTCGTCCCGCGAAGCCGCGGTGGTCCGCACAGCTGGACGAACTGCGTGGGCTGTTGCGCCAAGTGCAACCATCGGAAGGCGGACAAGCTGCTTTCCGAGATCGGCTGGCGTCTGCGCGTGGTGCCGAGGGCCCCGCACGGGCCGCATTGGCGGTTGCTCGCCCATTCCAAGGAGGCCGACCCGTTGTGGCGGCCGTACCTCGGAACGGCGGCCTGACCGCCGGGCCCTGGACATGTCGGTGCCCCGGCTGCCTTTCGGCGGCCGGGGCGGGCCGATAATGCTGCTAGCTGGTGCCGCTACAAGTACGCCGTCCCCTACTACCGCGTAACTCGCCGTCGAGCCGGTCCGTGTCCGTGCTCAGGCGGCCAGGGAGAAGTCGCTCCGGCAGGTGACGCGGGTGCCACGGGTGACCCGGGTTCCGGCCGTGACGCGGGTGCCACGAGTGACGCGCGTGCCACGGGTGACACGAGTTCCGGCGGTGACGCGGGTGCCACGGGTCACCCGGGTGCCGCGAGTGACTCGCGTGCCGGCGGTGACTCGCGTACCGCGAGTGACACGTGTACCGCGAGTAACCCGTGTGCCCGCCGTCACACGCGTACCGGGGACGAATTCAGCTTCGAAGAGTGACGAAATGTCGTCGATGATCGCCTGGCCGGGTGTCTGGGTGCTCTGCATGACGTGTCCTCCTGCGACCGGTGCGTTACCTGCTGGGGGTGGGGGAGTGGGCGCAAGGCCCGTACAGGTGAAAAAGCTACGAGGATTTCAAGGCCGCGACAAGATGACAGCGCCGGGTGCGGCCGCCCGTACGTTGAGTTGCAACCTTTCGGCCTTGAGGGCTTCGGCTCAACGTGGGAGCGCTTTCGCGGCAAGCGGCGGACGGCCACCTCACGACGATGAGCGGTAGTCGTCGCGGAGTACGTTCGCGCGAGCGGGTGCGGCACGGCGGCGGCCATCCGGGTCGGATACGCTCACGCGCGTGAACCTTGTCGAGACGATCCTGGTCTTCGCGGTGATCCCCTTGGCCATCTACGCGCTTTGCGGAGTGGCCACGCTGCGGTCGAAGGGCGCGGGCATCGCCCGGTACCGGCCGGGGCAGCCGTGGGAGTACCCGGCCATGTGGTGGAGCGCCAACCCCGACGGTGTCGGCGCCAGGCATTCGCACGCGAACGCAGGCGGCGCGACCGCCGTCGTCGCGTCGGACGGAGCTTCGGTGACGGGAGGCGCTCGTGGCAACTGGTGAACTGACCCATTCGTCCGCGGCTGTTGACGAAGAGCCCGGTTACGGCGCCGCCGTTACCTCCAGCGGCCGGGTGTCCGCCGCCAAGATGTACGAACCGGCTGGGCCGATCAGCCCATTCTCGACCCAGCAGCTCGCCCGCTTGGACGAGGCGCTGACCCTGGCCAGCCGCGAGACCGGCCTCGACTTCAGTGTGTACCTCGGCGAGCTCGGCGAGGACACCCGCGTCACCGCCGAAGGGCTGCTGGCCTCGACCGACAACCCGGCGGACTCCGTCCTCGTCGCCGTGTCGCCGGGCCAGCGCGTGATCGAGATCTTGACGGGCTCGCTGGCCAAGCACCGCCTGCCCGACCGTGGCGCGAAGCTCGCCGTGGCCAGCATGGTGGCCTCCTTCAAGGAAGGCGACCTCGTCGGCGGTCTCGTCAACGCGCTGCGCATGCTGAGCGACCAGGCAGGCAGCCCCAGCTAGTCGCACTTTCCCGTGCCATGAACGGCCCGTTACTTGCAAATTTCGCAAGTAACGGGCCGTTCATGGCGTTCGGGACCTAGATGCCGGCCTGCGAGTCGAACTCACGGGCGGCCAGCGCGCGGACGATCCCGGCCCGGCCTTCGGAGACGAGACGGCGCAGCGCCGCCGGGTGCTCCCCGGTCAGCCACGCGTCCGACGCCTTCACCGTCGACGGCTCGATCGCCCACGACGGGTACAGCCCGACCACCGTCGGCTGCGCCCGCTCACTGGAACGCCGCTGCCAGACCTCGTCGATGACGTCGAAGTAGCGCGTCACGTAGTCGCCGAGCAGGTGCTTCTGGCCTGGGTGGGAGAAGCCGGTGATGAGCGAGTCGCTGACCGCGTTGGGCAGCTCGTCGTCGTACACCGCCCGCTGCCACGCGTCGGCCTTCGCGTCGTCGGTCGGCCGCAGCGCCCGCGAGCGCTCCGCCTGACGCCGTCCGGCGGCGGTGTCGTCCTTGGCGAGTTCCGAGTCGATCTCCGGGTTCTCCGCCTTGCCGTGCGCGACCAGCGCCTGCAGGAGCCGCCAGCGCAGATCGGTGTCGACGGTCAGCCCCTCCAGCGGAGCCGTGCCGTCGAGCCAGCCGGCGATGATCTCCAGCGTCGGCTCGTCGAGCACCGAGTGCGAGAGCGAGTTCACGAAGGCGAGCTGGTGGTCCGAAGCGGCCTCGGCGCCCTGCGCCAGCTCCAGCAGCCGCGCGGAGAACGCCGGCCAGCCCTTTTCCGTGGCCCAGGCCCTGTTCGCGTACGAGTTCAGCGCCGTCTGCGCCTGCAGCAGCAGCCGCTGCACCACGCCGACCTCGGTCTCGGTGTGCACACCGCGCTCGACCAGCGTGACGAAGTCGCGTGCCTTGAGCTCGGCCTCGCGCGTCATCTCCCACGCCGCCGACCAGCACAGCGTGCGGGGCAGCGGTTCGGTGATGTCGGCGACGCGGTCGATCAGCGTCGTCAGCGACGTCGGGTCGAGCCGCATCGTGCAGTAGGTCAGGTCGTCGTCGTTGACCAGCACGAGCTTGCCCGCGGGCAGCCCGACCAGGTCCGGCACCTCGGTGCGCTCGCCGTCGACGTCGAGTTCGACGCGGTGCTTGCGGACGATCTTGCCGCTGCCGTCCTCGTCGTAGACGCCGACCGCGACGCGGTGCGTCCGCAGCTCACCGGCACCCGGCTTGGCGCCGGTCTGCGTGACGGCGAAGGCGGTGTACTTGCCGTCCGCGCCGATCTCGTAGCGCGGGCTCAGCGAGTTGAGACCGGTCGTCTCCAGCCACTGGGCACTCCACCACGAAAGGTCGCGGCCGGAAGCCTCCTCCAGCGCGCCCAGCAGGTCCGCCAGGGTCGCGTTGCCCCACGCGTGCTTGCCGAAGTAGACCTTCAGGCCTTCGAGGAAGTGGTCGAGCCCGACGTAGGCGACGAGCTGCTTCAGCACGCTCGCGCCCTTGGCGTAGGTGATCCCGTCGAAGTTCACCTCGACCGCGTGCAGGTCGACGATGTCCGCGGCGATCGGGTGCGTCGAGGGCAGCTGGTCCTGCCGGTACGCCCACGACTTCTCGATGTTCGCGAAGCTGGTCCACGCGTTCTTGTACTCGGTCGCCTCGGCCTGGGCCAGCACGCTCGCGAAGGTCGCGAACGACTCGTTCAGCCACAGGTCGTCCCACCAGCGCATGGTGACCAGGTCGCCGAACCACATATGCGCCATCTCGTGCAGCAGCGTCTCGGCGCGGCGCTCGTAGGCGTAGCGCGTGACGCGGCTCCGGAAGACGTAGTCCTCCAGGAAGGTGACGGCGCCGGCGTTCTCCATCGCGCCCGCGTTGAACTCCGGCACGAACAGCTGGTCGTACTTGGAGAACGGGTACGGGGTCGCGAACTTCTCGTGATAGAAGGCGAAACCCTGCTTGGTCTCGGTGAACAGCTTGTCCGCGTCCATGTGCTCGGCGAGCGACGAGCGGCAGTAGATGCCGAGCGGGATGGTGCGGTGGTCGTCGGAGTACTCGTCGCGCCACTCGCTGTACGGGCCGGCGATCAGCGCGACCAGATAGGTCGAGATCCGCTCGGACACCGCGAAGACGATGCGGACGGCACCGTCCGGGGTCTCTTCGGTCGACTCGACCAGCGCGTTCGAAATGACCTTCCAGTCCTTCGGCGCGAGCACGGTGAGCCGGTAGACCGACTTGAGGTCGGGCTGGTCGAAGCAGGCGAACATCCGCTTGGCGTCCGCGGTCTCGAACTGCGTGTAGAGGTACACGCCGTCGTCGACCGGGTCGACGAACCGGTGCAGGCCTTCGCCGGTGTTCATGTACCGGCAGACCGCGTCCACGACGAGTTCGTTCGACTCGGCGAGCCCGGGCAGCTCGACGCCCTTGTCCTCGACGTACCCGCTGACGTCGAGGTCCGACCCGTTGAGAACGGCCGAGGAGACGCCCTCGGCGACGATGTCGACCCACGACGCCTCGCCGCTTCTGGCGCTCGCGAACTTGATCGTCGTCTTCGACGTGAAGGTCTTCTCGCCGGGACCGCCGCGGCCGTCGGTCAGATCCAGCTCGATGTCGTAGGACTCGACGTCGAGCAGGTCCGCGCGCAGTTTGGCTTGGTCTCGGGTCAGGTTGGGGGCGGGCACTGGCACCTCTGGTCATCGGTATCGGTTTTGGTTTCCAACTACAGGCATCCAATCATGTCCAGGGTGGTGCTGACGACGGGAACAACACCGACGGCCGCGATGTTGGCTGGCTGTGTAGCACCCTGTAAGCACCCCGCACACCAAGACGATGGCACTGGGAGAACGAGATGACCGCCCCGTCCGAGACGACCAAGGTCGACTTCTACTTCGATCCGATCTGTCCCTTCGCCTGGATCAGCTCGCGCTGGATCCTCGAGGTCGAGAAGCACCGCAGCCTCGACCTGAGGTTCCGCATCATGAGCCTGTCGGAACTCAACAGCGGTCGCGAGGACCTGCCTGAGCAGTACAAGGACCTCCTGAGCCGCGGCTGGGGGCCGGTGCGCGTCGCGACCGCGCTGGCGCAGAAGAACGGTGAGGAGGCGCTGCGCGACTTCTACACCGAGTTCGGCACGCGGCACCACAACCAGGGCGACAAGGACATCCCGAAGGTCATCAAGGAGACCCTCGAGGCCATCGGCGCCCCGGCCGAGCTGGCCGAGGCCGCGGAGTCGACCGAGTACGACGAGGCGCTCAAAAAGAGTCACTACGAAGGTATGAATCCGGTCGGAATGGACGTCGGCACACCGACGATCCACATCGACGGCGTCGCCTTCTTCGGCCCGGTGCTCAGCTCGATCCCGCGCGGCGAGGACGCCGTCAAGGTCTTCGACGGCGCCCGCGCGCTGGCGAGCTACCCGGACTTCTTCGAGCTGAAGCGCACCCGGTCCGGCGACCTGAACTTCGACTAAGAAGTCGCGAGAGCGGCCTTGGTGACATCGTCGGGGTAGGACGACCTCACGACGGCTTCGTCCGTCGTGAGGTCTCCCGCGGCGATCGCCGTCTTGAGCGCGAGCAGTTCGCGCAGGCCGTCGCGGTGCTTCTCGATGAACGGCCCGTCGACCGGGTCGCCGTGTCCGGCGACGATGATCCGGGGCTCCAGCGCGAGGATCGCGTCCATCACCGCGGGCCATTCCTCCAGTGAGCTGCCATCGTTGAAGGAGTAGGCGCTGAAGCCTGCTTGTGACGATGCCTTCTCGGCGGGAAAACGTGCCTCGAAGGGGGCGTTCTCCACGGCGTCGCCCGCGTAGATGATCCCGGCGTCCGGCACGTGGACGAACAGGTCGTGATCGGTGTGGGCGCGGCCGAGGAACCGCAGCACCGCCGTCCGGCCACCGAGGTCGATCACGGCCGTGTCGGTGACCAGCTTGCCGGGCAGGGTGATCTCGGTGCGCTCCAGCGCCGCCGCCATCTCCGGCCGGTTCTCGGACTCCATCTTCGCCATCCACTTGCGCCGGGCTTGCTCGCCGAATTCGGCCAGCTCGGCCACGCAGCCTTCGTGCGCCCAGACGTCGCAGGGCAGGAACGGCGTGGTGCCGAAGGCGTGGTCGAAATGCGCGTGGGTGTAGACGACCGACCACGGCAGCGGCGTGATCTCCCGCACCGCCGCGGCGAGTTCGGCGCCCTGGTCGACGTCGCCCCGGACGTCGACGACCAGGCAGCGTTCACTCCCGACGACCAGACCGACGGTCAGGTCCAGTTCCTCGTAGCGGCGTGCGTACACCCCGTCGGCGAGTTCGAGCCAGTTCACCAGGCCTCCAGAATTCCCTTGCGCAGCACCGGAACCGTGCTGCTCGTGTCGAGCCGTGCGGCGAGGGTCACGTCGTTCCCGTGCCCGGCCGCGGCCAGCTCACGCCCTGACGAACACTCTGCCAGCGCCACGGGGATGTCGGTCGCTTTCGCCGCTGTCGCCGCGAGGCGTGCTTCAGCGGACAGACGGCCGTAATCGCCGAGGGCGGCCACGATCGCGCCCGCGCCGAGCTGGTCCTCGACGCAGGGCCGCAGCGGGCAGCCCGCGAGGATTTCGGCACCGGTCGTGGCGGCTGCGTCGCACAACGTGGCGCCATTGGGTGAAGGAAGCGCCAGCAGGGTTCCGGAAGGGATTTCCGTCACAGACGAAGGTCGTAAAGTCCACTCGCCTTCACCCGCCAGGATGGCGCCTCGCTCTTTCGCGATTTCCGCGCCGCGGTGATCGCGCCAGCGGACCGGCAGGACGCGTCCGCCGTTGCCGAGGACGAGATCCGTTGTGGTGCAGAAGGAAAGCACGTCGACGATGACGAGAACGGCGCACTTCTCACCGAGGACGCCGACGCCTTCGGGTCCCCATTCGAGCCGGATGTCGGATTCCTGCTGGGCCCGGATGTCCACCCCCAGAGCATGCCCGAGGCCTGCGGTGATGGCAGACTCCGCGCTGTGCGTGTTTACCTTGGCTCTGACCATGCCGGTTTCGAATTGAAGAACCACCTCGTGGCCCACCTCAAGGAGAAGGGGCACGACGTCGAGGACGTCGGTCCCTTCGTCTACGACGCGGCCGACGACTACCCCGCCTTCTGCATCGAGGCGGCCCGCCGGGTCGTCGCGGACGAGGGCAGCCTCGGCATCGTCGTCGGCGGTTCCGGCAACGGCGAGCAGATCGCGGCCAACAAGGTCAAGGGCGCTCGCGCCGGCCTCGCGTGGAGTGTGGAGACCGCGAAGCTCACCCGTGAGCACAACCACGCCCAGGTGATCGGCGTCGGTGCGCGGATGCACACCGCCGAGGAGGCCACGGAGATCGTCGAGGCGTTCCTCGCGACCCCGCCGAGCCCGGACGAGCGGCACGGCCGCCGCGTCCAGCAGATCCTCGACTACGAGAACACCGGCTGGCCGCCGCCGCTTCCCGAGCACTGACATGCCCGAGGGGCACACGCTCCATCGCCTCGCCCGGCTGCACAAACGCCGTTTCGGCGGCCATCCGGTCGCGGTGAGCAGCCCGCAGGGGCGGTTCGCCACCGAAGCGTCCCGTTTGGACGGTCGGGTACTGGTGAAATCCGAGGCGTACGGGAAGCACCTGTTCCACGACTACGGTCCACACGGGACGGTGCACATCCACCTGGGCCTCTACGGCACGTTCTCCGACGAGCCGCTGCCCGCGCCCGAACCGATCGGGCAGGTACGGCTACGGATGGTCGGGCCGACCCATTCGGCTGATCTGCGCGGCCCGAACCAATGCGAGCTGCTCGACGCGGACCGCGTCGACGCGATCAAGGCCCGGCTGGGCCCGGATCCGCTGCGCCGGGACGCCAAGCCGGACAAGGCGTGGGAGCGGATCTCCCGGTCGAAGACGTCGATCGCGGCGCTGCTGATGGATCAGTCCGTGCTGGCGGGGGTGGGCAACGTCTACCGCGCCGAGGTGCTGTTCCGGCACGGCGTCGCGCCGCTCATTCCTGGCCGCGCGCTCGATCGCGAGCTGTGGGACGACCTGTGGGCGGACCTGGTGACGTTGATGCGCCACGGTGTCCGGGTGGGACGGATCGACACGGTGGCGCCGGAGCACCTGCCCGAGGTGACCGGCCGCGCGCCGCGGCAGGACCGGCACGGGGGCGAGGTCTACGTCTACCGCCGGGCCGGCGAGCCGTGCCTGGTCTGCGGGACGCCGGTGATGCGCAGCGACCTGGCCGCGCGGAACCTCTTCTGGTGCCCGACCTGCCAGCCCGCCTGATCTTTCGGTCCCGGACGCTATGAACGACTCGTTACTTGCGAAATTTGCAAGTAACGAGTCGTTCATAGCACTTGAAGGACCGGGGTCAGAAGCCGCCGAAGTCGCCGCCTCCGCCGCCGAAACCGCCGCTGTCGAAGCTGCCGCCGTCGAACCCGCCTCCGTCGTAGCCTCCGCCATCGAAGCCGCCGCCGTCGCCTCCGGCGTCACCGCCCGCGTCACCGCCGCCGTCGGCCGCGCCCGCGTCTTCCTGGCCGGCGTCGTAGCCGGACTCCCAGGCCGACGCGCTCGCGATCCCGGCCATACCGGAGAACATCGCGGTGAACAGCAGCATCGAACCGAGACCCCAGGCGCCGGCGACGAGCGCGGGCTTCCACCACGGCTCGCTGTACCAGCCCTGCGGGACCGGACGGCCTGCCACGCGCCCGCCCGGGTAGTAGTGCGGCGTGCGCTGGCTCGGATCCGGCGAGGCTTCGTAGTGCCCGTCCTCGACGTCGATCGAGCGGTACTCGGTGACCTTGCCCGCGCGGTCGCGTTCTTCGCTGCCGGGCAGATCCGGGCCGGGGTCCATGCCCATCGCGACCCGCGCGGCGCGCACGTAGTAGAGGCCCTCGACGGCGGTCTCCTTGACCAGCCGGGCCTGCTCCGCGGTCTGCGCCTGTTCCATCTGCGAGCCCGCGGCGTTGTAGCGCTCGGCGGCGTCCGCCATGGCCTGCTGGGAAGCGATGTCGTTGCCGGAGATGTTCAGTACCTGACCGCCGAGTCGTTCGACGAGACGTCGTGCGTCCGCCTTCGCGTCGTCCAGCAGGCGCTTCTTGGCCGCCGCCTGGGACTTCGCGAAGTAGATACCGCCGCCGACCACGACGACGAGGAGCACGATCAGGAAGATCGCGGTGCCCATGTGCCACTCCAGTAATCGTTCGGCCCTTTGATCCGGACAACGCGGGCGGTACGCCCGGGGTTCCCGGTGAGTGCTCCTGGTCACCACGCGCACTGGCGGGCGAAACTAGAACACGTTATAGTTCGCCCCATGAAGTTCACCCTGTCGATCGCGATGAATCCGCTCGATCAACTGGGCGAGCTCGCCCGCGCCGCCGAACAGGCGGGGTTCTCCTCGATCGCGCTCCCGGATTCCCTGTTCTATTCCGAAACGGTCTCGGCCGACTACCCGTACACACCCGACGGCAGCCGGTTCTGGACCGAGGAGACGCCCTGGGCCGATCCGCTGGTGGCGGCCGCGGCCATGGGCGCGGTCACCGAACGGATCACGTTCTACACCTCCGTGCTCAAACTCGGCTCCCGCAATCCGGTCCTGCTGGCGCGTCAGGTCAACTCGGTCGCCGCGCTGACCGGCGGCCGCTTCGCCCTCGGGCTCGGCGTCGGCTGGTCGCCGGAGGAGTTCCAGTGGTGCGGCGTGCCGTACGAGCGCCGCGGCAAACGCGTCGACGAGGCGATCGACGTCCTGCGGCTGATCCTCGACGGCGGGATGGTCGAGCACCACGGCGAGTTCTACGACTTCGACAAACTGCGGATGAGTCCCACACCGCCGTCGCGGGTGCCGTTCTACATCGGAGGCCACACCGACGTCGCGTTGCGCCGTGCCGTGCGCGTCGCCGACGGCTGGTCTTCGGCGATGATGAAGTTCGACGACCTCCGCGACACGATCACCCGGTTGCGTGCGTTGCTGGCCGAACAAGGCCGGGCCGACGATCCGTTCGAGTATCAGGCCGTCTGTATCGACCGCTTCGGGCTCGATGGTTACCGCGAGCAGGGCGAGATCGGCGTGACCGACGTGATCACCATGCCGTGGGTGTTCGACGGCGTCGGTTTCGACGCCGAGATCGGGCCGAAGCTGGATTCCATCAAGAAGTTCGGCGACGAGATCATCGCGAAGGTGGGGGACTGAGCCATGAGTGTCGACGTCTGCTGGGATCCGGCCGCCGAACAGCCTCCCGCGCGCCGGGCCGCGTACCGCTCGATGATCGCCGTCGCCTCCGGAGACCAGGACAGCTGGCTTGAACTCTTCGCCGGGGACGCCGTCGTCGAGGACCCCGTCGGGCCGTCGATGTTCGACGCCGAGGGCAAAGGTCACCACGGCCACGACGGGATCAGGGCCTTCTGGGAGGCGACGATCGCGAATGTCGAGCGCTTCCAGTTCACCATCCGCGATTCCCACGCGGCGGGAGACGAGGTCGCGAACGTCGGGACGATCACGACGTATCTGCCCGGCGGCTACCGCGTCGACACCGACGGCGTTTTCGTCTACCGGGTCCGGGAAGACGGGCTGATCGTCTCGGTGCGGGCGTTCTGGGAGACCGCGCGCGCCATGGCCACCGCACGGCAGGTCGAGGAGTGACCCTTTAAGGGCGGCTGTGGACGCCCCCCGACGGGGTAGGTTCCCACCATGCGGATCGGCGTGGTCAAGGTCGTGGTCCTGGTGCTGGGGTTCTACGCCTTAGACACGCTGATCTTCGTCCTGCTGGCCTTCGGCGGCGGCCTGCTGCTGGGCCGGATCGACAACGTCGCGCTGTTCCTGCTTGCCGCGCTCGGTTTGGGGCTGTCGCTCGGTGCCGGGGTCGCGGCCTTGCTGCCGTTCCGGGCGAAACCCTTCGAGCCGAACGGTGTCCCGCTCTTCCGTGACGACGCACCGGAACTGTGGGCCACGCTCACCGAACTCGGCGAGATGATCGGAACCCGGCTGCCGGATCAGGTGTGGCTCACCTCCGAGCCAGGGGCGTCGGTCATCGAAGAGGCGAGCCTGTTCGGCCTGAAACCCGGCCGCCGGTTCCTGATGATCGGCTACCCGACGCTCCAGGCGTTCACCCGCGTCCAGATGCGCGCGGTGCTGGCGCACGAGTTCGGCCACTACGGCCACTTCGACGCGCATATGACGGTGACGGGCTATCGCGCCCACGTCGCCGTCGCGCGCATGTTCGCACGCTTTCCCCGGAGCACGATCAACCCGCTCTCCTGGCTCTTCCGCGGCTACGCGCGGCTGTTCATCCTGACCCAGCAAGTCGCGAGCCGCCGCCGGGAGTACGGCGCCGACCAGATCATGGGCCGGATCGCCGGGCGGGCCGCGGCGCAGTCGGTGTTACGGCTGTTCCCGGTGCTCGCCGACGAGTGGACCCGGTTCGTCCACGTCCACGTCGAGTCCGGAGCGGATGTGGGGATGGCCCCCGCCGACGTCTACGGCGGCTTCGCCCGGATGCTCGAAGCGCGGCGCGAGTGGCTGTCCACCGCCGACGCGCCCCTCCGATCCTCATCGCGATGGGACACCCATCCGCCGACGGAGGAACGTCTGTGGGCCTTGGATATCGCACCTGATCGGTCCGATGTGGACGATCGCCCGGCGCTGGGTCTGCTCGCCGATTCCGCCAAGTCCGCCGCTCGGTTGGAAGAAACCGCCTTCGACTTCGACGGACGTCGCCGGATTCCTTGGGACGATTACCCTCGCGAGTCGACGCTGGCGCGGCTGAAGGCGGATGCCGAGGCCGCGTACCGGGCGATCGCCAGGGCCTCGGGACAGCCGGTGGGAAGCCTCGAAGCACTTCTCGCCTTGCCTGGAGCGGACATCCCGGAGGACGGTCTGGTGGCCGCCATCGTGCTGGCCGGCTGCGACGCGGGCACGATCCGCTTCGAGCATCGGTGGGACGACGAACCGGATTTCGTCCACGCCGACGGATCTTTCGTGGCCCTCTTCGACCTCGTGGAGGATCTGCTGATCGGCGAACCCGAGCATGTCGCGCGTGCTCGCGCGGCGCTGGCCGGGCTGGGCATCGACCCCGCGACCGCGAGCGGTGGCGCGGAACGGCTTTCGCCCCGCGGCTCGGAGGTCATCGGCGGCCTCGCGCTCGTGAAACTGGACGACCGGCTCGGGCACCTGCTCCTCACCGATCGGGGCCTGCTCTTCGTGGCCGTCCTGGAAAAGCCCGCCGACAGCGGCAAACAAGGGCTGCTGGCCCTGATGGCCGAGGCACCCGCGGCCCGGGCCGGGTCTGTCTGGCTACCGTACGAAGAGTTCGTGCGGGTCGTGAAGCACCGCGACTTCCCGATCAAGGCGACCATGACCCTGTACGACGGCACAGTGCATCGGCTGCATGCGTTCTACAGCGGGCACATCCACGAAAAGTCGCACGACACGATCCTCGGCGTCCTCAGCTGAGCCGCTCCGCGCGCAGCGTCAGGTACTGCTTTTCGGGTTCGCTCGCGGTCTTCTCCGCGGCCCGCAGGTACGCCTCGCGGGCGGCGCCGGTGTCCCCGGCCAGTTCCAGCAGATGCCCGCGAACCGAGTCGAGCCGGTGGGTCTGGCTCATGCGGGTGTCGTCGTCGAGCGTGCCGAGCAGTTCGAGGCCGGCTTCCGGGCCGTGGACCTCGGCGACCGCGACGGCGCGGTTGAGCGTGACGACCGGGCCGGGGGAGACCTTCTCGAGGACGTCGTAGAGCGCGAGGATCTGCGGCCAGTCGGTCTCCTTTGTCGTGGCCGCCTCGTCGTGGACGGCGGCGATCGCGGCCTGGAGCTGGTACGGCCCGACGGGTCCCGCTTCGAGCGCCCGGCTCACCAGCTCGACTCCCTCGGCGATCGTCTCCGCGTTCCACCGCGAACGGTCCTGGTCGGCGAGCGGGATGAGCGCGCCGTCCTCGGTGGCGCGGGCGGCGCGGCGGGCGTCGGTCAGGAGCATCAGCGCGAGCAGGCCGGTGACTTCGTCCTCGGCCGGCATCAGCCGCCGCAGCAGCCGGGTCAGCCGGATCGCCTCGGCGGTCAGGTCCGCGCGGTGCAGATCGGGGCCGCCGCTGGTCGTGTAGCCCTCGTTGAAGATCAGGTACAGCACCTGGAGGACGACACGGAGGCGCTCGTCGAGTTCGGCCCGCGGCGGCAGGACGAACTCCGCACCGGCCTTCTTGATGGTCTGTTTCGCGCGGCTGATCCGTTGCGCGAGGGTGGATTCCGGGACCAGGAACGCGGTCGCGATCTCGCCGGTGGTCAGGCCGCCGACCGCGCGCAGGGTGAGCGCGAGCTGGGACGGCGCCGACAGGGAAGGGTGACAGCACAGGAAAAGGACGGTGAGCGTGTCGTCCGATGAAGACACTGTGGACGGCTGCCCCGGCCCCGGGAGGTCGAGCGTCGCGGAGTTCTCTTCGCGACGGCGTCGCGCGCTCTCGCTGCGCCACTCGTCCACCAGCCGCCGCGACGCCACCGTCGCGAGCCACGATTTCGGGCTGTCCGGGATGCCCTGCTCCGGCCACTGCTGGGCGGCCGAGAGCAGAGCTTCCTGGACGGCGTCCTCGCAGGCGTCGAACTGCCCATGCCTCCGCACCAGCAACCCGATGACCTGCGGGGCCAGTTCTCTCAGCAGGGCTTCCACCCGGCGATCATCCTTCACGACGCCAGTCTTACCGCATTTCGTCCTCTAGTCGCGGTAGTTGCACGCGCAAGGACCGCAACCAGAGGACGAAACGCGGCGGGTCAGGAGGCGACGGGGAGTAGGCGACGGGGGGCGCGAAGCATCGTCTTCGGGTGGGCTTCGTCAGCTCGCCGAAGCGCCGTCAACCCGGATGGCTCAATGTGTACAGCCTCCGTAACGGGTGGCTCGGCGACACCGACCCTTTCCTGTGTCCAAGCGAGGAAACCGTCGTCATCGATCTCGGCGATGTGGCGGTTGACTCGGAAATCGCGGCGAGGATTCCCGATGCCGGCGCGTTTCTGCTCCAGGAACTTCCGATCACTGATGAAGGTATTTTCCGCGCTGTCGAAGCGTCCATCGACCGTTTGCGGCATGCCAACGGTGCCATCACCGGAAAGCGGCTGAGTGAGATCGGGAGCAGGAACTGGAAGGCGGGCCCGGTCACGCATCTGGCGTGGCTGACCGCCCAGGACGGCATCATCCTCGAGGTTTGGGCGTCGTTCGGCCTTGGCCGCCGGGAAGGCAAGCGAATAGGTCAACAGGTGCTCCAGGTCTATTTGATGCAAGGAATTCCGGCGGCAGCCACCTGGGCTTTCCGTTCTCGTCCGAATGCCCGGCTCGACCTCGATTCTCTCGTCGGCCAGCTGACCGGTAGCCGGATCGAGTGGATGGGCAAGCTGACCAACGGCGACATCATCAAATCCTTCAAGAAATGGCGACCCGACGAGAGGTGACTCATGAACAGATGTCCCAAGTGCGATAGGCCACTGAACGACTGTTCCGCGTGCAAGGGCGGCCGGGCACGCAGCCCGCTCGGTGACAGGCTCAGCTGCCGTAACTGCTCGTCCACCGGCCTGGTGTGCAGTCAGCACGGAGGCCACTGGAAGTAGGGCGAGTCACGGCTGCGGATCGCCAGGCTCGCGAACCGAGACGGCGAGGGCACCTCGCCTGAGGTGCCCTCGCCGTGTTCGCAGGTCAGAGTCGGGATGACAGGATTTGAACCTGCGACCCTCCGCTCCCAAAGCGGATGCGCTACCAAGCTGCGCCACATCCCGGGTCACACTCCCGGCCACTGATCACCGGGGGGTGTGCGCACAGCCTAGCGGGTCACGCTAAGCTGTTTTCGCACCCGGTACTTCGGGGGCATGCGGGTGTAGCTCAATGGTAGAGCCCTAGTCTTCCAAACTAGCTACGCGGGTTCGATTCCCGTCACCCGCTCCATCGCTCCAAACGAGACCCGCAGCCACTCTGGCCTGCGGGTTCTTTCGTCTCCGAGGCCCAAGTACGTGAAGGCCTCCTTCCCTACGCTCAAGGTAGGGAAGGAGGCCTTCACGGAGCTACGGGCTCAGTCGGTGTCGTCCGAGGCCACCACGACCTGCGAGAGACCGCTTGAAGCGGCATCCGCCTCGAGGTGTGCCGCGATCAGGTCCAGCAGCCTGTCGGTGTCCACCGGCTTGGTGACGTAGTCGTCCGCGCCCGAGGCCAGGGTCCGCGCCTTGTCCTCCGCCGTCGCCTTCGCGGTGACGGCGATCACGGGCAGGTCTTCGTGGGCGGCCTCGGCCCGGATGGCGGCGATGGTGGCGTTGCCGTCCAGTTCCGGCATCATCACGTCCATCAGGACGAGCGCGGTGTCCTCGTGCCGTTCCAGGGCCCGGATACCCGCGACGCCGGTCTCGGCGTAGATGACTTCCAGGCCGTTGCGTTCCAGTACGGCGGCGAGCGCGAAGACGTTGCGCAGGTCGTCGTCGACGATGAGGATCTTCTCGCCGTGGAACCGCTGCGCCGGCGCGGTCGAAGGTACCGGGATCACCTGCGGGACGGCCATGATCAGCGGGACACCGCCGGCCTGCGCCGTCGGCACGATCAGGTTCGACGCGCTCACCGGCAGGTACAGCGTGAACGTGCTGCCCTTCCCGGGCTGGCTGCGGACGCGGAGTTCGCCGCCGAGCAGTTCCGTCAGCTGCTGGCTGATGGACAGCCCGAGCCCCGTCCCGCCGTACTTGCGGCTGGTGGTGCCGTCGGCCTGGCGGAACGCGTCGAAGATGATCGCGAGCTTGTCCGGCGCGATGCCGATCCCGGTGTCCTCCACGGCGAACGCGAGGACGCCGGGGGCATCGCGGAGGCTGTCGGCTTCCACCTCGCGCGCGTCGGCCATCCGGATGTGCAGGCGCACGCCGCCCTCGTCGGTGAACTTCGCCGCGTTGGACAGCAGGTTCCGCAGCACCTGCTGGACGCGGTGTTCGTCGGTGTTGATCGACGACGGCACCGGCGGGTCGATCAGGACGGCGAACTCGAGCCCCTTGTCCGCGGTGAGCGGGCGGCAGATCGATTCGACGTACTCGACCAGTTCGGGCAGCGTGACGTCGGACATCTGCAGGTCCAGATGGCCGGCCTCGACCTTGGCCATGTCGAGGATGTCGTTGATCAGCTGCTGCAGGTCACTGCCGGCGGAGTAGATCGTCCGCGCGAACTGGATCTGTTTGCCCGAAAGGTTTCCGTCCGGGTTCTCCGAGAGGAGCTTCGCCAGGATCAGCGCGCTGTTGAGCGGTGTCCGCAGCTCGTGCGACATGTTCGCCATGAACTCGGATTTGTACTGCGACGCCATGGTCAGCTGCCCGGCGCGCTCTTCGAGTTCCTGCCGCGCCTGTTCGATCTCGCTGTTCTTGACCTCGATGTCGCGGTTCTGCTGGGCCAGCAGCGCCGCCTTCTCGGCGAGGTCGGTGTTCGAGCGGCGCAGTTCCCGTTGCTGTGCCTGCAACTGCTCGGAGCGTGCGCGCAGTTCCTGGGCCAGGCGCTGGGATTCGGTCAGCAGCGCCTCGGTGCGCGAGTTGGACTGGATGGTGCTGACGTTGACCGCGATGGTCTCCTTCAGCTGCTCCAGCAGGTCGATGTGGACGGTGCTGAAAGCGTTGATGGACGCCAGTTCCAGCACGCCGAGCACCTCGCCCTGGAACAGCACCGGCAGCACGATCACGTTGACCGGGGCGGCCGAACCCAGACCGGACGAGATGAGCGCGTACTCCGGCGGGGCTTCGTGGACCAGGATCGTGCGGCGGTCGACCGCGGCCTGCCCGATGAGCGATTCGCCGGGGGAGAACCTGAGGCCCGCCTGGGATTTCGCCAGCCCGTAGGTGGCGATGCTCTCCAGGATGGTCTCCTCCTGCTCGTCCTCGCGGCCGAGGAAGAACGCGCCCTGCTGCGCCGACACCAGCGGGGTCAGCTCGGACAGGATCAGCGACGCCACCGACGCGAGATCGCGGTGCCCCTGCATGAGCGCGGACAGCCGGGCGAGGTTGGTCTTGAGCCAGTCCTGTTCCTGGTTGGCGCGGGTGGTCGCCTTCAGGTTCGCGATCATCTGGTTGATGTTGTCCTTGAGGTCGGCCACCTCCCCGGACGTGTCGACGGTGATCTGCCGGGTCAGGTCGCCCGCGGTCACCGCGGTGGCGACCTGCGCGATCGCCCGCACTTGGGTGGTCAGGTTCCCGGCCAGCTGGTTCACGCTCTCGGTCAGCCTCGACCAGGTACCGGCGACACCGGGCACCTCGGCCTGGCCGCCGAGCATGCCGTCCGTGCCGACCTCGCGGGCGACACGGGTGACTTCGGAGGCGAAGGCCGAGAGCTGGTCGACCATCGTGTTGATGGTCGTCTTGAGTTCGAGGATCTCGCCGCGGGCGTCGATATCGATCTTCTTCGACAGATCGCCCTGCGCCACCGCCGTCGTCACGGTGGCGATACTGCGGACCTGGCCGGTCAGGTTGTCGGCCATGACGTTGACGTTGTCCGTCAGCGCCTTCCACGTGCCCGCCACGTTCGGCACGCGGGCCTGGCCGCCGAGGATGCCTTCGGTACCCACCTCGCGGGCGACACGCGTGACCTCGTCGGCGAACGCGCGCAGCGTCTCGACCATGCTGTTGATCGTCTCGGCGAGCACGGCGACTTCGCCCTGGGCGTCGATGGCGATCTTCTTCGACAGGTCGCCGTTCGCGACCGCCGTCGTCACGGTGGCGATGCTCCGCACCTGGTCGGTGAGGTTGTCGGCCATGACGTTGACGTTGTCGGTGAGGTCCTTCCAGGTTCCCGCGACGCCGCGCACCTGCGCCTGGCCGCCGAGCTTGCCTTCCGTACCGACCTCGCGGGAGACACGGGTGACTTCGTCGGCGAAGGCCGAGAGCTGGTCGACCATGATGTTGATGGTGTTCTTGAGTTCCAGGATCTCGCCGCGCGCGTCGACGATGATCTTCTGGGTCAGATCGCCCTTCGCGACCGCGGTCGTCACCTGAGCGATGTTCCGGACCTGGTCGGTCAGGTTGTTCGCCATGAAGTTGACGTTGTCGGTCAGGTCCTTCCACGTCCCGGCCACGCCGGGCACGGTGGCCTGACCGCCCAGCCGCCCGTCACTGCCGACCTCGCGGGCGACCCGGGTGACTTCGTCGGCGAACGACGACAGCTGATCCACCATCGTGTTCAGCGTGTTCTTCAGTTCGAGGATCTCGCCCTTGGCGTCGACGGCGATCTTCTGCGACAGGTCGCCCTTCGCCACCGCTGTCGCCACCTGGGCGATGTTCCGGACCTGAGCGGTGAGGTTGTTGGCCATGAAGTTGACCGACCCGGTGAGGTCGCGCCAGGTCCCGGCGACCCCGGGCACCTGCGCCTGGCCACCCAGCTGACCTTCCGTGCCGACCTCGCGGGCGACCCGGGTGACTTCGTCGGCGAACGACGAGAGTTGGTCGACCATCGTGTTGACGGTCGTCTTCAGTTCGAGGATCTCGCCGCGCGCGTCGACCGTGATCTTCTGGGTCAGGTCGCCCTTCGCGACGGCGGTGGTGACCTGGGCGATGTTCCGGACCTGGTCGGTGAGGTTGTCGGCCATCTGGTTCACCGAGTCGGTGAGGCCACGCCAGGTCCCGGCCACGCCCGGCACGGTCGCCTGGCCGCCGAGACGGCCTTCGCTGCCGACCTCGCGGGCGACCCGGGTGACTTCGTCGGCGAACGACGAGAGCTGATCCACCATCGTGTTCAGCGTGTTCTTCAGTTCGAGGATCTCGCCCTTGGCGTCGACGTTGATCTTCTGCGACAGGTCGCCCTTCGCCACCGCGGTGGCCACCTGGGCGATGTTGCGGACCTGGTCGGTCAGGTTGTCCGCCATCAGGTTCACCGAATCGGTGAGGTCGCGCCACGTGCCCGCCGCGCCGGGGACCTGCGCCTGGCCGCCGAGACGGCCTTCGCTACCCACCTCGCGCGAGACCCGGGTGACTTCGTCGGCGAAGGCCGAGAGCTGGTCGACCATGATGTTGACGGTGTTCTTGAGTTCCAGGATCTCGCCGCGCGCGTCGACGTGGATCTTCTGCGTCAGATCGCCCCGCGCGACCGCGGTGGTGACCTGGGCGATGTTCCGGACCTGGTCGGTCAGGTTGCTGGCCATGACGTTGACGTTGTCGGTCAGGTCACGCCAGGTGCCCGCCACGCCGGGGACCTCGGCCTGGCCGCCGAGACGGCCTTCGGTGGCGATCTCGCGGGCCACTCTGGTGACCTCGGTCGCGAACCGGGAAAGCTGTTTGATCAGGCCGTTCACCGTTTTCGCCACTTCGGCGAACTGACCCTGCAACGGCCGCCCGCCGACTTCCAGCGGCATCGGCTCCGACAGGTCGCCCTCGGCGACCGCGACGAGGACCCGGTTGAGCTCGGCGGTGGGCCTGCTCACGTCCTCGATCAGCCCGTTGACGACGTCGACCGCGGTCGCCCAGCCGCCGGGCCCGATCTCGGCGGCGACCCGTTCGGTCAGCCTGCCTTCCTTGCCGACCGCTTCGCGGACGCGCAAGAGCTCGGTGACCAGACGCTGGTTGCGTTCGGCGATGTCGTTGAAGGCGACGGCGAGCTGTGCGGTGAGCCCGTCGCCGTGCGCCACGAACCGCCGCCGGAAGTTGCCGTCCCCGAGGTCACGGGCCGCCGAGAGCAGGCGTTCCAGGGTCGCTTCGTCCACCTGGCCGCCACCACCTTCGGCAGGGTTCCGGTCCCTTTGGGAGTGCTGTGTCATCTGTGTCGACCCTCTCCACCACGCATGCCAAGCCATGGTCGTCGCATCAGCGTGCCATGATTCGACCTACACTTCGAGCCAGTCCGCCCGCTCACGCTGCGCTACCCGCCAGGCAGGAGGAGGTCCGGGAATGGTGTCACGGCCGGCCCCGGCCTCGACGTCGCTCCCCTCGGAGCCGTCGGCAGGGGCGAGTGAGGGCGCGCTGCCCGAATCCGGGAGGTTCTGGCGCGAGCTGCTCGAGGACGTGCGTGACGCCGTGCTCCTGCAGGATGTCGGCGGCGCTTTGCGCTGGTCGAACCCCGCGGCCAGGGAGCTGTTCGGCGGCGGTCGCCCGGTGCTCACCGCCGAAGGCCCGGACGTCGGTCACGTCGAGCACACCGGACGCCGGTTCCCCGCGCGGATCCGGCCGCTGCCCGGCGGCTGGCACGCCTGGACGGTGACCTCGGAGGTCGCCGCGGACGGCCCGCGTGTCGACGGCTTCCTCGCCGCTTCCGCACCCCGTCTCGCCTCGGCACGGGGACGGCACGGGACGGCCAAGGTGATCGCCGAGGTCGCCGCGGCCGAACTCGCGGACTGCGTTTTCGTGCTCTTGCCCACCACCCGGGGACGCTGGGAATGGTGGAGCTGCGACCACCGCACCAACCACGGCCACGGCCGTATCCGCCGCGTTCCGGCCCAGCTGGCGCCGGTGCTCGCCGGGACGTTCGCCTCCACCGAGGAACCCGAGGCCAAGGTGGTCCCGGAGGAAGAGGTGACGACGCTGCCCGCGGTCGTCGCGGAACGGCTCGCCGGCCACGCGTCGGTCACCGTGGTCTCGCTCGGTCTCGACGGCGGCGCCGGGGTCACCGGCGCGGTCGTGCTGGGCAGGCGCGGCTCGCCGTCGTTCGGTGAGGGCCATCCGCGCGCGGTCACCGAATTCGCCCGCGCGGCCGGGACGGCGCTGGCCAACGCGCACCGCTACGCCCGCCAGGAAGAGGCCACCCGCGGCCTGGAGACCACGCTCCGCCCGACACCGCCGCCGGACGTTCCCGGCGTCCGGTTCGACGTCTGGTACGAGCCTTCGGGCGGTCTGCTCGACGTCGGCGGCGACTTCTACGACGTCCTGCCGCGCGAGGACGCCGGCGCGATGTTCGTCCTCGGGGATGTCTGCGGCAAGGGCGCCGAGGCGGCCGCGCTGACCGGCCGGGTCCGGCAGACCGTCGCCGCGCTCAACCTCGTCGAACGGGACGGCACGACGCTGCTGAGCCTGCTCAACTCCTTGCTCATCAGCGGCGGCAGCGGCCGGTTCGCGACGCTGGTGCTCGGTTCGGTGCTGGCGGACGTGGACGGCCTCGACCTCACGCTGGCTTCCGGCGGGCACCCCGCGCCGCTGGTGATCCGCCGCCGAGGCGGGGTCGACGAGATCACCCTGCCCGGCACGCTGGTCGGGATCTCCCCGCAGGCCCGGTTCGCCGAGACGACGATCCGGCTCGCCGAGGGCGACGTCTGCCTGCTCTACACCGACGGGATCACCGAGGCGCGCCACCACGAGCGGACCTCGGACCTGTTCGGGGACGAGCGGCTGCGGGAACTGCTGATCGGCTGCGCGGGGCTGTCCGGCCGCGAGGTGGTCGCCCGCGTCCGCTCGGCGGTGCGGGACTGGCTCGGCAGCGGGACGCACGACGACATCGCCGTCCTGGCCATCGAAGCCGCGCCGGGTCAGCTACGAGCCGCCCAGTAACCGCACCACCGCGCGTTCGACGATTTTCCGGGCTTCGTCGGGGTCACTCACCTTCCCGGCCCGCCGCATCGCCTTCCCGATCGTCCGGTCCTGGCCGTACGCGGTGATCACGCGAGGGTCCACATAGGACCGCCGAGCCACGGCAGGGGTGTTGCCGAGGCCTTCCGCGACCTCGGTCATCACGGCCTTTTCGGCTCGCTTCAGACCTCGTTCACTCGACGGCTTTTCCGTGTCGGCGAAGGCGGAAGCGGCGAGCACGGTGGCGTTCCAGGTGCGCAGATCCTTCGCGGTGAAGTCGTCGCCCACGAGCTCCTTGAGCCGCTCGTTGATGTCGTCGGCCTTCACCTCCTGCCAGTCGCGGCCGTCGCGGTAGGCGAGCAGGCGCACGTCCCCGCCGCGGCCCCGCCGGAGCGACCGGACCAGCCGCACGAGGCCGTCGTCGCGCAACCGGACCTTTCGCTGTATCCCGCCTTTCGCGGGATAATCGCAGACCAGGCACCCTTCGCTGACCTCGACGTGCTCGCACAGCAGCGTCGCCACCCCATGGGTGCCGTTCTCGTCGGCATAGTCCTCCCCGCCGGTCCGGAACACGCCGAGGTCGATCATCCGCAAGGCCCCGGCTAGCACCCGATCGCGGGAGAGACCGCGCCCGTCGAGGTCCTCCTGGACGGCTTCGCGAAGCCGGGGGAGCCGTCGTGCCAGCGCGAGCACCCGTTCGTGTTTTTCCTCGTCCCGGGCCTGACGCCACTCCGCGTGATAGAGGTACTGGCGCCGCCCGGCGTCGTCCACGCCGACGGCCTGGATATGCGCGTTGTCCTCCGGCGAGATCCAGACCCGCCGCCACGCGGGCGGGATCGCCAGCCCGTCGATCCGCTCGCGGACTTCCGCGTCTTCGAGCGGCTCGCCGTCCGGGGTCAGGTAGCCGAAGCCGCGACCCCTGCGCCGCCGCCGGATTCCGGGGGACCCGAGGTCTGCTCGCCGAAGTCGCATGACCACCGGATACCCGCGGTGATCGGAGTTCATACCCGTGGTTCGAAGGGCCTGGTCCGGGGTAATCACCGGGCGAAGGTGACCTTAGGAGGAACCCCATGGCGACACCGTTGAACGGGCGCCGCGTGGCCATCCTGGCCGCGGACGGCGTGGAGCAGGTCGAACTGGTCGAACCGCGCAAGGCGGTCACCGAGGCGGGGGCCACCGCCGAAATCGTCTCGCTCGAATCCGGCGAGATCCAGGCCATGAACGGCGATATCGACAAGGCGGACAAGTTCCCGGTCGACCGCATGGTCAAGGACGTCACGATCGACGATTTCGACGCGCTGGTGCTGCCCGGCGGCACGATGAATCCGGACAATCTTCGCGCGGACGAGAACGCCGTCCGGTTCGTCCGCGATTTCGTCACCAGTGGCAAACCGGTCGGCGTCATCTGCCACGGCCCGTGGACGCTGGTCGAGGCCGACGTCGTCCGCGGCCGCACGCTGACGTCGTATCCCAGCCTGCGCACCGACATCCGCAACGCCGGTGGCACCGTCGTCGACGAGGAGGTCGTCTCCGACAACGGCCTCATCTCCAGCCGTAACCCCGGCGACCTGCCGGCGTTCTGTGCCGCGATCGTGGCGGAATTCGCGAAATGACCGGTACGCGTCACGGAATCGAGTGGCGCCGGTCACACTCTAGGAGGACCCTGGTGGCAGAGAAGGGGGTGCCGCGATGACCGTGCATTCACGACGCTACGGCCGTTGGTGCCGTGAGCACTTCGATATCCACCCGGAAGACGAGTGCCCCGACGGGGCCGCCGGGCAGGCCGTCGAGGCCACCACGAAGGTCGACGCCGCCGAAGCCGGGATCGTTCAGAGCGGGATCGTTCAGGGCGAGGCCCTTCAGGGCACGGCCGAGATCGGCGACGTCGCCGGGGGCGAGCCCGGCAGGCTCAACTGAGCGTGCGCCGGTACCAGACCCGCTTCGGTCCCGGCAGCCCGATCCGCGAGACCAGGTCGGTCACCACACCGCCGATGATCAGCCACAGCAGGGCGGCGAGCCCGTCGTTGAGCAGGGTGCGCAGTTTCGCGCCGTCGGGGGTGAACAGGTCGCGCAGGCCGAGGGAGATCCCGGCCGACCACCGGTCGATCAGCTGGGCGAACCCGTTGCCGGAGTTGGCTTCGCCGAAGACGAGCAGGATGTGCACGATCAGCACCAGCGCGAAGACCCAGCACACCGCGTGGACGAGCGCGTTGACCGTGCGCACGACCCGGATCCGCCGTGGCGTCCGTTCGACGATTTCTTCCTGCGGTTCGCGCGGGTCGTTGATGTAGGTCATCTTCGGCTCCCATCATCGTCCACAGTGGACTGTCCGGTCGGGCGGAGGCTCAGCCGGAGGCCGGCTCCTTCGTCTGGCTCCTGGTCTTCGTCTTGGTCTTCGTCCTGCTCGGCTTGGTGGAGGCGCTCGAATCACCGGAGGTCGCGGACGTTCCGCTCGGCGTCGACGTGACGCCGACGTTCGGGACGGTGCCGGGCGGTTCGCCGTTGACCGGGACGTCCTCGGTCACCACGACCGTGCCCGGCGGCTCGTCGCCCGCGCGGGTGGGGACGTCGACCCCGGTCTGGGGCGGATCCTGGCCCCCGGCCTGGCTGGGGCCGCTCGCCGCGGGCGGAGCCACCCCGCTGTCCTGCTGCACGGGTGCGGGGGCGCCGGTCTGGTTCATCGCCAGCAGCACCCCGATGGTGATCGCGGCGGCCGGTGCGCTGACGGCGGCGAGAAGGGCCACCCGCCTGCGGTTTCCCGGGCCGATGTAGGCGACCGCGGTCCCGGTGGAGTCCTCCAGCAGGATCCGGGCGATCGCCGCCGCGGTCGGGCGATGCGAGGGTTTGCGCGCGGTCATCCCGCGCAGCAACGTCGTCAGCGTGGTGGACAGCCCGGTGGGGATCTTCGGCTGCCGGTGCAGCCGCCCGACCGCGGCCTCCACCGGCGTCCCGGTGTACTCCCGTTCGCCGGAGAGACATTCGAGAAGGACCAGCCCGAACGAGTAGACGTCGGCGGGCGGGCCGATGTCCTCGCCCCGGACCTGTTCGGGCGCCATGTACGCCGCCGTGCCGACGACGCCGCCGGTCTCGGTCACCCTGGTGGCGTCGAAGGCGTGCGCGACGCCGAAGTCACCGATCAGCGGGCCCTCGTCGGCCATCAGGATGTTCGCCGGCTTGAGGTCGCGGTGGGTGATGCCGTGCGCGTGGACGTGCGCGAGCGCGTCGGCGAGCCGGGCCGCCAGTTCCAGGACCGCTTCCTGGGAGAGCGGGCCCGAGCGGAGGCGCTGGGCCAGGTTCGGCCCTTCGACCAGGCGCATCGTGAGATAGGAGTAGCCGTCGTCGGAGCCCGCGTCGTACAGCGGGACGAGACCGGGATGGCGGACCACGCTGAGCGTCTCGATCTCCTGATCGCGTCGGCGTTCGTCGCGGTCGAGGGTGTCGGCGTGGAACAGTTTCAGCGCGACCTCGCGTTCTTCACGCAGGTCGCGAGCGCGGAACACACGGGCCGTCGCGCCGCGGCCGAGCAGATCGCCCACCTCGTACCGGCCGGCGAGCCTGCGCGGCAGATGGTCCGGGTCGTGGACGTTCAGGCTGAAGCGGCGTTCCGTGGTCCCGGCATCCTCATCACCGTCAGCGCGCGTACCCGCGTCGTCCATCGGTGCTACCTCCGTCTCACCGGCCGAACGCCGAGTACCCGGTCTCGACCCGGACGAAACAAGTGTGCGAGCGTACCGGACGGGAGATGTACGTTCACTCCGAACGGAGCGCAACCCCCGTGCGGGTGAGACGTCCCGTGATCATGAAACCGATCCGGTGGGCCGCCTTCGCCGCCACCGTGCTGACCGCGCTCGTCACCGTCACCCCGTCCGCCGTCGCCGAACCGTTGGTACCGAAGGGTTTCGCGCCCGCGTCGACGAGCTGGACAGGGCCGCAACGAGGGTTCGTCCTGGGGTTTTCACCTTGTGGGAAGCCAGGATGGTGTGCGTCGCTGCTGGCCACGGACGACGGCGGGCGGCGGTGGCGGCCGGTCGGCACACCGCCGGTCTCCTTGCCGGACAACCACAATCAGGTCCGGCTCACCGTGATCGACGAGCGTGACGTCTTCCTTTCCGACGGCACGAAACTGCTCGCGAGCCGCGACGGAGGACGCACCTGGTCCCGGGTCCGGCTCGCCGGTGTTCGAGAACCGTTCTATATTTCGAAAATCGCCGAATCTGGGGCGAGGGTGTTCGCCATGGTCACCGGATTCGGCAGCCCGTCGACGACGACGCTCTACGCCGGGCTCGCCGGTTCGCGGATCCTTCTGCCGGTCCCGGGGTTCACCGTCACCGGTTCGGCCACCTACGGCGACGTCGCCACGAGCGGCGGGGTCCAGGTGTCGATGGGGGCCGACTACCGCGTCCAGAAGTACTGGACGTCGGCCGACGGCTTCACCTTCGCCGACGCGCCGGCACCCTGCCCGGCCGACACTTCGGCTTCGTTGAGCGGAATCCGGCGGGGTCAGGTGCTGGCACTGTGCAGCGGGGGACCGGGATCGCCGCAACCGGGGGCGACGGTCCGGCACCTGTGGCGGGCACCGCGGCTCGGCGGGCGGTTCACCGGGACGGCCCAGGCGCCGACGCTCGGGATCAACCAGAGCTTCAGCGCAGCCTCGCCCACCGCGGCGACCGTGGCGGCGGAAGGCGGCGGCACCGGGTTCCTCCACAGCACCACCGACGGTGGCGCGACCTGGACGACGACCGAACTCAGCGGCCGCGGGGTCTGCCTCAACGACCTCGAGTTCCCCGCCGAACGCGTCGGAGTGGTCGTCGACGGGCTGCCCGACGCCGAGGGCGGGTCGGCCGTCTACCGCACCACGGACGGCGGTGTCACCTGGCGTGAACTCACCTTCGGGTGAGACTGCGCGGCCACGGTCGTGATCTCCGCAGGTAGGCAAGGCCCTGTGGGGAGGTTCACAGTCCCCCACGGCATGTCGTAACCTGAGCACTGTCCGTCGATGTCGAGGGAAGCCGTGGGCCGTGTTCGCCGCGATCCGCGCTGAAGGGTGGAGCGTGTCCATGACTTCGGACGAGGTCCGGTCTGTGCCGAGGCGTCCGCCGGCCCTCGACTACAGCAAGCCCAATCTCGCCCGGATGAAGGACGCCCTTCTCGGGGGGCACGATCACTACGAGATAGACAGGCAAGCCGTCGAGGCCTTCCTCACGGTGGCCCCCGACGGCGCCGCGGTGGCCAAGGAGTTCCGGTCCTGGGCGAGCCGGGTGGTCCGGTTCCTCGCCGGCACCCGTGGGGTCGGCCAGTTCCTCGATCTGGGCTGCGGCATGCCCTACGTCGACAACACGCACCACTCGGCGCAGCGGTACAATCCCGACGCGCTGGTCGTCTACGTCGACGACGACCCGGTGGTCCAGGCACACGGACTGGCGTTGCTGGAAGACCATCTCGTGCACGTCAGCGGCGCGGACCTGCGCGATCCCGAGCAGACGCTGAGCGATCAGGTGGTCGCCGAGCACCTCGAACTCGACCGCCCGGTCGCGGTGCTCCTCAACGCGGTGCTGCACCACATCGAAGACCTCGGCAAAGCGCAGGCCATCGTCCGCGGCTATGTCGATGCGCTCGCGCCCGGGTCGTATGTGCTGCTCACGCACTACTACACCGACGGCGACGGTGCGCGCGGCGCGTTCGCGCGGAAGCTCGACGGCCTGATGGCCGGCATCGGTTACCCGACGGTGCACCGCAGCCGTGAGGAGATCGAGTCGCTCTTCGACGGGCTGGAGATCCTCGAGCCCGGCGTCGTCCACCTGCACGAATGGTGGCCGGAAGGCCCCCGTCTGGCGCCCTTGACCCAGCTGAACTACCTCAGCCTGGGCGGCGTGGGCGTCAAACTTTAGTCTTTGAGGGACTGGAAGAACGCCTTCAGTTCGTCGTGGGCGGTTCCGAAGTCCTCGGTGTTCCCGGTGATCGCCAGTTCCAGCTTCTCGCCGTCGGTGAGTTCCAGCGTCAGGTAGACGGTGAGCTTCCGTCGCGGGAAACCACCGGCGACGACGTCCGTGAACGGGATCCGCCGCGCGCCCGGCTCGGCCCGCAGGTCGTCGAGGCCGCGTTCCCGCAGCTTCCGGATCCGCTTGCGGTCCGACACCCCGCGGGCCCCGATCAGGCCGGCGACCCCGCGCCGGATCAGCACGGAACGCGCCATCGGCAGCAGTACCACTTCGGTGTCGCAGACGATCAGGTCGTACAGCTTCCGCTTGGCCTTCAGCGCGGTGAACATCCCGAGCATCCGGGCCTCGCCGGGATCGGGGGCGAGTCCGGGTTCCTGTTTGCAGAAATACGCGGCGGGCACGTTCAGCAGCTGCAGGTTCTCGACCAGTTCGTCGACCGCGCGCGGACTGGCCACGGCCGGGCCGACCAGGTCGACGACGTCGAACGGCTCCCCGTCGCCGAGGCACAGTTCCCAGCCGCCGCCCCAGTTCAGCCGGTGCGCGGCGACGCCGTGGTCGATCAGCGCGGCGGTGACGGTCTCGGCGAACAACTCGGTGAGCAGGTCCCGGCCCTCTTCCCGGGACGGGGCCCGCAGGGGCTTGGCGAGCGCGTCGGCGTCGCCGTCACGCAGCACGCGCACGACCTCGCCGATCGTGCCGCGCGGCGCCAGCCTGCTCTCGATCCCGGCCGCGGTCAGCAGCTTCGCGCCCTCCGCCACCGAAGCCCGCCCGGCGCGTTTGACGACCTCGTCCCAGTCCGCGCGCGGCCCGACGTCGCGGATCAGCACGTCCAGTTCCGCGGCGGGAACGTCGGTCTTCGGGGCGCCCAGCAGCGACCAGCCCGGCCGCGCGTCCGGTTTCACCGGGTTGTCCGGCAGCCCGGCCAGCGCGGAGAGCCGCCGTTTCGTCGGCGGATGGCTGTCGAATCGGGTCAGCTCTTCGCTGTCGAGGATGTCTTCGGCGTACTCGGTGACCCAGTCCCGCTGGACCGGGTGGTTGAGATAGGAGCGGAAACCCAGCAGGACCGCGGGAGTGCGCCTCGCCGTCGCGCCGAGCGAGACGTAGCGCTCGCAGTAGTCCTTCCACAGCGGGCTCAGCGTCGCGACCTTCCGCAGCGCCGCGGCGGCGGTCCGGCTGCCGGCCGCGAGCACGGACGCCTCGTCGGCCTGCAGTTCCTGCCGCCGGTTGGCCGACCGCGCGATCAGGAGGTACAGCTTCGAATAGGCGGACAGCAGCGCCCTGGCGGGACCGCCGTCGAGCCTGCCGACGGTGAAGGCCAGCGTCTGGGTGCCGCGGTAGGTCAGCGCGAGCAGCCGGGTGTGGCCGCCGCTGTAGTGGCCGAGTTCGTGCGCGAGCACCGACCGCAGTTCGCTCACGCTCATCGCGGCCAGCAACGGCAGCCCGATCAGCATCGTGCGACGGCCCGGGCGCAGGCCCAGGAACCGGGCGTCCTCGCTGACCGCGGCGTTGATCTCGCCGATCAGCACGATCTCGTCCGGCGGCCGCGTCTTCACCTGCTCGGCCAGGTCGTCGATCATCCGCCACAACGCGGGATGGGCGTCGCGATCCAGCCGCGGCCCCTCGATCGGGGGACGCCGCGCCCGCAAGGCGCTGACCAGGCCGAAGCCCAGCGCGATCATCATCGCGAGCCCGGCCAGCATGACGTAGGTGCCGGTCTTGCCCTGGATCCGAAGCCCCGCCACCACACTCGCCACCCCGACCGCGACGACCACCAACGGGAACGCCACAAGGAGAAGGGTCGCGAGGACGGCGCGTCCTCGGGCCTGCATCGTCCGGTTACCTCTTTTCGCACTGGTGCCCTCTGTGCGGCCGAATAGTAACCGGCTACACAGAGGCCTCGTGCGAGAACGAAGAGCTACGCCCGCTACCTGCGGAAGTCCGTGAAGGACTCCTTGAGGGACTCTGATTCCCTCAAGGAGTCCTTCACGGAACTCTGGGCCCGGTGCCTACGCGACGTTGAAGGTGTCAGGGTCCGGGCCGGTCCGGAGGCCGCGGTCCAGGCCGGACAGCGAGGCGACGTCCTCCTCCGACAGGGTGAACCCGAAGACGTCGAGGTTCTCCTTGATCCGCGACGGCGTCACGGATTTCGGGATCACGACGTTGCCCAGCTGCAGGTGCCAGCGCAGCACGACCTGCGCGGGAGTGCGCCCGTGCTTCTCCGCGAGCGCCTTCACGGCCTGCTCGCCGAGCAGGTCGCCGCCCTTGGCCAGCGGGCTCCACGCCTCGGTCGCGATGCCGTGCTTCGCGTCGAACGCGCGCACCTCGGCCTGCTGCAGGTATGGGTGCACCTCGACCTGGTTCACCGCCGGGACGACGGAACCGGCGTCGAGAAGCCGCTCGAGGTGGGCGGGCTGGAAATTGGAGACGCCGATCGCGCGCACCCGGCCGTCGGCGTAGAGCTTCTCGAAGGCCTTCCACGTGTCGAGGTAGAGGTCGCGCTCCGGCGTCGGCCAGTGGATGAGGTAGAGGTCGAGCCGATCCAGGCCCAGTTTGGCCAGGCTGGCGTCGAACGCCTTCAGCGTCGCGTCGTAGCCCTGCTCGCTGTTCCACAGCTTGGTGGTGATGAACAGGTCGTCGCGGGCGATGCCGGACTCGGCGAGCGCCTTGCCCACACCGGCTTCGTTGCCGTAGATCGTGGCGGTGTCGATGCTGCGGTACCCGGCGTCCAGCGCGGCCTTGACCGCCGCGGTGGTCTCGTCGTCCGGTACCTGGAAGACGCCGAACCCGAGCTGCGGCATCTCCACCCCGTTGATGAGCTTGACGGTGGGAATGTCGGTCACTTGACTTTCCTTTCGGTGATTACTGAGGTTCAGGCGGCGGGGGCCGGTTCGGCGCGACGGGCCTTCCGCCGTCCGCGATCGAGCATGCCTGAGATGACGGCGACCAGCAGTCCGGCGAGCGCCAGGGCGGCGCCGATCCAGTTGGGCGCGGTGTAGCCGAGACCTGCGTCGATGGCCTGGCCGCCGAGCCACGCGCCCCCGGCGTTGCCGAGGTTGAACGCGGCGATGTTGGCGGCCGAGGCCAGCGCGGGCGCGCCTTCGGCCTTGTCCATGACGCGGGCCTGCAGTGGTGCGACGGTCGCGAAACCGGCGGCGCCGAAGACCGCGATGGTGATCGCGGCGGGCAGCTGGGAGTGCGCGGTGAAGACGAACACGACCAGCACGGCCGCGAGCACGGCGAGGATGACGTACAGGCTGGGCATCAGTGACCGGTCGGCCGCCTTGCCGCCGAGCAGGTTGCCGACGAAGAGGCCACCGCCGAACAGCACGAGCAGCCACGTCACCGCGCCGGAGGAGAAGCCGGCGACCTCGGTCATCATCGGGGCGATGTAGGTGAAGGACGCGAACACCCCGGCGAAACCGAGCGCGGTCATCGCCAGCGCCAGCCACACCTGCGGGCGCCGGAACACGGCGAGTTCGCTGCGCAGCCCCGCACTCGGGACGATCTGCTGCTTCGGCACGAGCGCGAGGATCCCGATGAGGCCGATCACGCCGAGGACGCTGACCGCCCAGAACGTCGAACGCCAGCCCATCGCCTGTCCGAGCGCGGTCCCGGCGGGGACGCCGAGGACGTTGGCCACGGTCAGCCCGGTGAACATCATCGCGATGGCGCTGGCCTGCTTGTTCGGCGCGACCAGTGACGCGGCGACGACCGAGCCGACGCCGAAGAACGCGCCGTGCGAGAGCGCGGCGACCACCCGGCCGGTCATCAGCAGGCTGTAGGTCGGGGCCAGCGCGGAGGCCACGTTGCCGGCGATGAACAGGACCATCAGGCCGACCAGGACCAGCTTGCGAGGCACCCGCGACGCGAGCGCCGTCAGCACCGGGGCGCCGACGACGACGCCGAGCGCGTAACCGGAGATCAGCAGCCCCGCGGAGGGGATGGACACCCCGAAGTCGCCCGCGACCTCGGGCAGCAGGCCCATGATCACGAACTCGGTGGTGCCGATACCGAAGGCGCTGATCGCCAGTGCGAGCAGAGCGGCAGGCATGAGGAGGTCACTTCTTCCCGTAGAGTGGTGTTAACTGGCGTTAGCAACTACGAGCGTCTGAAATAGTTGCACGCGCCGTATATTGCACACGCTTGATGATGCACGACGCAACTAAGCTCGGGCAACCGGGGAAGAGGTGAACCGTGTCACTGGCCGATGACGCCGTGGAGGCACGCGCGCAGGGCTGGCGGACGCTCGCCGCGCTGCACGCGCGGATCGAGGACGCGCTGGAGCGCGCGCTGGCGCAGCACCACGAACTGTCCGTCAGCGAGTACACCGTGCTGGACGTGCTCGCCCGCCAGGACGGGTTCCACCTGCGGATGAACCAGCTGTCGAACGCCGTCGTGCTCAGCCAGTCGGCGACGACGCGGCTGGTCTCCCGGTTGGAGGACCGGGGTCTGCTGCAGCGGTACCTGTGCCCGACCGACCGGCGCGGGATCTACACCGAAGTCACGGCGACGGGACAGGAACTGCTCGTCGCCGCGCGGCCGACGCACGACGCCGTCCTCACCGAGGCCCTGTCCGCCGCCGAGGAACTCCCCGAACTCGCGCCCCTGGTGTCCGCACTCGGAAAGCTCACCTTCGCCCGCCCTTAACTCGCGTTTCGTTCTCTAGTCGCGGTAGTTGCGCACGCATGGACCGCAAGTAGAGGACGAAACGCGGGCGGGCTGGCAAGGTGAGCAGGGTGGACGATCTTCTGTTGCGCCGGGTCCGGGTCGGCTTGGCGGGCTCCCTGTCGGACGTGCTGATCAAGGGTGGCCGGATCGCGGCCATCGCCGGCCCCGGGCAAGCGGGTGAGGCGTCGGAGATCCTGGACGGGCACGGTGGCACCGTCCTGCCCGGCCTCGTCGACGCGCACGCGCACACCGCGCAGTGGTCGGCCGCGCGCCGCCGGATCCCGTTGGAGCAGGCGAGGTCCGCGGCGCACGCCGTCGACCTCGTGCTCGCCCATCTGCTGGCGAACCCGGTGCCGCCCGGCTCGCTCGTGCTCGGCGCCGGGTTCCGTGACGGCCTCTGGCCCGACGTGCCGCACAAGGACCTGCTGCAGAAGGCGTTGCCGGGTCATCCCGTCGCCCTGTTCAGCGCCGACCTCCACACGCTGTGGCTCAGCCCGGCCGCGCTGAAACTCATCGGCCGCGAGCATCCGACCGGGCTGCTGCTGGAGAACGACTGCATGAGCGCGACGGCCGAACTGCCGGTCGCGCCCACCGACGAAATCGACGGCTGGGTCGCCGACGCGCTCGACGCCGCGGCCGCCCGCGGGGTCACCAAGATCGTCGACTACGAGTACACCGACACCGTCACCGACTGGCGCCGACGGCTGGCACGGAAACCCTTGCCCGTACGGGTTTCCTGCGTGATCGCGAAGTACCTGCTCGACACCGCCGTCGAACGCGGCCACCGCACCGGCGACGTCCTCGAAGACACCGGCGGCCTGCTCACGGTCGGCCCGTTCAAGCTGTTCGTCGACGGCTCGCTGAACACGCGCACCGCGTACTGCGTGGAGCATTACGCAGGAACCGAGTCCTTCGGGCTCCTCGAACTGCCGCCCGAGGAGCTGGAACCGTTGATGCGCAAGGCTTCCGAGCACGGCCTCTCCCCGGCCGTGCACGCGATCGGCGACCACGCCAACAAGATCGCGCTCGACGCCTTCGCGGCCGTCGGCTGCGCGGGCCGGATCGAGCACGCCCAGTTGCTCCGCGCCGACGACGTCGTGCGGTTCGCCTCGCTGGGTGTCGTCGCGAGCGTGCAGCCCGCGCACCAGCCGGACGACCGGGACGTCGCCGACCGGCACTGGCACGGCTGGACCGACCGGGCTTTCCCTTACGGCGCCTTGCATCGCGCCGGGGTGACCATCGAGTTCGGCTCCGACGCGCCGGTCGCGCCGCTGGATCCGTGGGACGCGATCGCGTCGGCCGTCAGCCGCACCGACGACGATCGTCCGGCGTGGCATCCCGAGCAGGCCATGCCGCTGGAGGCCGCGCTCGCGGCGGCGTCCGGTGGCCGTTCTTCGGTGGCTGTCGGGGATGTCGCGGATCTGGTCGTCACCGCGGTGGATCCGTCGCGGCTTTCCCCGGCCGGGCTGCGCGACATCCCCCTCACCGCCACCGTGCTGAACGGCCGGATCACTTACGTGTCTTGAGTCCGCGACGGGCTGTACACCAACGGCGCGGTGGAATTCGCCGAAGACGTCGTGCGCGCAGCGATCTGACCCGGCTGGCCCTTTCCTTGCCCAGGGGCAAGGGTCAAATGAGAAATCATGCTGAAAACGCTCGGCGTGGACCACCGCCTGCTCGACCGGATCCGGGACCTGCACGGTTCGCTCGGCATCGACGTCGCCTGTATCACCCGGATGGTCGACGAGGACACGCCGCGCGCGGACGTGCTCCGGGACCTCGGCGAGCGGCTCACCGAACTCGGCGCGGCCCTGATCCGCCGATCGGACGACGTCGACGCCGACGTGCTCGCGAAGCTGCCCGACGACGGCTGGCTGCCCGAAGCCGGGGTGCATCACCAGGCGCTGATCGTGGCGCACAACGTCGGTGCGCGACCCCTGCGATGCGGGCGCATCTACCTCGGCCTCTGCGGTGCCGCGTGCTTTCCCTTCTACGGCAGGGACCTCACCGGCCGGACGGCGCGGCACGACCGGTGCCGCGCCTGCCAAGACCGCCTGTTCCGGTGACGGTCGCTGCGATCGGCGCCCGGGTGGGGCAGGGTGAGGTGGCCAAGGAGGGAGCGCTCATGACCACCGAAAAGCTGTTCCGGGTCGCCATCGCTTTGAAGGGCCTCGACGGCGCCCTGCAGGTGGTGGGCGGGCTCGTCCTCATGCTCGTCCCGGCCTCGGTCATCACCGGCTTCGCGCACGCCGTGGTCACGCGCGACCTGCTCGGCGACCCCGAGGGCACGCTGGCCCGGCACCTCGAACTCGCCGCCGGCCACTTCGTCGAAGGCCGGACGTTCGCCGTCGCCTACCTGCTCGCGCACGGGCTGATCAAGCTCGGCCTGGTCTGGGCGCTGGCCCGCAAGGTGCTGCGCGCCTACCCCGTCGCCGCCGTGGTGCTTTCGGCGTTCGTGGTCTACGAGATCATCCGGGCGATCCACACCCACTCGCTCGCACTGCCGTTGTTCGCCGCACTCGACGTCGTCATCGTCGTGCTGGTGCTCCGCGAGTACCGCCAGCTCAAGAGGGATCGCGTCGCGGCCTGACCGCCCGGTTCAGGCCGCGACGCGAAATTTCTTCGTGATGTCCTCCGCCCGAGGCGGGTCCACCACGATCGCGGTGGCGTTGTCGGAGCCACCGATCGAGATAGCCGTCCGCACCAGCTCGGTCGCCGCCCTGTCCGCCATCCCGAGGATGTCGAGCATGGTCGCGCCGCTGAGCGTCTTGTGCACGCCGTCGCTGGTGAGGAGCAGGCCGCCGGTGGCGACGACGGCCGTGCCGATCTCGTGTTCTCCGGCCGTGCGGACGCTGGTGGTGACGACGTGTTCCATCCGCGGTGTCACAGGTTGATCATGGTCGCGGAAGTACTGCGCCAGCGTATGGTCTTTCGTGACCTGCCGCACGGTGTAGCCGTCCCAAGCGTACGCCCGTGCGTCTCCGACCCATGCGAGGTGATACCCCTTGTCGCTCTGCACCGCCACGACGAGGACACAGTCACCTGTCCCGCCGAGGTCGTGAACGGCCCGCTGAGCAGCCAAAACAGCCTTGACCGCGCCGTGGCCGACCGGCGTCCGCGCCGCCGCCGAAGCCGCCGTCCGAGCCGCGCGTGCCGCGGACGGGTGATCTCCGACCCCGTCCGCCAGGGCGAACACGATCCCCGCCCCGCCGGCGGCCGCATAGGCCCCGACGGCGTCCGCGTTGAGCTTGCGCGGCCCCTGCGCGCTCGCCGTGTGCCAGCGTGGCAGCTCCCGGTCGGTCATGGCCTTCTCCTCACCCCTGGGTGATTCTTTCCCTACTTCCAGGATCCGCCTGTTTCCTGTGCGCGGGCTGAGGTTCGGGTGTCGGTCGCCTGTCGGTGCCGGGCCAGAGCGCGGTGGTCTGCGCCGGGGGTGTGTGGAAATCGGGACACTCAACGTCCCTATTTCCACACAGTGCAGCGACATTCGACCGGCCCGCCCACGTTCTCGTCCGACCAGCGCGGCCGCGTTCCAGGAGCGTCCCGAGCTGGTCGGGGCGCACGAGGTCCCAGCGGTACGGCCGATTCACGCCGTCCAGGATCCCGTGCGCCCCAACGCTTTGTCGACGCATTTACCGCGCTCAGGAGCGCAGGTCGTACACCGTCTGCTCGCCGACCGTGGTGGCGGTGAAGTTCGCCGCGACCCATTCGCCGATCTCGTTCGAACCGCCGCCAGGGCCACCGCCCCGGCCGCCTTCGACGTAGTAGCCGATCTCACCGTTCGCCACGTACTGCTGGAATTCCGCGAGCGTCGGCGCCGGGTCCTGACCGCTCCAGCCGCCGATGCCGATCACCGCCTTCCCGCTCGCGAGTTCCAGGCTCGCGGCCGACTGCGAACTCGCCGTCGCCGCCGCCCATTTGGTCGTGGTGGCCGAAAGCAGGGCCCCGACCTCCGACGAAGCGCTCTCTTCCATCCCCGGACCGCCCATGCCCATGCCGCGCTCGCCGCCGGAGGTGGGCCCGGACGTCGGGATCGACCCGGAATGCGCCTGGGACGACGTTTCGACGGCGTAGGCGGCGGTCCCGAGACCGACCGTCAGCACGGCCACCGTCGCGACGACGGCGACGAGTTTGCGCATCGGCGGGACGCCGACCAGCACGACGGTCGCGGTCACCAGCCCGAGGCCGGCGATGATCCAGCGCAGCGCGGGCAGCCAGTCGGCGTTGCGGTCCAGCAGGATGTACGCCCACACCGCGCTGGCCGCGATCATCAGCGACAGGAACACGCGCGGCGCCAGGTGCGCCCGGCCCTTCCACAGCGAGGTCCCGGAGATGGCCACCACGGCCGCGATCGACGGTGCCAGCGCGACGGCGTAGTACGGGTGCACGATGCCGCTCATGTAGCTGAACACCAGCGCGGTGACGAGCATCCAGCCGCCCCACACGATCAGCGCGGCCCGGGTCTTGTCGGTCCGCGCGGCCCGCCGGGTGAACCACAGCCCCGCGACCAGCCCGATCAGCGCGGCGGGCAGCAGCCAGGAGACCTCGCCACCGAAGCTGGCCCCGAACATCCGGGTCAGGCCGCTCTCGCCGCCGAAACCGACGTTCCCGCCACCCGCGGTCCCGACCGTCATGCCGCCGCCCCGTCCCTCGCCGAAGATCCGGCCGAGACCGTTGTAGCCCAAGGCCAGTTCGAGGAGGCTGTCATCGGTCGAGCCGCCGATGTAGGGCCGCGAGTCCGTCGGCCACAGATCCACCAGCGCGATGAACCAGCCCGCCGAGACGACCACCGACGCGACCGCGCCGAACAGGTGAAGCAAACGCTTGCGCACGGACGTCGGCGCGGCGACCAGGTACGCGAGGCCGAACGCCGGCAGCACCAGGAACGCCTGCATCATCTTGGTCAGGAAGCCGAATCCGATCGCCGCGCCGGCGAAGGCCAGCCAGCGCGGGCTCGCCTTTTCGATCGCCCGGACCGTGCAGTAGGCGCCGACGACCAGCAGCAGCGTCAGCAGCGCGTCCGGGTTGTTGAACTTGAACATCAGTGCGGCCACCGGGGTGAGCGCGAACGCGGCCCCGGCGAACAGCCCGGCGACCGGGCCGGACGTGCGCTTCACCGTCAGATACAGCAGGCCGACCGAGCCGACGCCCATCAGCGCCTGCGGGGCCAGCACGGTGAAACTCGAGAAGCCGAAGATCCGCGCGAACGCTGTCGTGACCCAGAGCGCGGCCGGGGGCTTGTCGACCGTCAGGATGTTCCCCGAGTCGAGGGAGCCGAACAGCCACGCCTTCCAGTCCTGCGTTCCGGCCTGCACCGCGGCGGCGTAGAAGGAGTTGCCGTAGCCGGAGGCCGTCAGGTTCCAGAAGTAGAGCAGCGCGGTGCCGGCCAGCAGCGCCAGGACGGCGGGCCGGACCCAGCGGGCCCGCGGTGGCGCGACGTCTTCCGCCGCGGGTGCGGGTTCCACCCGGGAAGCGAGTGCGGTGGTCATGGGTTCAGCTCTCCATCTCGGTGGCGGGCTGGCGGCGGGAGCGGAAGACCCAGCCGCGCAGCAACAGGAAACGCAGCACGGTGGCCGCGAGGTTCGCGAGCACCAGCACGCTGATCTCGAGCGTCAGCCCCGGTGCGGTCATCGTGTGCAGCACGGCCAGCGCGCCGCTGGTGAGCCCGAGGCCGAGGCCGAAGACGACCAGGCCTTGGAACTGATGCAGCCCGGCGCCTTCGGAGCCGCGGATGCCGAAGGTGAGCCGCCGGTTGAGCGCGGTGTTGCCGATCGCCGTCACCAGCAGCGCGACCAGGTTCGCGGCCTGCGCGCCGGTGAACGTCCGCAGCAGCAGGAAGAGCACGAGGTAGGCCAGCGTGCTGGCGACACCGACCGCGGCGAACCGCACCAGTTGACGCACGAGGCTCGGCGCCACGCCCGGCGCGTGGACCTGGATCGGCGCGCGGCCCAGTTGTTCGCGCAGGCTGCTGACCGGGATGTGGCCGGTCATCGTCGCCCGTGTCAGCCGCGCGATGCCCTTGAGATCCGCGGTGGCGGTGGCGACGATGTTCACCGACGAGTCCGGATCGTCGACCCAGTCGACCGGGACCTCGTGGATCCGCAGCCCCGATTTCTGCGCGAGCACCAGCAGTTCGGTGTCGAAGAACCAGCCGGTGTCCTGGACGTGGGGGAGCAGGCGTTCGGCGACGTCGGCACGGATGGCCTTGAAACCGCACTGCGCGTCGCTGAACCTCGCCGCCAGCGTGCCGCGCAGGATCAGGTTGTAGCAGCGGGAAATGAACTCCCGCTTCGGCCCTCGCACCACCCGCGCGCCGCGGGCGAGCCTGCTCCCGATGGCCAGATCGGAATGCCCGGAGATCAGCGGGGCGACGAGCGGGCCGAGCGCGGCCAGATCGGTCGAGAGGTCGACGTCCATATAGGCCAGCACCGGAGCGTCCGAAGTGGACCAAACGGCGCGAAGGGCTCGCCCGCGGCCTTTCTCGTCCAGATGGCGGACCTCGACCTCGTCGAACTCGCGGCCGAGCCGTTCGGCCACGCGCAACGTTTCGTCGGTGCTGGCGTTGTCGGCGATGGTGATCCGGAACGGGTACGGGAACTGTTCCTCGAGATGACCGTGCAGCCTGCGGATGCACGGTTCGAGGTCGGTTTCCTCGTTGTAGACCGGGATGACGACGTCGAGCACGGGGGAGCCGGTCGGGGTGATGGCGGGGCGGCGGCCGGTGTCGGCGCGGGAGGTGATCGCGGCTGTCATGTCTTCAATCTCGGCCATCGCGCTGAGCCTGGATTGTGTCTCGCCTGTGCCGTTCCTGTGTTCCGGCACGGGTTTCACCGGCTCAGGTCGTAGACGGTGACATCGTCCACTGTGGTCGGTGTGTAGGTTTCCTCGACCCATGTGGCGATCTGCTCGGCGGCGTCACTTCCGGTCTCGCCGCGCATCATCATGCCGCCGCCGAGGAAGTAGTGGATCTGTCCATTTCGGACGTACTCCTTGAACTGTTCCAGTGTGGGCGCGGGATCCGTCCCGTTGAACCCGCCGACGGCCATTACCGGTGCCCCGCTGCCGAGCTGGAAACCCGCGGCGTTGTTGGACCCGACCGCCGCCGCTGTCCAGGTGTGGTTCGCGCTGTCCTTCTGCAGCAGGGCGACCAGGTTCTCGCCGGGCAGGCTGGTCCCGAGCAGGCCACCTGCCCCGCCGCCCCGCCCGCCCATACCGCCGGTGCCCATGCCCATGCCACGGCCGGTCGCGGGGCCCGCGGAGGGAAGCGCGCCGGAATGCGGGGTGGCCGCCGTCGCGACCGTGTACGCGCCGGTGCCCGCCAGAACGGTGACCAGCGCTCCGACGGCGACGACTTGTCGTGCCGCGTCGGGTAACTGCGCGGCGAAGAAGACCAGGATCGCGCACAGCAGACCCACGACGAGGATCCCGATCGCCAGCCCCGGGAGCCAGGTGGACTGGCGGGACAGCAGGACGAACGCGGTCAGCGAAGTCAGCGCGATACCGGCGCTCAGCGTGCCCGCCGCGGCCGGATTGCCGCGAGCACGCCACAACTGCACCGCCGCGATCCCGACGAGCGCGGCGATCGCCGGGGCGAGCGCGATCATGTAGTACGCGTGGATGATGCCGCTCATGTAGCTGAACACCAGGGCGGTCGCCAAAAGCCAGCCGCCCCACAGGATCAGTGCCGCGCGGCTCGGGTCGGTGCGCCGTGCGCGGCGGGTGAACCACAGCCCGGCGCCCAGCGCGACCACGGCGGCCGGCAGCAGCCAGGCGATCCCGCCCGCCATCTCGCTGCCGAACAGCCGCGCCCAGCCGGTGCCGCCCCAGCCGCCGTTCCCGCCGCCGCCGACACTGCCGACCTCGTCGCCGGTGATCCGGCCGAAACCGTTGTAGCCCAAGGCGAGTTCCCACAGGCTGTTCTCCTGCGAGCCGCCGATGAACGGGCGGTCCGCGGCAGGCCACAGCGCGACGACGGCGAGGTACCAGCCGGCGGAGACGAGGGTCGCGCTCAAAGCTCCGAGCAGGTGCAGCAGGCGACGGCCGAGCGACGTCGGCGCGGCCACCAGGTACGCGATCCCGAACGCCGGCAGGACCAGGAACGCCTGCAACATCTTCGCCAGGAAGCCGAAACCGACGGCGACCCCGGCCAGCGCGAGCCAGCGCGGGCTCGCCTTCTCCAGTGCCCGCACGACGCAGTAGGCGCCCGCGATCAGCAGCAGGACGAGCAGCGAGTCCGGGTTGTTGAACCGGAACATCAGCGCCGCGGCCGGGGTGAGCGCGAGGATCCCGCCCGCGAGCAGGCCCGCGGCCGGTCCCGAAGTCCGCCGGACCGTGGCGTACAGCAAGGCCACCGAGCCGATGCCCATCAGCGCCTGCGGCACCAGGATGCTCCAGGCGTTCACGCCGAACAGGCGAGCGGAGAGGCTCATGAACCACAGCGCGGCCGGGGTCTTGTCGACGGTGATCGCGTTCGCCGCGTCGCTCGATCCGAAGAACAACGCCTTCCAGCTCAGCGATCCGGCCTGCGCCGCCGCCGAGTAGAAGGCGTTGGCCCAGCCGGATTCGCCGAGATTCCACAGGTACAGCACGGCTGTCGCGAGCAGGAGCGCGGCCAGTGACGGCCGGACCCAGCGAGGATCGGCGGGCGGGTCCGCCTCGGTGGCCGGAGCGTCGGTTGCGGCGTCGTCTCGGGAGGCGAGGAGGGTCATGCCCCCAGGTTCAGGGGCCGACCTGGGGGTGCCTTGTGCCGAAGCTGTGTGCGGCCTGTGGGGATCCGATCACCGGCAGATACACCGCGAACTCGGTCCGGCCTGGCCGGCTGTGCACCTCGATCGTGCCGCCATGGGCCACCACGATCGCCGACGCGATCGCCATGCCGAGCCCGGTGCTGCCGGTACTGCCCGCGCTGCGCGACCGGGACGAATCGCCACGGGCGAACCGTTCGAACACGCTCGGCAGGAGTTCCGGGGTGATGCCGGGGCCGTCGTCGGTCACGGTCAGCACCGCGGTCCCGCCGTGGGAGCGGCTCAGCGAGGTGACCACCGTGGTGCCCGGCGGGGTATGCGTGCGCGCGTTGGACAGCAGGTTCGCCAGAACCTGGTGCAGCCGCTGGACATCGCCGTGGACGGTCAGCGGACCGTCCGGCAGGCGCAGTTCCCAGCGGTGTCCCGGGCCGGAGACGTGCGCGTCGCCGACGGTGTCCGCGGTCAGCCGGGTGAGATCGACTTCGCCGACGTCGAGCGGCCGTCCTCCGTCGAGTCTCGCCAGCAGCAAGAGATCCTCGACCAGCGTCGTCATCCGGGCGGACTCGGACTGGATGCGGGACAGCGAATGCGCGACCTCCGGCGGCGCCAGGGTGCTGCTGCGCCCGGCGAGTTCGGCGTAACCGCGGATCGCCGCGAGCGGGGTGCGGAGTTCGTGGCTCGCGTCCGCGACGAACCGGCGGACGCGGGTTTCGCTGGCGTGCCGCGCGTCCAGCGCCTGCGAGATGTGCCCGAGCATGAGATTGAGCGCGGAGCCGACCTGGCCGACCTCGGTGCGCGGATCGGTGTCGATCTCCGGCACCCGCACCGAAAGCGCGACCTGGCCGCGGTCGAGCCGCATCGCCGACACACGGCCCGCCGTCGCGGCGACGCGATCGAGTGGCCGCAGGGTGCGCCGGACCGCGAACGCGCCGAGGAAGGCCGCGCCGACGGCGCCGGCCGCGGACACCCCGAACAGGATCAGCCCGACGGTCAGCAGCGTGTCCTGCGCCGGTTCGAGCGGGAGTCCGGTGACGACGACCCCGCCGGGGATCGAGACCGCCCGCACCCGGTAGTCGCCGAGGCCGCCGAGCGTCATGGTCACCGGCGGACGGCCCACCGGCAGGGCGTGCAGACCGGCTTCTTGCTCGGACGACAGTCTCTGGGGAAGTCCTTGTACCGAAAGGACTCCGGCGTAGAGCACCTGATCGCCGGTGAAGCGCACGTTGAGCGTCCCGGACGCCTGGCCGGGCGCGTTGAGCGGATCGGGCCCCGGGCCGTGCTGGTCGTCCGGCGGCTTGTTCGCGAAGTCCTGGGCGCGGGCCGACGCGGCGGCGAGCTGGCCGTCGATCTGGTCGATGAGGAACGACCGCAGGGCGATCTCGCTGGCGACACCGATGAGGAGGCAGACGAAGGTGAGCAACAGCACCATCGAGCCGGTCAGCTTGGTGCGCAGGGAAAGCCGCCCGGGCCGGGACCACCGGCGAGGGCCGGTGGTCGATGCCATTCCGGGAGCCATGCCTTCGAGCGTGCGCCGTGGTCGTATGCGCGCGTTGTGTCCCGCCTGTGAGCTCGCTGTGTGCCGCGGTCACAGGGAGGTCTGACGGCGGGCACAGGTCCGGCACAGCCGGGGTGCGGACGGTGGGGGAAACGACGACACCACAGGAGTTCCGATCATGAACCAGCCTCACGAGAACACCGCCACCGCTCCGTCTACATCGGACTGGGGAGCGCCGTCGCCTTCGTCGAAGAAGCCCCGCTCCGGCAAGCGCAAGGCGCTGGGCGCCGGTGCGGCCGCGGCGGTTCCGGTGGTTCCGCGAGCCGTGCCCTGCACGGAGAGTTCGTCGTCTCCGACGGGAACGGCGGCTACACCACTCAGCTCACGCAGACCGGGAAGGTGACCGAGCTGAGCGCGACGTCGCTGACCGCGGTGAGCGACGACGGCTTCAGCAAGATCTACACGATCGACTCATCGGTGGCGAGCGGCGTCGAGACCGGTGACACGGTCAGCGTCGTCGCGACGACCTCCGGGACGACGGCGACCGCCGAATCAGTCCGGGAAACGACGGGAGACGACCAGGGACCTCCCGACGGCGGGATCCCTCCCGGCCAGTAAGCGTGATCAGACGGACGACACCCGTGATCAGAGGCGTATCTCGCGTGATCAGACGCCGCACACTCAAGTGCGGTGTCCAGTCACGCGAGATACGCCTCTGATCACGCGAGTGCGGTGTCCGGTCAGCGGTCGTAGTCGACGGTCAGTTCGGCGGTGGTCGCCACGGCCCGGCAGGTCAGGATCCGCCCGGCGGCGACCTCGTCGCCGGTGAGCGCGTAGTGCACGTCCATCCGCGCGTCGCCTCGCACCACCGTCGCCCGGCAGGTCCCGCAGGCCCCGCCGACGCACGCGTACGGCGCGTCCACGCCGTGCCGCAGAGCGGCGCTGAGCACGGTCTCGCCCACGGTCGCCGGGATCTCGGCGGTCTTCCCGCCGGCGGTCACCGTCAGGATCGGGCCCGGACGGCGCGAGGGCCGGACCGGGAGCGCGCCCTGGAACAGTTCGAAGTGGACGTTCTCTTCCGGGACGTCCTTGTCGGCCAGCGTCCGGCGGGCCATGTCGACCAGTTCGCGCGGGCCGCAGAGGAACCAGTCGTCCACCTTCGCCGGGTGCAGCCGCGCCTGCAGCAGCGCCCGGAGGCGGGTGCCGTCGAGGCGGCCGCGCTGGTAGCGCTCGTGCGAGATCGCCAGCGCCTCGCCGACGATGTCGGACGGCTTCCCGATCCGCTGCGTCCGCAGGTCCGGGTCGCGTTCGTCGGTGCGGTAGTGCACCACGTGCAGCCGGCCGCCCAGCCGCGCCGCGAGCGCACCGAGTTCCTCGGCGAACATCGTGCTGGCGCCGGAGGTGTTGATGTAGAGGAGGGTGGCCCGGCTGTTCGGCTCGTCGATCAGCGTCGTGGCCAGGATCGACAGCACCGGCGTGATCCCGCTGCCCGCGGCGAGCGCGACGTACCGGCCGGAGCGGCCCTCTTCGGGGGTTAGCGTGAACACACCGTCAGGGGGGAGGACGTCCAACACGTCGCCCGCCTCCAGTTCAGTGGTGGCGAAGGTGGAGAACGCGCCGCCGATCTGGTGCTTGATCGCGATCCTCAGTTCGCCGGAGCCGGGCGTCGAGCAGATCGAGTACGCGCGCCGCACCTCTTCCCCGTCGACTTCCGCGCGGATCACGACGTGCTGGCCGGGGGTGAACCGGAAGGTCTCCCGCAGCCGCTCGGGCACTTCGAAGTTCACGGTGACCGCGCCTTCGCACAGCGGCCGGACGTCGGCCACGCGCAGCTGGTGGAACGCGCTCGGCGCCCGGGGCTGCGGGGCCGGCGGCGGCTCTTCGTCGAACGAGCCGGTCAACTGACGCCATTCGCGGTATTCCGACGACGTCAGCCCGCGGCCCCAGGCGGTGGCGATCGGGACGTCCTTGGCGAGGTAGGCGTCGCGGTTGTCGTTCCAGGCGCGCAGGTACCGGTAGAACGGGATCGCCGGGTGGAGATGGTGCACCAGGTGGTAGTTCTGGCACAGCATGATCGGTGTCATCAGCCATTCCAGGCCGACCCGGACCCGGGTGGCGCCGAACCGGTTCTGCCGCTGGGCGCCGAGGTCGTGATGCGGGAGCCAGTCGAACCACCAGGCCAGCACGGCCAGCCCGATGCGCTGCGGGATCAGGTAGACCACCAGCAGTTCCCAGCCGTGGCCGGTCGCGATCAGCCAGCCGAACGCGGCGAGGCTGAGGAGGATCACGACCGCGGTCTCGATCCGCTCGGACGGCGGGCGGGTGCGCTGCCGGGCCACGGAGAAACGGGCGTACCAGCCGTCGATCGTCAGCCACCGCAGCGGCAGCTGCCACCAGGGGCCGTGCGCTGTCCACGCGTCGGGATCGGTGTGCGCGTCCTCATTGGTGTTGCGGTGGTGCTCCAAGTGGATGTAGCGCACGAAGGGAAAGGCGCCATAGCTCGCGACGAACGGCATGGCGAGCCTGCCGAGAAGTTCGTTGACCCAGGTGAGCTGGCCGGCCGCGTGGTGCGTCGACTCGTGCAGCACGGTGAACATGGTGAAAGTGACCAGCGCGTGCAGAGGGATGGTCACCCACAGCGGCGCGGCACCGTTGACCACCAGCCAGGTGGCACCGGCCCAGACCATGGCCCCGCCGACGAACAACAGCACGGTCGGCACCGAGACCACCGGAAGCGGGATCCGCGGGTTGGGCACACCCCGTCCAGGTCTCTCGGACAGGTCCCCCGCGTCCTTGGGCCGGGTAGCGGCGACGGTCATCGATCGGTCCCCTCGGTCGATGCTACCGGGACAAGCTGTCACACCGTAGACAACTAGTACTGGTTTGTAAACTTCAACTACCTGCTGAAACGTCCGGTGACGGCGCCCGATGGTGAAGCCCGGCACGCATCCGTGTCCAGGATCGGACGGCTTCGTAACAGAGAAGAACCGAAAACTGGTCCGATCGGGTGGTCTGTGTCCTGTTCGCCGGACGACGTCCGAATGCTGTGATCCCGGCCGGAAAGGGCACTGGAAGCCCCCGGACCCGGGCCGATGAGCCGCGGGGCCTAGACTCGGTCGGCCCGGTCTGCAAGGTGACCAGGGGACATCCGCCGCGGATCACGAAGCTGACCGCGACCGGATGCTCAATCACATCGTTTACCGCTCGAGGAGATTACGTTGAAGAGCACCGTCGAGCAGCTCAGCCCGACGCGAGTCAAGATCAATGTCGAGGTGCCGTTCGACGAGCTCAAGCCGAACTTCGACCGCGCCTACCGCAAGATCGCCCAGCAGGTGCGCATCCCCGGCTTCCGTCCGGGCAAGGCGCCGGCTCGCGTGCTGGAAAGCCGGATCGGGCGAGCCCCGGTGCTCGACGAGGTCGTCAACGAGGTCATTCCGGCCAAGTACATGGAAGCCGTGCGCGCGGGCGAGGTCCGCACGCTGGGCCAGCCCGAGTTCGAGGTGACCAAGCTCGAGGACCGTGAGGTGCTCGAGTTCACCGCCGAGGTCGACATCCGTCCGGAGATCTCGCTGCCCGACCTCGAAGGCTTCACGGTCAGCGTCGACGACGTCGAACTGACCGACGCCGAGGTCGACGAGCAGCTCGACGAGCTGCGCGCCCGTTTCGGCACCCTGACCGGTGTCGAGCGTGCGGCCGAGACCGGCGACTTCGTCTCGATCGACCTGGCCGCCACGGTCGACGGTCAGGACGTCGAAGAGGCTTCGACCACCGGGCTGTCCTACGAGATCGGCTCCGGCCAGCTCGTCGACGGCATCGACGAGGCGATCGTCGGCGCGAACGCGGGCGAGACCAAGTCCTTCACCACGAAGCTGGTCGCCGGCGAGCACGCGGGCAAGGACGCCGAGGTCACGGTCACGGTGCAGACCATCAAGCAGCGCGAGCTGCCGGAGGCGGACGACGAGTTCGCCCAGATGGCGAGCGAGTTCGACAGCATCGACGAGCTGAAGGGCGACCTTCGCGAGCGTCTCGGCCGCGTCAAGAAGATGCAGCAGGGCGTTCAGGCGCGGGACAAGGTCCTCGAGGAACTGCTCGAGCGCACCGAGGTCCCGATCCCGGAGAAGGTCCTCGACGCCGAGATCGAGAACCGCAAGCACGACGCGATCCACCCGTTCGACCACAACGAGGCCGAGTTCGCGAAGGCACTCGAGGCCGAAGGCCGCACTCTGGAAGAGTTCGACGCGGAGGTTCGCGAGGAGTCGGAGAAGGCGGTCCGCACGCAGCTGCTGCTGGACACCATCGCCGACGCCGAGAAGACCTCGGTCAACGACGGCGAGCTCACCGAGCGGATCATCTACCAGGCCCAGCGCTTCGGTGTCAGCCCGGACGAGTACGTCCAGCGGGCGCAGCAGTCCGGTCAGCTGACCGCGATCTACGCCGACGTCCGTCGGGGCAAGGCGCTCGCCACGGTGGTCCGCCGGACCACCGTGACCGACGCCTCCGGCACCGCGGTGGACCTCGACGAGCTCTTCGGCCCCGCAGCCGAGGAGACGCAGGTCACCGAGGAACCCGCGAAGACTGCGGCCGAGTAGGGAATACGCGGTCCTCGCGAAACGGACCGTAAAGCTGTAAGCGAACTTGGGCGGTGTCAGGCATTCTGCACCGCCCAAGTTCGTTAGGGTCGGTTGCAAGATCTTCAGCACCTGGACACAGCATCTGGACATACAGCGGCGGCCGAAGCTCGGCCAGGCCGCCGTCGGCGAAAAGGCAGGCAGACGTGACGCAGCACACGCCCGAGGCGCGGTCCGGAACCGCAGGGCTCAACCTCACCGACTCGGTCTTCGAGCGGTTGCTCCAGGAGCGCATCGTCGTCCTCGGTTCCGAGGTCAACGACGAGGTCGCGAACCGGATCACCGCCCAGTTGTTGCTGCTCGACGCAGACGACTCCGATTCGGACATCCGCTTCTACATCAACTCGCCCGGTGGCTCGGTCACCGCGGGGTTCGCGATCTACGACACCATGCAGCTCATCCGCCCGGACGTCGCGACCTACGCGATGGGCCTGGCCGCGTCGATGGGGCAGTTCCTGCTCTCGTCCGGCTCGCCCGGCAAGCGGTACGCGCTGCAGCACGCCCGCATCCTCATGCACCAGCCGTCGGCCGGCGTCGGTGGCACCGCCTCCGACATCGCGATCCAGGCCGAGGTGTTCGGCAAGTGGAAGCAGGAACTGGCCAAGATCACGGCCGAACAGACCGGCCAGACGGTCGAGCAGATCGTCAAGGACGGCGACCGTGACCGCTGGTTCACCGCGCAGGAGGCGAAGGACTACGGGTTCGTCGACCAGGTCCTGACGCGCGAGAACCCGCTTCCCAACCGCTGATCCGCGCCGGAACACAGGAGATTCCCATGACCAACTATCAGCTTCCGATGGGATCGCAGGCGGTGCCGTCCTCGCAGTCCCGGCTCCAGCTGCCGCAGTCGCGGTACGTCCTGCCCTCCTATGTCGAGCGCACCAGCTACGGCATCAAGGAGTCGAACCCGTACAACAAGCTGTACGAAGAGCGCCAGATCATGCTCGGCGTGCAGATCGACGACGCGTCGGCGAACGACGTCATGGTCCAGCTGCTGCACCTCGAGCACGAGGACCCGGACCGCGACATCATGATCCTGATCAACTCGCCCGGTGGCTCGTTCACCGCGCTGATGGCGATCTACGACACGATGCAGTACGTCCGCCCCGACATCGTCACCATGTGCATCGGCCAGGCCGCTTCGGCCGCCGCGGTGCTGCTGGCCGCGGGTACCCCCGGCAAGCGCTTCACGCTGCCGAACTCGCGCGTGCTGATCCACCAGCCCGCCACCGAGGGCACCTACGGTCAGGTGTCGGACCTGGAGATCCAGGCCAACGAGATCCAGCGGGTGCGGCGCCAGATGGAGGTCATCCTGGCGAAGCACACGAACAAGGAAGCCGACGACATCAAGAGGGACATCGAGCGCGACAAGATCCTGACGGCCGACGAGGCCAAGGCGTACGGGATCGTCGACGAAGTTCTCGAGTACCGCAAGGCTTCGAGCAGCTGATCGCACCGGAACCGGTGCGTGTCGGGAGACGACACGCACCGGATCCCTGGTCTATGGTCAGCTTCTGGCGTGCTCAGATGTGACGTTGGTTCTCCCGCCGAGGGCATCGGGCGGGTACCGTCAGTGGCAGTGTGTGAGGCTCCGAGCGGTCATCCGTGACCGGGGCGGTAAGACAGTCAGGCGCAACAGTGCGGGCGTAGAGAGTGCGCCGGAGGGGACGAGGTCAACGGCCATGGCACGGATCGGTGACGGCGGCGACCTGCTGAAATGTTCTTTCTGCGGCAAGAGCCAAAAGCAGGTGAAGAAGCTCATTGCCGGCCCCGGGGTCTACATCTGCGATGAGTGCATCGATCTCTGCAATGAGATCATCGAGGAAGAACTGGCCGAAGCGGGTGAGGTCAAGCTCGACGAGCTGCCCAAGCCCGCGGACATCCACGAGTTCCTCGAGCAGTACATCATCGGCCAGGACGACGCGAAGCGGACGCTGGCCGTGGCGGTGTACAACCACTACAAGCGTGTGCAGGCCGACGACAAGGCCGGGCCGAAGGATTCCAAGGACGAGACCGTCGAACTGGCGAAGTCCAACATCCTGATGCTCGGACCGACGGGATGCGGCAAGACCTACCTGGCCCAGACGCTGGCGAAGATGCTGAACGTCCCGTTCGCGATCGCGGACGCCACGGCGCTCACCGAAGCCGGCTACGTGGGCGAGGATGTCGAGAACATCCTGCTCAAGCTGATCCAGGCGGCGGATTACGACGTCAAGCGGGCCGAGACGGGCATCATCTACATCGACGAGGTCGACAAGATCGCCCGGAAGTCGGAGAACCCCTCGATCACCCGCGACGTGTCGGGTGAGGGCGTGCAGCAGGCGCTGCTGAAGATCCTCGAGGGCACCACCGCTTCGGTGCCGCCGCAGGGCGGCCGCAAGCACCCGCATCAGGAGTTCATCCAGATCGACACGACGAACGTGCTGTTCATCGTGGCCGGCGCGTTCGCCGGGCTGGAAAAGATCATCAACGAGCGGGTCGGCAAGCGCGGCCTCGGTTTCGGTGCGGAGATCCGCACGAAGGCCGAGATCGACGAGAGCGACATCTTCTCCGACACCATGCCGGAGGACCTGATCAAGTTCGGGTTGATCCCGGAGTTCATCGGCCGGCTCCCGGTCGTGGCGACGGTGACCCACCTGGACAAGGAGTCGCTGGTCAGCATCTTGACCGCGCCGCGCAACGCGCTGGTGAAGCAGTACAAGAAGCTCTTCGAGATGGACAACGTCGAGCTGGAGTTCACCCCGACCGCGCTCGAGGCCATCGCCGACCAGGCCGTGCTCCGCGGCACCGGCGCCCGTGGCCTGCGCGCGATCATGGAAGAGGTCCTGCAGCCGGTCATGTACGACATCCCGAGTCGCGACGACGTCGCGAAGGTCGTCATCACCGAGCAGACCGTCCGCGAGAACGTGAACCCGACGATCGTGGCGCGTCAGCCGTCACGTCGTCGCAGCAGCGAGCGCGGCGAGAAGTCCGCCTAGGCAGCAGCTTTGTCCAGCATTGTCACCACCGATGCCCCGGCCGGGAACCTCCGGCCGGGGCATCGGTTTTTACGCGGCCCTGCCCGGCCGGTGACCGGTCCGGGATAGGATGCGCGGGTGCCGCTGACTCCCACGAAGGACGAGAACGAGGCTCCCGAGCTGGCAGCCACGAGTCCACGCGAGGTCAGAGGGCTCGTCGAACTCACCGAACGCATCATCCTCGGTGCCTATCGCGGGCACCCCTGGATCCCGCGTGCGCTGACGATCGTGCTCGGCGTGCTGGTGGTCACCTGCCTGGTGGCGGGTGTCGTCCGGCTGTCGCTGCTCCCGCTGATCCCGTTGCCGCTGTTCGCGGTGTCGGCGTACGCTCTCGTTCGCATCAAGGCGGCGCGGGCCGCGGAGACCGACCGGTCGCTCGTCGCCTGGACCGGGTTGTACACCGGTGCCACACTCACCGGATTCTGGTTGATCTCGATGGCGGGACGCTGGTTGGGCTGATCGGCCCGGCTGATTCGTGATTTTCCCCCATTGGACGGGTTTCATCTTCGTGATGGTGGGGTAAGACGACAAAGTGACAGTCACCATGGAGCCCTTTGTGCACGTGGGCCTGCTCTACTCTGGTGACACCGAGTACCTGGACGGTACGGTTCCGTACATTCTGGAAGGCCTCACGCTCGGCGAGCCGGTGGCGGTGGCCGTTCCCGGCCGGAATCTGACGCTCATCGAGGACGCGCTGGGCGAATCGGCGGCCGAAGTCGAGTTCATCGACATGACCGAGGCGGGCCGTAACCCGGGCCGCATCCTCCCCGGCGTGCTCCTCGCGTTCGCGGACAACCGGCGGGGCCCGGTGCGCATCATCGGCGAGCCGATCTGGGCGGGCCGTTCGGCGGTCGAGTACCCGGCGTGCGCGCAGCACGAGGCGCTGATCAACTTCGCTTTCAGTGGCCGCGCGCTCAGCGTCCTGTGCCCTTACGACCTGAGGAGTCTCGGCGAGGGTGTCCTGGCCGACGCCGAGCAGACCCATCCGCTCCTCTCCGGGACCGGAGGCGACCGCCCGAGTGCCGCTTACGCGCCCGATTCGGTCGTCGACAGGTACAACCTCCCTCTGCCCGAGCCGTGCACGGTCGAGACCTTCAGGTTCGATCTGGCGCGTCTCGCGGCGGTCCGCCGCTTCGCGCAGACGCGGGCGGAGGACAGCGGGCTCGGCCCGGACCGGGTGGACGATCTCGTGCTCGCGGTGGCGGAACTGTCCGCCAACAGCGTGCTGCACGGTGTGGGCCAGGGCGTCGTCCGGGTCTGGCGTGACGAGGGTCATGTGCTCTGCGAGGTCATCGACGAGGGCACGCTGAGCGATCCGCTGGCGGGCCGGCGCCCGGCCCCGCCCGGGCAGATCGGCGGCCGCGGCCTGGTACTGGTCAATCAGGTCGCCGACCTGGTCCGGCAGTACCGGAGGCCGGGCTCGACGGTGACGAGGGTGTACTTCCGCGTCTGAGCCGCCACCGCGGTCTTCCTCGCGATGGCGGCCGGTGACGCGCGTCAGGTGAACAGGCTGCGGCCCGCGATCAGTTCGTCGACCTCGGGGTCGGTCGCCCGCAACTGGTCGATCAGCGTGCTGTCGGTCTCGCTCCCGATGTGATCGGTGTTGTCGTTGAGCCACGACGGGGCATACCCGAAGAGCACCAGGCGCCGCCGTCCGCAATCGGCGGCCGTCGGAGTCGTCTTGTGCCAGAGATTGCCGTGCATGAGGATGCAGTCACCCGGGCTGAACTTCAGCTGGACCTCGTCCGGGTGGGTGTCGTACGTGCCGTCGTAATCGCGGCGCGGGTCGTTGTCGATATGGCTTCCCGGAATGACCGACAGCGGACCCTCTTTGTCCCCGATTTCATCGAGATAAATGAGTCCCTGCATGGTGTGCGGATAGCAGAAGAATGGCGGGAGCGGGTCCGGGATCACCGCCATGTGGTAATGCCAGGCGACGCCGGCGTCGGCCACGCCCGCCAGTGCGACCCGGGATTCGACGTAGAACGAAACCTGGGGGCCGAGCAGCGCGCGGGCGACCGTGAGCGAGGGGTCGTACTTGATCAGCCGGTGGAAGGTCTCGTTCCGTTCGAGCAGCCGGCGGAAGTAGAGCCCGTTTCCTTCGTACACCTCGGCTTTCGGCTTGCCCTTGTCCTCTTCGATGATCTCTTCGAGGGCGGCGCCGAAATCCTCGATCCATTCCGGCGGGATGAAGTTGCGGCGGACCAGGAAGCCGTCCCGCACGAAGGTTTCCATCTCGTCCGGGGAGGCGTGCACCTTGATCTTGTGCTGCGGGTAGTCCTTGAACCGGTTGTTCACGTCGTACTTGATTTCGTAACTGTCGAGCGCCTTGGTCATCAGAGAGCCCTTCGGTTTCTCGGTACTCGCCGTCCGGAATCGACTGTAGCCACGAAAAGAAGGCCTTTGTTCTTTGTCGGGCGCTCTCTGGTGCACGCGCTCTTGCGTTAGGATTTCGCTTGTCTCGCCGGCGAGACGCGCGATTTCAGGCGTTCTTGGGCACGTGCTTGCCGAGGAACGCGACCAGGCTGGGCACGACCGTGCGGTTGAAGGCGTCGCCGTGTTTGCCGCGCGCGGTGTGCGCGACGGCGGGCCGTGCTTCGGAGATGAACTTGCGCACCCCGCCGATGAACGGATCCTCGGTGCCGCACCAGATCGCGGTCGGCACGCTCTTCGTGGTGGCGACGTGGCGCAACGGGTCCAGCGAGCCCCAGTCGGTGGCGTCGCGGAAGGCACGGCGCTTGCTCATCTCGGACCACGACGTCATCAGGGCGGGCGCGAGGGCGGCGACCGCGGCGGGCGGGCGACGGCGTTCCAGCCGGCGCCGGGTGTAGAGGAGCGCGCCGAAGCCGCCCATCGAGAGACCGGTGGCGGCGAACGGCAGCCCGTCCCGGCCGCCGAGGCCGCGCGCGGCCAGCCAGCGAGGGACCTCTTCAAGCAGCATCGCCATCGGGTTGTCGCCGGGCTGGTTCTCGTGCCAGTAGTGATCGCCGCCGTCGACGGCCACGAACCCGAACGGCGGGACGGCCTTGCGGGCGACGTCGCTGCCGAGTTGCTTGAGGAGCCCGGTGGGGGCCGCGTGCCGGGCGGTGCCGTGGAGGCCGTGCAGCATCAGCGACATCGGCAGGCCCTTGGGCGGGGCCTTGGTCGGCAGCATCAGCACCAGGTCGACCTCGCGGCCGCGGGCTTCGGAGTAGACGCGTTCGACGCGGGGGGTGCCCAGCTGGGTCGCGGGGGTCGGCGAAGCGACACCGAGCGCCCGCTGGAGGGCTTCGCTGAACGGGAGGACGCCGGTGGCCGTTCCGGCGGTGAGCCCGGCCACGCCCAGTCCTGAAGCGCCGGCGATCAGCATGGAACGGCGGCTGAGCCAGCGGCGCGCGTCTCGCACCCCGTGAAGCGCGTCGTGCGCCTCTTGCCCCTTGTCGTCGTTCACCCGTCCCCGTTCCCCCGATGACCTGCTACCAGGTCAGACGCGCACTTCCGCTTCAAGGTTGCACGTGACACCGACCTGTGACCGGGGTATCGCCGGATCAGGTGTCGATGTTTCCCTCATTCGCGCGCCATGACTCGATCGAGACCCGCACGGACTCCGTCGCGGCTTCGAGGGTGTCGCCGAGGCCCACCCCGAGGGTGGTGGCCAGCGGAACGAGGATCTGCTCCACGCCGTTCTCACCGTCGCCGAAGTAGCCGGCGACCTCCAGCGTGATGTAGCCGTGCACGGCGCTCCAGAGCTGCGCGGCGACGGCGAACTCCGGGGCGGGGCGGAACCGGCCCGCCTTGATCACCCGCTCCGCGGCGCGGACGAGATAGCTGAAGGCCACGATGCCCTCTTCGCTGAGGTTCTGACGCGTCTCTTCGTTGGTCATGTCGCCCAGCGCGGCCTTCTGCCCGTTGGGCTGGCTCTGGCCGAAGGTCACCGCGTAGAGCTGCGGGTTCTCCACCACGGTCTGCCGGTACGCCAGCGCCAGGGTGAGGATGTCGGCCGCCGGGTCGTCGGTCTCCTGGACTCCGCCCAGATTCGCCGAAAGCCGCCGGAACCCTTCGCGGGCGACCTCGTCCACCAGTGCGCCCATCCCGCCGAAGTGGGTGTAGACGGCCATGGTCGACGCGCCGATCTCGGCCGCGAGCTTGCGGGCCTGCAGGGCCTCCGGGCCGCCGTCCGCGAGCAGCCGGATCGCCGCCTCGATCAGCTTGGCCTTGACCTCGGCGGCGGAGGGTTTGGGTGACATGCTTGCCAGTATCCCATAACCCTGTTATAAATGTATCCATAACCACGTTATATCGATCGCAGCATTTATCAAAACCAGGGGACACGTGATGGGTAACAGGTTCCTCGAGGGCAACTTCGCCCCGGTCAGCCGCGAGCACACGATCACCGAACTGAGCGTCACCGGGCATATCCCGGAGTACCTGGACGGGCGGTACCTGCGCAACGGGCCGAACCCGCTGTCCGAAGTGGACCCGGCGACCTATCACTGGTTCATGGGCGACGGGATGGTGCACGGCGTCCGGCTGCGCGACGGCCGCGCCGAGTGGTACCGCAACCGATGGGTGCGCAACCCGAGGCTGTCGGAAGCACTCGGCGAGCGCTGGGAAGGCGGCCAGGTCGCCGGGATCGCCTCCATGGGGGCCAACACCAACGTGATCGGCCACGCCGGCAAGACGATCGCGCTCATCGAGGGCGGCGTCACCAACTTCGAACTGGACGACGAACTCGACACCGTCGGCGCGTGCGACTTCGACGGCACCCTGCCGGGCGGCTACACCGCCCACCCCAAGCGCGATCCGGAAACCGGCGAACTGCACGCCGTGTCGTACTTCTTCGGCTGGGGCAACAAGGTTCAGTACTCGGTGATCGACGCGGCCGGCCGGGCCCGCCGCAAGGTCGACATCGAGGTCACCGGTTCGCCGATGATGCACGACTTCTCCCTGACCGAGAAGTACGTCGTCTTCTACGACCTGCCGGTCACCTTCGAGACCGAACAGGCCGTCGCCGCGTCCGTTCCGTCGTTCATGCGCACCCCGGCCCAGCTCGTGCTGTCCGCGATCGTGGGCAAGGTGAAGGTGCCGGACCCCATCAGCGCGAGGCTGCGCCGGCGCGTCTCGGGTAACGGCGGCCTCCCGTACCGCTGGAACCCGAAGTACCCGGCGCGGATCGGCGTCATGCCGCGCGAGGGCGGCAACGGCGACGTCCGCTGGTTCGAGGTCGAGCCCTGCTACGTGTTCCACCCGATGAACGCCTACGACGACGGCGACAGCATCGTGCTGGACGTGGTCCGGCACCCCAAGATGTTCGACAGCGAACTGCGCGGGCCCGCCGAGGGGCCGCCGACCCTGGACCGCTGGACCGTCGACCTGGCCGTCGGCAAGGTCGTCGAGGAACGCCTCGACGACCAGGGGCAGGAGTTCCCTCGCGTCGACGAGCGGCTTCTCGGGCGTCCGCACCGGTTCGGCTACTCGGTGTCCACAAGCGACGGATCGGCGTCGTCGGGGTCGCTGCTCAAGCACGACCTGTGGAACCGGTCGGTCGCTTCGAAGGAGTTCCGTCCCGGCAGTCAGGTGGGGGAGTTCGTCTTCGTTCCGTCCTCTGTGGACGCGGGGGAGGACGAGGGTGTGCTGATGGGCTTCGTGTACGACGCCACGACCCAGAAGAGCGACCTCACCATCCTGGACGCGGGGACGCTGGAGACCGTCGGCGCCGTCCACCTTCCGGACCGGGTGCCCAACGGCTTCCACGGCAACTGGGACCCGTCTAGCTGAAAGCGCGTGAGGGCCACCCTCAGGGACTCAGAGTCCCTGAGGGTGGCCCTCACGCGCTTGGGCAATCGGTCAGCTGAGGTCGGAGACTCGGTGGTCGCCGGTGTAGAGGTTCATGCTGTCCCCGCGCAGGAAACCGATGAGCGTCATGCCGTTCTCCTCGGCCAGTTCCGCGGCCAGCGACGACGGCGCGGAAACCGCCGCCAGCAGGCCGATCCCGACCATGGCGGCCTTCTGAACCAGTTCGAACGAGGTGCGGCCGGACACCAGCAGACCGGCGTCCGCCGCGGGGATCCGGCCTTCCTGCAGTGCCCAGCCGAGCACCTTGTCGACGGCGTTGTGCCTGCCGACGTCCTCGCGGACGACGGCCAGGTTCCCGTCGGTGTCGAAGAGGGCGGCCGCGTGCAGCCCGCCGGTGCTGGCGAAGACCTTCTGGTGCGTGCGCAGCGTGTCCGGGAGTTTCGACAGCACCTCGGTGGTCACCGTGAATTCGGACTTCTCCGGGGAAAACCGGCTGCGGAGCTTGACCGCGTCGAGCGCGGCCTTGCCGCAGACGCCGCAGGAGGACGTGGTGTAGAAGTTCCGCTCGACACCGGTCTCCGGCGGAGCGACGCCCTCGGCCAGCGCGATGTCCAGCACGTTGTAGGTGTTGCGCCCCTGGTCGTCGACGCCGTCGCAGTACCGCGCGGTCGCGATGTCCTCGCGCGAGGCGAGCACGCCTTCGGACAGCAGGAACCCGTGAGCCAGTTCGACGTCGTGGCCGGGAGTCCGCATGGTGACCGCGAGAGCCTTGCCTCCGACCCGGATTTCCAGCGGTTCTTCGGCCGCCAGCGCGTCGGGTCGTCGCACGTCCCGGGTCGCGGAGATCTTCCGCACCGGACGGCGCACCGTCACCCTGCCCACTTGTCCACCCTTCTGGCTCGTTATTCGACACTCGAGTACTGCAACGCCGGGCATTAAGTAATACATTCCCAGTGTTCACCCCCACAGTACGGAGGCGTCGGATGGCTGCCGGCTTCCTGGATCGTTCCCGCATTGTCGCGCCCCCGGGCTGGAGCCGCTGGCTCGTACCGCCCGCCGCGCTGGCCGTGCACCTGTCGATCGGGCAGGCGTACGCATGGAGCGTCTTCAAACTCCCGCTGGAGAAGACCCTCGGGCTCACCGGCACGCAGAGCGCGCTCCCGTTCCAGCTCGGCATCGTGATGCTGGGACTTTCGGCGGCGTTCGGCGGGACGCTGGTCGAGCGCAACGGCCCGCGCTGGGCGATGTTCGTCTCGATGGTCTGTTTCAGTTCGGGCTTCCTGATCTCCGCGCTCGGCGTGGCGACGTCGCAGTACTGGCTCGTCGTCCTCGGCTGGGGCGGGATCGGCGGCATCGGGCTCGGCATCGGCTACATCTCGCCGGTGTCGACGCTGATCAAATGGTTCCCGGACCGGCCGGGGATGGCCACCGGGATCGCGATCATGGGCTTCGGCGGTGGCGCGCTGATCGCCTCGCCGTGGTCGACGCAGATGCTGGGCGCGTCGCCGTGGACGATCGGGACGGTCGCGACGGCGTTCCTCGTGCACGGCCTGGTCTACGCGGTTTTCATGAGCCTCGGCATCTTGCTGATCCGGGTCCCGGCCGACGATTGGAAGCCGAAGGGCTGGCAGCCGAAGACCGACCACGGCAACGCGATGATCACCACGGCGAACGTGTCGGCGCGCAACGCCATCAAGACGCCGCAGTTCTGGCTCCTCTGGGTGGTCCTGTGCTTCAACGTGACGGCGGGCATCGGCATCCTGGAGAAGGCGTCGCCGATGATCGCCGACTTCTTCCGAGAGACCTCGGCGCCGGTCGGCACCGCGGCCGCGGCCGGGTTCGTCGCCCTGCTTTCGCTGACCAACATGCTGGGCCGGTTCGTCTGGTCGTCCACTTCGGACCTGGTGGGGCGCAAGAACATCTACCGGCTCTACCTCGGCGTCGGCGCCCTGCTGTACCTGGTGATCGCGCTGACCACCAACGCCTCGAAGCTCGTGTTCGTCCTGTGCGCCATGCTGATCCTGTCCTTCTACGGCGGCGGGTTCGCGACCGTCCCGGCGTACCTGAAGGACCTTTTCGGCACCTACCAGGTCGGTGCGATCCACGGCAGGCTGCTGACGGCGTGGTCGATGGCGGGTGTGCTCGGGCCGCTCATCATCAACGCCATCGCCGACGGGCAGAAGGCGGCGGGCAAGACCGGTCCTGACCTCTACACGACGTCGCTGTTCATCATGATCGGCCTGCTGGTCATCGGTTTCGTGGCCAACGAACTGGTCCGTCCGGTCAACCCGAAGTTCCACGAGCCGGTGCCGTCCGGCGAGCCCGCGAGGAGTGAGACCCGATGACCGAACAGGCTCCCGAGCGCCGCACCGGGCTGATGGTGCTGGCCTGGCTGTGGGTCGCGCTCCCGTTCGCCTATGGCGTGTACGAACTCTTCCGCAAGGTGGTCCAGCTTTTCGGCGGCTGACCCGCGTAGGGTTCGGCGCGTGGGTGTACTGGTGACCGGGGCATCGCGCGGCATCGGCCGCGCGATCGCCCGCGCTTTCGCGGAAAAGGGCGACCGTGTCGCCGTCCACTTCGCTTCGAACCAGGAGGACGCCGAGCAGACGTTCGACGAGCTTCCGGGTTCCGGCCATGGCCTCGTTCGGGGCGATGTCTCGGATCCCGAGGTCGCGCGACAGGTAGCCGACGAGGCCGAGGCCCTGGTGGACGGAGTCGACGTCCTGGTGAACAACGCCGCCGTCGCGCCGTCGCCCGCGTCGGCCCATCCCGTCGCCGAAGTGTCCTATGAGGACTGGCAGAAGGTCTGGCGGCGGATGGTCGACGTCAACGTGCTCGGTACGGCGAATGTGACCTACTGCGTGGCACGGCACATGATCGCGCGAGGCGCTCCCGGCCGGGTCGTCAACATCGGGTCGCGGGGCGCGTTCAAGGGCGAGCCCGACTTCCCTGCGTACGGGGCCAGCAAGGCCGCTCTGCACTCGCTCGGGCAGTCGCTGGCGGTGTCGCTGGCGCCGCACGGGATCGCCGTGACGTCCGTCGCGCCGGGCTTCACCGCCACCGACCGGGTGGCCGTCCAGCTCGAAGGCGCGAGTGGCGAGGTCCTGCGCGGGCAGAGCCCGTTCGGCCGGGTCGGCACGCCGGAGGAGGTCGCGGCGGCGGTGCTGTACCTCGCCTCCGCCGAGGCCGCGTGGGCGTCCGGCGCGATCCTCGACCTGAACGGCGCGTCGCATCTGCGGATGTGAAGTGGATCACTTATGCAGCAGTGATGGCCTCTCGCGCGTCTGAGGAGTGTGCACAAACTGGGGAAGGTCCTCGTCGCCGTGATCGCGGTGGCTGTTTTCAGCGGGACCGCGTACGGCTACACGACGCTGGAGTCGCTCGACGGCATCACCCGCGAAGACGTGATCGAGGCGCCGGAGCCGGGAGAGCAGCCCGCCGACGGTTCGCTGGACATCCTGCTGGTCGGCCGCGATTCGCGGACCGACAACCAGGGCAAGCCGCTGGCCCCGGAAATCCTGCGTGAGCTGCGGGTCGGCGCGAACGGCGACGACCTGACCGACACGCTCATCGTGATGCGAATCCCCAACGGGCAGCAGGCGGTGAAGGCCTTCTCGATCCCGCGCGACTCCTGGGTCGCGCAGCCGGGGCAGAAGGACAAGAGCAAGATCAACGAGATCTTCGGCCGCGCCAAGTTCGCCTCGGCGAGTGCACAGCGCGAGGCGGGCAAGACCGACAAGGCGGAGATCGACAAGCAGGCGATCACCGTCGCCCGTAAGGCGACTTTGAAGGCCGTCGAGGAGCTCACCGCGGTCAAGATCGACCATTTCGCCGAGGTCAACCTGCTGAGCTTCTACGAGATCAGCAAGGCCGTCGGCGGGGTCGAGGTCTGCCTGAACAAGGCCACCAAGGACCGCGATTCCGGCGCGGACTTCCCCGCCGGGAGGCAGACGATCCAGGGCGCCGACGCGCTCGCCTTCGTCCGTCAGCGCAAGAACCTGCCCCGCAGTGACCTCGACCGCGTGCGCCGTCAGCAGGTGTTCCTCGCGGGACTGGCGAAGCAGACCCTTTCCGGTGGCACGCTGGCCAACCCGGCCCGGGTTTCCGAACTGATCGACGCGGTGAAGCGTTCGGTCGTGCTCGACGGCTCGTGGGACCTGCTCGACTTCGTCCGGCAGATGCGCGGGGTTTCCGGCGGCGGCATCGCCTTCGACACGATCCCCGTGGTCAACCCCGACTACCGCTACGACCCCAGGCATCCGACCTGGACCGCCGTGCAGGTGGACCCCGCCCAGGTGCGTGCCTTCGCCGCAGGCTTGATCGGCGGGCAGCCCGCCACGCAGCAGGCGCCCGCCGGTCCCACCGTCGACGTCCTCAACGCCAGTGGCAAGGACGGTCTCGCCTCCCGCGTCTCGGATCTGCTGGGGGAGAAGGGTTTCGGTAAGGGCGAGGCGAAGAACGCCGACGAGGTCCGCCGGACTTCGCTGGTCCGGTACAGCGACGCCGCCGACCGTGGCGCCGAGGTCGCGAAACTGCTCGGCGGGCTGACCGCTCAGAAGGTCGATTCCGTTCCGGCGGGCCATATCGAGGTCGTCCTCGGGCAGGTCTACAAAGGACCGGGTGCGTCCTCGGGCGGCGGGGGAGCGGCCGGCGCGCAGGGCGACCAGCCGATCACCCCCGACACCTCGGGCTGCATCGACTAGGTGTACTGACCTGAGAGGTTGGGGCGGGTGGCCGCCGCGTGCCGTGAAGGACTCCTTGAGGGACCCAGAGTCCCTCAAGGAGTCCTTCACGGACCTGGAACGCACCCTCGGCCCAGACGGGGGTCATTCCCTCGGCGGGATCTTGCCGTTCTTGGCGACCGGAAGGCCGAGCTGAGTCGGTTCGGTGAGGGTGACCTGCTCGGTGGGCAAGTGTGCGAGCACCGGGTTCAGGTGGGTCAGTTTCAGCGTGACCGGACCGATGACACTGGGGCCGGTGCGGATGTCGGACTTCGCCAGATCCAGCCACTGGACGGTGTCGAGCACCTCCGGAGGGATCTCGTCACCCCGTTTGGCGACCGGGACGCACAACTGCCGCGTGGCGCCGACCTCGACGTCCACCTTCGGCCGGTCGGCCAGCACCGGGTTGAGGTGCCCCAGCGTCAACGGGAAGGGACGGCCGGGGATGCCGAGGACGCGCAGGGCGTAGCACTCGAGGTCGATGTGCCGCACGAACGACAGGATTTCCGGGGGCGGTAGTTGGCCGTTCTTCGCGACCGGGACGCACAACTGCTCCGGCGACAGCATGGTCACGTGGGCGTCCTGGATCCCCAGCTTCTGCACGACGGGGTTCAGATGGCTCAGCGTCAGCGGGAAGTTCGCCGCGCCGCCTTCGATCCGATAGCAGGACAGATCCACCCAGCGGACGTAGTCGAGGATCCCGCGCGGCGGGATGACACCGTTCTTCGCGACCGGCACGCAGAGTTGCTCGCGTGCCCCCAGTTTGACCGTCTCGGCCGGCAATCCCGCGAGTACGGGATTGAGATGCCTCACGGTGACCGCGGTCGGCGGCGGTTCGTAGCCTTCGGTCCGGTAGCAGGACAGATCGAGCTGGGAGACGAAGGGGAGCGGCGGCGGTGCGGCCGGAGCGGCGGTGGCCGCACCGGGCAGCGTCGCGACGAGAACGAGCGAAGCCAGGGCGGCGAAGCAGCGCAGGATCGATCTTCGGGACATGACAAGGCCTTTCCGCGAGCATCGTGAACGGGTTACCCCTTCACGGTGCTCTCGGATCGATCCTGCCCGGCACCGCCAAGCGGGCGGCCTAAGGTGCGGGTAAGAGGTCTCGGCTGACGCGGGCCGACCTTCGGCTACGCCAAGGGCTCCAGCCGGACCACGATCGCCTTCGACACCGGGGTGTTCGACTTGTCCGCCACCGCGTCCAGTGGCACCAAGGAGTTCGCCTCGGGGAAGTACGCCGCCGCGCAGCCGGGCGCGGTCGGATAGGAGACCACCCGGAACTGTGGTGCGCGCCGGTCGCCGTCCCGCCATTCCGAGACCACGTCGACCATCGCGCCGTCGGCCAGCCCCAGCGACACGAGGTCGTCGGGGTTGACCAGCACCACGCGCCGGGCGTCCTCGATCCCGCGGTAGCGGTCGGAGAGGCCGTAGATCGTGGTGTTGTACTGGTCGTGGCTGCGCATCGTCTGCAGCAGCAGCCTGCCCTCGGGCACCTGCGGGTACTCGAGTTCGGAGACGGTGAAGTTCGCCTTGCCGTTGGCGGTTCCGTTGAACTGCCGGGAATCGCGCGGCGCGTGCGGGAGGACGAACCCGTCGGGCTCGCGGACCCGGGCGTTGTAATCGTGGCAGCCGGGGATGACGCGGGCGATCCGGTCGCGGATGAGGTCGTAGTCGCGGTGGAAGTCCCGCCACGGCACGGCATGCCCGGCACCGAGCAGGGCCTCCGCGAGATGGCAGACGATCGCGACCTCCGAGAGCAGATGCTCACTGGCCGGGGTCAGCCTGCCGCGTGAGGTGTGCACCTGCGACATCGAATCCTCGACGGTGACGAACTGCTCGCCGCCGGCCTGGGTGTCGCGTTCGGTGCGGCCCAGCGTCGGCAGGATCAGCGCGGTCTTGCCGGGGACGACGTGCGATCGGTTGAGCTTCGTCGACACGTGCGCCGTCAGCGAGCACGATTTGAGCGCCTTCTCGGTCAGGTCGGTGTCCGGGGTGGCGGAGGCGAAGTTGCCGCCGACGGCGAAGAAGACCTTGCCCTTGCCGTCCCGCATCGCGCGGATCGCGGCGACGGTGTCGTAGCCGTGCTCGCGCGGGACCTTGATACCGAATTCGTCGTCGAGGCTGTCCATGAACGAGTCCGGCATCTTCTCCCAGATGCCCATCGTCCGGTCGCCCTGGACGTTGGAGTGCCCGCGCACCGGGCACAGCCCCGCGCCCGGCTCGCCGATCATGCCGCGTACCAGCGCGAGGTTCGCGATCTCGGAGATCGTCTGCACCGCGTGCTTGTGCTGGGTGAGGCCCATCGCCCAGCAGTAGATGGTCCGCTCCGACGTCGCGATCATCCGAGCCAGCCGCTCGATCTGCTCCCGCGGCAGCCCGGTCGCGGTACCGACCTCGGTCCAGTCGATCTCGCGGAGGTGCTTCGCGTAGTCCTCGAAGCCCTCGGTGGTGGACTCGACGAACTCGCGGTCGACGATCGTGCCCGGCGTCTCCTGCTCCCATTTCAGCAGGAGATGCCCGATCGCCTGGAACAGCGCGAGGTCGCCGCCGAGGCGGATCTGCGCGAACTCGTCGGCCAGCGGGGTGCCCTTGCCGATCACGCCGCGGACGTTCTGCGGGTTCTTGAACCGCATCAGCCCGGCCTCGGGCAGTGGGTTGACCGCGACGATCTTCGCGCCGTTGCCCTTGGCCTCTTCCAGCGCGGACAGCATGCGCGGGTGGTTCGTGCCCGGGTTCTGGCCGACGACCACGATCAGGTCGGCCTTGTGGATGTCGGCGAGCGACACCGAGCCCTTGCCGATCCCGGTGGTGGCCGCGAGCGCGGCGCCGGAGGACTCGTGGCACATGTTCGAGCAGTCCGGCAGGTTGTTGGTGCCGTAGGAACGCACGAGCAACTGGTAGAGGAACGCGGCCTCGTTGCTGGTGCGGCCGGAGGTGTAGAAGATCGCCTCGTCCGGGTCTTGGAGCGCGCGGAGTTCGTCCGCGACCAGTGTGAACGCGTCGTCCCAGGAGATCGGCTCGTAGTGCGTCGCGCCGTCGCGCAGGACGAACGGCTCGGTGATCCGGCCCTGCTGACCGAGCCAGTAGTCGGTTTTGACCGACAGGTCCTGGATCGAGTGCTCGGCGAAGAACTCGCGGCCGACCCGGCGTTTGGTGGCCTCCTCGGCGACGGCCTTCGCACCGTTCTCACAGAACTCGGCGAGCTTGCGTTTCTCGCCGTCGACCTCGCGCGGCTCCGGCCAGGCGCAACCAGGGCAGTCGAAGCCGTCGCGCTGGTTCAGCAGGCGCAACGTCTTCACCGTGCGCGCTGCGCCCATCTGCTCCATGCCGCGGACCAGGGAGACGGCGACGCCGGGGATCCCGGCCGCCCAGCTTTTGGGTTTGCTGACCTCTAGCTGGGTCTCGTCGACGTCGTTCGCAGGCGCTTCGCGGGTCATGGCTCCATCGTGCGCCCTGCCGCTCCCGGGCGCGACCGAGGGGTGCTCGCTAGGCGTGCGTGACGATCCGGCTGATCTGCGTCTCGTCCAAGGGGAACCACGGGGTTTCGTTGACGCCGTAATCCTGCAGCTGGTTCACCGTCACGGCGGTCACGATCAGCACGACCAGGCCGACGATCGCGGCGATCCCCGGCCACCGGGCCGAACCCGGCTCGCGGTAGCCGCCGGAAGCTCCGGCTGCCTTGCGCTGTTTCCGCCGCTTCTTCTTCAGTTCTTTCTTGGCACCCAGCCAGGCGTCCACCTCGGCGTGCTTCTGCCAGTTCGGATCGATCAGATCCGGGTGGGTCTCGATGCGACGATCTTCTTCGTCCATGGTGCTCTCGTCCCCCGGTGATCGTGGTGCGCCGCCGAATTCCACCGGCCACCATACCCGGACCGCGGCGCCGTCACGGCCGGTGAGCAGTGCGGATGAAAACCTGCTGACAGGGGTTCGTAGACTTGTCAACTGTGACCGAGAACGCCCAGCCGCAGCAGACCGACCTTCCGGGTGCCTGGAACCCGGCCGATGAAGAAGCCTCGCTCTACCAGCGTTGGGTGGACGCCGGGTACTTCGTGGCCGACCCCACGTCGGACAAGCCGCCGTTCACGGTAGTCATCCCGCCCCCGAACGTGACCGGCTCGCTGCACATCGGCCACGCCTTCGAGCACACCCTGATCGACGCCGGCACTCGTTTTCACCGCATGCTCGGTGACGAGACGCTGTACCTGCCGGGTATGGACCACGCGAGCATCGCGGTCCACGCGCTGGTCGAGAAGCAGCTCCGCGCCGAGGGCACCAGCCGTCGCGAACTCGGCCGTGAGGCCTTCGTCGACCGCGTCTGGCAGTGGAAGAACGAGCACGGCGGCAAGATCCTCGCCCAGATGAAGCGCCTCGGCGAGGGCGTCGACTGGACCCGCGAGCGGTTCACCATGGACGACGGCCTGTCCAAGGCCGTCAACACGATCTTCAAGAAGCTCTTCGACGACGGCCTGATCTACCGCGCCGAGCGGCTGGTCAACTGGTCGCCGGAGCTGCGGTCGGTGCTGTCCGACGCCGAGGTGAAGCACGAAGAGGTCGAGGGCGAACTCGTCTCCATGCGCTACGGCGACGGCGAGAACGCGATCATCGTGGCCACCACCCGGATGGAGACGATGCTCGGCGACACCGCCGTCGCGGTCCACCCGGACGACGAGCGCTACACGCACCTCATCGGCACCGAGGTCGAACTGCCGCTGACCGGGCGCATGATCCCGATCGTCGCGGACAAGCACGTCGACCCGGAGTTCGGCACCGGCGCGGTCAAGGTGACCCCCGCGCACGACCCGAACGACTTCGAGATCGGCCAGCGGCACGACCTGCCGATGATCACGATCATGGACGAGCAGGGCCGCATCGACGGCACCGGCACCGAATTCGACGGCATGGACCGCTTCGAGGCCCGCGTCGCGGTGCGGGAGAAGCTGCGCGAGCAGGGCCGCATCGTCGCCGAGAAGCGCCCGTACCTGCACAGCGTCGGGCACTCGGAGCGCTCGAAGGAGCCGATCGAGCCGCGTCTTTCGCTGCAGTGGTTCGTCAAGGTCGGCCCGCTCGCGAAGGCCGCGGGCGACGCGGTGCGCGACGGCCGGGTCAACGTCCACCCGCCTGAGATGGAGAAGCGCTACTTCGACTGGGTCGACAACCTGCACGACTGGTGCATCTCGCGCCAGCTGTGGTGGGGCCACCGCATCCCGGTCTGGTACGGCCCGAACGACGAGGTCGTCTGCGTCGGACCGGACGAGGAGCCGCCCTCGGGCGAGGGCTGGACCCAGGACCCGGACGTGCTCGACACCTGGTTCTCCTCGGGTCTGTGGCCGTTCTCCACTCTCGGCTGGCCGGAGAAGACGCCGGACCTCAACAAGTTCTATCCGACGTCGGTGCTGGTCACCGGCTACGACATCCTGTTCTTCTGGGTCGTGCGGATGATGATGTTCGGCCTCTACGCCACCGGCGAGGCGCCGTTCAAGACCATCGCGCTGCACGGCATGGTCCGTGACCAGTACGGCAAGAAGATGTCGAAGACCGCGGGCAACGGCGTCGACCCCATCGAGTGGATGGACCGCTACGGCACCGACGCGCTCCGCTTCACCCTCACCCGGGGGGCCAACCCGGGCACCGACGTCCCGATCGGCGAGGAATGGGTCGCGGGTTCCCGGAACTTCACCACGAAGCTCTGGAACGCCACCAAGTTCGCCATGATGAACGGCGCGGACGCGAACGCCCCGCTGCCCGCGGCGGATCAGCTCACCGAAGCCGACCGCTGGATCCTCGGCAGGCTCGGCGCCGTCACGACCGAGGTCACCGGCTACCTGGCGGACTACCAGTTCGCCAAGGCCACGGACACGCTCTACCAGTTCACCTGGACCGAGTTGTGCGACTGGTACCTGGAACTGTCGAAGGTCCAGGTCTTCCAGGGCGACGAAGCCCGTGTGACGGCGACGCGCGCGGTGCTGGGGCACGTGTTCGACACCGTGCTGAAGCTCCTGCACCCGTTCATCCCGTTCATCACCGAGAAGCTGTGGACGGCGCTGACCGGCCGCGAGTCGCTGGTGATCGCCCCGTGGCCGGTGGCCGACGCCTCGTACGCCGACGCGGTGGCGGACAAGCGGATCGCGGACGTGCAGAAGCTGGTCACCGAAGTCCGCCGGTTCCGCGCGGACCAGGGCCTCAAGCCCAGCCAGAAGGTGGCCGCGCGGCTGTCCGGCGACGGGTTCGCCGAGATCACCGGGCACGACGAGCCGATCCGCGCGCTGGTCCGGCTCACTCAGCCCGAGGACGGCTTCGCGCCCAGCGCGTCGCTGGAGGTCGGGCTCTCGGCCGGCGTCGTCACCGTCGAGCTGGACCTGTCCGGCACGATCGACGTCGCCGCGGAGCGCAAGCGCCTGCAGAAGGACCTCGGCGCCGCCGAGAAGGAACTGGCACAGGCCGAGGCCAAGCTCGGCAACCAGGCCTTCATCGACAAGGCGCCGGAACAGGTGATCGGGAAGATCAAGGCCCGCAAGGAGACCGCGGTCGCCGACATCGAGCGCATCACCGCCCGGCTGGCGACACTGCCCGCCTCCTGAGGTCCCCAAGCGCGTGAGGGCCACCCTCAGGGACTCAGAGTCCCTGAGGGTGGCCCTCACGCGCTTACCAGCCGGAGCCGTTTCAGGCGATGTTCCGTTCGCCGGGCCGCCAGACGGGCGCCGATGTGCCGGCGAACCGGTCGGCGAACTCCCGCACCGGGGCCGACCGCAGAACCCGGTGCAGCTCAAGGAAGTACCGCGTCTCGTGGCCCAAGGTGGAGTCCGCGAGCAGTTCGGGAAGCTGGGATTTGTCGAGGTTCTGGTGGAGCTTCGGATCCGGGCCGAGCGCGGTCCGCCGGGCGACTTCGAGCCAGCAGGCGATGGTGGACAGCTCCGGGTCCCCGGGCGGCGCCTGCGTTCTCGCGTGGTCGAGCAGCTCACCCCAGACCCGGGTGTCGTAGAGCTGGAAGATGCTGTCCCGGATCTCGATGACCCGGCGGTGCAGGCTTTCCCAGGCGTCACCGGTGTCGAACAGGTCCCGGGCGCGCGAGGGCACCGGGGTCAGGCTGAGCTCGGGGGTCGAAGCCCGCAGGGAGCGCCACAACGAATACAGCCGGATGCGGCGGTACCGGTGGACGGCGGCCGTGCGGAACGGTTCCAGGGCCACGATGACGCAGCCGAGCGGGAAGAGCACGAAACGGATCGTGCTCAGCGCCACCGCGACGGCCGGCAGCCAGGACGGGATGGGCGTCAGCCGCTCGACCGTGCGGATCGCCATGAAGGGCACGATCACCAGGTCACCGGCCAGGATCATGGTCAACGCGGGCCGCAAGGGGCCGCCACGCACGGCGGGAAGGTGCCGCCACAACAGCCAAGCCGCCGTGCCCGCGGCACCGACCATGTACGCCGCCGCCACGAGCGCGTAGGCGGCGAAGGGGGCGGATTCGCCGGAGGAAGTGAAGCGGTCTTCGGGCGACGTCACGGCGAAGAGCGCGATCATCGCGAAGCCGCTGGCCGAAGCCCAAGCGCCCCACACCAGTTTTCGCCGTCCGGACAAGGGACGGGATCCGGTGAGGTGGACGACGAAGGACAGCGTCGCGGTGATGTCGACGATGCCCCAGACACCTTGAAGCAGGTTGTTGAAGCTGACGATCCCGGTGACGTCGTTCACCCACGCGCCGAACCAGGGCTGCACGAGCACCGAACTGGCGGCGAACACCGCGAGTACCAGCAGGAGCGGGCGCTGGTTCCGGCCGCCGCGCAGCAGCGACGGGGCCCTGGCGAGCAAGGTCGTCAGGACGACGGCCAGGAGTACCTGCCGCGCGACGTCGTCGAACATCAGGTGAGGCCGAACGAAACCGCGGCTCGCCGTTCGAAGAGGCTCCGGTGAGCCGAAGGACGCTGCTTCGCCAGCTTCAGCGTCTTGGAGGCGAAGGTCTCGGCGACCTCTTCCTGGAACGCGGTGTAGCGGGTGCGGACGGCGTGGCTCGCGACCGCCGAAGCGAGGTCCGCGTGCGGCTCCGGACCGGCGGGCCCGTGCCCGGCGAGCAGATGGCAGATCTCGTGCAGGATCACGTGATCACGGTGGTAGCCGGTGATGCCGTGACGGCAGATGATGTGGTCGGCGCGGCCGTCGTCGTACCAGAGCCCGGACGGCAGCGCCGCCAGGTCCAGCAGGTGCACGACCAGGCGCTTGCCGCGTTTCCGTTCGAGGCGGGCACAGAGTTCGGTGACGCTCCACGGCCTGGGCAGCGCGGGCAGGCGGTCGATCAGGACCGCGGCCGCGGTGCCCGTCGCCGACAGATCCATCAGCCGTCCCACCTCCCCGCAGAGGACATCGCGGAGCCCATCTGATCATCTCCCGGCGACGCTGAGAACCCGAAGTCCCTCAAACGGGCTAGGCCGGGTCCGGGCCGGGTTCCGTCCGCGAGGACACGATCTCGATCGCCTGCTGGATGGCCGCGAGCTGCGCGGCGTCGAAGGTGGCCAGCCGGGCCGCGAGGGCCTGGACGTGCTGGGGATCCGGCTGCTTCGCGCCGGTGGGCTGGAGGCTGGTGGACCGCAGGAAGTGGCCGGGGTTCTTGCCGAAGAACGTGGCCAGCAGCGTCCGGGTCCGGTCGGTGAGATTTCCCGCCGTCCCGTTCAGGATGTTGCCGACGTGGCCGTGGGAGATGGCTTCGCCGCCGTTCGCCGCGCCGATGTCCGCCGAGATCTTCCGGACGCCGGGTACGCGGCCCGGGGCGTACTTCTCCTCGAGCAGCGCCTTGATCGTCGACGCGAGCCAGGACGGGCCGGCATCCCCGGGTGGATCGCTGCTCATGGCGGGCACCTCTGTCTTCATGTCCGTCCGCTGCTCGTACCGTACGACACCCGGGTCGCCGGCGTCTCGAGGAACCTCGGGAGCACTGTCCACTGGGTGTCCACTCTACTTGACAGTCTCGTCGCGGTGCGGATACGCTCGATTACCGGAAAGGCTCGTGGGTAAGGGACCGCGCGCTTTATCGGAATAGGTATCGCTGGGGTCGGAAACGAGTACCGCTGGGGTGGGATCGCTTTTCGCGCGTTGAATAGCGTCCGCTGTTCGACCATGAGTATTCAGGGTGGAACTCTCGGCCGGAAAACGCGAAGATCGGGGGATCCGTGCGGGTCGGCTCAGCCGGTGACATCGGGGTGAACGAGCGTGCCGGTCTCGTGCCCCCGGTCGGTCAGGTGGCGGAAGCCGTGGACGTTTCCGTGCTGCTGCCCGCCGATTCCCCGAGGAGCGGTGGCGTCAGCGAGGACTACGTCCGGGAACTCGCGCAGTCGGGCGAACCCCTCGCGCCGATCGTCGTGCAGCGCTCGACCCTGCGTGTGATCGACGGTATGCACCGGTTGCGGGCCGCGATGCTGCGCGGCCGCCGGTGTATCGACGTCCGGTTCTTCGACGGCACCGACCAAGAGGCGTTCGTGCTCGCCGTCCGATTGAACGTAGAGCAGGGGCTTCCGTTGTCGCAGGCCGATCGGGCCGCCGCCGCGGCGCGGATCCTCCATGACCGTCCACAATGGTCTGATCAGATGATCGCCGTCGCGACCGGGATCTCCGGCAAGACGGTGGCGTCGATCCGGCGGCGTTCAACCGTGGAGATTCCGAAGTCGAACACCCGGATAGGCCGAGACGGGCGGCATCGTCCGCTGAGTACCGCGGAAGGCAGGCTCCGCGCGGGCGAACTGCTGGCGCGCAATCCCCGGACTCCGTTGCGTGAGATCGCCGAGCGGGCGGGGATCGCCCTCGGTACGGCGCGCGACGTGAAGGAACGGCTGCGGATGGGTCGGCATCCGGTGCCGCCGCGGCAGCGCACGGCTTCCGAGCAGGACATCCTGCCGGGCAACGGCTTCCTGAACGAGGAAGCCGAAGAACGGTCTGCGCGGGAACTGCTCGCCGAACTGATGGCGAAGCTGGGTGTCCTCGGCCGCGACCCGGCGGTGCGGCTCAACGAAGAAGGCCGCGCCGTGCTCCGGCTGCTCGGCGCGCACGGGGCCGGTCTCCGGGACTGTGAACGCATCGCCGACAACGTCCCGCCGCATTCCCGTGCCGCGATGATCGAGGCCGCCGGCAAGTGTGCCGAAGTGTGGCAGCACTTCGCGCGGCGCCTGGAACTGCGCGACGACACGGGATCCTGATTCCTTCTCTGGTCAAGGGCCCGAATCGCGGGATGTGAGAACAACATTCCGTGGACGGAAATCGATTACCTGGGTACGTTGAAGTCATGTCGGAAACTCACTTCGATTTCCCGAAATCCGATCGAAAAAAACAGCGGAATAATCGTGAAGCGACGCCTCTGGCTTCGGGATTCCCGGTGCAGAGGTCGGCTTCCGAAAAGACTTTCCGGCCGTCGAAAAGGATTTCGATCCACCCCTCGGCCGTCGCCGAGCCGGGTGGCCTGCGCTTTCCCGAGGAGATGACGCTGGAGGTGTGGCGCGCGGTCGGCGAACGGCTGGCCGATCTCGCCAACGCGTCGTGCTGGTGGATCGGTGACTGGCTCGTCTATGGCCAGGACAAGTACCCCGACCGCTACAAGCGGGCGATCGCCAGGACGTCGCTGGACTACCAGACCCTGCGCAACTACTCGTGGATCGCGCGGAAGTTCGAATTCTCCCGGCGTCGTCCGGCGCTCAGCTTCCAGCACCACGTCGAGGTCGCCGCCCTTCCGCCCGCGGAGCAGGACCATTGGCTGCGGTTCGCCGAGAAGTTCTCCTGGTCCCGGAACGAACTGCGGAAGCAGATCAAGGACAGCGCCGAGACCGGCGGCACCGGCCAGGACGGGCCCGCCACCAGCGTGCGGATCGATCTCGACGACGACCGGATGCGTCAGTGGAAGCGCGCGGCCGAGCGCAGCAACCGCAGCCTGCCGAGCTGGATCCTGATGACGCTGGACGCCGTGCTGGAGAGCGAAGAGGACTAGAGTCCGGCCACCTGGGGAAGTCCTTCCGCGGCGATGCGGTGCAACGTGTCCATCGAGCCCGCGTAGATCCCTTCCGGCCGGGGCCAGTGGATGACCACGTGCGTCATCCCGATCGCCGCGAAGGCTTCGGCGATCCGCAGGTAACTCCCCACAGACTCCAGCGGATCGCAGCCGGAAAGTGGTGTGGGCACGAAGATCCGGTCGATCTCGTCGACGTCGCGGCCGGCGCGGTCGCAGGCCCGCCTGAGTTCGTCGAACTGGCGCGCGACCACGGCGAGACCGTCCTCCATGGACAACGTCTTCGTCCACTCGGTCGGCCCGATCGTCACCCAGGCGTCGCCATAGCGCGCGGCGAGGTCGAGGGTTTTCGGCCCGGCGGCGGCGATGGCGAGCGGAAGCCGGGGCCGCTGCACGCATCCCGGAGTGTTCCGCGCTTCGTTCACGGTGAAGAACCGGCCGCGGAAGTCCGTCACCGGTTGCCGCAGCAGCTTGTCCGTCAGTTCGGTGAACTCGGCGAACCGCGCTGCCCTATCCCGAGCCGACAACGTCTTCTGGCCGATGACCGCGCCGTCGCCCGCGTCCGCCGCGCCCGCGCCGATGCCCAGGGTGAACCGGCCACCGGAGACGTCGTCGAGGGTGATGGCGTCCTTCGCGGTCACCACCGGATGGCGGAAGTTGGGCGAGGTGACCAGGGTGCCGAGCCGGATCCGCTGGGTCGCGCAGGCGGCGGCGGTGAGGAACGGGAAGGCGGAGAACCACGGGAGGTCACGGAGACTGCGCCACCACAGGTGGTCGTAGGTCCAGCCGGAGTCGAAGCCCAGTTCGTCGGCCCGCGACCACCGCTTCACGCTTTCCGACCACCGGCTCTCGGGCAGGATCATCACTCCGGTGCGCATCGCGGTCAGCCTTTCTTCGGGCTCTGCCGGATCTCGAGGTTGACCCCGGCCTGTTTCGTGGTGTCGAAGTAGGTGAAACCACTGGAATCCGGGCGCCTGCCGGCGATCCACGGCGGGATGCCGAGCGCGCGCGCCGCCTCCGTTCCCGCGTCGACGTCGTCCACCACGAACCCGAGGTGGAACACGCCGCCGCCCTGGTCTTCCAGGAACCGCTTCATCGGGGTGTCGCCCGCGCCGGGTTCGAGCAACTGGAGTTGCATCGTCCCGACGTCGGCGAACTTGTACTTCAGGTCCAGGTAGGGCTCCCGGTCCGGGACGTTGAACGTGTACTGCGTCAGCGGCGGGTAGTCGTGCCACGGGCCGATGCCCGCGGAGAGGTAGAACTCGACGGCGCGGTCGATGTCGGCCACCACGACACAGACGTGGTGCAGGGTGTGGAACGGCGTGCTCATCTCGGTCGCCTTTCGTTACCAGGTCACGGGAAGTGTCTCGACGGTGCGCAGGAGACTGTCCTCGCTCCAGGCGACTTCCCCGGCGGGGATCGCCAGCCGCAGCGAGGGGAGCCTGCGGGCGAGAGTGCCGATGACGACCTGGAGTTCCATCCGGGCCAGCGGTGCGCCGAGGCAATGGTGCGCGCCGTGGCTGAAGGTCAGGTGCGGGTTCTCGGTCCGGCCGAGGTCGATCTCCTCCGGCCGCGCGAAGACCGCGGGATCGCGGTTGGCCGAATACGGCGCGGTGACCACGGCGTCGCCGGCCCGGATCAGGACGCCGTCCATGTCGACGTCTTCGGCGGCCATCACCGGGAAGGTGGTCACGCGGATCAGCGGAAGGAACCGCAGCAGTTCTTCGACCGCGCGCGGAGCCAGTTCCGGGTTGTCCACCAGCTGTTCCCACAACTCGGGCCGAGCCAGCAACGCGTAGATCGAGTTGCTGATCTGGTTCGCCGTGCTCTCGAATCCGCCGACCAGCAGGACCATACAGAGCGAGATCAGTTCGGCCTCGGTGAGTTTCTCGCCTTCCCGGGCGGTGATCAGGACACTGACGAGATCGTCGGCGGGCGCCTTTCGCCTGCGTGCGACCAGATCCGCGAAGTAGGCGCCGAGTTCGGCGCGCGCCAGGTCCATCTCCTCCAGGCCGTGCACGCCCTGCATCCGGATCGCCCAGGCGGCGAACCGGTCGCGGTCGGCGACGTCCGCGCCGAGCAGCTCGCAGATCATGGTGACCGGCAGCAGCCAGGCGAGGCCACCGGCGAGATCCGCTGGGCGTCCCTGCCGCAGAAGGTCGTCGAGCAGGCCGTCCACTGTGGACTGAGCGCGTGGCCGCAGCTTCTCGATACGGGGGACGCTGAACGCCCTGGCGACGAGTTTGCGCAACCTGAGATGTTCGGCCCCGGTCGCGGTCAGGAACGAGTCCCGGCTGGCCGGGTACGACTCGGTCGCACGGGGAGTGTCGGTGTCTTCCGGGGTGGTCCGCCGGAAACGCGGATCGGCCATCACCAGCTTGACGTCCTCATGCCGGGTCACCAGCCAGGCCCAGCTGCCGAACGGCAAGCGGACCTTCGCGACCGGTTCCTCGTCCCGCAGCCGCGCGTAATGCGGATGCAGATCGAGCCGCTCGGCCGGCCCGAAGGGGTACGGCTGGATGTCCTCGTCGGTCGAGGTCATGGAGAACTGCTCCTTCGTGACGACGAAGTGGAAATCCCGAATACGACTTTATCCGAAGAACGGCAACGGTTTTCGCGGTCGCGCGCGCCCGTCTCCGGGGTAACTTCGATTCGCCCGCGAACCTAGTACGAGGGGATGTTTCTTCATGGGACCTGAAGTGGTGGAGTTCCGCGACGGCGAGCAACTGGCGGTATGGCAGGACTTCCGGCTGTCGACGATGCCGGTGCTCATCAGCTCGATGCATTTGTGCCACGCAGTGTTCGCGCTGGCCGACAGCGGCGTGCTGGCCAATCTCCGCAACGGGAAACGGCGGCCGGAAGACGGACTCCTGGCGGGCACCGTCGAGAGCATCGGCCTGGACTTCCTGAAATACCTGGAAATGCGCGGTGTACTGGAACAGCGCGCCGACGGCTATTTCCTGACCCGCCAAGGAGAACTGCTGACCGAGGACGTCTCGCTCGCGCGGCTGGGCGTCTACCTGGAGTCCTATGGCCCGGTGGTCAGCCGGACGAGCGAGTTGCTGACCGGTAAGGCGACCTACGGGGTGGATGTGCACCGGGAGGGCGGGCCGCTCGGGAAGCACAGCGCGTCGCTCTTCTCGATCTTCCACACGCCCGTGCTCGTCGAAGCCATGCGCGGACGCGGTGTCCAGCGCATGCTCGACGTCGGCTGCGGCGGCGGGAGCCTGCTGGTCGACGCCTGCCTGCGCGACCCGGACCTCACCGGGATCGGGCTGGACATCGACGCGGACGCCGTCGAAGAGGCGAAGCGCCTGGCCAGCCGGGAAGGCGTGGCCGACAGGCTCGAATTCGTGGTCGGCGACGCGTTCGACCCGAAGAGCTGGCCGTCCGTCTGCCTCGACGCGGACGGACTGTGCATCGTGAGCGCGCTGCACGAACTGTTCCGTGACGGCGAGCAGGCGGTGATCGACGTCATCAACGCCTACGGGGAAGTGTTGCCGGAGCAGAAGATCCTGCTGGTCGGCGAACCGGAGATCCGCTACGACGCCTTCGACAACGACGACGACTTCTACCTCGTCCACATCCTCACCAACCAGGGTCTGCCGCGGGAACGGGCCGCGTGGCTGGACGTGTTCGCGAAGACGAACATGGAATGCCGCCGGGTCTACCGCCGCCCCGAAGCCGGGCCGCGGGTGTGCTTCTACGATCTGGTACCCAGCAAGTCCTGAAAGGCCTCAGCCCACTATCCGCGAATCAGTCCGTGAAGGCCTCCTTGGGGGACTCAGAGTCCCTCAAGGAGGCCTTCACGGACTTGAGAACCGCGAAAGCCAAGGAACGGTCAGCGGGGCACGCGGATTCCGGCGGCGGGGGAGCAGGAAGCCACCGCCGCCCGGCCGACGAGCGCCAGGGACCGGGAGAAGTCCTCTTTGCACCGCGACGTCGCGGAGTCGCGCATCGAGGACGGCTCTTCCCCTTCACTGGGCGCGAATCGGGGGTAGAGCGTGTTCGCCGCGATGTCCAGGTTGATCGCCTGGAGCCGCCGGATCAGCTGCACCACCACGGATTCGTAGGACATCGGTGCCCGCACGGTCAGGAAGATGCCGTCGTAGAGGGTCTGCAGCATCCCCCGGCGGCCACGCAACCCGTTCTGGGTGTTCCGGGCCGTCTGCAGCAGCGAAGGACCGGACGGGACGAGTTTGGCCGCGATGCCTTCGTGGATGCGTTCGTTGAGCCGGCATTCCTCGGCCAGCGCCGCCCCCGCCGGGCCGTCGAAGCTCACCCGGCCGCGCAGCAGCGACCGCACCGGGCCGTAGTCGCGGGCCCACGAGCCGCTCAGGTGCGGATGCTGCCGTGCGATCACCGCCCTGATGACCCGGTTGTAGATCTCGCGGGTGCCCGAACTGGTGTAGAGCAGCATCAGCGAATAGCCGCGGACGTAGTGGCGCGCCTGCCGGAGCGCCTCGTCGGAGCCCGGGTGGTTCTCCGCTTCGGCCATGGCTGCCGCGAGCAGTTGCCAGACCAGGAAGGTCGTCTGGTGCCCGGTGATCCACCGGAACCAGAAGACCCGGTCGACCGTCGTGCCGTCCGGCGGTTCCAGCGCGGCGACGGCGTCCGGTCGCGGATGCTCGCCGAGCCGGTGGACCCCGGGTTCGCCCGGCAGCGTGGAGCCGTGCTCGTCCGGGGCGGCCCACCCGGCGGGCAGGAACAGCGTCTCCAGCCCGTAGGGCAGCCCGCCGAATTCCCAGCCGTCGCCCTCGGGCAGGGCGAAACCGGGTACCTCAGCCGGAGTGGTCATGAGGCCCGTCCGGGAAGTGGCTGAATTCGAATTCCAGTCCGTTGACGTCATAGAGATAGAGGCTCCGCATCCCGTCCTCGTCGACGACGATCTCGGTCACCGGTTCGGGCCGCGCGAAGGTGTATTCGCCGGAGTCGTACAGCTTCAGCCATTTCTCGCGCCAGTACACGAGTTCTTCCGGCGTCCGCGCCGGAAGGCAGATGTGCTGGAACTGGTTCGCTTCGGGCGGGGTGGCCGGCGGGCCGTCCGGGCCGAGGGTGAAGACGTGGAACCGGACGCCGCCCACCGCCAGTTCCGCGAGTTTGCTGATCCCCGGCAGGCGGCTGGTGGTCAGCGGCGAGAACTTCTCCAGCGTCCAGGACACCTCGCAGCCGAAGTAGTCCCGGTACCACCGCGTGGAGTTGTCCAGATCCGTCGTCTGCACCGCCACGTGGTGGATCCCGTCCGCCAGCGCGTGTTCGGCCGCGGTGGCGGCTTTTTCGGTCACTTCCAACGACATTGCTACCTCCGGTTAGCGGCAGTTCGCGTAGGGCTGGCGGCCGCGCGGGCTGGCCGCGGCGAGCACCAGCTGGTTCGCGTGGTCGAACCCGGTCGCGCAGACCTTGCCGAGGGAGAGTTCCGGTACCAGGTCCACCAGGTGACCGCGCCGGGCGAGCTCGGCGACCTGGTCCGGCGCGCAGCTTCGCTCCAGCATCAGCACGCCGGGCCGCGACTCGTGCGGCACGAACGACGAAGGGACCTGTCCGATGTAGAACGTCGTCGCCTCGGTGGCGGCCTGGGTGTCCATCCCGAAGTCGACGACCGAGAGGAAGAACTCCAGCGTGTACTGGTCCTGCTGGTCGCCGCCCGGCGTCCCGAAGGCGAGGTACGGCCTCCCTTCGCGGAGCACCACGGTGGGACTCAACGTCGTCCGCGGCCGCTTGCCCGGTCCGAGGGAGTTCGGGTGGCCTTCGTCGAGGTACATCGTCTGGCCGCGAGTGCCCAGCGCGAACCCCAGCTCGGGGATGGCGGGGGAACTCTTCAGCCAGCCACCGCTGGGGACCGCCGAGACCAGGTTGCCGTGCCGGTCGGCGACCGTGACGCAGCAGGTGTCGTTGCGCGCGGAGGTGAGCTGGGCGATCGTGGGCAACCCGTTGTCGAGCTGGCGCAGCCATTCCGCTTCCTGGTCCGGCACACCGTCGACCCTCGGGCGTTCCGGCATCCGGGGTGTCCTGCCGTCCGGCGATCCCGGTCGCAGCTGCCTGCTGGCTTCCCCGGTGATCAGTTTCCGGCGCTCCTCGGTGTAGGCCGGGTCGAGCAGGCCCGCCATCGGTACGTCGGTGAAGTCGGGGTCGCCATACCACGCTTCGCGGTCGGCGAAGGCGAGTTTGGCGCTCTCCGCGACCGTGTGGATGTGGTCCGCGCTGCCGTGCCCCATCGCGCCGAGGTCGAATCCCTCCAGCAGCGCGAGTTGTTGCGCGAACACCGGTCCCTGCGACCACGGCCCGGGCTTGAACACGTCGTGCCCCCGGTATCCCTGGTGCAGCGCCGGTTCCACGTCGGGACGCCAGTCCGCGAGGTCCTGCCCGGTCAGCAGGCCTCGGTGCCGCTCACCGGTGGCGTCGAGCATCTCCTTGCGGGGGACGAAGGCGTCGATCGCTTCGGCGACGAACCCGCGGTAGAAGGCGTTGTGCGCCGCCTCGATCTGGCCTTCCCGGTCCGAGGTGGCGGATTCGGCTTCCTTCAGCAGACGCTGATAGGTGTTGGCCAGCAACGGGTTCCGGAACCGCGAGCCGGGCGCGGGCGCCACCCCGCCGGGCAGGTAGACCTGCGCGGAGGTCGGCCATTCGTCGGCGAACAGCGGGGCGAGCACGCTGATCGCCCGCGCCATGTCGGGGAACAACGGGAAACCTTCGGCCGCGTAACCGATCGCCGGGTCCAGCACGTCGGCGAGCCGCATCGTGCCGAACTCCGCGAGCAGCCGCAGCCAGGCGCCCATCGCGCCGGGGACGCACGCGGGCAGGAAGCCGGAGCCGGGTACCTGAGGCAGGCCCAAGGCGCGGAACGTCTCGATGGTCGCGGCCATGGGCATCGGCCCCTGCCCGCAGACCGCGGTCGCGCCATCGGTCCCGGCCTGGTGCGCGACGATGGAGACGTCGCCGCCCGGTCCGTTGAAATGCGGCTCGACCACCTGGAGCACGAAACCCGCGGCCACCGCCGCGTCGTAGGCGTTGCCGCCCTTTTCGAGGATCGACATCGCGGTGCCCGACGCCAGCCAGTTCGTCGACGCCACCGCCCCGAGCGTCCCTTTGAGTTCCGGTCTGGACAAGTTCACGGGCTCACCACCGAATCGTGTTGGTTGCGGTGCAAGCAATTCTCCTATGAAGCGATATCGGAAAGCGCCGATAGCCGGGCGGAGTTTCGATCACGCGAAGCTGTCTCGCCGGCGAGACAGCTTCGGCCGAAGAGGACCGTCCGACGAGAACAATTCCCCGGCCACGATGCCTAGTCTTGGCTCCATGGCAGCAAATCCCGATAGGGTGACCGCCGGAGCAGACGTGCGCGGACGTGAGTTGTCCGTGGAACAGCGGAAGATCATCGCGATGCGGCTGCGCGGCCGGACAGGCGGGACGACGTCGCCCGCCGGCACGGAGATCACCGCCCGGCCCGGTGAACCCTTGGTGGCCTCCTTCGCGCAGCGCCGCCTGTGGTTCCTTGAGCAGCTCATGCCGGGTTCGGCCATGTACACCGTCGAGAATCTGTGGCGGATCACCGGACCGCTGGACGTCGGCGCGCTTTCCCGCGCGCTCCAGGAACTGTGGCGCAGGCACGAGATCCTGCGGGTACGGTTCGAAGACGTCGACGGCGAGCCGAAACCGGTCATCGATGACGACGGTGTCCTGGATCTGTCCCTTGTGGACCTCGCCGCGCCGACCGTGGAAGCGGCGGACGCCGAAGTGCGTCGCTCGGCCGGACAGGACGCGGCGCGGGGATTCGACCTCGCCGCCGGCCCGCTCGCCCGCGCCCGGCTGCTGCGATGGGACGCCGGGACGAGCTTCCTGCAGCTGACCCTGCACCACGTGATCGTCGACGGCTGGTCGATGGACGTGCTGTGGACCGAACTGGCCCGGCTCTATGGTGCGTTCTCCCGGGAGGAGCCGTCGCCGCTTGCGCCGCTGCCGATCCAGTACACCGATTTCGCCGCCTGGCAACGGGAATGGCTGGCCGGGCCGCAGTCCGCCGAGCAACTCCGGTACTGGCGTGAGACCCTGGCCGGCGCGCCACCGTCGGTCGACCTGCGCACCGACCGCCCCCGCCCGGAAGTCCTCAGTGGACAAGGCGGGCTCGCCGAGTTCATCGTCCCGGCAGAGGTCACCGCGCGGCTGAAGACACTCGGTCGTGAGAACGGCGCGTCGCTGTTCATGGTCCTGCTGGCCGGATTCGACGTGCTGCTCGCGCGCTACACCGGCGGCAGTGACCTCGTCGTCGGCTCGCCGATGGCGGGCCGGGTGACCGGCGAACTGGAACGGCTGATCGGGTTCTTCGTGAACTCCGTGCCCCTGCGGGTCCGCTGGGACGGCGATCCGACCTTCGAAGAGGTCGTGAACCTGGTGCGAGAAACGGCACTGGAGGCCTATGCGCACGAGAGCCTGCCGTTCGAGCGCATCGTCGAGGAGGTCGTGCCCGAACGCGACGCCGGCCGCAACCCGATCTTCCAGGTGTGGTTCGACGGAGGCCGCGAGGTCGAGCCGCCCGCGCTGCCCGGCCTGATCGTCGAACCGCTGCCCGACGAGACGCACAGCACCCGCTTCGATCTCGAACTGCGCCTGGAACTCCGTGACGGCGAACTCGCGGGTTCCCTGTTGTACAGCACCGATCTCTTCGAGGAGTCGACGGCACAACGGCTCGCGGGGAACTACCAGCGCGTGCTGGCCGCGGTCGCGAAAGAACCGCAAGCGCGGCTGTCCACCCTGCCGGTCCCGGCCGAGGCCGAGGTCGAGCAGGTTCTCCTGGGCTGGAACGACACCGCCTATGACGGCCCCCTCGACGCCGATCCGCTCGCCCGGTTCGCCGTACTCGCCGCACGGAAACCGGATCGCCCGGCGCTGACCTTCGCCGGTGAGACGCTCGGCTACGGGGAACTGGACGCGCGAGCCAACGCGCTGGCGCGGGTGCTCGCCGGACGCGGGGTGGGGCCGGAGACGGTCGTGGCACTCGCCGTCCCGAGATCGACCGAGCTGGTCGTCGCGCTGCTCGCGGTGCTGAAGACGGGCGCCGCCTACCTCCCGCTCGACATCGACCAGCCCGCCGAGCGGCTGGCGCTGATGCTCGCCGACGCCGCGCCCGCGCTGATCCTGGTCACGAGCGCTTCCGCCGCGATCGAAACTCCGGGAGTGCCGAGGCTGGTTCTCGACGACCCGGAGACGTCGGCGACCGACCGAGGCCCGCTCACTTCGGCCGAACTGACCGGCCCAGCGCTGCCCGATCACCCCGCCTACGTGATCTACACGTCGGGCTCCACCGGGCGGCCCAAGGGCGTCGTGGTCACCAGAGCGGGTTTGGCCAACCTCCTGGAACTGGTTGCCGAACGTCTCCCGATGTGCCCCGGCGACCGGTTCTTCGCCGTCACCACGGTCGCTTTCGACGTCGCGGCCGTGGACCTCTACCTGCCGCTGATCAGCGGGGCGACGCTGGTGGTCGCGCCGCAGGACACCGCCCGCGACCCTCGACTGCTGGGCGCGCTGCTGCGGGAATCCGGCGCGACCATGATGCAGGCGACGCCGTCGCTGTGGCACGCGCTGATCGAGGCCGACCGCGAATCCGTGCGGGGCCTGGAGATGATCGTGGCCGGCGAGGCGCTGCCCGCGGAACTGGCCAGGACGATGTGCGCGCTGGCGAGCAGGGTGACGAACTTCTACGGGCCCACCGAGACGGCGATCTATTCGACCGCGGCGGCCGTCACCGAACCGGTGACCGCGCCGACGATCGGCACCCCGGTCCGGAACACCCGGCTCTACGTACTCGACCGGTTCCTCGCCCCGGTGCCGATCGGAGCGGCGGGGGAGTTGTACATCGCCGGTGACGGTGTCGCGCGCGGCTACCGCGACCGGCCGGGCCTGACCGCGCAGCGGTTCGTGGCCTGCCCGTTCGGCGCGCCCGGCGAGCGGATGTACCGCACCGGTGACCTGGTGCGCTGGACCACCGGCGGTGAGATCGAGTTCCTCGGCCGCACGGATCACCAGGTGAAGCTGCGCGGGTTCCGGATCGAGCCGGGAGAGATCGAGTCGGCCTTGGCCCGCCATCCCGACGTCGGCCGTGCGGTCGTCGTCGCCCGTGACGACGCGCCGGGCGGGCATGGGCTCGTCGCGTATGTGACGCCTTCCTCGGACTCGGACTCGGACGCCGAAGCGGATCTGGACGATCGGCAGGTCGAGGAGTGGACTTCGGTCTTCGATACGGCCTATGTGGACGACACGGATCTCGGGGTGTGGCAGAGCAGTTACACCGGTGAGGCCATCCCCGAACCGGAGATGCGGGAGTGGATCGGCACCACCGTCGAGCGGATCGGTGGCCTGGCGCCGAAGCGGGTGCTGGAACTCGGCGTCGGCACCGGCCTGATCCTGGACGGCCTCGCCGCGAGCTGCGAAACCTACTGGGGCACCGACGTTTCCGCGACGGTGCTGGAGCGGCTGCGGACCCGGGTGGCGGCGGATCCCGCGCTCAGCGGCAAGATCGAGCTGAAGACACAGGCGGCCGACGACGGCACCGGGCTGCCCGCCGGATTCTTCGACACCGTCGTGCTGAACTCCGTCGTCCAGTACTTCCCGAGCGTCGGCTACCTGCGGACCGTTCTCGAGAACGCGCTGCGGGTCACCGCGCCGGGCGGCGCGGTGTTCGTCGGCGACATCCGCAACCGGGACCTGCTCACGCTCTTCCGCACGGCGACCCGGCTGGCCGGGCTCGCTCCCGGCGAGGATCCCGCCACGCTGCGCGAGGAGATCGCGCAGGCGGTCGCCAAGGAGAAGGAACTGGTGATCTCGCCGTCGTTCTTCGCCGCGTTCCGGAAGACGGTCGAGGGAGTCTCGGGGGTCGACATCCGGCTCCGGCGAGGTGTCCACGGCAACGAGATGTCGCGCTACCGGTACGACGTGGTGCTGCACAAACACCCGGCAACAGTGTCCGAAGTGGACTCGGTGCCCACGCGGGAGTGGCCCGATCACAAAGGTGCCGAGTGGCTGACCGCGTTGCTGGCCGAGGGACCCGTGCGGATCACCGGGGTACCGAACGCTCGGCTGACCAGGGATTCCGCGTGGGCCACCGCACTCGATCACACGGAAAGCCCGGACGAACTCGCCGACGCGGTCCGCGCCGCCCGCCCGTCCGACGGTCCCGATCCCGAATGGTTCGCCGAGGTGGGCGAGCGCTTCGGCTACGAGACCGCGGTGACCTGGTCCGGTGAGCGGCAGGACCGGCTTGACGTCGTGTTCGCCACCGCCTCCGCGCAGGACGGCGTCTACCGGCCGCCCCCGGATCTCGCACCGGACCCCGCTGCCCACACGAACGAACCCGCACGCGCCTCTCGGGCCGGGGTATCGGTCGCGGCGTTGCGGCAGACGCTCTCCGCCGAGCTCCCCGGCTACATGGTGCCGTCGGCCTTCGTGGTCCTGGACGCGCTTCCCTTGAACCCCAACGGCAAGATCGACCGCAACGCCCTGCCGTCGCCGGAGGCACGCAGCGGTGGCGGACGTCGTCCCCGGAGCGAGGCCGAAGAGGCACTGTGCGTGGTCTTCGCCGATGTCCTCGGCCTGACCGAGATCGGGATCGACGACGACTTCTTCGCGCTGGGCGGGCATTCGCTGCTCGCCACCCGGCTGCTGAGCCGGATCTCGGCCACCCTCGGCGTCTCGCTTCCGGCCAGGGCCCTGTTCGACGCGCCCACGGTGGCCAAGCTCGCGCCCCGGCTGGCGGACACCGGCGAGACCCGGGCCGTCCTCCGGAGGATGACCCGGCCGGAAATACTGCCGCTGTCGTTCGGGCAACGGCGGTTGTGGTTCATCCAGCAGCTCGAAGGCCCGGCCGCGACCTATCACATGGGGATGGCGTTGCGGGTGCGCGGCGACCTCGAGCCGCTCGCGCTCCAGGCCGCGTTCGCCGACGTTGTCACGCGACACGAGAGCCTGCGGACGGTGTTCCGGGAGATCGGCGGCGAACCGGCCCAGGTGGTGCTGCCCGTCGCGCGTCCCGAACTCGCGGTGCGTGAGACCTCGGAGAGTGAACTGGCCGAGGCACTCGCCGACGCAGCCGCGACGGCGTTCGATCTCTCGGCAGACCTGCCGGTCCGGGCGACGCTGTTCCAGGTGACACCCGGGGAAGCGGTGCTGCTGGTGGTGCTGCACCACATCGCGGCCGACGGCTGGTCGGTGCGCCCGCTGACCCGCGACCTCATCGCCGCCTACGAAGCGCGGTCACGCGGCAAGGCTCCCCGGCTGCCCCGATTGCCCGTGCAGTACGCGGACTACACGCTGTGGCAACGGGAAGACCTCGGTGACGAGGCCGACCCGGAGTCGGTGATCGCCCGGCAGCTGGCGTACTGGCGCGAGCGGCTGGCCGGCCTCCCGGGCGAACTGGAACTCGGTGCCGACCGGCCCCGCCCGGCGGTGTCGAAGCATCGCGGCGCGACCGTCCCGTTCGCCCTGGACGCCGAGGTGACCGTCCGGCTGGAGGAGCTGGCCAGGGCCACGGGCGCGAGCCTGTTCATGGTCGTGCAGGCCGGATTGTCGGCGCTGCTGAGCAAACTCGGGGCGGGGACGGACATCCCGATCGGCGTTCCGGTGGCGGGCCGTCACGACGAGGCCTTGGACGACCTCGTCGGCTTGTTCGTCAACACGCTCGTGCTCCGCGCCGACACCTCCGGCGACCCGGCCTTCCGCGACCTCGTCGACCGGGTGCGCACCACCGATCTCGCCGCGTTCAGCCATCAGGACGTGCCGTTCGAGCGGCTGGTCGAGATCCTCAACCCGGCCCGCTCGATGGCCCGGCATCCGCTCTTCCAGGTCGCGCTCACCTTCGAAGAAGAGGAGGAGTCGTCGGCAGGGTTCGCGGTGCCGGGGCTGGAGATCCGGGAGGAGCCGGTGGAGACCGGCACTTCCCGGTTCGACCTCACCTTCCTGATTTCGAGGCGGCCGGGCGCCGGCCTGGGCGGCGGGCTGGAGTTCAGCCTCGAACTGTTCGACCCGGAAACGGCCACGCGGATGGTCGCCCGGTTGGTACGACTGTTCGAGTCGGTCGCGCGCGACCCAGGCCTCCGACTGTCCCAAGTGGACCTGCTGGAGCCGTCCGAACGTGAGTTCCTGCTGGCGCCGGCCGACTCCTCCGCGCCGACCGGATCGATTCCGGCGGCGTTCGAGGCGCAGGCCGAACGCACTCCCGACGCGATCGCCCTGGTGGACGGCTCACACACCCTCACCTACCGCGAACTGAACGACCGGGCCGACCGGCTGGCGGCGGCGCTGGCCGCCCGGGGCGCGTGCGCGGAACGGTTCGTCGCGGTCGCGCTGCCCCGCTCGGCGGACCTTGTCGTCGCGTTGCTCGCAGTGCTCAAGACAGGCGCCGCCTATGCCCCGATCGACCCGGGTCACCCCGCCGAGCGGATCGCGCTCCTGCTCGAAGAGATCCAGCCGGTGCTGGTGATCAATGAAGACGATCTTCCTTGGCAGGCAGTGGATTTGTCCGAGATCGGAGAAGCACCACTCACGGAAGTCGACATCCACCCCGGCTCGGTCGCGTACGTCATCCACACCTCCGGCTCCACCGGGCGGCCCAAGGGCGTCCTCGTACCTCACGGCAACGTACTGAGCCTGCTCGCCGGAACCGGTCCGGGTTTCGACTTCCGCCCCGACGACGTCTGGACCTGGTTCCACTCGGCCGCGTTCGACTTCTCGGTCTGGGAACTCTGGGCGCCGTTGCTGAGCGGTGCCCGCGTCGTGGTGGTCTCGCACGACGTCTCACGGTCGCCCGTCGAGCTGGTCGACCTGCTCGCCGAGCACCGGGTCACCGTGCTGAGCCAGACGCCGTCCGCGTTCGCGCAGTTCGCCGTCGCGGCCCGAGCCCGGCCCACCGGGCACCTGTCCTCGTTGCGTCGCATCATCTTCGGCGGCGAGGCGCTGGACGCGCGGTCGGTCACGGATTGGCTGTCCTGGCACGAAGACGGGCCCGATCTGGTCAACATGTACGGCATCACGGAGACGACCGTGCACGTGACCCGGCTGGGGCTGACCGGTGCTTCGGTCGCCGCGCGGCCACGGGCGATCGGGGAGCCGATCGACGGCGGCGCGGTCTACCTGCTGGACACGGCGCTGAACCCGGTACCCCTCGGCGTCGCGGGGGAGGCCTACGTGGCGGGCCCCCGGCTCGCCCGCGGGTACGCCGGGCAGCCGGGCCTGACCGCCGAACGGTTCGTGGCCTGCCCGTTCGGTGCTCCCGGCGAGCGGATGTACCGCACCGGCGACGTCCTGCGGCGGAGCAGGGACGGCGGCCTGGAGTACCTCGGACGGTCGGACGACCAGGTGAAGATCCGCGGATTCCGTATCGAACCCGGCGAGATCGAGGCCGCGCTCGCGGACCATCCCGCCATCGGACGGGTTTCCGTGGTGCCGCGCGAGGAAGGGCGGGATCGCCGTCTGGTCGCGTACGTGGTGCCCGCCGCCGAAGAACCCGACCCGGCGGAACTGCGGGCGTTCGCGGCCGGCCGGCTGCCGTCGCATCTCGTCCCGGCTGCGTGGGTGTTCGTACCCGGGATGCCGTTGACCACCAACGGAAAGCTCGACGTCAAGGCGCTGCCCGCCCCCGACTTCGGTGCGGTGTCGGCCGGACGCGGTCCGCGCACCACTCCCGAAGAAGTCCTTTGTGGACTCTTCAGCGAGGTGCTCGGGCTGGCCACGGTCAGCACCGACGACAACTTCTTCGCGCTCGGAGGGCATTCGCTCTTGGCGACCCGGTTGTGCACCCGGGTCGCGGAAACACTGGGCGTCCCTCTGCCCGTCCGGGAGGTGTTCGCCACGCCGACTGTCGCCCAGCTGGCGGAAACCCTCGGCACGTCGGACGCCCGCAGCGGGCTCGATGTGCTGCTGCCGCTGCGCTCCGCGGGTTCCCGGCCGCCCCTGTTCTGCCTGCATCCCGCGGCCGGGATCGGCTGGCGGTACGCCGGGCTGCTCCGGCATATCGACCAGGACGTCCCGATCCACGCGCTGCAGCATCCTCGGCTCGGCGCGGGCGGTGAGGCGGCCCAGCCGATCGCGGAACTGGCGACGCTCTACCTCGAACACATCCGATCCGTGCAGGCCGAAGGCCCGTATCACCTCGTCGGCTGGTCGTTCGGCGGGCTGCTGGCCCACGAACTGGCGGTGCGGCTGCGCCGGGACGGCCAGGAGGTGGCCCTGCTGGCGATGCTCGACTGCTACCCGCCGGAGGTGACCGGGGACGTCGATCTGGAGCAGGTCATGGCGTCCACCGACATCGCGGGCATCCTGCGCGACCAGTCCGGGGTCGGTTTCGAGTTCGACGCGGCGGAGGAACAGGCGATCTACGACGTGATGATCGGCAGTTCCAAGATCGCCCGCGACTTCGAGCCCGGGACGTACGACGGCAACGTCCTGTTCTTCGCCGCGATCCGTGATCAGCGGAAGTTCGGCTGGACCGCACAGGACTGGCGGCCCTTCGTCACCGGGCGGATCGAAAACCACCCGCTCGACTGCGAACACCTGCACCTGATGCGGCCCGAACCGCTCGCCGAGATCGGCCGCGTTCTCGACCTTGCCGTCCGGAAGTCCACAGTGGACCCGATCCGAGGAGGAAAGTGATGACCAATCCGTTCGACGACCCCGAAGGCTCGTACCTCGTCCTGGTCAACGATGAGGGGCAGCACTCGCTGTGGCCGTCCTTTGTGGATCCGCCCGCGGGCTGGACCGTCGCACTCCGTGACGCACCCAGGGAAGCCGCTCTCGCCTATGTGAACGAGCACTGGACGGATCTGCGACCGCTGAGCCTGGTGCGCGCGATGGCCGAACCGCCCGCCTGAGCCGACCCGCCCCCGCCAGAGCCGAACCGATCGGAGAACCGGTGAGCATGTCCTTCCCCAAGGCCGAACCTGATCTGGTGGGGTGGTTCGAACAGGCCGCGGCGGTGACGCCCGACGCGGCCGCGCTGGTGTGCGGCGACGCCGGTCTCTCGTTCGGCGAACTGGACGCCGAGGCGAACCGGTGGGCCGGTTTCCTGCGAGAATCCGGTGTGGGGCCCGAAGTCGTCGTCGGCGTGTGCGCGGCGGCCGGGATCGAGGTCTTCGTGGTGGCGCTGGGTGTCTTGAAGGCCGGGGGCGTCTATCTGCCGCTCGACCCGGCGCAGCCGGACGAGCGGCTCGCGTACATGCTCGGCGACGGGGGCGCGTCGATCGTGGTGGCCGAGGCTTCCGCGCTCTCCCGGCTGGGTTTCTCGGGGAAGACCGTGTGCCTGGACGAAGCAGACGTCTCCGGGTGGGACGGCACGCGGGTGGACCGGACCGTGCTCCTCGAATCGCTGACGTATCTGGTGTACACCTCCGGTTCGACGGGCAGGCCCAAGGGCATCGCGCTCACCGAACGCACCCTCCGCAACGTCGTCGGGTTCCAGCTCGCGCGGGGCGGCGGACGACGCAACGGCCTGCAGGTCTCCTCGCTCGGGTTCGACGTGTCCCTGCTGGAAATGTTCGTGACCTGGCTCAGCGGCGGGACACTCGTCGTCGCGACCGAAGCCGAGCGGCAGGACCCGGACGTCCTGCTGCGGCTGATCGCCGAACAGACGGTGGAACGGCTGTATCTGGGACCGGCGCTGCTCGGCCAGCTCGCGAACGCCTGGGCGCGGCGACCCGTCGGGACGGCGTTGCGCGAGATCCTCGTTTCCGGTGACGTGGTGCGGCTTTCCGGCGAGGTCCGCGACTTCCTTGACGCGCTCCCGAATGTGGTGCTGGAGAACCAGTACGGGCCGTCGGAGACCCACGAGGTCTCGGCCTTCCTGCTGGACGGCGACAGCACGGAGTGGCCCGAGCTGCCCTCGATCGGCGCGCCCATCACCGGGGTGACGGTGTACGTGCTCGACGAGTTCCTCAACCCGGTGCCCGCCGGTGTGCGAGGAGAGATCTATGTGGACAGTCCCGGCCTCGCGCGGGGATACGTCGGCCAGGCCGGGCTGACCGCGGAACGGTTCGTCGCGAACCCGTTCTCCGACGGCGCCGGGGCGCGGATGTACCGGACCGGGGACCGGGGGAAATGGCGGCCGGGTGGCGGGCTGGAGTTCGGCGGCCGGGTCGACGACCAGGTCAAGGTCCGCGGGTTCCGGGTGGAACCGGCCGAGGTGGAGGCCGCGCTGACCGCGTGTCCCGGCGTCGGGAGCGCCGCGGTGAAGGTCGTCGAGGGCGCCGGTGGGGTCAAGGTCCTGGCGGGCTACGTGGTGGCGCCCCAGGTTTCCGTGCGCGAGATCCGCGAGTTCGTCCGGTCGAAGCTGCCGGACTATCTCGTCCCGGCCTCGCTGACGGTGCTGGATGCCTTGCCCCTCAACCGGAACGGAAAGGTCGACAAGAAGGCGTTGCCGGTTCCCGAGTTGTCGCGACCGGAGCTGTCCGGTGAGTTCGTGGCGCCGCGCACGGTCCGGGAGGAGCTTCTCGCGGAGATCTGGTGCACGGTCCTCGGGGTCGACGGCGTCGGGGTCGAGGACGACTTCTTCGAGCTGGGCGGACATTCCCTGCTGGTCACCCAGGTCGTTTCCCGGATCCGCGCGGTGTTCGGCGTCGCGCCGCCGGTCCGCGCACTGTTCGAGCACCGCACCATCGCCGGGCTGGTCAAGCTGATCGACGGCGCCACCCGCGCCGAACTGCCGCCGATCGAACCACGCGCCGGCGGCGATCTCGCGTTGTCCTTCGCTCAGCGTCGGCTGTGGTTCATCGACCAGCTGAGCCCCGGCTCGCCGAGGTACGCGGTGGAGAACCTGTGGCGGCTCGACGGCGAACTGGACGTGCTGGCGTTCGCCCGGGCGCTCGACGAGGTGTGGAAGCGACACGACGCGCTGCGGGCGACGTTCGCCGACGACGGCGGCAGGCCGCGTCAGGTGATCGCCCCGCCCGGCCCGTTCGGGCTCCCGGTGCGGGATCTTTCGTCGCTCGCGGCGGAGGAGGCCGAGCAGGCCGCGATCCGTTTCGCGGAAGAGGACGCCGGACGCGGGTTCGACCTCACTCGCGGTCCGCTGGTGCGCGCCCAGCTGTTCCGGGTGGGCCGGACCCGGCATTTCCTGATGCTCAACTTCCACCACGTCGTCGTCGACGGCTGGTCCATGCGCGTCATCTGGAGTGAGCTTTCGGCCGTCTACCAGGCCTTCACCGAGGGCAGGCCGTCTCCGCTGCGGCCGTTGCCCGTGCAGTACGCCGATTACGCGGCCTGGCAACGGTCCTGGTTGGACGGTGAGCAGGCCGCGCGGCAACTGGAGTTCTGGCGCGCGGAACTCGCGGGCGCCGATCTCGCGGTCGAACTCGCCGCGGACCATCCGCGCCCGGCGGTGCCGAGTGGCCGGGGCAGGCGGCTGTCCTTCGAAATCGGCCCCGGACTGACGCACCGGCTGCGCGCGATCGGCCGCGCGGAGGGCGCGACCATGTTCATGGTGCTGCTGGCGGCCTTCAACGTCGTGCTCGCCCGCAACACCGGGTCCACCGACATCGTCACCGGCACCCCGGTGGCCTGCCGGAACCGCCCCGAGATCGAAGACCTGGTGGGTTTCCTGGCCAACACGATCCCGGTGCGGGTCCAATGGGCCGGGGACCCGGCCTTCACCGAACTGCTGCGCAATGTCCGCGATACCGCGCTTCGGGCCTACACGAACGAAGATCTGCCCTTCGACCGTCTCGTCGAAGACCTGGCGCCGGCGCGGGATTTGAGCCGCAACCCGCTCTTCCAGACCTGTTTCGTGGTCGACAGTTCGATGGAGTTCGCCCAGCCGCACGGGCTGACGGTCGATCAGGTCGGCACCGGGATCGGCAATACCCGCTTCGACCTCGAAGTCCTCGCCGACGAATATCCGGACGCGTTGCGGGGATTCCTCGGTTACAGCACGGATCTGTTCACCGAGGACACCGCGTCCCGGCTGCTCGGCCACTTCCTGCGGGTGCTGGAAAGCGTCGCCGCCGAACCGGACCGCAGGCTTTCGCGGCTACCGGTGCTGGGCGATGATGAGAAGCACACGCTGCTGGTCGGGTGGAACCGGTCGCGGGGCTTCGAACTTCCCCTCGAGCGTGAGCTGATCGGTTCGTTCGAGGACAGGGCGGCGAAGACCCCGGACGCGCGTGCGTTGGTGTGCGGTGGTTCCGAGGTTTCGTTCGGGGAACTGGACGCCGCCGGCGACCGGTGGGCGTCGCTGCTCCGGGAATCGGGAGCGGGCCCGGAGGTCGTGATCGGTGTCTGCACGGGTGTCGGGACCGAGGTCTTCGAGATCATGCTGGGCGTGCTGAAGGCGGGCGCGGTGTACCTGCCGCTGGATCTCGCGCAGCCCGGTGAGCGGCTGAACCTGAAGCTCGCCGACTCCCGCGCGGAGATCGTCGTCGCGGACGAGGCGGTGACCCACCGGCTCGCCGGATTCGACGGGACCGTGCTGTGCCTCGACGACGTCCGCGAAGACGTCGCCCGGCGCCCGGCGGCAAGGGTGGATCGCCTGCCACTGCGGGATTCGCTGGCGTACATGGTCTACACGTCGGGCTCGACCGGGAAGCCGAAGGGGATCGCGCTCACCGCGCGGACTGTGGAACACCTGGTCGCGTGGCAGCTCTCACAGGATCCACGGCCGCGGACCTGCGGGCAGCTGGCGCCGATCGGGTTCGACGTCTCCCTGCAGGAATTCTTCGTCACCCTGTTGTCCGGCGGAACCCTGGTGGTGCTGACCGAACAGGAGCGGCAGGACCCCGAGACCGTGCTGCGGGCGCTCGCCGAGAACGGCGTGGAACGGCTTTTCCTGCCTCCGGCGCAACTGGGCGAGCTGGCGCTGGCGTACCAAGGGCACGCTCTTCGGGTCGACGAACTGATCCTGGCCGGGGAAGCGCTGCGGTTCTCGCACGAGGTCAAGGCGTTCGTCCGTGCGCTGGGCCCGGAGACGGTGGTGGAGAACCAGTACGGCTCGTCCGAGGAGTACAAGGTCACCTCGATGGTCTTCTCCGGGGACTGCACCGGCTGGCCGGATTCGCCGCCGATCGGCCGTCCGGTCGCCAACGTGTCGGTGTTCGTGCTCGACCGGTTCCTGAACCCGGTACCGGCCGGTGTGCCGGGCGAGATCTACGTGCAGAGCCCAGCTCTGGCTCGCGGGTACGCCGGGCAGCCGGGGCTGACCGCGGAATGGTTCGTGGCGAACCCGTTCTCCGACGTCCCGGGGACACGGATGTACCGGACCGGGGACCGCGGGCGCTGGCTGCCCGGTGGTGTGCTGGAGTTCGTCGGCCGCGTCGACGACCAGGTCAAGGTCCGCGGCTATCGCGTGGAACTCGGCGAGGTCGAAGCCGCGCTCACCGCGTGCCCCGGCGTCGGTGCCGCTGCGGTGTCCGTCGCCGAGGGAGCCGGGGGCGCTGTGGTGCTCGCGGGATACGTCGTGGCGGCGACGGGGGAGACCGTGTCCGTCCGTGCGGTGCGCGAATTCCTCCGGTCGAAACTGCCGGACTACCTGGTGCCCGCGTCGGTGACGGTGCTGGAGTCGTTGCCGCTCAACCACAACGGCAAGGTCGACCGCAAGGCGCTGCCCGCTCCCGCGTTGTCGAGGCCGGAGCTTTCCGGGGAGTTCGTGGCCCCGCGCAACGCGCAGGAGGAAGTCCTCGCCGAGGTCTGGGGCGAGGTCCTCGGGATCGAAGGAATCGGTGTCGAGGACGACTTCTTCGAGCTGGGAGGGCATTCCCTGCTGGTGACCCAGGTCGTCTCCCGTATCCGCGGGATGTTCGACATCGGGCTGCCGATCCGCGTGCTGTTCGAAAACCGCACCATCGCCGAACTGGCCGAAGCCGTCGAGGAGGCGGTGGTCGCCGAGGTCGCCGCACTGTCCGATGAGGACATCCGACGGCTGACCGCCGATTCCTGAAAGGACAGGACATGACACATCAGCTCGTTTCCTCGGGCAGCGCGTTCGAGAAGGTATTCGGGTACTCCCGCGCGGTGCGGGTGGGGCCGCTGATCGCCGTCGCCGGAAACACCGCCGCCGGACCGGACGGGCCGGTCGGCGGAGCGGACGTCGCGGAGCAGACCCGGGAGGCGTTGCGGCGCATCGAAGGCGCGCTGAAAGAGGTCGGCGCGTCCCTCGCCGACGTCGTCCGCACGAGGGTGTTCGTCACCGACATCACCGCCTGGGAGCAGGTCGGAGCGGTGCACACCGAGTTCTTCGCCGATGTCCGGCCCGCCAGCACGATCGTCGAAGTGACCGCACTGGTCCGCCCCGACCTGGTGGTCGAGATCGAAGCGGACGCCTATGTCTCCGGCTGACCGGACCTTGCCGGCGCTGTTCGCCCGGCAGGTGGCCGAGACGCCGCAAGCCATCGCGATCGAGTCCGGAAAGGACGAACTGACCTATGCCGCGCTGAACGCCCGCGCCGACCGGCTGGCGGGTCTGCTGATCGCTCGCGGCGTCGGCCCGGAGAGTGTGGTGGCGCTCGTCCTGCCGCGTGCCCCCGGCACCGTCGTCGCCATGCTCGCGGTGCTCAAGGCCGGAGGTGCCTACCTCCCGGTGGATCCGACGTACCCGGAGGCCCGGATCGCGCATATGCTCGACGACGCGAAACCGGACCTGGTGCTACGCGAAGACCTCCAGGCCGGCCCCGAGGCGACGCCGGTACGCCCTCGATTGTCGCCGTCGAATGCCGCGTACATCATCTACACCTCAGGTTCCACGGGCGCTCCGAAGGGAGTGACGGGGCTGCACGAGGGGCTGGTGAACCGCCTCGCATGGTTCGCTGCGAAGTTCCCGGAGCAGCGCGGGAAGCGTGTGCTGGCCAAGACGTCGCTCAGTTTCATCGACGGCACCACCGAGGTATTCGGCACGCTGACCAGCGGCGGCACCCTGGTCTTTCCCGCCGCGGGGGACTTGCCGGATCTGGTGGCGGAAAACAGGATCGACCGGCTGACCGTGGTGCCCAGCCTGTTGCGCACCCTCCTCGCCGAGCCGGAGGCCTTGACCGGCTGCGGTTTCTGGATCAGCAGCGGCGAACGCCTCGACGGCGAACTGGCCCTCGCGGCGAAGGCGGCGCTGCCGGACGCTCGGCTGATCAACCTCTACGGCTGCTCAGAAGTGAGCGGGGACAGCCTGTGGGCGGAGTACGCCGGCGGTGACGAGGTGCCGATCGGTACGCCGATCGGCGGCACCCGTGTCCACGTGCTCGACGAAAAACTGAGGCCGGTTCCCGAAGGTGAGCTTTACGTCGCCGGAAGTGGCCTGGCCCGGGGCTATCGGGGGCGGCCGGAGCTGACCGCCGCACGTTTTGTCGCCGAGCCCGGCGGCCCGCCCGGCAGTCGCATGTACCGGACCGGAGACCTCGTTCGCCGCCGTCCTGACGGAGCCCTGGACTTCATCGGCCGGGCCGACGACCAGATCGACCTGCACGGCTTCCGGATCGAACCGGCGGAGGTCGCGGCGGCGCTGAGCGGACATCCCTCGGTCGCGCGGGCGGCGGTCGCGAAACGAGGCGAGGACCTTCTGGTCGGCTACGTCGTCGCCGCTCCCGGCGCCGTCGTCGATCCGGCGGACGTCCGGCGGCACGCCACCGAAACCCTGCCCGCGCATCTGGTCCCGACCGTCGTGCTGGTGCTCGACGACCTGCCCACCACGCCCAGCGGCAAACTGGACCGGAACGCCCTGCCCGCACCGGACTTCCGGTCCGGCGGCCGCGCACCCCGGGACGCTCGTGAGGAGCGGCTGTGCGCGTTGTTCGCCGAAGTACTGGACGTGCCCGCGGTCGGCGTCGACGACGAATTCCTCGCGCTGGGCGGGCATTCCCTGAGCGCGGCGAGACTCGTCAACCGCATCCGCGCGGAGCTGGGCGTGGAACTGGACGTCACCGATCTGCTCGACGGCGGGACGGTCGCCACACTCGCCGAACGCACGGGCGGGCGCCGTCCGCCGCTGATCGCCGGACCCCGGCCCGACCGGATCCCGCTTTCCCCCACTCAGCAACGACTCTGGTTCTCCGGCCGGCTAGAGGGCACCAGCGCGGTCTACAACCTGCCTTGCGCTCTGAGGCTTTCGGGCGACCTGGACGAGACCGCCCTGGCCGCGGCACTCCAGGACGTCGTGGCCCGGCACGAAAGCCTCCGGACCACGTTCCCCGACGACGACGGTGTGCCCCGGCAGGCGGTGCTCCCGCCGGAAGCCCCCGGAATACAGCGGGTCCACTGTGGACGAACCGGCCTCGCGGACGCGGTCCGGACAGCCGTCCGCCACGAGTTCGACCTCGTCGCCGAACCGCCGCTACGGGTGACGCTGTTCGTGATGGACCCGGGGGAGTGGGTACTGCTCCTGCTGACCCATCACATCGCGACCGACGGCTGGTCGATGGCGCCGCTGGTCCACGACCTCGGCGTCGCGTACTCGGCACGTAGGGAAGGAACGGCGCCGGACTGGGCCCCGCTGCCGGTCCAGTACGCGGATCACACGCTGTGGCAACGGGAACTCCTCGGCGGCGAAACGGATCCGGACAGCCTGCTGTCCCGGCAGACGGAGTTCTGGACCGAGACCCTGGAAGACCTCCCGGCCGAACTGGAGATCCCGCTGGACCGTCCCAGGCCCGCGACCCCGACCGGACGCGGCGGCCTCACGGAGTTCTCGGTGGACGCCGGCACGCACCGGCGGATCCGGGAACTCGCCACGGCGCACCGGGCGACGACGTTCATGGTCCTGCACGCGGCGCTCAGCGCGCTCTTGACGAGGATGGGCGCCGGAACCGACGTGCCGATCGGGACCGTGGTGGCCGGGCGTGACGACCGCGCGCTCGAAGAGGCGGTCGGCTTCTTCGCCAACACGCTTGTCCTGCGAGGTGACACCGCCGGGAACCCCCGGTTCGCCGACCTGCTCGGCCGGGTCCGCGCCGACGACCTGCTCGCGTATGCGAACCAGGACACGCCCTTCGACCACCTGGTCGGCGTTCTGAACCCCCTGCGGTCACCGTCGCGGCACCCGCTCTTCCAGATCTTGCTGCTGCTGGACAACACCGCACCGGCCCGGCCGAGCCTGACCGGCCTGCGCGCCGAGCCGTATCCGGTCGAAAGCGCGTTCGCCCGCTTCGACCTGGCTTTCGAGTTCGTCGAGCGGACCGGGCCCGGCGGGGAACCGCGGGGGCTGGCCGGTTCCGTGGAGTACAGCGCGGACCTGTTCGACGCCGAGAGCGCCGGACAGTGGGCGCGGCGGCTCGTCCGCGTGCTCGAAGCGGTGGCCGCCGATCCCCAGGTGCGGATCGGCCGCGTCGACATCCTCGATTCCGCCGAACGACGGGAGTTGCTGGGCCGATGAATCAGAGACTGGAAGGGCCCGCGGACTTCGACGTCCGCGCGGACACCGCTTCCCGGCTGCCGTCGCTGACCGGGATGCGGTTCGTCGCGGCCGCGGTGGTGGTCCTGCACCACTCGTTCTTCATGTACTTCTTCGCCGATCCCGAGATCAACACCCTGCTCACGCGGATCGGCATCGGCGGCGCGTTCAGCGGTGTCGGATTCTTCTTCATGCTCAGCGGATTCGTGCTGGCGTGGTCGGCCCGCGACGACGGCGTCCTGCGGTTCTGGCGGCGCCGCGTGGTCAAGATCTATCCCAACCACTTCGTGACCGCGCTCGCCGGCATCGGGCTGGCGCTGCTGTTCGGGATGACGCTGTCCGTGCCCCAAGTGGTGCCCAACCTGTTCCTGGTGAACACCTGGGTGCCCGACCAGGTGGTGCTGACCGCGATCAACCAGCCGAGCTGGTCACTGTGCGCGGAGTTGTTCTTCTACCTGCTCTTCCCGTGGCTGTTCCGGCTGGCGAAGCGGATCCCGGAGGAACGGCTGTGGTGGTGGGCAGGCGCGGTGGTGCTCGCGGTGATCGCGGTGCCGTTCTTCGCGCGGACGGTGTTCCCGTCCTATCCCGAGGTGCCCGGGCTGCCCGCGTCCGCCTGGCAGTGGTGGTTCTGTTACCTCTTCCCGCCCGTGCGGCTGCTCGAATTCTTCCTCGGCATCCTCATCGCGCGGCTCGTGCGGGCGGGCCGCTGGGTGCCGGTGGGCATGCTGCCCGCCCTGCTCGCGCTGCTGGCAGGGCTTGTCGTCCAGATCCTCCTGCTGCCGAGGGTCTACGGGATCGTCGCCCCGGTGGTGGTGCCGATCGCGCTGGTCATCGGGGCAGGCGCGACCGCGGACCTGCGCGGCACGGCCAGCCCGTTCCGCGGCCCGGTGATGCGGTGGCTCGGGGAGATCTCGTTCGCCCTCTACATGGTCCATTTCCTGGTGCTGCAGTTCGGAAAGCAGCTGCTCGGCGCGGAACGCACCTGGAGCGGCCCCGCCGCGGCCGGCGTCATCGCGATCTTCTTCGTGGTGTGCCTGGCGTTGGCGTGGCTGCTCTACACCGCCGTCGAGAAACCGGCCATGCGCCGGTGGGGTGGTCAGCGAAGATGACCGAGGATCACCCTGGCGACGCCCACCATGCCGGTCCGGTAGGGGTGATACGCCGCCGCGGCGAGCAGTTTCGTGTGCTGCCCGTTGATCCACGCGGCACCCTTGGGCGCGCAGGCGTCATGCCCGGCCGACGGGCCGAAGGTGTCCACAAAGGACGACTCGCCGTCGGCGGCCACGGCCTTCTCGATCGCCGAGTTCAACGTCTGCTCGACGTCGTTGAGCCACGCGTAGTCACCCTCGGCGAAGGGCAGGACGCTCGGGCAGTAGCCGGATTGCGGCGCGATCCGCGGGTAACCGATGACGAGGACGTCCGCCCGCGGTGAGCGCGCGTGGATCCCGGCCAGCACCCTCTCGACGTTCTTGCCGGTGTCCGCGATCTTGGCCTTGACGGTGTCCACACCGCCGACGGTGAACTGCTCCTGGCACGGGTTCCCGGTGGGATCACTCGCCCGCAGCGACGGGCAGGTGCCGACCAGCGTGCCGAAGACGCCGTAGTCGTTGCCGCCGATGCCGATGGTGACCAAGTCGGTGTCGGCGCGCAGCGCGGAGAACTGGGCCGGGTTACGGCCGAGGAAGACGCTCTGCGGCTGCGTCATGTTGGTGGTGTCGGCGCCGCCGCAGCTGATGTCGGTGTAGGAGCGCACCCGCAGCGCGCCGGCCAGGAAGGCGGGGTAGTTCTGCGTCGACTTGCCGCAGCCGAGCGGATCGAGCCGGGGGAGGGGGATGAGCGGGCCGGAGGTGTACGAATCACCCAGCGCGACGTAGTTGCGGTACGTCCGTTCGGTGGCCGTGGCCGCCGTGGCGGAGGCGATCAGCAGGACGATGGTCGAGACGGCCGCGAACAGGACGCGTCTGTAGCGCATGAGTGACCCCGATCTCCCGAGCTGGATGACCCTTCAAAAATGAACCGGATCCGGTCTGCTCGGCGCCGCCGATCGGGTGGTCGGCCGCCATCTTCACCCGCTTGGGGTGTCACATCGAGTGATCGTCTTCTCGCCTGCGGTAAACGAGGAGGTAGCGGTAGAAGAGCAGGTTCCGGACCTTGCTCTCCGGCAGTAGGCGGGCGGCGTCACGCCGGATCCGGCCCATCGGCGGGAACGCCTCCGCGATCGGCGCCGACGGCAGCGGATCGACTCCGCCGTTCAGTCTCTCGCCCGCGTACACGACCACCCTGGCCAGGGCGTTGACCGGCGAGGCCACGAGGGCGCGGATGTAGTCGGCTGGAGTGCTGGGCCTGCCGAGGCCCAGCACGGCCAGCACCCCGCCGGGCACCAGCGCGTCCCGCAGCTTCGTGACCGTGTCGAACGGCACATGATGCAGCGAGGCGAGGCAGGAGATGAAGTCGTACGCCTGGTCCGGCAGCTTTTCGGTGACGACGTCCGCCTGCCGGTAGGAGATCGTGCCGGGACCCGGCGAACCGGCCGCGCGGGCGAGGTCGATCATCGGGCCGGACCGGTCGATCGCCTCGACGTGCATCCCGGTGGCCGCCAGCCGTCGGGCGAACCGGCCGCTGCCGCAACCGACGTCCAGCGCCACCCCCGGCCCCGGAGGCAGCTGGTCGAGCAGCAGCGGGTGGTAGTGGTCGTTGTGGTTGAACCCCATGCGTCGAGAGTGCCAGCAAAGCCGCACGTAGACTCGTCCCGACCGGGAGTAAGGCGTTAAGAGGAGAGTTCGTGCCGCGAGGTGACGGCCGGGATTCCGAGGAGTTCGCAGAATCCCCGGACCTGGCAGATCTGGACAGTTTCGCCGGTGTCGACGAATTGGGGGCGCGCGCCCACGATCCGTCGGACGACACCGACCCGGATCTGGACGCCCCCGACGCCGCGTACCAGGTGGGCGGCGGTTCCAGGGCGGGCATCGGCGGGATCGGGCAGCTGGGGGACAACCTCGCGCTCGGCCCGGTGCCGGACCTCACCGTCCCCGAGGACATGGAACTGCACGAACTGGACGACCAGGGCGGCGACCTGGCCCCGGCCGACCCGAACGGCCAGCAGGCCCGCCGCGAACTGCTCGCCGTCGAGGCCGAGCTGAACCTGCGCTGGCCCGAGACGAAGATCGAGCCGTCCCTGACCCGGATCTCGGCACTGGTCAACCTCATGGGCGAACCGCACCGCGGCTACCCGGTGCTGCACGTGGCCGGGACCAACGGCAAGGGCTCGACCGCCCGGATGATCGACGCGCTGCTGACCCGGATGGGCCTGCGCGTCGGCCGGTACACCAGCCCTCACCTGCAGCTGGTCACCGAACGGATCGCGCTCGACGGCGCACCGATCTCCGCCGCCGCGTACGTGGACCTGTACCGCGACGTCGCGCCGTACGTGACCATGGTGGACAACGCGGGCGGACCCGACGCGGTGCCGATGAGCAAGTTCGAGGTGCTCACCGGCATGGCCTTCGCGGCCTTCGCCGACGCGCCGGTCGAGGCCGCCGTCGTCGAAACCGGGCTCGGCGGCTCGTGGGACGCCACCAACGTCGCGACCGGCGACGTCGCCGTCATCACGCCGATCGGCGTCGACCACGTCGAGTACTTCGGCGGCGATCCGGCCAAGGCCGCGGTGGAGAAGGCCGGGATCATCAAGCCCGGCAGCGTCGCGATCATCGCCGAACAAGACCCCGAAGTGCAGAAGATCCTGCTGGACCGCGCGGTGGAGGTCGACGCGAGCGTCGCCCGCGCGGGCAGCGAGTTCGGCGTGCTGGAACGCCACATCGCCGTCGGCGGGCAGATGCTGAAGCTGCAGGGCCTCGGCGGCGTCTACGACCAGATCTTCCTGCCCCTGCACGGCGCCCACCAGGCCGCCAACGCCGCGCTCGCGCTGGCCGCGGTCGAAGCGTTCTTCGGCGCGGGCAAGGACAAGCAACTGGTCCTCGAAGCCGTCCGCGAGGCCTTCGCCGAGGTCGAGACCCCCGGCAGGCTGGAGCGCGTCCGCGCCGCACCGACAGTGCTGCTCGACGCCGCGCACAACCCGCACGGCGCCAAGGCACTCGCCACCACCATCGCCGAGGAGTTCGACTTCCGCCGCCTCGCCGCCGTGGTCGGCGTGATGGCGGAGAAGGACGCCCGCGGCATCCTGGACGTCCTCGAACCGGTCATCTCCGAGATCGTCGTCACCAAGAACTCCTCGCCCCGCGCGATGCCGCTCGACGAACTCAACGAAATCGCCATCTCGATCTTCGGCGAGGACCGCGTCTTCGCCGAGCCGAGCCTGGACGCGGCCATCGAGACCGCCATCGGCCTCGTCGAGCAGAGCGACGACCCCGAAGAACCGCTGGCCGGCGGCGGAGTGCTCGTCACCGGCTCGGTGGTCACCGCGGGCGAAGCCAGGACCCTGTTCGGAAAGGGACCGGCATGACCGACGTGGCCCCGAAGCCGCCCGCGAAGGACCCGATGAAGTCCTTCCGCGGCGTGATGGCCGGTTCGCTGATCATGGAGGGCATCACGGTCGCGCTCGCGCTGCCCGTGATCGCCAAACTCGGCACCGGTGTCGGCTCGTTCACCGGCTGGTCCGTGATCGCGATAGCGGTCGCGCTCATCGTGCTGTGCGGTTTCCTGAAGAAGCCGTGGGCCGTGCCCGCGGTCCTGGTGCTGCAGGTGGCGCTGATCGCGTTCGCCGTGGCGGTACCCGCGGTGGCGATTCTCGGCGTGATCTTCCTCGGGTTCTGGCTGTGGCTGCTGTGGCTGCGGCGGGACGTGGCGCGGCGGATGGCGGCCGGGACACTCCCGAGTCAGCAGCAGCAACCTCAGTAGGCCTCGTGAGTGGTAATGACGGTTCTAACGACCCGGATCACTCACGAGTCCCGTGCCCTGCCGCCCCGGGCGTGACTGGATGGACGACACGTCCGCGGCCGGGCTTCCACCCCGTGTCGTCCATCTGGACACGCTCGCCGTCCGTCTGGACACGCGTGTCGTCTCTCCAATCACGCGAAACCGCCGCTCGCGCACCGGCCAGAGGCTGCCTCGCCCGCAAGTAGAGGACTAAACGCGGGGGTCCCCCACTCGCTCGATGTAGGTACCTCAAACACTCTTGGCTCTAGCCGTCATTACCGCTCACGAACGTTCGTTCATCGTCGCGCAAGCCGCAGTTGGCCCACCGGCCGTCACCGCGGGATAGAACCGCGCCATGACCGCTTCCCACCACAATCGCCGCACGCTGCTCAAAGCCGGGTTGACCGGCGCCGGAGCACTCGCCACCGGCCTTCTCGTCCCCTCGACGTCGAGCGCGGTCCCGCTGCTGCGCGGTGGCCGCCCGACGCTCACCCACGGCGTCCAGTCCGGCGACGTCACCGCCGGGTCCGGCATCGTCTGGTCGCGCGCCGACCGGCCTTCGCGGCTGATCGTGGAGGTCGCCAGGGATTCCTCCTTCCGGCACGCGCGCCGCGTGCGCGGTCCGGTGATGACCCCGGAGACCGGCGGGACCGGCAAGGTCCGCGTCGCCGGCCTGCTGCCCGGTTCCGAGGTCCACTACCGCGTGACCGCCGAATCCCTCGACGGACGTACTCGCAGCGAAGCCCTCACCGGCCGCTTCTCGACGGCGCCGCTCGGCCGCGCCGATGTCCGCCTGGTGTGGTCCGGAGACGTCGCCGGGCAGAACTGGGGTATCAACCCGGAACTCGGCGGTATGACGATCTATCGCGCGATGGCCGACCGGCGGCCGGATCTGTTCCTGCACTGCGGGGACACGGTGTACGCCGACGCGCCGCTCACCGAAACCGTCGCGCTCCCCGGCGGTCGCGTGTGGCGCAACATCGTCACCCCGGAGAAGGCGAAGGTCGCCGAGACGCTCGACGAGTACCGCGGCCAGTTCGCCTACAACCTCCTCGACGACAACCTCAAGCGCTTCACCGCGAACGTGCCCGCCTATGTCCAGTGGGACGATCACGAAGTCGTGAACAACTGGTACCCCGGCGAGATCCTCAACGACCGCCCCGAATACACCGAGAAGCGGGTCGACGTGCTCGCCGCGCGCGCGTTCCAGGCGTTCCACGAATGGCACCCGATCGACCAGCGCCGTGCTGTCGACGGCCGCGTGTACCGCAACTTCCGGCACGGTTCGCGCGCCGAGGTCTTCGTGCTGGACATGCGGACCTACAAGGACGCCAACACCGCCGACCAGACCAAACCGGGGCGGATCCTCGGCGACCGGCAGGCGCGCTGGCTCGTCGACGCGCTCGACCGCAGCACGGCCACCTGGAAGATCATCCAGGCCGACCTCCCGATCGGCCTGACCGTCCCGGACGGCAAGGCCATCGAGGGCGTGGCCAACGGCCTGCCCGGCGCGCCCGGCGGCCGTGAGACCGAACTCGCCTGGGTGCTGCGCGAAATCTCACGGCGCAAGGTCCGCAATGTCGTCTGGCTGACCGCCGACGTGCACTACACCGCGGCGCACCACTACTCGCCGGATCGTGCTTCCTTCAGCGATTTCGACCCGTTCTGGGAGTTCGTCTCCGGCCCGCTCAACGCCGGCGCGTTCGGCCCGAACACCCTCGACCCGACTTTCGGGCCGGAGGCGGTGTTCGTGCACGCCCCGCCGGCCGCGAACACCTCGCCGGCGGACGGGTTCCAGCACTTCGGCGAGGTGAACATCGACGGCCGCAGCGGTGCGCTCACGGTCGATCTTCGCGACGCTACGGGCGCTTCGCTGTGGTCGAAGACCCTGCATCCCCAGCGATGATCAAGGCCGGGTGAGCAGTTCGGTCAGCACCGCGATGCTGCGGTCCCCGTGCCCCGCGTCGACGGCTCGCCGCACCAGGTCGTGCAGGGGAAGCTGCCAGTCGACGTCGACGCCCTCCTCGGCCAGTTCGAGGTCGGCGGCGGCGCCGGCGTGGAAGATGTCCACCGAGGACGCGGGAGCGGAGTAGTCGCCGCTGTCGATTTCCTTGGTGAGCATCGGAAGCACCGAGATGATCATCTCGAACCATTTGGTGGCGTAGGGCAGCAGCGTTTCCGCTTCGAGCCCGCGTGACCGCAGCAGGGCGGCACCCTGGAAGAACCCGACCAGTGCGGGCAACAGGGTGCCGCCCACGGCCATCTCGTACAGCGCGGCGAGATCGGTCTCCCCGCCGAGGTGGACGGTGTCTCCTCCCAGTACCAGCAACGTGTCCAGGTACTCGTCGAAGACGGACTTGTCGCCGCCGTAGTACAGCAGCGTGCCCGGTGCGCCGACGGCCGACGGCACGTTCTTGACGGCGCCGTCGAGGAACCGCGCGCCGTGGCCCGTCGCCCAGGCCGCCATCCGGCGCGCTCCGGCGGGCGAGCCGCTGTTCAGCGTGACCAGGGCCCGCCCGGCCAGCGCCGCGGCAGCCGGTTCCAACGCCGCGAGGGTGTCCTCATAGGTGGTCAGGCAGGCGATGATCAGCGGACTCGCCCGTACGGCTTCGTCCGGCGTTTCGGCGAGGTGCGCTCCCCTCGCGACAAGGGGCCCGGCCTTCGAGGCCGTCCTGTTCCACACGGTCGTCGGGTGCCCGGCCGTGAGGAACGCGCCCGCCAAGGCCGTCCCCATCGAACCGAGCCCGACGACGGTCACCGGCGTTTTCGGCATTTTTCGCTCCAGTCAAAAGGAAATCTTCGGGACGACTCCATGCTGGGGCTTTACCTACATTCGTTCAAGTACCTACTATTTTGCCAGGTACTGACAAAAAGGTAAGGGGGACGATGGCCAAGAACCGGACGTTCACCTGCGGCCTCGACGCCGCGATCGCCGTCATGGGCGGCAAATGGAAAGGCCTGATCTTGTTCGCGCTCCAAGACGGGGCGCTGCGTTTCGGGGAACTGCGGCGCGCGGTGCCCGGTATCAGCGAGCGGGTGCTGATCCTGCAACTGCGGGAGATGGAGGCCACCGGACTGCTGCATCGCGAGGTGTACCACCAGGTTCCGCCGAAGGTGGAGTACTCGCTGACCGAGTTCGGGAGCTCGCTCAACACCGCGATGGCCGTGCTCGGCGAGTGGGGCGAGGAGCACATCGAACGGATCGAGGCCATTCCCTGGTCCGACCTGAAGTGAGCGGCGAAGCACCCAGTAGGCTCCGGGCGAATAGCACGAAACCCACCCAAGGAGAAATACCGTCGTGACTGAACGCACGCTGGTCCTGGTCAAGCCCGATGGCGTCGCGCGCGGCCTCGTCGGCGAGGTCATCTCGCGCATCGAGCGCAAGGGCCTGAAGCTCGTCGCCCTCGAACTGCGCACCGTCGAGCGCTCGGTCGCCGAGGAGCACTACGCCGAGCACAAGGAGCGCCCGTTCTTCGGTGACCTCCTCGAGTTCATCACCTCGGGCCCGCTGGTCGCGCTCGCCGTCGAGGGTCCGCGCGCCATCGCCGCGTTCCGTCAGCTCGCCGGCGGCACCGACCCGGTCGAGAAGGCCACCCCGGGCACCGTGCGCGGCGACTTCGCGCTGGAGACCCAGTACAACCTCGTGCACGGCTCGGACTCGCCGGAGTCGGCCGAGCGCGAGCTCAAGCTCTGGTTCCCCGAGGTCTGACAGACTCGTGGGTGGTGCGGGGGCTTCACCGCGCCACCCACGATCGGGGGGATGGTCGATGACGCCGGACGAGTACCTGGCACGGCTGCGCGAGCTCACCACCGGTTTCGCCCAGGTGGTGCGCACCGGGGACCACGCCGCGCCGGTTCCGTGCTGCGGCGACTGGCTCCTGCGTGACCTCGCCGTCCACCTCGGCAACGTGCACCTCTGGGCGGCGGAGATCGTGCGCACCGGCGAGCGCGGGGCGCAGGACTTCGCCGTCGAACCGGGCGCCGATCTCGCCGCTTGGTACCGCGAATCCGCGGACGGCCTCATCGAGGCGCTGCGCGGGGCCACCCCGGACGACAGCGCCTGGAATTTCACCGCTTCCGCCAAGAACAAGGCCTTCTGGTTCCGCCGCCAGGTCCACGAGACCGCGGTGCACCTGCTCGACGCGCACCGCGCGGCCGGGACCGAGTACATCCTCGACCCGTCGATCGCGGCCGACGGCGCGGACGAGGTCCTCCTCGCCATGCTGCCGAGGGTGAAGCGCTGGCACACCCCGCCGGTGGTCACCGTTCCGTTGCTGCTGAAGACATCCGACACCGGACACGCCTGGTTGATCACACCGCCGGGACAGGACACCGACGTTCCCGGCTCGCGACAGGCCGACCCCGCGGAGACCGCGGAAGCCGTCGTCGAAGGGGCCGCCGAGGGGCTGGACTTCCTGCTGTGGCAACGGGTCGGCCTCGCCGAATCCGGCCTGAAGATCACCGGGGACGTCGCCGCGGCGGAGACCTTCCTGGCCGGTCCTTTCACACCCTGACGGACAGCGCCCTACGCCGTTCGGTTCACGTTCACCTCCGGGTCTTCTCCTGGCGGCTCGCGTCCGCTGTGCTGTGCTGAGCCGACTCTCACTCGATCGTGGGGTACTTCGTGAGAAGATCACGCCTGTTGTTGCTCGCTGCCCTGCTGCCCGGACTGCTGATCGCGGCGCCGGTGCACGCCGATCCGCTGACCGCTCCGCTCGGTCCGCCACCCGTCGAAGCCGCGCGCGCGGCCTCTTCGGCGAAGGAGGGCCCGTCCGCGTACGCGGTGGCGGCGCCCGACGACGGTCTCGTCACCACCAGCGCGACTTCGCGCGTGGCGCCGGGGCTGAACCTGACCGAGTTCGACCGGTACGACCCGGCGGGCTGGATCCGCGGCGACACCCTCGCCGTCGACCTCACCAGCAAGACGCTCAAACCGACTTATCTCAGCCCTGGCACGGTTTCCGCGCGGACGCCGCTTTCACAGCAGGTCGCCGGGGCACGCGCGGTCGCCGGCGTGAACGGCGACTTCTTCGACATCAACGCCACCGGTGCGCCGATCGGCGTCGGCGTGGACGGCGGGAAGCTGCAGACGGCGCCGGCGAGCGGGCACAACCTGACCGCGTCGATCACCGAGGAAGGCAAGGCGCGCCTCGCGGAGGTGTTCCTCGAAGCGTCGGTCACCCTGCCCGGCGGCCGCGTCGTCCCCGCGTCGAACTTCAACAGCCCGGTGCTGGGCGGGAACGCGATCGGCGTCTACACGCCGCTGTGGGGCGCGTCGTCGAGGCGGACTTCGGTCGCGGGCGCCCAGCGCGTCGCCGAGATCGAGGTCCGGGACGGTGTCGTCACGCAGGTGCGCCCGCAGCCCGCCGACGGCCCGATCGCCGCGGGCAGCACGATCCTGCTCGCCCGTGACGGCGGCGCGGAGACGTTGTCCGGTTTGAAGACCGGCGACCGGGTCGGCGTCGCCTACGCGCCGAAGAGTGACGCGGGCAAGATCTCCGTCGCGGTCGGTGGCAACGTGGTCCTGCTGCGCGACGGCGCGATCCAGCCGGTCGACAACGTCGCCATGCACCCCCGGACCGCGGTCGGGTTCTCCGCCGACGGCACGAAGATGTGGCTCGCCACGGTCGACGGCCGCCAGGCGGACAGCCGCGGGATGACGGAACTGGAACTCGCCCGCCATCTGAAGTCGCTCGGCGCGGACGACGCCGTCAACCTCGACGGCGGCGGCTCTTCGACGCTGCTCGCCCGCGAAGAAGGCGAGCGGACGCCGCTGGTGCGCAACTCGCCGTCGGACGGCGGGGAACGCGTGGTGCCCAACGGGATCGGGGTCACCACGGTGCCCGGCACCGGCCGGCTGACCGGGTTCTCGCCGCGTCCCGCGCAGGACACCGCCGACGCCGCGCGAGTGCTTTCCGGACTGACACGGAAACTCACCGCCGGGGCCCACGACGAGACCGGGGCCGCCGTCGCCGCCGAAGCCCAGTGGCTCAGCACGAACCCGTTCCGCGGCACCGTGACCAACGGCGTCTTCACCGCGCACGCCGACAGGCTCCGGCCGGACGCCCCCGCGAACGTCGACATCTACGCGAAGCGGAACGGCGTCCTGGGCAAGACGACGCTGGGCGTGCTCGGCTCGCCGGTCCGGCTGGGCACGAGCACCGAGCAGGTCGCGTTGTCCGGTGAAGGCGCGCGGAGCACGTTCAAGGTGTTCGGCTACGACGCCGACGGGTACGGCACGTGGATCGAGCCCGACGACGTCAAACTCGACTACGACTCCGCCGTGGTGCGGATCGAGCCGTCCGGCGATGGGTTCGCCGTCACCGCGTTGAAGGCTTCGGGCGCTTCGGCGATCACCGCCACCGCCGCCGGGAAGACGACGCATCTGGCGGCGTCGGTCGGCACCGAATCCCGTGTCGCCGCCGCACTGGACGGCCCGGCGGGCTGGAGCGCCAGCGTGTTCCCGGCCGTCGTCGGCGCCGCGCTTTCCGAGGCGCCAGGCCGCGAGAGCGGGCTCGGACTCGCGCTGGACTACCGGCTGAACGGGACCAACGCCACGCGCGCGGCGTACGTCAACTCGGCGGCACCGATCGCGGTGCCACCCGGAACCCAGCGCGTCGGCCTGTGGGTCAACGGCGACGGGAAGGGTGCCTGGCTGCGGGCGGAACTCCGCGACGCCGCCAACGTACCGTCCATTGTGGACTTGACGCTGAGTGTCGATTGGACCGGCTGGCGGTACGTCCGCGCCGCCATCCCGGCCGGCCTTCCCGATGGACAGCGGCTGACGAAGTTCTACGCCGTCGAGAACGTCCCGGATCAGCAGTACGAAGGGCGGCTGGTCTTCGACGACCTGACGTTCGAGGTCGCACCGGCGGCGAGCGTTCCGGCCGACGCGGCGCCGCGTGATCCGGCGCTGATCCTCGACGGCGCGGCGACCGGCGGGCTGCGGATCGCCGTGGTCAGTGACGCGCAGTTCACCGCCGACAACCCGGGCGGCCCGCTGGTCGCGCAGGCCCGGCGGGCGCTGCGTGAGGCGGTGGCGGCGAAACCGGATCTCGTGCTGATCAACGGCGACTTCGTCGACCGCGGCACGGCCGCCGATTTCGTGCTGGCGAAAGCGATCATCGACGAGGAACTGGTCGGCAAGGTGCCCTGGTACTACGTCCCGGGCAACCACGAGGCCGACGGCGGACACGGTCTCGCCGAGTTCCAGGCGGCGTTCGGGCAGACCCACCGCGTCGTCGACGTCGCCGGAATCCGGCTGGTGCTGATGGATTCCTCCCGCGGTTCGCTGCGCGCGGGCGGATTCGACCAGATCCGGATGCTGCGCGAGGCGCTGGACGGCGCGAAGGCGGACGCGCGGATCCGCGGTGTGGTCGTCGCGATGCACCACCCGGTCAAGGACCCGAGCCCCACCGGGAATTCACAACTGGCCGACCGCAAGGAAGCCGCGATGCTCACCGGCTGGCTGACCGCCTTCGAACGGGAGTCGGGCAAGCAGGCGGCCGCGATCGCCTCGCACGCGGGCGTTTTCAGCCTGTCGCGAGTGGACGGCGTGCCGTACCTGGTGAACGGCAACTCCGGGAAGTCCCCGGCCGCCGCACCCGGCGACGGCGGATTCGTCGGCTGGACGATGGTCCGGTTCGAGCCGGGCGACCGGGCACAGCCCGTCCGGTTCGAGACGCGGCCGAACGTCGACACACTGACGCTGTCCGGGCCGGCGGTTCTGGCTCGCGGTGAGAAGGCCGATATCCGGGCGGCGGTGACGCAGGGAGCGCGTCAGATTCCGGTGTCGTACCCGGTCAGCGCGGACTGGAAGGGCGGCTGGGGCACGCACGTCGCCGGTGGGTTCGCGCCCGCGATGCCGTGGGATGTCGCGACCTTCGACCCGGCGACCGGTCTGCTGACCGCGCTCCGGGCCGGGGTGGCGCACCTTTCGGTCACCGTCAACGGGGTCACGCGGAGCCTCTCGGTCACCGTGATCTGAGCCCCGGCAAATGCTATGAACGACTCGTTACTTGCGAAATTTGCAAGTAACGAGTCGTTCATAGCGCGGGTCAAGCGGCTTCGTGCGCCTCTTCGACGGACCCGGGCAGTGCCGGGCCGCGCGGCGGGATCGCGTCGGCCTTCGCCGGGTCGATCTTCTTCACCGAACCGTCGGCCGCGGTCTGCGCGATCGCGAGCATCGAGGCCAGCGCGTCCTGGATCTGCTGCTGCTCGCGGTCGGGGATGAGGCTCAGTTCGATCAGCACGCTGCCGTTGCCCAGCAGGCCGTAGCCGTTGCGGGCGATGCCCTGGTAGTCACCGCCGGGGTACTGCGACACGTAGCCGCCGTTGCCGTCGATCGAGCGCTGCACCACGACCGCGATCTGCTTCGCGAAGTCCACATCGGACGGTTTCACGCCCGCGTTCGTCGGCCACAGCGTGGAAGCGGTGATTTCCTTGCCATTGGCGTCCTTGTAGCGGCCCTGCATGTGGTAGTCGACCATGATGTCCGGTTTGAACGACGCGTTCCGCCGCTGGATCAGGCCGGCTTCGGTGGCCGGATTGTCCTTCGGCGCCACGGCCGGGTCGTGGTAGCGGTTGATGTCGTAACCCTTGCCCTTTTCCCCGTACTCGGGAGTGGCTTCGGGGTCGAAGTTGTAGCGCCAGTCGTGTTCGTGGCCGTCCGGGTTGGCGCGCACGACGATGTCGACGGTCACCTTCGAGAGCAGCTTCTGCTGCCAAGCGCTGTGCCCGACGCCGACCTTGCGCAGGAACTCGAGCGCGGCGGGCGTGCCGAGCGGCTCGTCGCCGTGCTGCTGGGTGACGTACTGGACGCGCGTCTTGCCGTGGCCGACCCTCGCCGCCCACACCGGACGGCCCTCGTTGCTGCGGCCGATCTTGCTCACCTGGATCTTGCCGTGGCTCTGCAGCGCCAGCTTGTGCAGTTCGAAGGCCAGCTTGGCGGTGGACGGCCGCGGGTCGACGGTCCGGCCGTCCACACCGGCTTCCGCGGCTTGCGCGGCCGGTGCCAGCATCAGCCCGGCGGCGACGAAAACGGATAACAAGGCGATTCTGGGCTTGAGACTCATGGTCGCCGAGTATCGACGAGCCGGGACTGTCCAACAAGGGCGCCGATAAACCTGTCGAATTTTGTCGGTGGCAGGTTCTAGGGTGCGAACCGTGGGTGACCTAGGACACGAACCGGCCATGGTGCAGGCGAAGGCGTTGGTGAAGCGTTTCGGCGACTTCGAGGCCGTACGCGGGATCGACATCGAAGTCCGGCCCGGAGAAGCGTTCGGCTTCCTCGGGCCCAACGGCGCGGGCAAGTCCTCAACCATGCGCATGATCGCGAGTGTGTCCCCTCGCAGCGACGGCGACCTGCGGGTCCTCGGCATGGACCCGGACGTCGAAGGGCCGAAGATCCGCGCCCGGCTCGGCGTGGTGCCCCAGCAGGACAACCTGGACACCGAGCTCACCGTCCGGCAGAACCTGCAGATCTACGGCCGCTACTTCGGGCTATCCCGCGCACACGTGCGGAGCAAGGCCGAGGAGCTGATGGAGTTCGCCCAGCTGACCGACCGGGCGGACGCGGAGGTCGATTCGCTCTCCGGCGGGATGAAGCGGCGGCTGACCATCGCGCGGTCCCTGGTCAACGATCCCGAGCTGCTCCTGCTCGACGAGCCGACCACGGGGCTCGACCCGCAGGCCCGCCACCTGCTGTGGGACCGGCTGTTCCGGCTCAAGGCCGGCGGGACCACGCTCATCATCACCACGCACTACATGGACGAGGCCGAGCAGCTCTGCGACAGGCTGGTCGTGATGGACGACGGCCGCATCGCCGCCGAGGGCTCACCCTCCGATCTGATCAGCCGGTACTCCACCCGCGAGGTCGTCGAACTGCGGTTCCCGAACGGCGAGCAGGAGGCGGCGGCGAAACAGATCGAAGGACTGGCCGAACGCATCGAGGTGCTGCCGGACCGCGTCCTGCTCTACACGATGACCGGTGAGGCCACCCTCGAACAGGCGCACGCGCGCGGGCTGCGGCCGCTGTCGAGCCTGGTCCGCCGCAGTTCGCTGGAGGACGTCTTCCTCCGGCTCACCGGCCGGACGCTGGTGGACTGATGACCACGGCGGAGACGAAGGCCTCGACGGGCCGCGTGGTGTCGACCTGGCTCGGCGCCTGGCTGCGGGTCGAGGGGTACTGGATGTGGTACCGCCGGTACTGGTTGTCCACGTTGTACTCGACGGGCCTGCAGCCGGTGCTGTTCCTGGCCGCGATGGGGCTCGGATTCGGCTCGCAGGTGCAGGCAGGCGCCGCGACGGGCGGGTTCTCGTACCTCGAGTACGTCGCGCCCGCGCTGCTCGTCGCCGGGGGCGCGCAACTGGCGGTGGGCGAGTCCAGCTATCCGGTGCTGTCCGGATTCAAATGGCAGCAGAGCTACGTGGCCGTCACCGCGTCCCCGATCACGCCGGGACAGGTGCTCGGCAGCCAGATCATCTGGGTCGGGATCCGGCTCACCCTGGCGGGGGTGATCTACGCCGTCATCGCGGCCCTGTTCGGATCTTGGACGAGTTTCGGCGTGCTCGCGGTCATCCTGATCGGGGTGCTCACCGGGATCGCCTGCGGCACCCCGGTGATGGCGCTGGCCGCGACCACCTACGACGAGGGCTCGAGGTTCGGCCTGGTGTTCCGGTTCGTCCTGATCCCGATGACGTTGTTCTCCGGAACGTTCTTCCCGATCGCCGAACTGCCCGTACCGCTGAGGTGGATCGCCTGGATTTCCCCGCTGTGGCACGGAAACGAGGCCGCCAGGGCGGTCAGCCTCGGCACCGTCGGCCCGCTCGCGACGCTGGGGCACCTCGCCTTCCTGGTCGTGCTGGCCGGGGTGGGCTGGGCGCTGGCGCACAAGTACTTCTACCGACGGCTGGTGGTCTGATGGCTGTTCTCACCGAGGCGCTGCGACGTGGAGTGCCGAGGCGCGGTGTGCTGCTGCGCGTCCTGCCGCCGTCGATGTACAGCGGTCGCTCGAAGGCGGTGCTGGAACGCACGTTCCTGACCTACTCGCACGTCTGGATGCTGTTCGTGTCCGGCGCCTTCGAGCCGCTGTTCTACCTGATGGCCTTCCAGCTGGGGTTCGGCAAACTCGTCGGCGAGGTCGTCGGCCCCGGCGGCCAGGTGATGAGCTACGTCGCCTTCGTCGCGCCCGGTCTGCTCGCGGCGTCGGCGATGAACGGCGCGATCCTGGACTCGACGTACAACCTGTTCTTCAAGTTGAAGTACTCGAAGCTGTACGACGCCATGCTCGCCACCCCGATCGGGCCGCTGGACATCGCGCTCGGCGAGGTCGGCTGGTCGGTGCTGCGCGGCGGGATCTACTCGGTGACCTTCCTCGGCGTGATGACCGCGATGGGGCTGCCGGAGTCCTGGTGGGCCGTGCTGATGATCCCGGCGGCGCTGCTGATCGCGATGGCCTTCTCGGCGATCGGCATCGTGCTGGTGACCTTCCTGCGGTCGGTGTCCCAGTTCGACTACATCAACCTCGTCCTGATGCCGCTGTTCCTGTTCTCCACGACCTTCTACCCGCTCTCGGTGTACCCGGAGGCGATCCAGTGGATCGTGAAGATCTTCCCGCTCTACCACGGGATCGAGCTGATGCGCGGGCTCTCGGTCGGCGTGCTGTCGTGGGGCATGCTCGGGAACGTGGCGTACCTGCTGGCACTGGCCGCGGTCGGGATCTACGCGTCGTCACGGCGCTTCGGCAAACTGCTCTTGCGCTGACCACCCCGCGTTTAGTCCTCTAAATGCGTTCGCAGCGCTACCGGGCGGGGTTCGAAGCCGCCCTGGGCGCCACCGCGGCCAGCGCGTCCACCAGCCCGTGCCCATGGAAACCGTTGAATCCCGCGTACCCCGTGCAGTACGCGTCCTGCGTGCCGTCACCGGTCAGGTCGTAGTCGGCCGGGCAGGCGATCGGCGTCGCCTGCGCGCCCAGCGTCCGCCGGAGCTGCCGGGGGCCGTAGCCGGGGTGTTCCGAAGCGAGCAGAGCCGCTACACCGGCGACGTGCGGCGCCGCCATCGATGTCCCGCACAACGGCGCGTACCCGCCGGGAACGGTCGAAAGCACGCATTGGCCCTCTTCGCCGCCGGGCGCTGTAACGTCGATCACACCCAGGCCGTACGAGCTGTAACCCGCCTTGCGCCGCTCCTCGGTCACCGACGACACGGCGACGACGTCGGGCAGGCCGGCGGGCAGCGCCTGGCAACCTTCGGCCTGGGCACGGACGCCGGAACGTGGCGACGGCACCAGCCCGACGGCCTCGTTGGTGGCCGCCGCGACGTTGAGCGTGCCGGACGAGGTCGCGTACTCGACCGCGCGGGCCATGACCTCGTTCACCACGCCCCGCGCGTCGTCGTGGGCGCAGGAGAGCGACCACGGATCGACGAAGTAGCTGCTGTTCGTCACGGCCATGTCCTGGTCGGCGGCCCACATCAGCCCGCACACCGCGGCCTCGGGGTCGGCGTACCCGCGGTCGTCGATCACCTTCACCGAGGCGATCCGCACGCCGGGCGCGACGCCGGTGACGCCCTTGCCGTCGTCGGCCGCGGCGATCACGCCCGCGACGTGGGTGCCGTGCACCGAGGTCGTCGCGGCCCACTTCCGGTCGGGCGCGCCGGTCAGGCAGCCCGCGGACCTGGCCGGGTCGAGAGCGGCCGTGAGTTCGGGGTGCGTCCCGTCGACGCCGGAGTCCAGGACGCCGACCACGACGTCGTCGCTGCCCTGCTCGATCCGGTGGGCCTTGTCGGCGCCGATCGCGCGCATGTCCCACTGCTCGTCGGTGCGGTCGGCGGAGGGCACCTTCGCCGGGTCGGTCGGTTCGAGCTCGGCACGCGCCGGCGTGGACCTGGCAGACGGCGTGCCGGTGGCCCGCTTGACGGCCAGTCGTTCCGCCTGAGCGCTGAACGCCGCGGCGGGCCGGACCAGCTCGGCGAAGTCCCGGTCGGCCGAGGTGGCGACGGCCACCGCGATCTGGGAGTAGTAGATCGTCGTGGTCCCACAGCCGCCGGTGATGGCGGCCCTGGCCTCGGTCTCCGTGGTGCCCCGGTCGAATGCGACGACGTAGCGGAGGGCCCGGCCATCGGGACGGCACGAAGCCTCGTCGGCCTCCGCGGTGGTGTACCCGGAGTGCACGACGAAGCCGGAGAGCACCATGAAGGCGCACACGGCCGTTCGCAGGGACCGTCCCAGCAGGGACACCGGACCTCCCACCGGAGAACAGGGGGACTACGGGGATGGCCTCGGCCTGGGCTTCGGTACCCCCGAGCGGCACGCTAGCCACCCTCGGCCTGGTCGACAAGCTCTGCCGCGAAGTTCGCCCGGCCGGTGGTCGCGGCGCGCCCGGGAGTCAGGCCTGTGGCACCGAGTACACCGCAGTGGAGCCGGGGTGTGGGATACTCGCGTTGGCCGCTGGCCGACGGGCACACGTGAGAGGTGGCGCTCGCGGTCTGGTGGCCCGGTGGTGTGCTGCACATCCTCCATACGCGTCGCCGCCTTTCCAGGCGGCTCGACGACGTGGCGGGCGGCCCGATGTCGCGAACGTGGCCAGCGCTCCGCCGAGTAGACCTTCAGCCGTATGCGGCGCCCGGACAACCCCGGCGCCGTCGCGGTGCGGGGCAAGGATTCCCGCCGCTGGTGACCACCACGGCGGAACGAACAGAAAGGGGCCCCTGCGCGGCCGCGTCGAGCCGGTGTAAGCCAGTCGACGCGCCCGGGGGCGGAGGAGATATATGTCGAACGCGGACTCACCCGCCGTCACCGGCGGGAATACCGCCACACCCATCGCAGGCCAGCTGGCCGAACTGCCTCCTCGGATCCGGGTGCACGCCCTGGCGAAGCTCCTGGGATCCAACAGCCGTGAACTGATGGCCAAGCTCGGTGAGCTCGGCGAGACCGTCCGCAGCGCGCAGTCCAGTGTCACCCGCGATGTGGCCATCAAGCTCGCCGAAGCCCTCACCGGCGGCGAGCCCGAGACCCCTGAAGCGGTCGCGGCTCCTGCTGTCGCCGAGGTCACGGAGACCACCACCGAGACCCCCAAGGCCGCCGAGGTCGCCGACGTCACCGAAGCTCCCGCCGAGGTGAAGCCCGCCACCAGGTCCAGGTCCAGGGGCAAGGCCAGGGCCAAGGCCGAAGCCGCTCCGCAGGCGGAGGCGGAGGCGCCTTCGCGCGCCGTTCCGCCCGCGCTGGCCGCGCCGGTGACCCCGGAGCCGCCGCAGCGGACGACCCGGGCGAAGGCCACCGTGCACGTGCCGGTTTTCGCGGCGCCGTCGCCGGTGTTCCTGCCGCCGGAGCCCGCCACGTCGAAGCCCGTCCGCAAGCCTGAGCCCGCCTTCACCGAGACGGTCGAAAACGACGACGACGAGGACGAGACGCAGAGCGAGCAGTCCGAGCAGTCCGATCAGGGCATCGACGAGGACGGTGACGACGCCAACAGCCGTCGCCGCCGTCGTCGTGGCCGCCGTGGCCGTGGCCGCGGCAAGGGTGGCGACGAGAACTCGTCCGACGTCGAGAACGACGACGAGCAGCCCGAGCCTCCGCGCGGCCGTCAGCAGCGCGGCAAGGCCGCGAAGGCCAACGACAAGGACGCCGAGGCCGAAGAGACTGAGGCGAGCGACGCCGACGAGGCCGCCGCCGACGCCGATCCGGACAATGACGCCGATTCCGACAACGGCAACAAGCGTCGCCGTCGCCGTCGTCGCCGCAAGGGCGGGGACGGCGAGGACAACGCCGACGCCACCAGCGACGACCCGCCCAACACGGTCGTCCACGTCCGGCAGGCCAAGGCCGCCGAGACCGAGCGCCCCGCCCGTGACGAGGTGCGCAGCGTGCGCGGCTCGACCCGGCTCGAGGCCAAGCGCCAGCGCCGCCGGGATGGCCGCGAGGCGGGCCGCCGCCGTGCGCCGATCCTGTCCGAGGCCGAGTTCCTCGCCCGCCGCGAGTCGGTCGAGCGCGCCATGGTCGTCGCCGAGAAGGGCGATTCCACGCAGATCGGCGTGCTCGAGGACGGCGTCCTGTGCGAGCACTTCGTGACCTCGTCGGGCACCGGCTCGATCGTCGGCAACGTCTACCTCGGCCGCGTGCAGAACGTGCTGCCGTCGATGGAGGCCGCCTTCATCGACATCGGCCGCGGCCGCAACGCCGTGCTCTACGCCGGTGAGGTCGACTGGGACGCCGCCGGTCTCGAGGGCAAGGCCCGCAAGATCGAGCAGGCGCTCTCCAGCGGCGACTCCGTGCTGGTCCAGGTCACCAAGGACCCGGTCGGGCACAAGGGCGCCCGGCTGACCACGCAGATCTCGCTGCCAGGCCGCTTCCTGGTGTACGTGCCCGCAGGTGGCGCCACCGGCATCTCGCGGAAGCTCCCGGAGAACGAGCGCCGCCGCCTGAAGGACATCCTCAAGCGCATCGTCCCCGAGGACGCCGGTGTGATCATCCGCACCGCGTCCGAGGGCATCGCCGAGGAGGAGCTGGACCGCGACGTCCGCCGCCTCAAGGCGCAGTGGGACGTCATCAAGGAGAAGGCCGAAGCGGGTGGCGCCGGCAAGAAGAGCGGTGCGCCGGTCATGCTCTACGAAGAGCCGGACCTGCTGGTCAAGGTCGTCCGCGACCTGTTCACCGAGGACTTCGCCAAGCTGGAGATCCAGGGCAACAAGGCCTGGGACACCATCTACGACTACGTGCAGCACGTGGCGCCGGACCTGGCCGACCGCGTCAAGCGGTACACCGGCACCGGTTCGGCCTTCGCCGACCACCGCATCGACGAGCAGATCACCAAGGCCCTGGACCGCAAGGTCTGGCTGCCCTCGGGCGGTTACCTGGTCATCGACCGCACCGAAGCCATGACGGTCATCGACGTCAACACCGGCAAGTTCACCGGATCGGGCGGAAACCTCGAAGAGACGGTGACCAGGAACAACCTGGAGTCGGCGGAGGAGATCGTCCGCCAGCTCCGGCTCCGGGACATCGGCGGCATCATCGTCATCGACTTCATCGACATGGTGCTCGAATCCAACCGTGAGCTGGTGCTGCGGCGCCTGACCGAATGCCTGGGCCGGGACCGCACCCGCCACCAGGTCGCCGAGGTCACCTCGCTCGGCCTGGTGCAGATGACCCGCAAGAAGATCGGCACCGGCCTGATCGAGGCGTTCTCGACGCCTTGTGAGCACTGCAAGGGCCGCGGCGTGGTCGTCTCGACCGAGCCGCAGCGCACCGCTGGGGCCGGCGGCGGACACAGCCACGGTGGAAGCGGCAGCGGTGGCAGTGGGGGTGGCGGCAAGGAGCAGGGCTCCCGCCGGTCCCGCGGCCGCGGCAAGAGCGAAGAGCAGGCAGCGCCTGAGCCCGCCGCGCCCAAGGCCGACGCCCCGCAGACCTCCGGCCAGCGGGAATCGGTGGTCTCGGCCGTCCAGGCCATGGCCAACGCCGCCAAGGTGGTCAAGGGTGAGCACGGTCACGAGGTCACCGAGAACGTCGAGGGTGCCGCGCTCAACGGGCACGCGCCGCAGGCGGCTGAGGAGTCGTCTGAGCCGGTGAAGGCCACTTCGGAGACCGTTTCCGAGGCGACCGTCGAACAGGCGGCCGAAGCGGCCGCTGAGCCGGTTTCGGAACCGGTCGCCGAGGCGCCCGCGACCGAACTCGCCGGTGAACCGGTGACGACCTCGGACGACGAGGCTCCGGCCGCGCGTGCGGAAGAGATCTCGGTCGTCGGGGAATCGGGCCCGGAGCCCGAGGCTCCCGAGGTGCCGGTGACTCAGGCGGCTCAGGCCGCCCAGGAGGAGACCGAACCCGAGGTGGAGGTCCCGGCCCCGGCCGGACGTTCCGCCACCACCCGCCGTCGTCCGCGCCGGACGGCCTCACGGCCGGCCGGACCGCCGGTCGAGGCGTCGGAAAAGAGCTAGTGAACACCTAGGGGCACCCCGGTGTGATCGCACCGGGGAGGCCCCCGTAACCTGTAGAACGGCCCGCCACCTAGAGGCGGGCACCTTGCGCAGACCTTGGACCGCTGAGAGAAATCCGGCGGGCCGGTCGTGCAAGCCCCACCCGTTGTCGAGTAAGCAGGAGACTTCCGTGTCGGCGTACGCGATCGTCAAGACCGGCGGCAAGCAGTACAAGGTGGCCGTCGGCGACGTCGTCGAGGTCGAGAAGCTCGAAGGCGAGCCCGGTACCGAGCACACCTTCCCGGCAGTCCTTTTCGTGGACGGTGGCGACGTCACCACTGACGCCGACGCGCTGGCGAAGGTTTCGGTCACCGGCAAGGTCGTCGAGCAGACCAAGGGTCCGAAGATCCGGATCCACAAGTTCAAGAACAAGACTGGCTACCACAAGCGTCAGGGTCACCGGCAGAAGCTGACCCGCGTCGAGGTCACCGGCATCAGCAAGTAATTCGGATCTTCAGGGAGAGGCTGAGCGATGGCTCACAAGAAGGGTGCGTCCAGCTCCCGCAACGGTCGCGATTCGAACGCGCAGCGACTGGGCGTCAAGCGATACGGCGGCCAGGAAGTCAACGCCGGTGAGATCCTCATCCGCCAGCGTGGCACCAAGTTCCACCCCGGCGTGAACGTCGGCCGTGGCGGCGACGACACGCTGTTCGCCCTGGCCGCCGGTGCGGTCCAGTTCGGCGAGAAGCGTGGCCGCAAGACGGTCAACATCGTGCCGTCCGAAGTCTGAACTTCGGCTTCGAGTTAGACCTCTGACGAGGGGTGGGCCGGGAATATCCGGGCCCACCCCTCGTTTGTTTTGTGCAGTGTCGTTGTTCGTGCAGAAGTTCTTTTCGCGAGTGAAAGAGGCAAGTCATGGCGTCCCGTTTCGTGGACCGTGCGGTGATCCATCTGACCGCCGGTGACGGTGGGAACGGCTGCGCCTCGGTGCACCGCGAGAAGTTCAAGCCCCTCGGCGGCCCGGACGGTGGCAACGGCGGCAACGGCGGCGACGTGCTGCTGATCGTCGACGGAGGCGTCCACACGCTCCTCGACTTCCACTTCCGCCCGCACGCCAAAGCCGGCAGCGGCAAGATGGGCCAGGGCGGTAACCGCGCCGGTGCGGCGGGGGAAACGCTGGAGATGCGCGTGCCGTCCGGCACCGTCGTGATGACCGAGGACGGCGAGATCCTCGCTGACCTCGTCGGCACCGGGGCCACCTTCGTCGCCGCTCAGGGCGGCCGTGGGGGGCTCGGCAACGCGTCGCTGGCCTCCAACGCGCGCAAGGCGCCCGGATTCGCGCTGCTGGGCGAGCCGGGGGAGACCCGGAACCTCGTCCTGGAACTGCGTTCGGTCGCCGACGTCGGCCTGCTCGGCTTCCCGTCGGCGGGCAAGTCCTCGCTGATCTCGGTGCTGTCCGCGGCCAAGCCGAAGATCGCCGACTACCCGTTCACCACCCTGGTGCCGAACCTGGGCGTGATCACCGCCGGTTCGACCGTGTTCACCATGGCCGACGTCCCGGGCCTGATCCCGGGCGCGAGCGAGGGCAAGGGCCTCGGCCTGGACTTCCTGCGCCACATCGAACGGTGCGCCGTCCTGGTGCACGTCATCGACTGCGCCACCTTCGAGCCCGGCCGCGACCCACTGTCCGATATGGACGCCCTCGAAGAGGAACTCGCCCGCTACACCCCGAGTCTCGGCGGCGACCTCGCCGACCGGCCGCGTGTGGTCGTGCTCAACAAGATCGACGTCCCGGACGCCGCCGAACTCGCCGAGCTCGTCCGCCCGGAACTGGAAGCCCGCGGGCTCAGTGTGTTCGAGATCTCCACGGCTTCCCGCCAGGGGCTGAAGGAACTGACCTACGCGCTCGCCGCCGTGGTCGAGAAGTACCGCGCCGAGCAGCCGGAACCGGAGCCGGAGAAGGTCGTGCTGCGGCCGATGGCCGTCAACGACGCGGGCTTCACCGTCGAGATCGACCCGGAGGAAGAAGGCGCCTTCATCGTCCGCGGCGTCCGTCCGGAGCGGTGGATCCGCCAGACGACCTTCGGCAACGACGAGGCCGTCGGCTACCTCGCGGATCGGTTGCAGCGACTCGGTGTCGAAGAAGCGCTGGCCAGGAAGGGTGCCGTACCGGGCAGCCCGGTCACCATCGGCGACGTGCAGTTCGAATGGGAGCCGTCGACGCCCGGGGTCGCCGTGCACTTGTCCGGCCGTGGCACGGACGTCCGGCTGGAGAACAACGACCGCATCGGTGCATCCGACCGTAAGGAAGCCCGCCGGATCCGCCGTGACGGCCCGGACGGGGTCGAAGCCGGGACGGATGGCGAGTGAGTTCGACCCGGGGGACGATCGCCGACGCCAAACGTGTGGTCGTCAAGGTCGGTTCGTCCGCGCTGACCACGGCGGGCGACGGTCTCGACGTCGTACGCCTGGACGCACTGGTCGACGCGATCGCCGAGCGAGTCTCCCGGGGCACGCAGATCGTGCTCGTGTCTTCGGGAGCGATCGGCGCCGGGCTCGCGCCGCTCGCACTCGGCAAGCGTCCGCGTGACCTCGCCACCCAGCAGGCCGCCGCCAGCGTCGGCCAGCTCGCGCTGGCCCACGCCTACGCCGAGTCGTTCGGCCGGTTTTCCCTTACCGTGGGCCAGGTTCTGCTCACTTCGGACGACGTCGTGCGCCGGTCGCACTACCGCAACGCGCAGAACACCTTCACCCGGCTGCTGGCCCTCGGCGCGGTTCCCGTGGTCAACGAGAACGACACCGTGGCCACCGAAGAGATCCGCTTCGGTGACAACGACCGCCTGGCCGCCTTGGTGGCCCACCTGATCGGCGCCGACGCGCTCGTACTCTTGTCCGATGTGGACGGTCTGTACGACGGGGATCCCCGCGACGGCGCCACTCGCAAGATCGCCGAAGTCGTCGGAGAGTCCGATGTGGACGGAATCTCGGTGGGGATGTCGAGCTCCGGGCTCGGCACCGGTGGCATGGTCTCGAAACTGGCCGCGGCCCGCACGGCCGCCGGCGCCGGTATCCCGGTGCTGCTCGCCGCCGCGTCCGAGGCCGCCCGCGCGCTCACCACGGCCGAGGTCGGCACAGCCTTCGCCGCCGCGGATTCCCGCCTGTCGGCTCGCCGGTTCTGGCTCGGCTACGCCGCGGGCGCGTCCGGCAAGCTGCACCTCGACGACGGCGCCGTGGCGGCCGTCGTCCGCCGCCGCCGTTCCCTGCTCGCCGCCGGGATCACCGGCGTCGACGGTGACTTCCAGGCAGGCGACGTCGTCGACCTCGTCGACCTCCGGCAGCGCACCGTCGCCCGCGGTGTCGTCGCCTTCGACGCGGGCGAACTGCCCGACCTCATCGGCCGCTCCAGCCACGACCTGCCCGCCGAACAGCGGCGCGAGGTCGTCCACGCCGACGACCTCGTCCCCCTGCGCCCCTGAAAGTCAAGCTTCAACCCCGGGGGAGCAAGGGACCTTTGCTATCGCCTAAAGCATCATCTGGGGGTGCGGTGGGGGCGCTGGGGCGACATGTGGTGGCGAAATCAACCCAGGTTGACGCGTGAGGTGACCGGTCACGCGTCGCGATCGCGACCGTTCGCGAGGTGGCCGACGAGTCTGGCCAGCTGGTCGCCGTAGGCCTCGGCGAACTCGGCCGAGTTCGGGTCCTGCCCGGAAACCGCTCGCACCACCCGGGGCAGCGCCAGTGCCGCGCTGGACGCGGCCATGAAGATCATCAGCAGGAACGCGGGATCGAGGTCGGCGGGAAGGTCTCCTGCGGCCTGGCGGGCGCGGACGTACTCCACCTGCTCCTGGAGAAACTTCCGTTGCCCCTCGACGCCGACCGCGTCGGGCGCGCCGTCGGTCAGGTTCTCCCAGAGGAACAGCCTCGCGAGATCGTGGTCCCGAACCCCCGACTGGACGAAGTAGCGGACCACGTCGGCGAACGGCCTGTCGTGGTCGGAGGTCGTGACGTAGTCCCGGTACATCGTCGCGGTGAGCGCGTTGTACAGACCTTCCTTGCCGCCGAAATAGTACGAGATCAGCTGCTTGTTCACCCCCGCCTTCGCGGCGATCTCGCCGACGCGCGCCGCGGCGTAGCCCTTCGCGCCGAATTCGGCCTTCGCCGCCTCCAGGAGTTGCGCCTTGGTGCGTTCGGGATCGCGCTGACGCTCGACGGGGGCGCGGCGGGGGCTGCGCGGGGCGGCTTCGGACATGGGATCACCTTAGCCGTTGACTCTTTCAAACATTCGGTTGACTTTATTATCCGTACGGTTGATAGTGGAAGTCGGAGAAGGGAGATCGAATGACCACCAGGATCGCGATCATCGGCGGCGGTACCGGCGGGCTCTGCCTGGCGCAGGGGCTGCGGAAGGCAGGGCTCGACATCGCCGTCTACGAACGCAGCCGTACGCGGACAGAGCGGCTGCAGGGCTATCGCGTGCACATCAATCCGCACGGGGCGGCGGCGTTGCACGAATGCCTGCCGCCCGGACTCTGGCAACGGTTCTTGGCCACCACCGGCGCCACGGGCGGGAACTTCACCTTCGTCACCGAGCAGTTGAGAGACCTCATGGTGATCGACAGCGAGCTGACCTACAGCCCGGATCCGGCGTCGAATCACCACTCGGTCAGCCGGATCAGCCTGCACCAGGTGCTGTCCGACGGGCTCGACGGAATTCTGCACCACGGCAAGGAGTTCGTCGGCTACCGGCGGGAGGGTGACGTGGTCGTCTGCGAATTCGCCGACGGGAGCACCGTCGAGGCCGACCTCGTGATCGGCGCCGACGGGGCCAATTCGCGGATCCGCAAGCAGTTCCTGCCCGGGGCCGCCAGGGTGGACACCGGGATCATCGCGATCGCGGGCAAGTATCCGCTGGACGAGGAGACCCGCAAGCGTTTGCCCGCACGCCTCACCGACGGGCCGAGCATGGTGATGCCGCGTACCGGTGCCGGCCTCTTCAGCGCGCCGCATGAGCTGAACGGTGCTTCGTCGGTCAACGACGAGACCGCTGAACACGACCCCGTCCTGTTCGACAACACCTCGAGTTACGTCATGTGGGCTTTCGCCGCCGACAACCGCCGCTATCCGGCCGGCATATCGTCATTGGACGGTGAAGCGCTACGGAAACTCGTGCTGGACCTGATCGACGGCTGGGATCCCGCGTTCAAAGAGCTGGTCTCCGGTTCCCCCGCGGAATCGGTGTCACGGCTGCCGATCTTCACGTCGACGCCTGTCGACCCGTGGCCGACGAGCAACGTCACCCTGCTCGGTGACGCGATCCACAGCATGACACCGTTCCGCGGCATCGGCGCGAACACCGCGCTCCGGGACGCGCAACTGTTGTGCCGCAATCTCATCGCCGCCCGGAAGACCGGCGACGTCCGCACCGCGGTCGCTGACTACGAGCAGAGGATGCGGGAGTACGGCTTCGCGGCGGTGCGTGACTCGGAGCGCAGTGCGCGTCAGTTCGTATCGGAGAACCGGGTGGGCCGCACCATGGCGCGGGGGATGTTCCGGTTCTTTCAGGCGGTCCCTCCGTTGAAGCGCAAGGCCTTCAGCGACCACGGCGACTCCTGAGCGATCAGCGCCTTCGAGGTGAGATCGGCGAGTCCGCCTTCGCGCCGGACTTCAGCGCAGATCGCTGCCCTTGGTCTCCGGCAGGGTCCGGATGACGAAGAACGCGATCGCGGCTCCGACGGCCACGTACCAGAAGAACAGCGTCGACACCCCGGCGTCGGACAGCGCGGTGAGCACCAGGGGAGCGGTGCCGCCGAAGAGTGCGACGGTCAGGTTGTACCAGGCGCCGATGCCCAGCCCGCGCAGTTCCGTCGGGAACAGTTCGCTCATGATCGCCGGTGCGATCGACGTCATCGCCGTGTACAGGCAGAGCCCCACGCAGAAGACGACCATCAACCCGGGTAGTCCCGGCCGGACCAAGGTGGACAGTGGAACGATGAGCACCGCTGTCGCGGCCGACCAGAAGAGCAACTGTGGCTTGCGGCCGAAGCGATCGGACAGCGCGCCCATCGGGTACTGCAGGGCCACGAACAGCGCCGTCGCGATCGACAGCGCGAGGAACACGTCGACGTCGTCGGCCTTGCGGGTCTTGACCGCGAAGGACGGCAGAGCGCTGAAGAACGTGTAGTAGCAGAAGGTCGACAGCATCGAGAAGCCCACGAGCTGCATCACCGCGCGTGGGTGTTCACGCAACGTGGTGAGCAGCGGCCGTTCGACCCGGCGAGCGGTCGCCTTCTTCTCTTCGAAGATCTCGGTCTCGACGAGACTGCGCCGCAGCCACAGCCCGATGATGCCGAGGACCCCGCCGAGCAGGAACGGGATCCGCCAGCCGTACGCCGTCAAATCCGCTTTGGACATCGTCCGCGCGAGCACGAAACCGAGAACCGAGGCAAGCAGGACGGCGGAACCGGTCGAGATGTAGAAGAAGGCGGAGTACCGGCCTCGGCGGGCCGGCGGCGCGATCTCGCCCAAGTACGCCGAAGCGTTGGAGACCTCGCCGCCGAGCGAGAGTCCCTGCGCCACCCTCGCCAGCAGCAACAGGCCCGGAGCCAGCCAGCCGACCTGCTCGAAGGTCGGCAGGAGGCCGATGGCCACCGAACCGCCCGCCATCAGCACGATGGTCAGGATCATCGCGGGTTTGCGGCCCCTGGTATCGGCGAAGCGGCCGAGCAGCATCCCGCCGAGAGGCCGGAAGAAGAAGGCCAGTGCGTACGTCGCGAAGGTGTTGATCAACGCCAGGGTCTCGTTGCCCTTGGGGAAGAACTCGCTGGCGAAGTAGATGCTGAAGGTCGCGTAGATGGTCCAGTCGAACCACTCCAGCGCGTTCCCGACGCTGGCCGCGAACAGCTTCCGCACCGGAAGCCGATGTCCGAGCCGTTCCGTCGTTGAATCCGCCATCGGGGCCTCCGTCGTCGCGCGTGGACGGAACCTTGCCAGAAAGTTCTCGCGTGGGAAAGAACCTGTCGAATGCGGGGATCGGTTCGGCGCCGGGTCAGGAAGTGCTGGCGAGGGCGAACGGCAGGACGCTCCGCGCACCGGCTTGGCGCAACAGGCGCGTCGACAGCGTCATCGTCCATCCGGTGTCGATCAGGTCGTCGACCAGCAGTACCGGTCCTTCGGCCGCGGCCACCCGGGCGGCGACGTCGTCCGGGAGACTGAGCCGTCGCCACAGATCGGCCAGCCGCTGGGCACTGTTCGCCTGGCGCGGGGGCGGGCCCGCGGAGGCGATGGCGCCCAGGTATTCGAGCCGTCCGATCGAGGCGAGTTTCGTCGCCAGGCCGTGCACGAGTTCCGGCCGGGTGGCGGACGGGATCTCGACGACCGCGACCGGCCGCTCGGTCCACTGCCAGCCCTTGAGTACCTCGATGCAGGCCTGGAAGACCGGGTCCGGAAGCTCGGCGTCCCCCGCGGACTGTCCGACGAGTTCTCGCAGCCGCGTGCCCCAGCCGACGTCGGTCACCCGGCCGACGACCTGGCCGGTGTCGGCCTGCTCGCCCGCCGGCAGCCGCCCGGAGAGCGGGACGTCCAGGCCCGCCATCCCGGTCGGCCACATCTTCCGGGGTGCGACCTCGACCCCCGGCCGGCGCAGCCGTTGCCGGGTGGCATCGACGACGTCGTCGGAAATCGTGGTGTCCCAATACTTTCCGGTGCAGTTGTCGCACCGGCCGCACGGCACCGCCTCGGGATCGTCCAGCTGCTGCCGCAGGTACTCCATCCGGCAGCCGCTGGTCGCGAGGTAGTCGATCATCGCGTTCTGCTCGTTGGTTCGCGCCGCGCTCACCCGCGCGTAGCGTTCCTTGTCGTAGCGCCATTCCTCGCCGGTGCCCTCCCAGCCGCCCTTCACCCGGCGGACGGCGCCGTCGACGTCCAGCACCTTGAGGACCATTTCGAGCCGGGACCGGGAAAGCTCGACGAACGGTTCGAGCGCGGGTGTCGACAGTGGACGGTCCGCGTAGGCGAGCGCGTTGAGCACCTGGGTGACCCGCAGTTCGTCCGGGAAAGCCAGCGAACCGAAGTACGCCCAGATGTCCTTGTCCTCGCGTCCGGGCAGCAGGATCACCTCGGCGCGGTCGACACCACGCCCGGCACGGCCGACCTGCTGGTAGTAGGCGATCGGCGAGGACGGCGCACCGAGGTGGATCACGAATCCGAGGTCCGGTTTGTCGAACCCCATGCCCAGCGCCGAGGTGGCCACCAGTGCCTTGACCCTGTTCCCCAGCAGATCGTCTTCGGCCGCTTGACGGTCGGCAGGGTCGGTCTTGCCGGTGTAGGCGGCGACCGGATAGCCGCGTTCGGTCAGCAGCCCGGCGACGTCGTGCGCCGCCGCGACGGTGAGCGTGTAGATGATCCCGGACCCGGGCAGTTCCGCGAGATGTTCGGCCAGCCACGCGAGCCGGGCCTGCGACGTCGGCAGCTCGGCCACCGACAGGTGGAGGCTTTCGCGATCCAGGCTGCCGCGCAGGACGAGGGTGTCTCCGCCGTTGCCGATGCCGAGCTGCTCGGCGACGTCGGTGGCCACCCGGTCGTTCGCGGTCGCGGTGGTGGCGAGCACCGGGACGCCCTCGGGCAGATCCTTCAGCAGTGTGCGCAGCCGCCGGTAGTCCGGCCGGAAGTCGTGGCCCCAGTCCGAGATGCAGTGCGCCTCGTCGACCACGAGCAGGCCGGCGCTCGAGGTCAGTTTCGGCAGGACGGTGTCCCGGAAGTCCGGGTTGTTGAGCCGTTCCGGGCTGACCAGGAGCACGTCGACCTCGCCCGCCGCGATCGCGGCCTGGACCTGATCCCACTCCTGGGGGTTCGCGGAGTTCATCGTCGCGGCGTGGATACCCGCCCTCGCCGCCGCGGAGATCTGGTTGCGCATCAACGCGAGCAACGGCGAGATGATCACCGTCGGGCCTTCGCCGCGTTCCCGCAGCAGGGCGGTGGCCAGGAAGTACACCGCCGACTTCCCCCAGCCGGTGCGCTGCACGACGAGCGCGCGACGGCGGTGGGCGACCAGCGCCTCGATGGCCGTCCACTGGTCGTCGCGCAGCTGGGCGCCATCGCCCGCCAGTGCCCGGAGGAGGGTCTCGGCGCGGTCCCGGAGAGTTGAGGTGTCCACGTCCCCACCTCTACCCCATGCCACCGACGAACGGGCGATCGGCATGTCGTGAACGGACCGTTCATCCATGGAACAGACTGTAATGTGATCCAGATCACGCCCGGTCGGTGGGTCCGGCGACCCGAGCGGGGCCACCTGGCCGGTGTATAGGCTCACGACCCATGTCACCACGCAGGATCGGGGTCATGGGCGGCACCTTCGACCCCGTGCACCACGGGCACCTCGTCGCGGCCAGCGAGGTTCAGGCCCGGTTCGCGCTCGACGAGGTCATCTTCGTGCCCACCGGTCAGCCGTGGCAGAAGTCCGACCGGGTGGTCACCCGGTCCGAGGACCGCTACCTGATGACGGTGATCGCGACGGCGTCCAACCCGGTCTTCTCGGTCAGCCGCGTCGACATCGACCGCAGCGGGCAGACCTACACCGTCGACACCCTGCGCGATCTGCACGCGGAATACCCGGACGATCAGCTGTTCTTCATCACCGGTGCCGACGCGCTCGAACAGATCCTCACCTGGCGCAACGCCGACGAGCTGTTCGACCTGGCGCATTTCATCGGCGTCACCAGGCCGGGCTACCGGCTCAATTCGCAGCACCTGCCGAGCGGGAAGGTGAGCCTGGTCGAGGTGACCGCGATGGCGATCTCCTCCACCGCCTGCCGCGAGCGGGTCGAAGGCGGGGAACCCGTCTGGTACCTCGTGCCCGACGGTGTGGTGCGCTACATCGCCAAAAAGGACCTCTATCGCAAAGGCCGGAGTTCCTGACCGGGTACCCTCGTCGGGCGCACCCGCAAGTGAAGACATCTGTTTGAGGAGAACTGTGACAGCCACGTCCCAGGCACGAGAGCTGGCCATAGCAGCCGCCCATGCGGCGGCGGACAAGAAGGCGAGCGACGTGGTCGTGCTGGACGTGTCCGACCAGCTGGTGATCACCGACGCCTTCGTGATCGCGTCCGCGCCCAACGAGCGCCAGGTCGGCGCGATCGTCGACAACGTCGAGGAGCAGCTGCGCCTCGGCGGTCACAAGCCCGTCCGCCGCGAAGGCGCCCGCGAGGGCCGCTGGGTCCTGCTGGACTACGTCGACGTCGTCATCCACGTCCAGCATCAGGAGGAGCGCTCCTTCTACGGTCTCGAGCGGCTCTGGAAGGACTGCCCGCGGATCGAGGTCGCTGGTCTGGAGACACCCGCCGAGGAGGACTCCGCCGACGCGCAAGGGGCGTCGTGAGTCCGCGGCGGCTGGTGCTCTGGCGCCACGGTGAGACCGACTACAACGCGGCGGGCCGGATGCAAGGGCATCTGGACTCCGCGTTGACGCCGGTCGGCTGGAACCAGGCCCGGTTCGCCGTCCCCGCGCTCGCCCGGTTCTCCCCGGATCTGGTGATCGCCTCGGATCTGCGCCGCGCGACCGACACGGCCACCGTGCTCACCGAGGCCATCGGTGTCCCGCTGCGCATCGACAAGCGCCTGCGGGAAACCCATCTGGGTGAATGGCAGGGCTTCACCGGCCAGCAGGTCGACGAGGCGTACCCCGGCGAGCGCGCCCGCTGGCGGGTCGACGCGACCTGGGCGCCGCCCGGCGGCGAGTCGCGGGTGGACGTCGCCGGACGCGCGACGGAGGTCGTCGCGGACCTGGACCAGCCCAATTCCGGCGCCGGCGACACCGTGTTCCTGGCCACGCACGGCGGGCTGATCATCGCGCTGACCGCGAAGCTGCTGGGCCTGCCGGTCCCGTCCTGGCCGGTGCTGGGCGGGATCGCGAACTGTCACTGGGTCGAGCTGACCCGGCGTGACGGGACCTGGCGACTGGCCGCCTACAACGCGGGAATCACCGGCTGATCCATGGCTCCGCGCCTGCTGGTTTTCGGCGATTCCCTCAGCTTCCACGGCCCCGACGGCCCGCTCGCGGCCGACGACGCGCGCCTGTGGCCCAACATCGCGGCCGAAGCACTCGGCGGCAGTGCCGACCTGGTCGCCGGGTTCGGCTGGAACGCCCGTGACGCCTGGTGGTCCCTGACCGGGGATCCGCGCGTATGGGCCGATCTGCACCACGTCGACGCCGTCGTGCTGGCCGTGGGGAGCATGGACACGCTGCCTTCGCCGTTGCCCACTTACCTGCGCACCGGCATGCGCTACCTGCGGCCCGATTCGCTGCGGCGGGTGGTGCGGAAGACCTACCTGGCCGCGCAACCCCGGCTCGCGGTCGCTTTCCGAGGGCGTCCGGTGGTGCTTCCGGCGAAACTGACCGTGCACTACCTCGAAACCGCTGTCGAAGCACTTCGGGTGCTTCGCCCGGAACTCCCGATCTTCAGCATGCTGCCGTCCGTGCACCGCGCGGCCGCCTACGGGCACGTGCACACCGCCCGGCCCGGCGCCGCGGCCGCGATCGCCGCCTGGGGGCGTCGCGCGGACGTCCCGCTCCTGGATCTCGAAGCCGTCGTCGGCGAGCACGTGCTGAGCGGCCGGGGAAATCCGGACGGAATGCACTGGGGTTGGGAAGGACATGCCTCCGTAGGCGAGGAAATGGCCCGCCTTATGGCTCCGGTGCTGCGCCCCGCGGCAACGTAGGCTGACTGCCGTGTCGGTCGCCGTAGTCACGGATTCCACCGCCCACCTGCCGGAAGGCTTCGCCGAACGGAACGGGATCCGGGTGGTCCCGTTGCACGTCCTCGTGGACGGCGTCGTGTTCCTCGACGGCGTCGAGATGGGGCCCGCCGCGCTGGCCGAAGCGCTCGGCAAACGACGCATGGTGACGACGTCCCGGCCGACTCCCGCCGAGTTCGTCAAGGAGTTCCGCGCGGCGCTGGCCGAGGGCGCGGACGCCATCGTTTCCGTCCACCTCTCCCGTGAGCTGTCCGGGACCTGGGAGGCGGCGGTGCTCGCCGCGCAGGAGGTCGGGCCGGATAAGGTGCGGGTCGTCGATTCGCGGAGCACGGCGATGGGTCTCGGGTTCGCCGCCCTGCGCGCCGCCGCGGCGGCGGCGGACGGTGCGGATCCTGTCGAAGTCGAGGCGGCCGCGGTCGACGCGGTGAGCCGCTCGGAGACCTTGTTCGCCGTCGAGACACTGGAATACCTGCGCCGCGGCGGGCGAATCGGCCCCGCGGCCGCCTTGCTCGGGACGGCGCTCGCGGTGAAACCCGTGCTCCACATGTCCGAAGGCAAGATCCAGCCGCTGGAAAAGGTCCGGACGATGAACCGCGCGGTGGCGCGACTGGTCGAACTCGCCGTGCGGGCGGCGGACGACGGAATCGCCGACGTCGCGGTGCATCACCTGGCTTCGCCCGAGCGTGCCGTCGAACTGGCCAACCGCCTCGAGGAGTCCATCCGCTGCCCGGAGGGCTGTGTGGTGTCGGAGCTCGGTGCCGTCATCGGTGCCCACACCGGCCCCGGTGTCCTCGGCGTCGTGATCCAGCGGGCGGGCTAGGGAAACCCGCCAGCGTCCCACACGGCCACGACGAAAACCGGCGATCCCCGCCCCGGCCGGGCCGGGTTGTCCACAACACCCCACTTGTCCACAGGTTCGGAATTCGCCACTGTCGCCCGCCTGCCACCGCTCCGTAGCGTCGCTCACGTGTTCGACCAAACCGCCCGGCCACCGGGCTCCTCCGCCAACGCCAGGCTGGCGTGGCTGGCCGCGCAGCTGGCGCCACCCACCCAGGGCCTGCCCGCGGGCAGGCTGGTGCGCCGCTGGGTGCCCGCCCGGTTCACGGCGGACGGGATACCGGTGAAACGGCGGTGGTTCGCCGTGGGAGCCGTGCTGATCGCGGTGGCCGTGATCGTGACCGGCGCGGTCACTTTGTTCGGACACAGGCCAGGGGCGGAGATCCCGCCGCCCCTGCCGTCGGCCAAGGCCGTCGGAGACGCCCCCGCCGCGGCGGCCAAGGCGCCTCTGGTGATCAGCGTCGTCGGCCGGGTGCACAACCCGGGCCTGGTCACGATCCCTCCGGGCGCACGGGTCGCCGATGCCCTCACGGCGGCCGGTGGGGCACAGCCGGGAACGGATCTGACCGGGCTGAACCTGGCCAGGCGGCTCACCGACGGCGAGCAGGTGGCCGTCGGGGTGCCCGGACCCGCCGCGGCCGGTCCGGGCACCCCGCCCGGGAAGCTCGACCTGAACGCGGCCACGGCCGAGCAACTCGACACGCTGCCCGGGGTCGGCGAGGTGATGGCGAAGCGCATCGCCGACTGGCGGTCCGGGCACGGCGGTTTCGCCACCGTCGAACAACTCCGTGAGGTGGAAGGGATCGGTGAAAGCAAGTTCAAGAAACTCCGTGATCTGGTGACCGTCGGATGAGGCTGTTCGCCGAACAGTCCGAGGTGGACACGGCGTCGTGGCGAGGTCAGGATCTGCGGCTGGTACCGGCCGCGGCGACTGCCTGGCTCGGCACGCTCTTCGGGCTGCTCGGCGGATGGTGGATCACGATGCTCTGCGGTGCGGCCGCCGCGGTGCTCGCGATCGCCGTCGGAGTCCGCGCCCGCCGGACGGCGCCCCGGTGGGTGGCGGGCTTGGGCGCACTGGTGGTCCTCGGCGTGCTCACGGCCGGGCCGGTGGCGTTGCGCATCCGGGCAGCCGAGCACGACGACCTCCGCGCCGCCGCCGCGCGGGGGAGCGAGGCCACGATGAGGGTGGTGGTCACCGAGCGGCCACGTCCGGTCCGCGGCGCCGGATACGCCGATCGCCGGGCAGGCACCCGCTTGGTGGTCATCGCCGCGACAGTGGACGCCGTGGAAACCGGTGAGCGGGCGGTGGATTCGGCCGGCCGGATCCTTCTGCTCGCTCCCGCCGAAGGGTGGACCGACCTGCTGCCCGGGCAGCAGGTCACCGCCGCCGGACGGCTCGCACCGGCCAAGGGGGCCGAACTGACGGTCGCGGTCCTCTCGGTGCGAGGCCCGCCGGTGAGCCTCGGGCCGGTGCCCTGGTGGCAGCGAGCCGCGGAATCGCTGCGCGCCGGCCTCCGGGAGCTGTGTGCCGTGCTCCCGGAGGAGGAGGCCGGTCTGGTGCCCGGACTGGTCGTGGGGGACACGAGCACGCTGTCCCCGAGGGTCGAGCGTGAGTTCACCGACTCCGGCATGTCCCACCTGATGGCCGTGAGCGGTGGGAACGTGGCGATCGTCTGCGGCTCGATCCTTCTCCTGCTGAGGGTGCTGCGGGTCGGGCCGCGGACGTCCGCCGCGGCCGCCGCGGCGGGGCTCGCCGGGTTCGTGGTCCTCGCCGGGCCCGCACCCAGCGTGCTCCGTGCCGGGGTGATGGGGGCCGTCGGGCTGCTGGCGCTCGCACTCGGCCGCCGGGGTTCGGCGCTGCCCGCCCTCGCCTTCGCGGTGGCCGGGCTGGTGGTCGTCGATCCCGCGATGGCCGCCGACTTCGGTTTCGCCCTGTCGGTGCTGGCCACCGCCGGGCTGGTGCTGCTGGCCCCGCGGTGGGCCGAGTGGCTGGTCGGCCGCGGTGTGCCGTCCGGCTACGCGGAGGGACTGGCCGTCCCGCTGGCCGCGTTCGTGATGACGGCGCCGGTCATCGCGGGCATGGCGGGGACGGTCAGCCTCGTCTCGATCGTGACCAACGTGCTCGCCGCGCCGGTGGTCGCTCCGGCCACGGTGTTCGGCGTGCTCGCCACCGTCATCGGGCCGTGGTGGCCGTCGGCGGGCCGGTTGCTGGTCCGCCTGACCGAGCCCGAAGCGAGCTGGCTGATCACCGTGGCCCGTCACGGCGCCCGGGCACCGGGAGCGGTCGTGGACTGGCCCGGTGGCTGGTGGGGCGGGCTGCTGGCGGCCGGGCTGCTCGCGGTGCTTCTGGTCGCCATCCGGCTTCGTCACGCGCGGATCCTGCTGGCGATCGCACTGGCCGGTGGCCTTCTCGTCTTCGTCCCGGTGCGGGTGCTGGCCCCGGCGTGGCCACCGGCGGCGTGGAGCGCCGTCGCCTGCGACGTCGGGCAAGGCGACGCCGTCGTCCTCGCCACGGCCGAGCGGGGGAGGGCGGTGGTGGTCGACACCGGACCGGAACCCGGGCCGGTGGATGAGTGCTTGAGCAGGCTCGGTGTGGACCGGGTCCCGCTGGTCGTCCTGAGTCACCTGCACGCCGACCACGTCGGCGGTCTCGAATCGGTCTTCGAGGGCCGTTCGGTCGGAGCGGTCGCCGTCGGGCCCGGCCGGGCCCCCGCGTGGGCGTGGCAGCAGGTCGCCGACGAGACGGCGCGTCGGGGGATTCCCTTGCTGGAACTGGGGATCGGGCAGCGGCTCGAATGGCCGGGGCTGTCACTGGACGTACTGGGGCCCCACTACGTCACGCGGCGATCGGCCGTCGAGCAGGACGGGACGGTGATCAACAACGGCTCGGTCGTCCTGCGGGCCGCGACTCCGGCGGGCCGGGTGTTGCTGACCGGCGACGTCGAACTGGCCGCGCAGGCAGACCTGCTGGCCGAAGGGAGGGACCTGCATGCCGAGATCCTGAAGGTTCCGCACCACGGAAGCCGTTACACGGCACCGGATTTCCTCAACGCCGTCGCGCCACGAGTGGCGCTGGTGAGTGTCGGTGCCGGGAACACGTACGGCCACCCGAACAAGTCCACTTTGGACAACCTGACGGCCGTCGGTGCCACGATCGCGAGGACGGACACGGACGGCGACACCGCGGTCGTCGCCGACACGCGAGGTCTCGCCCTGGTGCGCCGGGGTGAGCCCCGTGGCCCGCCTCGTTCCTGAGGCGGGCCGACGGAACTCAGATGCCGAGTGCCTCGCGGACCGCGTCGGCGGAGGCCGAGACGGTGGCCTTCGGGCCGACCTTGTCCTCGATGGCGTCGAGCGTCTTGAGGCCGTCACCGGTGATCAGCAGCACGATCTCGGTGTCCGGGTCGAGCTTGCCCGCCGCGAGGAGCTTCTTGGCCGTCGCCACGGTGACTCCACCGGCGGTTTCGGTGAAGATGCCTTCGGTGCGGGCCAGCAGCCGGATGCCTTCGACGACCTCTTCGTCGGTGACGTCTTCGATCGCGCCGCCGGTGCGGTTGACCACGTCGAGGACGTAGGGGCCGTCGGCCGGGTTGCCGATCGCCAGCGACCGGGCGATCGTGTCCGGCTTGACCGGCTGGACCACGTCGTGGCCCGCGCGGAACGCGGCCGAGACGGGGGAGCAGCCGGTGGCCTGCGCGCCGAACACCTTGTACGGCGTCTCTTCGACGAGGCCGAGCTGGCCGAACTCGCGGAAACCCTTGTCCACCTTGGTGAGCTGGGAACCGGAGGCGATCGGCACCACGATCTGCGGGGGAATCCGCCAGCCGAGCTGCTCGGCGACCTCGAAGGCCAGCGTCTTGGAGCCTTCCGAGTAGTAGGGCCGGACGTTCACGTTGACGAACGCCCAGCTCTCCTGCTCGGAGGCGAGCTGAGTGGCGAGCCGGTTCACGTCGTCGTAGTTGCCGTCGACGGCAATCAGGTCACCGTCGTACACGGCGGTGGTGAGGATCTTGGCGCGCTCGAGGCTCTTCGGGATCAGCACGACCGACCGCCAGCCGGCGCGGGCCGCGGCGGAGGCGACCGCGTTGGCCAGGTTTCCTGTCGACGGACAGGCGAGCACTTCGAATCCGAACTCGCGGGCGGCCGCCAGCGCGACCGCGACCACGCGGTCCTTGAACGAGTGCGTGGGGTTGCCGGTGTCGTCCTTCACCCAGACCTTCTTGACGCCCAACGCCTTCGCCAGCCTGTCGGCCTGGACGAGCCGCGTTGCACCGGGCTCGGTGTTGGGGATCTCTTCGACGTTCGAAGGCACCGGGAGGAGCTTCTTGTAGCGCCAGATGTTGTTCGGTCCGGCTTCGATGTCCTCACGGCGCACACGGCCGAAGTCGTAGGCGACCTCGAGCGGCGAGAAGTCTTCGGCGGAAACGAATTCGGGGGCGAGCGGCTGCCGGTGTCCCTCTTCCTTCGACACCAGTTCGACGGCCGGTCCGAGGTCCGGGGTCTTGGTGGTGGAGGTCGTTCCGAGGGTTGCGGTCATCACGAGGTCCTTCCTCATCTGCCCCGCCGAGGCGGGCCGGAATTGGCACCGTGATCGTCAGCTACCCCGCGATCGCGGGATGACAGGCTGACGCCGGTTGCCGGGGCTTCATCGGGCCGTTCCCTCTGCCCCTCTGGATGAGCGGTATTCGATTGTCGGCACGCACAAGATCGCGTCGCCTCGGTTACACCGTACGACATGGTGCCGGGGTCGGGCCACCGTGCCCGGAACACGTCACCGGACAAAGCACGCGAGAAGAGGAGTGGCAGGATCGTCACCGTGACGACGCAAGCTTCCGCCCCATCGCCGCTGGTCCTGGTCCTCGGCGAGGAAGAGCTGCTGATCGAACGCGCTGTCCGCGGCGCTTCGGACGCGGCCAAAGCGGCCGATCCGACCGCGGACCTCACCCGGATCCGGGTGTCCGACCTCACAGTCCCCGCCCTCGCGGAGATGGTCAGCCCCTCGCTGTTCGCCGAAGGCCGGGTCATCGTCATCGAGTCCGCGCACGACATCTCGCAGGAGCTCTCCGACGGGGTGATGGCCTACGTCAAGTCGCCCGCCGAAGGCATCGTTCTCGTCGTCGTGCACAGCGGAGGCGGCCGAAGCAAGGCCGCGAAGGCGTTGCCGGGTGCCCTGAAGAAGGCCGGGGCGGAGATCGTCGAATGCGCGAAGCTGACCAAAGCCGCTGAGCGGGAATCCTTTGTCCGCAACGAAGTTCGCCGGGTGGGCGGGAAGATCGACGGCGCGGCCGTGCTGGCGTTGATCGACGCCGTCGGCTCGGATCTGCGCGAGCTGTCCTCGGCCGCGACCCAGCTTGTCGCGGACGCCGGGGGCACGGTCGACGAGCAGGCCGTGCGCCGCTATCACCGGGGCCGCGCGGACGTGAACGGGTTCGCCGTCGCCGAGAAGGCCGTCGGCGGAGACATGGCGGCCGCGCTGGAGGCGCTGCGCTGGGCGATGCAACTGGGTGTCCCGTACGTGCTGGTCGCGGACGCTCTCGCCGACGCCGTCCGCACGATCGCGCGGGTGTCCGGGGCCGGGCGCGGGAACCCGAACCAGATGGCCGGTGAGCTGGGGATGCCGCCGTGGAAGGTGCGCAAGGCGCAGGGGCAGGCCCGAGGCTGGGGGCAGGACGGCCTCGCCACCGCCATGCGGGTCGTCGCCCGCCTGAACGCCGAGGTCAAGGGAGCGGCGGCGGACCCCGAATACGCCATCGAGCGCGCCGTCCTGGAAATCATCGCCGCCCACGGCACCCCACGCTGACGCCGCCCGACGGTACCGAGTCACACCACTCGCCGGACCGAGCCCGACACGCAACGCACTCCACATCTGGACCGGCGGACTGTCTCACCGGAAGCGCGCCAGCGCGACGGTGAGACTTCACCCGTCGCGCGCCTCTTTCGGGCCGAAGGCCCACGTAAACGCGATGAAGGGGCGCCTCCCCGCGCCACGTGAGTGACAAGCGGTTCGACGCCCCTTCGGCGCGTTTACGTCAGCGCGCGATTAAAGAGAATTCACGCGCTTCGCGATCGCGGACTTCTTGTTGGCGGCCTGGTTGGCGTGGAGAACGCCCTTGGTCACGGCCTTGTCCAGCTTCTGGGCCGCGTCCTTCTGCGCCTCCAGGGCCTTGGCCTTGTCACCGGAGTCGGTGGCTTCGCGGACCTTGCGGACCGCGGTCTTCACCGAGGACCGGATCGCCTGGTTGCGCTGACGCGCCTTCTCGTTGGTCGTGATGCGCTTGATCTGCGACTTGATGTTGGCCACGGGGGCGCTCCTCTTGGTATCTCGGTGGTTCACCGCCGCGTTGTGAACGGCCCTGCGCGCTCGGAAGCGGCGCGGGTTTCCTCCATTGCGGAATGCCACACGACGGTGAACGGCCAGCTTAACAGCCGTCCCGGTAGTGATCGCGGCCGCCTCGGGAGGGTGGCTGCGGTACGGTGAAGATCGTAGTGCCTAGGGTTCCGCCGCCGGTCCGCGTTCAGCGATCCACACAATCAGGGCAGGCGGGACAGGTCCGAGCGGCACCATCGGCGGGGCCGGAAGCGCCGCCGTTCATCTGACGGGACAAAAGCCTGGAGGACCCGGCTTTCCGCATGCGTGGAAAGTGGAAAGGTCCGCAGTGAACGCCACCGCCCTGTCGTTGGTCCTCATCGCCGCCGTCATCCACGCGGCCTGGAATCTGGCCGCCAAACGGATCCGCCGCGGTGGTGCCCGGTTCGTCTGGGCGTATTACAGCCTGTCCGCCGTAGTGCTCGTTCCCGTCATGGCGGTCTCGCTCGCCATCGAGCCCCAGCGTCCACAGTGGACCTGGCTGTTCGCCGCCGCGGTCACCGCGGTGCTGCACATCACCTATGGGGTCGTCCTCCAGCGCGGTTACGCCGTCGGTGATCTGTCCGTCGTGTATCCCCTCGCCCGCGGCACCGGCCCGTTGATCTCGGTGCTCGCGGCCGTCGTGCTGCTCGGTGAGCGGCCGGGGCCGCTCGGTCTGCTGGGGGCGTTCCTCGTGATCGCCGGGGTACTGGTCATCGGTACCGGGCGGGCACCGGCGGATGCCGACGCCGCCGACCGCACGGCCCGCCGGAAAGGGGTGGCGTACGGATTGCTGACCGGGCTGACGATCGCCGCCTACACGCTGTGGGACGCGCATTCGGTCACCGGGCTCGGGGTGCCGCCATCGTCTACTTCGGGACCGGGGCGATCGTGCAGAGCCTGCTTCTGGCGCCGTACGCGCTGAAGGACCGCGAAGAGGTCTCGTGGCTTTGGCGGGAGCACAAGCGCGAAGTCCTGATCGTCGGTCTTCTGTCGCCGGTCGCCTACCTGCTGGTCCTCTACGCCCTCCAGATCGCCCCGGTGAGCTTGGTCGCACCCGCTCGGGAGCTGAGCATCGTCCTCGGCGGGCTGGCCGCCTGGCTGGTGCTGGGGGAGGCGAACGCCGTCCGCAGGCTGGCCGGGTCGGTGGTCGTGCTCGCGGGCATCGCCGCGATTGCGATCGCCTGAACGCATCCGGTAAGGATTGAGCCATGGACGTGCTGAGCAGCAGGGTGCTGATCCACCCGAAGGACCTCGACGTGACGACGGCGTTCTATCGGGACACCCTGGGGCTGGCGATCGACAAGGAGTTCCCCGGCGGCACGGTCTTCTTCGCCGGGAACGGATCACTCGAGATCGTCGGGACCGGGAAGACCGGTCCGACCCCCGACGTGGCCCTGTGGCTGCAGGTCCGCGACCTGTCCGCGGCGATCGAGGAACTCGCGGCCAAGGGTGTGGAGCCGGTCCGCGAGGCGCGGCGTGAGCCGTGGGGGCTGGACGAGGCGTGGATCGCCGACCCGGACGGCACCCGGATCGTGCTGGTCGAGGTGCCGCGGGAGCATCCGCTGCGCACCGACCCGCGCTAAGTGGCGGGTTTGACCGCACGCAGCTGAGCGGCGAGGGAGGCGCCGAAGCCCGGTGGCTCCCAGGTCCAGGTCTGCAGGTCGGTGAAGCCGGCGGCGGCCGCTTCGTCGGCCAGCTCGTGGCGGGACACCGGCAGCCACTTCTCGTGTGACGACAGCAGCAGCCTGCCGCCCGGCCGCAGTACGCGGTACAGCTCGGCGAACCCGGCCGCCCGGTCCTCCCACAGCTGCACGTTGTTGACGCTCAGGACCACGTCCACGCTCTCGTCGTCCTCGCCCGTGGAGTCCGCGGTCCCGCTGCGCAGTTCCACCTCGTCGCCGCACCGGCGGCGGGAGCGGGCCAGCATCTCCGGGGAGGGATCGACGCCGATGGCGCGACCGGCGCGCTCGGCGGCGGCTTGCAGGCCGATCCCTGGGCCCGGGCCCACCACGAGGGCGGTTTCGCCGGATTCGATCGACGCCAGTTCGACGACTCTGAGTTCGGTGGCGGCGTTGCCGTGCGCCATCGCCAGGCCACCGAACCGGCCGAGCAGTCCTCTGGGATGGCCGAACGTGCGGTCGAGCATTTGGATCAGTGAAGTACTCATACTTCGAGGGCACCACAGCTCACCGGAGGCCGCATCGGGGATGACCCCCACTCGCACCCGGAGCGGCATGGGACCATAGAGGTGGCACACCCCGACCTTCGCGAGGAAACCCGTTGACGACGTTCGCCGACACGACCTTCACGCCGCCGGAATTGATCCGGAACTTCTGCATCATCGCGCACATCGACCACGGCAAGTCGACCCTGGCCGACCGGATGCTGCAGCTCACCGGCGTGGTCGAAGAACGGGCCATGCGGGCGCAGTACCTCGACCGGATGGACATCGAGCGAGAGCGCGGGATCACCATCAAGGCGCAGAACGTGCGCCTGCCCTGGAAGGTCGCCGGGCAAGATCATGTGTTGCACATGATCGACACCCCGGGCCACGTCGACTTCACCTACGAGGTCTCCCGCGCGCTCGAAGCGTGCGAAGGGGCCGTCCTGCTGGTCGACGCCGCACAGGGAATCGAGGCGCAGACGCTCGCGAACCTGTACCTCGCGCTGGAGAACAACCTCCAGATCATCCCGGTGCTCAACAAGATCGACCTGCCGTCCGCCGACCCGGACAAGTACGCCGGCGAGCTCGCGCACATCATCGGCTGTGAGCCGTCGGACGTGCTGCGTGTGTCCGCGAAGACCGGCGTCGGGGTCGGTGACCTCCTCGACGCGGTCGTGAAGCAGGTGCCCGCCCCGGAGGGTGACGCGGACGCTCCGGCACGGGCGATGATCTTCGACTCGGTTTACGACACCTACCGGGGCGTCGTGACCTACATCAGGGTCATCGACGGCAAGATCACCCCGCGCGAGCGCATCAAGATGATGTCCACCGGCGCCACGCACGAGCTGCTGGAAGTCGGGATCATCTCGCCGGAGCCCAAGCCCAGCAAGGGGCTCGGCGTCGGCGAGGTCGGCTACCTGATCACCGGCGTGAAAGACGTCCGTCAGTCCAAGGTCGGCGACACCGTGACGTCCGAGCGCCACGGCGCGAAGGAGGCCCTCGCGGGTTACCGCGAGCCGAAACCGATGGTCTACTCCGGACTGTATCCGGTGGACGGTTCGGATTACCCCGACCTGCGCGAGGCCCTGGACAAACTTCAGCTCAACGACGCCGCGCTGGACTATGAGCCCGAGACGTCAGTGGCGCTCGGCTTCGGCTTCCGCTGCGGCTTCCTCGGTCTGCTGCATCTGGAGATCACCCGCGACCGCCTCGAGCGTGAGTTCGGCCTCGACCTCATCTCCACCGCGCCGAACGTGGTCTACGACGTCGTGCTGGACGACGGCAAGGAAATCCACGTCACCAATCCCTCGGACTGGCCGACCGGGAACAAGATCGACAAGGTCCTCGAGCCGGTCAGCAAGGTGAGCATCCTGGCGCCGTCGGAGTTCATCGGCACCGTCATGGAGCTGTGCCAGAACAAACGCGGCCAGCTGCTCGGCATGGATTACCTGTCCGAGGACCGGGTCGAGCTGCGGTACAACATGCCGCTGGGTGAAATCATCTTCGACTTCTTCGACACGCTGAAGTCGCGTACGCGCGGCTACGCGTCGCTGGACTACGAAGAGGCCGGCTCGCAGGCGGCCGATCTGGTCAAGGTGGACATCCTGCTTCAGGGCGAGGGTGTCGACGCGTTCTCCGCGATCGTGCACAAGGACGACGCCTACAACTACGGCAACCGCATGGTGAACCGGCTTCGCGAGCTGATCCCGCGGCAGAACTTCGAGGTGCCGATCCAGGCCGCCATCGGTGCCCGCATCATCGCCCGCGAGACCATTCGCGCGATCCGCAAGGACGTGCTCGCGAAGTGCTACGGCGGTGACATCTCGCGTAAGCGCAAGCTGCTGGAAAAGCAGAAGGAAGGCAAGAAGCGGATGAAGACCGTCGGCCGGGTCGAGGTCCCGCAAGAGGCCTTCGTCGCGGCACTGTCCACAGACGACACCGGCACTAAGAAGAAGTAAGAACACTTCGCGAAAAGGTCGCCCGAGTAACGCTTTCGGGCGACCTTTTCGCGTCTCCGGACCCCGAAGCCTCAGTTCTTGTCGGTGCCTTGTGGTGCGCTCTGGTCTCACGGACGAAAGGAGAGCACCATGACTGTCATGACGGAGAGCCTCTTCCCGCGGGCCGGGTCGGCGCCTTTGACGGTGCGCGATCTGGAGGGACTGCCGGAGGATGGCCGCCGTTACGAACTCGTCGACGGAACACTCATCGTGAGCCCGGCACCCGGGCGAAGACATCAGAAGATCGGCCTCGCGCTGTACGGGATCCTCGAAGAGGCTTGCCCGCCGCAGTTCGACGTGCTGGCGGCTCCCTTCGCCGTGCACATCGGGGACAGCGTGGAACTCCAGCCCGATGTCCTGGTGGGCTGGGAACAGGACTTCACCGAGAAGGATCTGCCCGAGCCGCCGGTTCTCGCGGTGGAGGTGCTCTCGCCGAGCACCGCCCTCTACGACCTCAATACGAAAAAGGCGATCTACCAGCGGGTGGGTGTGCCGTACTACTGGGTGATCGACCCGGACGGCCCGGAGCTGACCGTGTTCGAGCTGGACGCCGGCGGTGAGTACCGGCAGGTGCTGAAGGCCGCCGGTGACGAACCGTGCGAACTCGTCCGGCCCTTTCCGGTCAGCTTCCTGCCGTCCGAGCTGGGTTAGCGGTTCCCGCTGACGCGGTTCGCCGTAACGAAGACGGCGACCCGGCGTTCGGCGGCCATCGCGCGGTCGTACTCGTCCCAGTCGTCATGGGTCCCGGTCGCGGCGACGAACACGTCGCGCAGCAGCCGGGGGAGACCGGCGGGATCGAAGGCCGCATCCGGGTCGTCCGGGCCGATGAGGTGGGTGGCGCCCTGGACGGCCGCCCATTCCCAGCCGCGGCGGAAGGTGATCGTGGCGTGGCCCGCCCGGCGGAAGAGGTCGAGTTTCTTCACCCCGCCCATGGCGACGAAACCGACGCCTGCCGCTTGGGTGACGGGATCTTCGATCACCCCGGCGTTGACCACCGAGGAGTGGACGGTGCCGTCCGCGCGGACCGTCGAAACGGTCGCGAGTCCGTGCTCCTGGAGGGAAAGGCGGCGAACGACTTCGAGATCAGCGGCCATGCCTCCACCGTAGCCTGCCCGGCCCGGTGAGAGGCCGGGCAGGCGAACGGGAAAGGAGGATCAGCAGGCGCCGTCGTCGCGCCAGACGCCCCATTGACCGGTGGTGCCGGGCTCTTCGCCCTGCGTCCACCACTTCGCGTACCACTTGTGCCCGTTGTGGGAGACGTTCGTGCTGCCGCCGTATGGCGACGTGCTGGTCCACGCGGGGAGCGAACAGGTGCCCGGGTTGCCGGAACCGGTCTCCCACGGGATCTGGCTCGAGGCGTAGTAGGCGATGCCCTGCGCCTGCCAGCGCGGAGCCTGCGCGCCCAGCCGGACCCGGAAGGTGTTCCAGTCGTGCGTCGACCACGGCGACCAGCCGAGTTCGGCGTGCGCCGGGAGCCTCGGGAAGGCGAGGTAGTCGATGTTCGCCGGGGTCGCCACGGTTTCGGTCCACAGCGGGGATTCGACACCGCGGACGGCGGATTCGGGGACACCGGAGAGGTAGGCGCCCGGGTTCCAGTTGTAGGCGTCCTGCACTTCGATGTAGCCCGCCCACGAGAGCCCGATAGGCGTGCTGGAGTTGTACTTCATGTCCAGGTAAGCCTTGTTCGCCGGCGAGAGGATCACCTTGCTGCCGCGGGCGACGGCGTTCGAGACCTCCGTGCTCGACGTCGTGGTGCCCCAGAACTGCGGGGTCGCCGTGGCGGGCAGGGTGGCCTTGCCGATCTCGTGCCAGCCGACGACCTGCTTGCCGTTGGCGGCCACCAGCGGCAGGACGCGGTTCATGAAGGTGCGGTAGTCCGCGTCGGTGGTGGCCTGGGCCTCGTCACCACCGAGGTGGAAGTACGGGCCGGGCGTCAGCGCGGCGATCTCCCGGATCACATCCGAGACGAAGGTGTAGGTGATCTCTTTCGAGATGCACAGCGAGCTGTAGCCGACTGCGGTGTCGGTGCGCAGCGGGGGAGCGGTGTTGTTGCAGTTCAGCTCCGCGTACGACGCCTGGGCGGCGTTGGTGTGCCCGGGCATGTCGATCTCCGGGATGACCGTGATGAACCGCGAAGCCGCGTAGTTCACGATCTCGGTGTACTGCGCCTTGGTGTAGTAGCCGCCGGCGCCGCCGCCGACCTGGGTGCTGCCGCCGTAGGTGGTCAGGCGCGGCCAGCTGTCGATCTGGATCCGCCAGCCCTGGTCGTCGGCGAGATGCAGGTGCAGATTGTTGATCTTGTACTGCGCCAGCTGGTCGATGTACCGCTTGACCGACGCGACCGGGTGGAAGTGCCGGGCGACGTCGAGCATCGCGCCGCGGTAGCCGAAGCGCGGGTAGTCGAGGACGTTGGCGCCCGGGACCGTCCAGGGGCCTGCCTGCACGGTCGCGCTCTCGACCTTGCCGGGCAGCAACTGCCGAAGCGTCTGCACGCCGCCGAAGAGGCCCTGGGCCGTCGTCGCGCGCAGGATGACCGAGGCGGTCGTGGAGTTCAGCTGGTAGCCCTGGTCGCCGACACGCGAGTCGGCGCCGGACAGCAGGAGCGAGATGCCGTCGGCGGGCGTGCCGGACGGCGCGTCGGAGACCGGCAGGGCGAAGCCGGTGGACTTGCGCAGGACACCGGCGAGGTAGTCGCCGACGGCCTTGGCCGGTGCCGAACCGGCCTGGGTGTAGATCTTCGTGGTCGCGGTCAGGGTGTGGTCGGCGCCGGTGACGGCTTGGGCCGAGACGGGGACGGGGACGATCGCCTGCAGTGGTGGGGTCGCCGCGTCGGCGACGGGGGCGGCTGCGGTGGTGACGCCGGCGAGCAGCGTCACCCCGACGACGGCGCGGCTCAGCCGCGCTCTCAAGGTCTTCACCAGGGGCCTCCTGGGGCAGGGGGAGACGTGACCCGCGTCACGACAGGTCCGATCGTCGCATTTTCGACGACAAAGGTCTAGACCACCAAGGGGGAACCTGGGAGTGACTCGAAGGTCACATTCCGTATTTCCGAAGGAGGACTATCGTCGGATTCGTGTTCGAGAACCTGCGTTTTCCCGTGATCGCGGCCCCGATGGCGGGCGGGCCGACCACTCCCGAGCTGGTGGCCGCGGTGACCGCGGCGGGCGGGTTCGGCTTCCTGGCCGGCGGTTATCTGAGCGCCGAAGCCCTCGACGAGCGGATCGCGAAGACGGCCGAGCTGACCGGCGACCCGTTCGGCGTGAACCTGTTCGTCCCGGGCGGTGCCGCCGGAGCGGACCTCGGCGGGCACGTCGAGCGCTGGCGCGCGGAGGCTGACCGTTACGGCGTCGAGCCCGGCGAGCCACGCTGGGACGACGACGCGTACGCCGCGAAGCTGGAGGTCGTCCTGGACCGGAAGGTGCCGGTCGTCTCCTTCACCTTCGGCAGCCCGTCGCCCGAGGACGTCGAACGCCTGCACGCCAACGGAAGCAAGGTGGCCGTCACGGTCACCAGCCCGGCGGAGGCCGATCAGGCCGTCGCGGTCGGCGCGGACGCGCTCGTCGTTCAGGGATTCGAAGCCGGGGCGCATCGAGGGCTCTTCGCCGATGAACCCGGAACCGAAGGCGGGGGCGCCCAGTACGGGGTGCTCAGCCTGCTTCGCCTGGTCTCGGCGAGGACTGATCTTCCGCTCATCGCGACCGGCGGCCTGGTGCACGGCGCGGACATCGCGGCGGTGCTCGCGGCGGGTGCCGTCGCGGCCGCGCTGGGTACCGCGTTCCTGCGTGCGGACGAGGCCGGGACTCAGCCGGCGCACCGCCAGGCGCTGGCGGACGGGGGCAGGACGACCGCGTTCACAAGGGCGTTCAGTGGGCGCCCGGCCCGCGCCCTGGTCAACCGTGCGGTCGCCGAGTTCTCGGCCACCGCGCCGTCGGCGTACCCGGAGGTCAACAACCTGACGAAGCCGATCCGTGCGGCGGCGGGGAAGGCCGGCGACCCGGAGATCATGTCGCTCTACGCGGGGCAGACCTACGAACTCGCGGGCTCCGGCCCGGCGGCGGCGATCGTCGACCGCCTCCAGACCGAAGCCCGCGAAGCCGCTACGCGCTTGAGTCGTCTCCGCTGATCTTCTTCGCTTCGTCGTTGTTCGTGTTCATCGCGGAGTGACGACGGCTGTAGGCGAAGTAGATGATCAGGCCGATGGCGAACCAGGCCGCGAAGCGCAGCCAGGTCTCCGGGTTCAGGAACGTGATCAGCCAGATCGAGAAGACGATGCCGATGATCGGCACCACCGGCATGCCCGGGGTCTTGAACGTCCGAGGCAGATCCGGCTGCTTGTAGCGCAGCACGATCACCGCGATGCAGACGACCACGAACGCGAGCAGGATGCCGATATTCGTCAGTTCGGCGGCTTCACCGATGGGCAGCAGACCCGCGATGAGCGCCGACGCTCCGCCGAGCACCCAGGTCATCCGGTTCGGCACCTTCCGCACCGGGTGGGTCTTGCCGAACCACTTGGGCAGCAGGCCGTCGCGGCTCATCGAGTAGCCGACCCGGCTCGCGCCCATGAGGAAGGTGAACAGCACCGTGGTGATACCGATGATCGCGCCGACCGCGATGATGATGCCGAGCCACTTCATCCCGAGACCGGCGAAGGCACTGGAGAAGGCGGCTTCACTGTCGATGTCCTTGAAGTTGACCATCCCGGTCAGGACCAGGCAGGCCAGCACGTAGAGCACCATCGAAATGGCGAGCGAGTAGAGGATCGCTTTCGGCATGTGCTTCTGGGAGTCGGTCGATTCCTCGGCCGCGGTGGACATGGCGTCGTAGCCGAAGACCGCGAAGAACACCGTCGCCGCACCCGTGAACGCGCCGCTGAGGCCGAACGGGAAGAAGTTCGAGTAGTTGTCGGTGTTGATGTGGAAGACGCCGACGACGACCACCAGCAGGACCAGGCCGACCTTCAGGTAGACCAGCAGCGTCTCGAACCGGGCCGCGTTCTTCATGCCCTGGTTGAGGATGAAGGCGATCAGCAGGCACAGCAGCACGGCGAACAGGTTGATCTTGTAGGACCCCGGTTCGATCCCGGCCTTTTCGGTGCCCGGAGCGCCCAGCATCCACGTCGGCAGTTCGATGTTCAGGTAACCCAGCAGCTCGTTGAAGTAGCCGGAGATACCGATCGCGACCACCGCCACGATCGCCGTGTACTCCAGCAACAGGTCCCAGCCGATGAACCACCCGACGATCTCGCCCAGCACGGTGTAGCCATAGGTGTAGGCGGATCCGGCACGGGGGATGAGCCCGGCGAACTCGGCGTAGGAGAACGCCGCGGCCGCGCTCGCGATACCGGCGATGAGGAACGAGATGAGCACGGCGGGTCCGGCCGTCTCGTGCGCGACCGCTCCGGCCAGGGAGAAGATCCCCGCGCCGATGATCCCGCCGACCCCGATCGCGGTCAGCTGCCGCAGGCCCAGCGTGCGCTGGAGCCCACCGCCTTCACTGGTTTCTTCGATCTGCTCGATCGGCTTGCGGCGGAATACCCCGGATCCCGAGCCCAGGCTGCGCGGTGCGGACATCGTCGTCTCCCAACAGGTTGTGCCCTTCGGACTGGGTCACAGTCCGAAGGGCACCGTACTGGCAGACGGGACATCGCACCTATCCGGCGACGGTGTCCTCGCTCACTTCGGCAGCCACACGAGAAGCGATCTTCGCGGGCCTGGCCGCGCTGGCCGCGAAGTAGGTCAGCAGCTCCGAGATTTCGACCGGGTCGTCCAGCTGGGGACAGTGGCCCCAGTCCTCGCGGACCATCAGCCTGCTGTGCGGGACCAGCGCGTGCAGCTGCCGCCCCGAGGCGGCGCTGACCAGCTTGTCCTTGCCGCAGACGACCACCAGCAGCGGGATGTGGACCTCTTCGAGCCGGTAGGCGTCCACCAGTTCCTCGACGAGTTGCCTCGCCTGCTCGAGCCGGGTGGTGGTGGAGCGGTAGTCCGGGAACAGGGCCGTGAAGCGCCGGACCTGGGCGACGTCCGCCGCGGTGGCGTCGGCGTACAGGAGCCGGGGCACGACCTGCTCGGCGACCGCTCGGACGAGGAAGCCGGGGATCGGCAGCGGCAGGGCCGAGTACATCCGCAGCGGCAGCGGATAGCGGGCCACGGTGCGGATGAGCCAGCTGTCCACGAAACCGGGTGCGGCGATCGACACCACGCCCGCGACCGGAAGCCGGTGGTTCTCGGCGGCGCGCAGGCTCATCGTGCCCCCGAGCGAGTTTCCGGCGAGCACCACGGTGCCGAGTACGGCCTGCTCCTTGATCACGGCCGCGGCGAAGGCGTCGAGCTGCGGCAGCATCGGGCCGGGGCGCAGTGGCTGAGCGTCACCGAAGCCGGGCAGATCGACCGCGACCGCCGGAATACCGGCGGCCGCGAGCAGCTCCAGAACGGGGCGCCAGGTGTCGGCGCTGTCGCAGTAGCCGTGCAGCAGCACCAGCCTCGGTGCCGTCGGTTTGGCGTGCCCGCGTGCCGTCGTCCGCTTGCCGAGCACCCTGCGGGGCGTGCGGTCGGTGGACACAGGCGGCTGCGGCCCGACTTCGAGCACTCTGGTGCGTACACCTGCGTAGCGTCGAAAGGAGACGCGGATCGGGTCGGTTTCGGTGGTGTTCCGGCCCCCCGGGTCCGCCGGTTCGGGCCGCTGCGATGCGGTCATGATTCAAGGTTAGCGGCGAGAGGTCGGATTTTGGTCGAACTTTGGTAGTGAGAAAGCGGCTTAGTCATAACATTCTTGACACTTGACAAGACCGCAAAATACCTGCTTGACCTGCGTGGAACGCCGCGACGTGCGCTGATGTGCGCCCTTGACCGCATCAAGGGGGACACTGCACCCCTCCGATCAATGTCGGAAGACGACCTTGCCTGAAGTTTCCCCATCGAGCATGTTCTTAAACCCGGTTTCGGCATCTGCGAACGGCAATTCGGCACCGATCTGCGGACGGACGCCGGTGAGCTCCAGATAGGCCAGGAGATCGGTCAGTTCGTCCCTGGTGCCCATGGTCGAACCCGCGATGCGCAGTTGCAGAAAGAACACGCGCTGCAACTCCGCGTGAGCATCCGGTCCGCTGGTGGAGCCTGAGACGACGATGATCCCGCCGGGTTTGAGCGACTTCACCGAGTGGGACCAGGTCGCCTTGCCGACGGTCTCGAAGACCGCGTCGACCCGCTCGGGCAGCCTCGCGCCGGACTCAAAGGTCTGATGTGCGCCCAGATTCTCGGCCAGCGCGCGCTTCTCCTCGCTACGGCCTGTCACCCAGACACGGAAGCCCGCTGCCCGCCCGAGCTGCACGAGGGCGGTCGAAACGCCGCCGGAGGCGCCCTGGACGAGCATCGTCTGTCCTGGCCGTAGCCCGGACTTCACGAACAGCATCCGGTACGCCGTCAGCCAGGCCGTGCCCATGGTCGCGGCTTCGGCGAAGCTCAGGCCCGCCGGTTTCGGCACGACGTTGCGTGCCGGCACGACGACCTGCTCGGCGAAGGAGCCCTGGTGCTTCTCGGTCAGCAGGGTCCGCTTCGGGTCGAGGGTGTCGTCGCCCTGCCAGCCGGGGGCGTTGATCACCGAGTGGAGGACGACCTCGGTGCCGTCGTCGAGGGTGCCCGCGCCGTCGCAGCCCAGGATCATCGGGAACTGCTCGGGTTTGATGCCGACCCCGCGCAGCGTCCACAGATCGTGCATGTTCAGGCTCGCGGCCTTGACGTTGACCCGCACCCAGCCTTCGGGCACGTCAGGCTCGGGACGCTCGCCGATCACGAGCGAGTCCAGCGGCTTTTCGGCGTTGGGTTCGGATGCGTAGACGGCGAACATGTCAGCAACCTACCCCTGCCTGCCCATCGCGCGCAGATGCCACGAGCGTAGGCTCACCCCGTGTTCAACGGGCTTGCTGACTGGTGGGACGGCGTCGAGCTTTGGCTTGCGCAGGCCGGGTTCCCGGTCCAGTTCGTGCTGGTCATGGTGGTCGTGGTGCCGCTGTGCCTGGTCGCGGCGTGGGCACTCGACACGCTGTTCGGCAAGGTCGCCCGGCTCTTCGGCACGGCCCGCGATGCCGACCGCTCCGACCGGCCCTCCTAAGCTGGCCAACCATGTTCAACCGTAGGCGGATCACCGCCGCCCTGATCGGCCTCATCGTGCTGGTGCTCGCCGGCTGGCTGGTCAAGGACGGCATCAGCGGCGACGACACGAAGAGCACTTCGGCTCCGGCGAGTTCGTCCGCTTCGGCAGGCCCGACGGGCGAGGCCGGGGCGAGCCGGGTCAAGGGCAAGGTCGCGGGCGAAGAGTCAGGGCTCCCGGTCAAGCCGCTGTCCGGGCTGCCCCCGCAGGCGTCCGAGACGTGGCGGCTCATCAAGGCGGGCGGGCCGTACCCGTATCCGCGCAACGACGACGTCCTCTTCCAGAACCGGGAGAAGATCCTGCCCGCCAAGGACTCCGGCTACTACCGCGAATACACGGTCAAGACACCGGGGAGCCCGGATCGCGGGGCGAAGCGGCTGGTGACCGGCTCCGGCAAAGAGCTGTTCTTCACCGACGACCACTACAAGTCCTTCGTCGTAGTGGACATCACTCGATGAGCGCCGCGGAAGAGCCCGTGGCGAAGGCCGCGGCGGAGAAGGCGTTCGCCCGGGGTGCGTATCCGCACTTCATCGACGGGAGCCGGACGGTCGACAAGGCGTCCATCCTGGACGCGATCGCGGAGGCGCTGTCGTTCCCCGACTACTTCGGGAAGAACCTCGACGCGCTCTACGACTGCCTCACCGACCTGGCCTGGCTTCCGCCCGGCGAGCACGTGCTGATCTGGTCCGGGTCCACGGTGCTCAAGGACCGCGACCCCAAGGCTTACCTGGCCGTCCGCAGCGTGCTTTCCGACGCGCAGCGGGCGCTGGGGCCGTCCGGTGACCGGTCGGACTCCAGGCGCCTCACCGTCGTCCTGCCCGACTAGCCCTCGGGAACCCAGTTCGGCGTGCGCTTTTGCGCGAAGGCCGTGATGCCCTCTTGGCCCTCTTCGCTCGCGAAGAACCCTGCGGACAGTTTGTTCATGGCCTCGAAGCCCTCGCCCGGGGTAGCCGGACGCGGCCTGCTGAGCAGTTCCTTCGTCGCCGCGAGCGCCTTCGGCCCGCCGAGGGCGAGCGCGTCGACGTACCGGGCGACCTCACCGTCGAGTTCGTCGGCGGAGACGGCGGAGTTCAGCAGGCCGATCTCGACCGCCCGCTTCGCGTCGAACTTGTCGCCGGTCAGGAACAGCTCGTGCGCCGCGCGGGCGTTGAGCCGGGGCAGCACGGTGAGCGAGATGACGGCCGGTACGACACCGATCCGCACCTCGGAGAAGGCGAAGGTCGCTTCGTGCACCGCGACGGCGATGTCGGTCGCGGCGACCATGCCGATACCCCCGGCCCGCGCGGGGCCGGCCAGCTTCGCCACCACGGGCTTGGGGCTGGTCCACAGCTGCTCGAGGATCTTCGGGAACTCGTTGACGCCCTGGTCGCCCGCACCGGCGCCGCGGGCCTCCTTGAGGTCCATCCCGGCGCAGAACACCGGCCCGGTGTGGGTGAGCACGATGACCCGTACCGCGTCGTCCGCCTGCGCCTTGTCCAGCGAATCGCTCAGTTCCCGCCGCAGCTGGGCGGAGAGCGCGTTGCGGTTGTGCGGGGAGTCCAAGGTGATCGTGGCGGTGCCGCCCGCCACGTCGTAATGCACCAGTTCGTCAGCCATGGCCACACCCTCGCACAAGGGCTCGCCAGGCTGCGACAGAACTAGGCCGCGACAGAGCTGTCCGGGTCGCCGTCGCGAGGTCCGGCCGCGACGTCCGGCCTCGGGAACTGCGTCCGCAGCGTGAAGACCTCCGGTATCGGGCCGTTCTCTCGCAGGTGGCGGACCTTGGCCACGCACTCGTCGACCGTCGGCTGGTGCCCGGACGGGACCCACCACAGCGCGGTCATCATGTCCTTGACCGGCAGGAACCATTCGCGGCGCCGTTTGAGATAAGCGAGGTGTTCACCGGAGAACACGAAGTCGGAGAGTGCTTCCACCGACGTCCACACGGATATGTTGGGCAGTACGCCGAAGCTGTCTCCCATGTCCCAGTCGAACGCGCGCACAGCGCTCATGTCGCCGTCTTCGACCTGCAGCCGCCAGATGAAGCCGGGTGCGACGTCGGCGCTGGCGTTGACCAGGGCCAGACCGGTCACGAAATCCTGCATCGAGGGATCTTTGAACGGCGCCAGCATTCGGGCGATGGTCACCTGTGCCAGTTCGAAGGCAGTCATGTCGCGATCGTGCCCGGGACGGGCCCCTGAAGGCCACTTCAATCCTGCCGAAATGGCCTTCAGGGACTTTGGGTCCTTCGGGCGGTCAGCCGATCGTCGTCGTGGAGAACGTGGGGCTCGGGTTCGGGAAACAGGACGTCGGCGCCGACACGTCGAAGCCCGCGCTGACCACCGCGGTGAAGGTCAGGCCCGGGTCGCCATAGCTGGTGCCGCCCAGTTTCGTTTCGATGGTGCCGGACGAGCCGGCGGTGAGATGCGCGGTCACGGTCGGCAGTTCGAACGTCGAGCCACCGGCGATCGGGCCGGGGAAGCTCAACGTCGCGACGCTGCCGGAGACGGTGATCTTCGGCGGGGTCGTGCCGATGCCGGAGCCACCGCTGAGGTCGGCGCTCACCCAGGTGGAGTTCGCCGGGATCGGGATCTTCAGGGCGAAGTCCTTGATGTGCTTGACCTGGTAGCCGCTGACCTCGGCCGGGACCGTGTTGGCCGCCGGGTCGATGACGATGTCGAGGGCGGCGCCGGGCGCGACCGTGGCCGGCGCGGTGACGTCGGCGTCCTGGTTCAGCTTGAGGTACTGGTTGCCGACGAGCGGGGGCTTGGCCTCGCAGTCGAAGACGACGGTGGTCGCCGCCGAAGCGGGGACGGCGAGACCGATGAGCGGGACGATCGCGGCCGAAGCGCAGACGAGGGCACGGAGGGCAGCCTTCATGTTCCACCTACCTTGGGGGTTCGATGGGGAGAGAAACCGAGCCGCGCGGCGTTTAGATAGTTACCGGCAAGTTAACTAACTCGTCAAGAAAGGGCCGTTCCCATACGCGAGGCGTCACGGAACTGGCAACAAGACCCACCGAATATCGGCATCAAGCGCCCGAATGGGACACGCCGTCTCTACCGTGACGATGAATCAGGCGGCGAGCCGGGCAGCGGCGACGTCGTAGCGTTCGAGGACGAGCCCGGCGATCCGCGGATCCGGACCCAGCGGCCCGGCGACGAGCACCGAGGGGTCGGCTTCCCGGGCGAGACGCGCGATCCGGTCCGGCAGCAATCCCGGCGCGAGGAACCAGCCCGCGACGGCGAGGCGTTCGGCGCCCTGGAGCCTCAACCGCGCGATGGCGGCCGGCACGTCCGGCTGAGCGGCGCTAGCGAAGGCCGGGGTCGCGAGCAGTCCGCGCCGCAGGTGCCAGCGGGTGGTGATCCCGGCGACGGCGTCGTTCGCGGCGACGTTCGACGAGCCGACGCCGGCCAGCAGGACACCCAGTGCCGGGTCGTCGAGGTCGGCGCCCGCCTCGGTGAGCCTGTCCAGCGCGACCGTCTCGATGAGCGGGTCGATGCCCAGGACCCCGGACACGCGCACCTCGAGCCCCGGGCAGTCCGCGGTCGCCTCGGCGACGAGCGCCGGCAGGTCCACCCGGGCGTGGTAGGCCACGCCGAGCAGCAGGGGCACCACGACGACCTCGCGGTGCCCCTCGGCGTACAGGCCACGCAGAGCATCCGTCAGCAAGGGCTCCGAGAGGTCCAAAAAGGACTCACGGATGTCGAGACCCGGTGCCAGGCCACGGGAAACGTCGAGCAGCGCGCGGATGGTCGCAGCGGACCGCGGGTCGCGGCTGCCGTGGGCGACGGCGACCAGTGGCGGAGTGAGGCTTGAGGTCATGCGAACCTTTCGCCGACGAGCCCGGCGGCGAGGGTGTCGCCGTCCTTCGGGTCGATGACCAGGAACGCGCCGGTCCGCGGGCTGACGCCGTAGTCGTCCACCCCGATCGCCTCGGCGAGCCGCAGTGTGACCCGGCCGATATCGTTGAGCTCCAACGTATCCGGGCTGTCCACACTGGACAGTGTTTGCTCGTCGAAGCGTGCGTGGATTTCGTCGACGAGGGCCTGGACCGTCCGCGCACCGTGCTTCACCAGCACTCGCGCGCCCGGCTTGAGCGCCTTGGCCGAGAGCCAGCACAACGTCGCGGTGATCTCGTCGGTCACGGTGGGTTGCCGGTCCGCCGCGGCGATCAGATCCCCGCGGGAGATGTCGAGATCGTCGGCGAGCAACAGGGTCACCGAGGTTCCCGACCCGGCTTCGGCGAGGGGCCCGTCGGCGGTGTCGATGCCTTCGACCCGGCTGCGAATCCCTTGGGGGAGCACGACGATCTCGTCACCCGGCCGGATGGTGCCCGCCGCGATCTGTCCGGCGTAGCCCCGGTAGTCGGGGTGATCGGCCGTGCGCGGCCGGATCACGTACTGCACCGGGAAGCGGAACGCCGAATCGTGCGGATCCGGTGCCACGGGCACGGTTTCCAGGTGCTCCAGCAAGGTCGGGCCGGAGTACCACGGGGTCTTGTCCGACTTCTCCGCGACGTTGTCGCCCTCCAGCGCCGAAACCGGCACCGCGAGCACGGAACCACGCTCGTAACCGAGCGACGCGGCGTGCTCGGCGAACTCCTCGGCGATCACGGTGAAGGTCGCTTCGTCGTAGCCGACGAGGTCGATCTTGTTCACCGCCAGCACCAGATGCGGCACGCCGAGCAGTGCGAGCACCGCGGCGTGACGGCGGGTCTGCTCGATGACGCCCTTGCGCGCGTCGACCAGCAGCACGGCCAGTTGCGCGGTGGACGCCCCGGTCACCGTGTTCCGCGTGTACTGCACGTGGCCCGGGGTGTCCGCGAGGACGAAGCTGCGCCTCGGCGTCGCGAAATACCGGTACGCCACGTCGATCGTGATGCCCTGCTCGCGTTCCGAGCGCAGGCCGTCGACGAGCAGCGACAAGTCCGGAGTGGACAGTCCTTTGTCGACACTGGCGCGGGTCACCGCGTCCAGCTGGTCGGCGAGCACCGACTTGGTGTCGTAGAGGAGCCGCCCGACCAGGGTCGACTTCCCGTCGTCCACACTGCCCGCGGTCGCGAGCCTCAGGAGGCTGGACATCAGAAGTACCCCTCACGTTTGCGGTCTTCCATCGCCGCCTCCGACATCCGGTCGTCGGCACGGGTGGCGCCGCGTTCGGTGAGCCGGGAGGCCGAGACCTCGGCGATGACCTCGTCCACCGTGGCGGCGGCCGATTCGATGGCGCCGGTGCACGAACCGTCGCCGACGGTCCGGTAGCGCACGGTCAGTTCCTTCACGACCTCGTCCGGCCGCGGCCCGCCCCAAGGGCCTTCGGTCAGCCACATCCCGTCGCGCTGGTAGACCTCGCGCCGGTGCGCGTAGTAGATCGACGGCAGTTCGATCTTCTCCCGCGCGATGTAGTTCCAGACGTCCGCCTCGGTCCAGTTGGACAGCGGGAAGACGCGGACCTGCTCGCCGGGGCGGTGACGGCCGTTGTAGAGGTTCCACAGTTCGGGGCGCTGACGCCGCGGCTCCCACTGCCCGAAGGAGTTGCGCAGGCTGAAGATCCGCTCCTTGGCGCGGGCTCGCTCTTCGTCACGACGCCCACCGCCGAAGACCGCGTCGAACTTGTTCTCGGAGATCGTGTCGAGCAGCGGCGTGGTCTGCAGCGGGTTCCGCATCCCGTCGGCGCGCTCCTCGAGCCTGCCGTCGTCGATCCAGTCCTGCACCTTCGCCACGTGCAGCCGCAGCCCGTGCTGCTCGACCACGCGGTCGCGGAAGTCGATGACCTCGTCGAGGTTGTGCCCGGTGTCCACGTGCAGCAACGGGAACGGCACCGGCGCGGGCCAGAAAGCCTTGATCGCCAGGTGCAGCAGCAGCGTCGAGTCCTTGCCTCCGGAGAACAGGATCACCGGCCGGTCGAACTCGCCCGCCACCTCGCGGAAGATGTGGATGGCCTCGGACTCCAGCGCCGCGAGGTTGTCTTGCGCGGCATCGGTCGCCGGTTCGAGCGTGGTCATGTCGTCCCTTCTCACCCGTGCAAACCGCACTCGGTCTTGCCCTGCCCGGCCCAGCGGCCACTGCGGGCGTCCTGCCCCGGAGCGACCTTCGCGGTGCACGGAGCGCAGCCGATCGACAGATAACCGATGGACACCAACGGGTTCTCGAGGATCCCGTGCTCGGCGATGTAACCGTTGAACTCGTCGTCGGACCACGGTGCGATCGGGTTGATCTTCACCAGCCCGTTGCGGTCGTCCCAGGTGACGATGGGCGTGTTCGCACGGGTGGGGGCGTCGACGCGGCGGACACCGGTCACCCACGCCGAGTACTTCGCCAGGGTGTCGCGCAGCGGCACGACCTTGCGGAGCTGGCAGCACTGGTTCGGGTCGCGTTCGTGCAGCTTCGGGCCGTACTCGGCGTCCTGCTCGGCGACACTCTGCGCGGCTTGGGCGTTGACGATCCGCACGCCCGGGTAGACCGCCTGCACCGCGTCCCGGGTGCCGATGGTCTCCGGGAAGTGGTAGCCGGTCTGCAGGAACAGCACGTCGACGTCGGGTTTGACCTGCGTGGCCAGATCGATGAGGACGGCGTCCTGCATGTTCGACGCGACGATGAAGTCGTCGCCGAAGGTCTCGGCGGTCCAGCGCAGGGCCTCGGTCGGGGTCGCTTCCGCGAGTTCCTGAGACGCCCGTTCGGCGAGCGTCTTGTAGTCGGCAGTGGCGGTCATCCTTGCGACACCTCCGGAAAGGACAGTCCGAGGAACTTCACGGTGAAGACCCGTCGGCAGCCCGAGCACAGCCACGACCCGTTCTCTTCCGGGCGCAGGTCCTCGTCGCCGCAGTAAGGGCAGTAGTACGGGGCCGCTCGTTCGGTCACTGCAGAACGCCCTCTTCTGCCCGCAGGACCCACTGGGCGAACCGCTCGCCCGGTTCGCGGCCGGTGACGTACGCCCGGACGACCCGCTCGACGTAGGAGGTCAGGTCCGACGCGGTCACCTTGTGCCCGCGCAGTTTCCGGCCGAACCCGGCGTCGAGGCCGAGCCCGCCGCCGAGGTGCACCTGGAAGCCTTCGACCTGCTTGCCGTCCTCGTCGGTGACGATCTGGCCCTTGAGCCCGATGTCGGCGGTCTGGATCCGGGCGCAGGAGTTGGGGCAGCCGTTGAGGTGCACGGTGACCGGGTTCTCGATCTCGGCCTGGATGTCGGCCAGCCGCTTCTCCAGCTCGTCGACCAGCTGGATCGCGCGGGCCTTCGTCTCGACGATGGCGAGTTTGCAGAACTCCAGGCCGGTGCAGGCCATCACGCCGCGCCGGAACGGGGACGGCTCGGTCTGCAGGCCCAGGTCGGCCAGTTCGGTCTTCAGCCCGCCGACCTCGGCCTCGGGGACGTCGAGGACCACGAGCTTCTGCTGCGGCGTAAGCCTGACGCGGTTCGAGCCCGCGCGTTCGGCGGCCTTGGCGATCGCCAGCAGGGTGGCGCCGGAGACGCGGCCCGCGATCGGCGCGGCGCCGACGTAGAACTTCCCGTCGGTCTGCGGGTGCACGCCGACGTGGTCGATCTGCGTGGCCGGCACCTCGGGCGCCGGGCCGTCGGTCAGCTTCCGCTTGAGGTACTCGTCCTCGAGGATCTGGCGGAACTTCGCGGCGCCCCAGTCCTTCACGAGGAACTTGATGCGGGCACGGGCACGCAGGCGCCGGTAGCCGTAGTCCCGGAAGACGCTGATCACGCCTTCCCAGACGTCGGGGACCTCGTCGAGCGAGACCCAGGTGCCCAGCCGCTGCCCGAGCATCGGGTTGGTGGACAGGCCACCGCCGACCCAGACGTCGAAACCGGGGCCGTGCTCGGGGTGCTCCACACCGACGAAGGCGACATCGTGGATCTCGTGGGCGACGTCCTGCTGGCCCGAGATCGCGGTCTTGAACTTGCGCGGCAGGTTCGCGTAGCGCGGGTCGCCGATGTAGCGGCGTTTGATCTCGTCGATCGCGGGCGTGCCGTCGATGACCTCGTCCGCGGCGATGCCTGCCACGGGGGAGCCGAGGATGACCCGCGGGCTGTCGCCGCAGGCCTCCATCGTGGTCATCCCGGCGTTCTCCAGCTTCTCCCAGATCGTCGGGACGTCCTCGATCTGGATCCAGTGGTACTGGATGTTCTGCCGGTCGGTGATGTCGGCGGTGTCGCGTGCGTGGGTCTGCGAGATCTCGGCGAGCACGGCGAGCTGGCCGGTGGTCAGCGTGCCGCCGTCGAGCCGGACCCGCAGCATGAAGTAGCGGTCGTCGAGCTCTTCGGGTTCGAGCGTGGCCGTGCGGCCGCCGTCGATCCCGGGCTTGCGCTGGGTGTACAGGCCGAACCAGCGGAACCGGCCGCGGAGGTCACCGGGGTCGATCGCGTCGAAACCGCGGTGGGCGTAGACGTTCTCGATGCGAGACCGGACGTTGAGCGGGTTGTCGTCCTTCTTCGACCGCTCGTTGGGGTTCAGCGGCTCGCGGTACCCCAAAGCCCACTGGCCCTCGCCGCGCTTCTGTTTGACCCGGGGCGTTCGGGCAGGGGTCTCGCGCGTGGGCGACGACATGGGAATCCTCCGGCAGATCGTGGTGGTGGCGGGGAGTCAGCGGTTCGTCGCACAGAGCGCGCTCGCCACACGACGGAGATCCACGTGGCGGCGTGCCACAAGCGTGATTCCGGCGCGGGTCATTCGTTCAGCGTGCCACGCGCCCACTATGTGGTCTAGGCCGGTCCGAATGCTGGGAACAGTGTCCGGGTGCGACTATTTTCGCTGGTCAAAGGCCTGATTTGCGGTCAAGTTCGAGTCCGCGGCTCGCCATTGTGACGGAGAACGCGTACGTCTCAGGACGGGAGGAGCCGGTCCACGAGGGTCCGGATGACGTCGTCGTCGGTGACGTCCGCGAACACCTCGGGCAGGGTGAGCCGTTCGACGGTGAGCCCGGTCAGCGCGAGGTACATCAGCAGCACCTCCGGGCGGCCTCCCGGCATTCCCGCGGCGACGTGCCAGCCGACGCTCGCTTCGATGCTTTCCTTGATCGTCGCGGTGAGCATCGAGGCCAGTTCCGGGCGGCGGGTGGCTTCGAGCCGGAGTTCGAGCAGGGCGAGGTAGGGCTCGCGGCGCTGGGTGAGCCGCCCCATGAGTTCGCCGAGCAGGCCGGCGACGCGGTCCCGGGACGGCGTCGCCGCCTGCGGGTTCTCCATGACGTCCGCCGGCGCCGAAACGCGTTCGTGCACGCGCACACCGACCTCGCCGAGTAGCTGGTCCCGGTTGCGGAAGTAGTTGGACGTCGTACCCGGCGGCACGTCCGCCTCGACGTCCACCGCCCGGTAGGTGAGGCCACGCGCGCCCTCGCGGGCGAGGACGGCGATGGCCGCGTCGGTCAAAGCCGTCCGGCGCTCCGGGTTCTGCCGCATCACGAAATCTCCTTGCGTCGTTCAAACCACTACACTTAGAGTACTACGTATCAAGTGGTTAACCGAGGAGGAACACCAGATGCGAATCAACGGTTTCGGCGCCTGTGCGCTCGTCGACGACATCGCCGAGACCACCGCCTGGTGGAAGCGGCACCTGCAGCTGACGGTGACGATCGAGCTGGAATGGTTCTCCAGCCTCAACGTCGGCGTGCCGGGGTATGAAATGAGCTTCGTGAAACGCGGTCACGAGTCCACACCGGAGCCCTGGCGGACGCAGGCGACCGCCGGGTCGATGGTCGGGCTGATGGTCGCCGACGCGGCAGCCGAGTACGAGCGGCTGCGCGGGGAGGGGGTCAAGATCGTCAAGGAACTCGTGGACGAGGAGTTCGGACAGCGGCACTTCTACATCGAGGACCTGAACGGGTTCCTGATCGACATCATCGAGCAGATCCCGCCGTCCCCGGAGTGGCTGGCCGCTAACGGGTTGGCGTAGGCACCACATCGGGTGAGAGTGGCCCCGCAAGGCCGTTGCCGCCGCTAGCTTCGGTCTCCGATCCACAGAGGACGGAGGAGTTGCGCATGCGCCGATGGGTGGTCGCCGCGATGGTACTGGCGTCCCTGCTGATCCCGGGTACGGCTTCCGGGGCCGAGCAGGGCTGCAGACTGGTCGCACCCGAGGAGAGTGCGGTGCTGCACAAGGGCAGCTCGTACCGGTTCGAGGCGGTCGGCTGCTCGCCGGACACCCGGGGGCATCTGGCCAACGTGGTGCTGGTCGAGGTGAACATGAGCCGTGACGTCCGTTCGGATGAGTACGGCGACTGGTCGCTCGACTACGTGGTCAACGACTACTCGATGAACATGGAGACGCTCGTCTGGGTGCGCTTCGAGGACGGCACTCGCTCCACCTCGGTCAAGGTGCGGATCGCCGACCGGTAGGCACGTTCCGTGAAGGCCTCCTTCACTACCTTCAGGGTAGGGAAGGAGGCCTTCACGGCGTGGGGGAGACTGGGGTGTGCCCGCACTGTCACTCGAGACCACCACGCCCGTCGAGTCCGCGCTCCCCGAGAGCGCGCTGGAAGGGCTCGGCACCCGGCCGTTCGGGGTCTACGTGCACGTGCCGTTCTGCGCGACCCGGTGCGGCTACTGCGACTTCAACACCTACACCGCCGGTGAGCTGGACAGCGATTCCTCGCCACAGTCCTGGCTCGAAGGCCTCAAGCGCGAGTTCGACCTCGCCGCCCGAGTGCTCGGGAAGCCGCCCGCCGTCGACACCGTCTTCGTCGGCGGAGGCACGCCGTCCCTGCTCGGCGCCGACGGGCTGCGCAGTGTCCTGGACGCCGTCCGCGACACCTTCGGCCTCGCCCCCGGCGCGGAAGTGACGACGGAGTCCAACCCGGAGTCCACCTCGCCGGAGTTCTTCGCGGGCATTCGTGACGCGGGCTACAACCGGATCTCGCTCGGCATGCAGTCGGCCGCCCAGCACGTGCTGCAGATCCTCGACCGCGTGCACACGGTCGGACGTCCGGTCGCCGCGGCCGAAGAGGCCCGCGCCGCCGGGTTCGAGCACGTCAACCTCGACGTCATCTACGGCACGCCGGGGGAGCGGATCGAGGACCTCCAGGCCTCGCTGGACGCGGTACTGGCCGCCGGGGTCGACCACGTCTCGGCGTACGCCCTGATCGTCGAAGAGGGCACCGCGCTCGCCCGCCGCATCCGCCGCGGCGAACTGCCCGCACCGGACGACGACGTGCTCGCCGCCGACTACGAACTCATCGACCGCGTCCTCGCTTCGGCCGGTTTGCACTGGTACGAGGTGTCGAACTGGGCGACGTCCGAGGAAGCCCGCTGCCGGCACAACATCGGCTACTGGCGCGGCGGCGACTGGTGGGGCGCCGGTCCCGGCGCGCACAGCCACGTCGGCGGCGTCCGCTGGTGGAACGTCAAGCACCCCGCCCGCTACGCCGCCTCGCTCGCCGCCGGGGACTCACCGGCGGCGGGTCGCGAACTGCTCACCGACGAAGACCGGCACCTGGAACGCGTGATGCTGGAACTCCGGCTGTCGGAAGGACTTCCGCTCGACGCCCTCGACGGCGACGGCGTGACCGAAGCCCGCGCCGCCGCCGCCGAAGGCCTGCTCGTGCAGTCCGCTTTGGACACTCAGGGCCGTGCTGTGCTGACCGACCGGGGGCGGTTGCTGGCCGACGGCCTGGTGCGCCGGCTCACCTGACGCCGAGCGCGCGGTCCACCCATCGCCCGACCGGCAGCGCCACGATCACCGCCGCCAGCACCAGGTGCACCAGCATGAACGCGACCGCGACCGGCACGCTCGGCGGTCCGCCGAGGAACACGATCATATGCGAGGCCCACTTCAGCTCGGTCGGTTTCGTTCCCGCCGACCAGACGTCGTTGAGCGCCCAGAAAGTCAGGTCGTTCGCGCCCGAGATCACCACCAGGATCGACGCGATCCCGGTCTTGAGCACGTTCGCCGTCCGGCCGCCGCCGAGCCGGTAGGCCATCAGTCCGAACAGGACGATGAAGGTCACGACGAACAGTTCGAACTGGTAGACAGGCTGGAAGGCGTTCTCGTCGGTGGCGGCGTTGCGGGCGAACGCCTGGATCCGCATGATCAGCTCGGTGTCCAAATAGGACATGTAGACGAAGACCGCGAGCACGATCAGCGCCGGCCCCCACTTGGTGCGCGGGAAGAGCGCCACCGTGGCGACCGCGAACACGAACGGGCACAGCTTGAACGCCCAGTCCGCGACGCTCTCCAGCGTCTGGTCCGGCGGCAGGACCACCATGATCAGCAGGGCGGTGACCACGGCCGGGACGGCGGCCACCAGCCACAGCCACTTGCGGTGCCGGTAAAGCGTGGGCACCCAACCGGTCGTTTCAGGCAGGGTGGCGGTCATTCGGTCTCCTTCTCCGCCCAGAACGGCCCGAGGGCGAGAGCGTCGACGTCGGTCTTGAGATAGCAGGCCACGGCGTCGGCCGGGCTGGCGACGATCGGCTCGTTGTTGTCGTTGAATGAGGTATTGACCACCATCGGCACGCCGGTGATCTTCTCGAACTCGCTGATCAGCCGGTAGTAGAGCGGATTGTCCGTCTTGCTCACCGTCTGCACGCGGGCGGTTCCGTCGACGTGGGTGATCGCCGGGACCTCGTCGCGTTTGTCCGGCAGGACGTCGAACACCAGCAGCATGACCGGCGACGGATAGTCGCTGACGAAGTAGTCGCCCGCGCGTTCTTCCAGGCACGACGGCGCGAACGGCCGGAACGCCTCGCGGTGCTTGACCTTTTCGTTCATCCGCGTCTTCGAATCGGGGTCGCGCGGGTCGGCCACCAGCGACCGGTTCCCGAGCGCGCGCGGCCCGCATTCCATCCGGCCCTGCACCCAGCCGACGATCTTGCCCTCGGCGATCTTCCCGGCCGTGTGCGCGGCGATGTCGTCGACCTTGGTGTAGCGGATCCCGGCGTCCTGCAACGCCAGTTCCATCTCCGCCTCGGTATAGTCCGGACCGGTGTAGGTGTAGCCGTCACGGGGACGCGGCTTGCCGTACTTGCCGACCGACACCTCCAGCGCCGAACCGAGCGCGCAGCCGTCGTCGGCGGCCGCGGGCTGGGCGAAGAAGTCCTCGAACGGCGTCTCCAGCAGGAGCCGTCCGTTCATCACGCTGTTCAGCGCGACACCGCCCGCGACGCAGAGCCGTTTCGACCCGGTCTCCCGCTGCAGCCAGCGCGCCAGGTGCAACCCGGCTTCTTCCAGGGTCACCTGCAGCGCGTAGGCGATGTCGCAATAGTGCTGCGGCACCGGGTTCTCCGCGGTGACCCTGGTCTTGGGCCGGGCGGGGCCGAAGGTGTCGGCGAACTTCTGCGACATCACGTGCTTGGCGGTGCGGTGGTGACCGAAGAAACTCAGATCGAGTTCGAAGCCGCCGTCGTCGTCCAGGTGAATCAGTTGCTTGAACGCGTCGACATAGGTGTCGTTGCCCAGCGGCGCCAGGCCCATGACCTTGCCTTCGTCCCGGGTGGGGTAGAAGCCGAGGTATCCGGTGACACCGGCGTACATCGCGCCGAGCGAGTGCGGGAACTTGATCCGCCGCAGGTCGATGATCCGGTTTCCCTTGCCGTGCCCCAGATACGTGCTGGTCCCGTCACTGCCGATACCGTCGAAGGTGAGCACCGCCGACTCTTCCCACGGCGAGATGAAGTACCCACTCGCCGCGTGCGCCTTGTGGTGGTCGACCAGATGTGTCTTGAACTTTGTCGGTCCGGTCCACTCCGCGGCTTCTTTCACGTCGCGTTCGAGAGTGTAGGACCGCTTGATGTGCGCGAGCACCGCGCCGCCGACGTGGTAGTCGTCGACCCCTTGGCCGCCACCGGTCTTGTAGGTGTCCACCAGGCTCGCCGAGCGGCCGCCGTCGTCGCCGTTGTCGTTGCGGAACACCTCCAGCGTCGCCGGGAAGTACCGCGCGAACACCTTCGCCGCGTGGATGCCCTCACGCCAGCGCTGCCAGTAGTAGGCGACGTGGTCGACGTCGGCGAGCGTGATCCCGGCGCGTTCGAGGCAGAACCTGATGGCGTGCGCGGGAAATCCGCCGTCGTGCTTCACCCGGGTGAAGCGTTCCTCTTCGGAGAACGCGATGATCTCGCCGTCGCGCACGAGCGCGGCCGCCGAATCGTGGACCCTGCTGATACCCAGTACGTACATGTTCCTTCTCCAGTGCGACATTCAGAGTTCGGGATGGTGGCGGCGCAGCAGCCGCCGGAGCACGGTCGCCCGCACGCCGATGGCGAAGACGAGCGCGGCGAACCCGCCGATCGGGCCCATCGCGGGGACCAGCGCCGCGGCGGCCAGCGGCGTGGCGAACAGGCCGGCGACCGACGCCGACGCGGTGAGGGTGAGGACCTTGCTGTTGGTGTTCTCGATCAGGAAGCCCGCGTACAGCCGGACGGCGAACAGCACCGTTTCGGCCACCACGAAAACGCCGAGGACCAGATACGCCCCGGTGGTCCCCTCCTCGGTCAGCATCGCGCGGCCCGCCGGGATCGCCAGCACGATCCCCACCAGCACGAGGAAGACCAGGGAACCCCGTTCGACCAGCTTCAGCAATTCGACCGCCCGGGCTCGGCCCGCGGCCGCCCCGCTGCCTCGCATCCGCGTCGAGATCGCGGGCTGGTGCAGCCGCAGCTGATAGAACAGCAGCGAGCAGAACGCGCTGCTGGCCAGCAAAGCGAGGTAGAAAGGTCCACTGTCGACGGTCCGGCCGGCGAGCGCGAGCACGCCGAACACCGTCGACGTCGCGAGGACGTCGAGCACCTCGGTCATCCCGAGCAGCGTCGTGGTCCGGCCGAAGGCGGGCATGAGCCGGTGCCCGTTCACCTTCCCCGGGCGCAACCACTCCTTCGGCAGCAGTGCCGCGGAGAACCCGAGGATGACCAGGATCCCGCCGAGCAGCAGGCCGAGATGGGTCAGCGGTGACCAGCGGACGAACCAGGTGCCCACGGTCACCACACCGACCACCAGCGCGCCCGCGGTGAACGCCAGCGCGTCCAAAGTGGACTTACCACGGAACCGGTGCAGCCCGGAGACGGTCATCAGCAGCCCTCCGGAGATCGACCAGCCCGCGGCCGTCAGGTACAGCGCGGCGTCCGATTCCGGGGCGGCGACAAGCGCGACCGCCATCGCCGCCAGGACCACGAGCACCGGGGCCACCGCGACGCGGACGGCCAGCGCCGCGACCGCGTCCCGGGTCTTTCGCAGCCGTGGCAGGCATTTCAGCGCCGACTTCTCCGCCGCGGACGGCACGAAGTTCAGCCACGTCATCAGCCCGAGCGCGGTGGCGAACCGGCCGTAGTCGTGTGCTCCCCACGCGGTGACCAGCACCAGGCCCATCGCCTGGATCGCCAGCCGGAAGACGCCCCGGCCGGCGAGCAACCGGAGCACCATCGACGGCCGAGGGGCGGCCGTCGAGGTGCCGGTGACACCGGTGAGCGAGGTGCCGGTCAAGGGAGCGGTACCGCCATGCCCTGCTCGTCGAGCAGGAATTTCAGGGTGCCACGCAACGCGTCTTCCGCCGTGAGTACCTCGGGCACCGTCGACGCGGAAAGCACCGCGTAGCCCATCTTGTAGCCGGCCTGCTCGTACGGTTTGACGAAGGAATCCTGTTCCGCGAACAGTTCCAGGCTGCTCACCTCGGGCATCGCGCGGACCTCGTCGGTGCCTTCGATCCGGACGATCCGGCCGCCGCGGTCGGAGGCGAGGATGTGCACCAGCGTCGGCCGGGGTGTGCGGGGCGAGAGCACGACCTCGCCGCCCGTCGCCGCGGCGATGCCCGCGGCGATCAGGTCGACGCCGGTGCTGAGTTCGATCGCTTCGGCCAGGCCGTTCCCGCCCATCCGGGCGCCCATCTCGATCAGGTAGAACTTCCCGTCGCGGCCGAGGACGGCGTCCAGGGTGAGCGGGCCGGTGCGGTAGCCGAGTTCGGCGCACAGCGCGGTCAGCATCAGGGGCAGCGCGCGGTCGATCGCCGGCGGCAGCCCGGCCGGCAGGAGATGTGACGACGTCACGAAGAACGGCGGCGGGGTGAGCGTGCGCCGGGTGACCGCGTGGAAGACGATCCGGCCGTCGACCGCGAGCGCTTCGATCGTGTAGTGCGAACCGTCGAGGTGTTCTTCGACGACGAGCCGCCCGGACGGCGAGAACGCCAGCGATTCGGTGAACGCCGTGCTCAGCCCGCCGGGACTCGCGCACGAGACCACGCCCCGGCTCCCGGAGGAGTCGACCGGTTTCACCAGAGCGGGGAACCGGAGTTGCTGGGCGGCGAGGACGAGGTCCGGCCCCGGTTTCCCGCCGACGCTGCGATAACTCGGCAGGCGCAGCCGATCGCAGAGGTCCCGGAAGACGGACTTGTCGACGGACGCGGCCACGGCGGCTTCGGGCAGCGGGTCCGGCAGGTTCCAGTGCCGGGTGAGCCAGGCGAGGGTGGGCAGCCCGACGTCGCTGGCCGGGCACAGCACGCCGGCGATGTCGTCGCGCCCTTCCAGCGCGGCCGCGATCTGTTCCGGCGCGCGCACACTGACCTGGACGAACTCGTCCGCGAGTTCCACCCCCGGCGCGCCGGCGCGGACGTCCACGCAGATGGTGCGGAACCCGAGGTCCCGCGCTCGGTGGTAGGTACTGACCGAACCGTCGGCCCCGCCCAGGATCACCAGGCTCTTGGGTGCCGCCGTGTCGTTGGTTCCGGGTTTCTTCACTCCCGCTTGCCTTTCCCCAGGTTGAAATTCGGCTTCCGCCGAGGTGTAGAGCCGGTCGTCCTCGTCGACCGGGAAACTCGCTTCCCTGATGTAGAACTGCCGTGGTCTCGGCTGACCCGCGCCGACCACGACGAGGTAGCGGACGGTCAGCGAAAGCACCGTCAGCACCACGGAGAGCAGGGCGAACGTCAGCGCCGACGTCGCGCTCAGGCCGAGCAGGCCGAACGCGGTCGCGACGCCCGCGAGCAGCGCGAGCCCGGCGCTCATCAGCGCGGTGGTCGACGCCGCCGTCGTCAGTCGCCGGGTGAACCCGACGAACAGTTCGATGGCGTGGGAGGACAGGAAACCGAAGCCCACTTTGGACTCTCCGCGTTCCCGGGCGCGGTGTGCCACTCCGACGGTGGTGTAGCGGCTGGTCAGCCGCGGGACGGTCGCCAGGAAGTACGGCGTGCCGAGACGGAGATCGACGATCTTGCGCGCCAGTTCGGTGCGCACCAGGCGGAAGGCCGTCGCGCCCGGCGGGATCTCGATGCGCAGCACCCGGCGGCCCAGGAAATGGAAGGCCGCGGTACCCCAGCGGCGCAGCAACGGGTCTTGCCGGTTGGTGCGGACACCGAAGACGGCGTCATTCCCGTCCTCCGCCGCGGCGATCAATTTCGCCGCTTCCGAAGCGGGAAACTGCTGGTCGGCGTCTATGTGCAAGATCCACGGTTTACCCGCGTACCGGTATCCCGCGGAAAAGGCCGCTTCGAACCCGAAATTGCGGGTGAAGGATACATAGCGCACGCGGGGATCCGCGTGCGCGAGAGCGCGGATGACGTCCAGTGAACCGTCTGTACTCCCATCGTCCACGTAGAGTAATTCGAGTGGGAGATTCCCCAACTCGGCGACGATCTCTTGGTAGGACGGCTCGATGTTGTCGACCTCGTTGAAGCACGGGATGACTACGGTGAGTCCACTTTGTACGGGGCCGGGCGCTGACCAGGTCATCTGGCGAGCCCTTGCGGTGAGTGCGATAGTGTGTTCGCAGTGTCACCGGTGGTGATTTCACGGTTCATGTGTTCCCTCGGCGCGGACCGGCCGGCAGATCGTGCCGACTCGAAAGTTCCCGGTGTTATAGGCAGGTTCACTTTGTTCCCGCCAGACATGTCGGAAAGTTCCTCCTTTCAGCTCAGTCGAAAAGGAGGGAATTTCACCGGGAATCGGATGAACTACGCATCGCCTGTTCCCAAGCGGGCGTCGATGACGCAGGCTTGCGCGCCATGTGGGAATTGGGGGTGAGTGCTGCCTGGCGGGCCGCTTACCGGCGTTCCGTGCGGTCGGCCTTCGCGACGGTGCCGTTCTACCGGGAGCGCTGGGCGCTCGACGGCAGAACGGATCCGGTGCTGGTGCCGGGTCGCACCGGGACGGACGCCGGCGCCGCGCCGCTGGCCGAGGCAGTGCACAAGATCGTCGACCTGGTCCCGCTCGCCGGTGGGGCACACCGGATCGAGCCGAACCGAGGCCTGGGTCCCGTGCTGCGTAAGGCACGTTTTCTCGAGCAAGGCGCACTGGTCGTCGTACTCGGTGACGAGGCGGTGCGTCCGCCGTCCGATCTGCCGCGCGGAGTCCGTTGCTGTGTGGTGGATCCCGACACCCCGGCGTCCGGTGTGGTCGCCGAACTGGCCGCCGCGCTCCGCCGTGGTCAACGGGTGCTCGCGGTCGGGGACGACAAGCAGCTCGCGGTTTTCGCCGCCGCACTGCCCGAAGACCGTGCGTATCGGGTCGAATCCGTACCGCGACGAGAACTGGACACAAGGGACACCGGACCGTACGGCGTCCTGCACGATCCGGCGTTGGGCTACCTGGGTGCGCTCGAATCCTGCGGCCGCTGGCATCTCGACTGGCCCCGTGTCTACGCGCGCTCGACCTCGGGTGGGCTCGCGTTCACTTTGCTGCGCCAGGATTCGCCGCGGTTCGTGGACGTGCTCCCGGCCGGCGGGGTCCGCGGGGAGATCGCGCCCTGTCCCCGGCACGGCACCCCGGTCGTGCTCAGGTGAAGATCCACTTCCACGATCCGCGCACCGATCCCGTTCCCGAGGGATGGCCGGAGTTCTTCCAGGCGGCGCGGCTGCATCCGGTGTGGGACTACGAGGTCATGGGTCTCGACGCCTGGATCGCGAGGAACCCGCCGGTACTGGTCACCGTCTCCGGCGACGCCGGGATCATCGCGGCGATGTCGGTCCTGGTGTGCCGCCCGCGGCTGCGTCACCGTTTCGCACCGACGCCGGGGCATCGGCTGCTGCGCCCGTTCTGGGCGGAAGTGTGCCAGCCGTGGCTCAGCGGCTATCCCGGCATCGTGTTCGCTCCGGGATTCCCCGCGGGCGAACGTCGTGCCGTGCTCCGGGAATTCGAACGCTCCCTGCGGCCGAGGCTCGGCCCCGGGCTGCTCGGTGTCCTGTACCGGGCGCTCGGGGAAGACCTCGCCCGGGATCTCCGCGGCCGCGGCAGGCTGGTGAAACTCGTCGACACGGTCGCGGTGCTGGACAACTGCTTCGGCTCGGAAGACGAGTGGATCGCTTCCCTGGGCAAGTCCCGGCGTGGCGGGCTGCGACGGCAGCGGCGCAGGCTGGCCGACGATCCGGACGTCGTGGTCAAAGGCGGTCCGGGACGCGACGACCTCGACAGCGCCGAGGTCGCGACGCTCCTCCAAGCGCACCGGGAACGGCACGGCGTCCTCGCGCTCGACACCCGCACGATGCCGACGGCGGCGTTCCTGCACAGGTTCCTGCGGCGGCCGGACGTGCACACGCTGACCTACACCGACGCCGGCGGCAGGCTGCTCGCGGTGAACACCCTGCTGGATCATCCGGACAGCCCGGTCAAACAGCATTGGGGCACTTTGCCGGAGAGCGAAGGCGGGAAGCAGGGGCTGCTCTTCGACTCCTACATCCGTGCCATGCGCTACGCCACCCGCCGCGGTGTCAAGGAACTCACGGCCGGACGAGGTCTGCCCGAACTCAAGGCGACGCTGGGATTCCGGGCGCGCCCGGTGTACTCCGCGGCCGTGCCGAGACCGGTACTGGGAGGGTGACGATGAGCGTGACCGAGGTGCCGGTGACCGCGTTCGAGGTCGAGGTGCTCGATCCGAGGAGCGCGGCCGAACCCGCGGGCTGGCGGGAATTCCTGCATCGGGCGAGGTTGTTGCCGGTCTGGGACTATGAGGTCCTGCGCCGGGAAGCCTGGCTGGCGAAGAACCCCGCGGTACTCGCGGTGCTCCGCAGAGGCGAGCAGGTCGTCGGCGCGTTCACCGTGATGGTGTGCCGGAGCTGGCGGGCGGACGACTTCGCGCCGCTGTCCGTCCTCGGTGGACGGTTCCGCCCGCGCTGGGCCGAGGCCTATCTCTGGCAGCTCAGCGGCTATCCCGCCGGGGTGCTCGACGAGCGGCTGGACGCCGTCGAGCGGAGGGAAGTGGTCCGCCGGTTCGAACGGGCACTGTGCGCTCACCTCGGCCCTGGGCTGCTGGGCGTGATCTACCGTGCGATGAACCCGGAACTCCTCCCGGCGTTGGCAGGCCGAGGCCGGATCTCCCGGAAGATCGACCCGGCCGCCGTGCTGCCCAACGACTATTCCACTGTGGACGACTGGGAACGGTCACTCGGCGACGAGATCCGGAAGACACTGCGCGACCTGCGCGAGGACGGGGACCTGCGCACCGAGGCGGCCCCCGCCCGCCAGGACCTGGACTGCCACGAACTCGCCGTCCTGCTCAACGCCCACCGCGCCAGGCAGGACGAACGGGCTTGGGCCGGGGGGCAGCGGTCGCGCTTCGGCGGGCTGCACATGGACACCCGGAGCCCGATCGCACCGTCCTACCTGGACGCACTCGTGCGTCGCCCGGACGTCATCACCCGTACCTACCGTGACGGATCCGGGCGGCTGCTGGGATTCGGCACGCTGTTCGATTCCTTCGGCGAATGCGTGCTGCACCAGTGGGCCGCGCTGCCGAGTGCGGGCGGTGGGCGGAAAAGCCTCTATGTCGACTTCTACGCCAGGGGAGTGGAGCACATGATCACGCACGGGCGCCGCGAACTGACGGCCGGCCGGGCGATGCTGGAGAACAAGACCGCGCTCGGCTTCGGCACCAGGTCCCTGGTCTCGGTCGCCGTGCCGAGACCGGTGCTGGGCCGATGACCTGGGAAGTGCGGGTGCTCGACCCGCGAACCGATGCCGAACCCGAGGGCTGGGCCGCGTTCCTCGCCGCCCAGCAGGCGCCGGTCCCGTGGGACTACGGGTTGCTCCGGGTGGAATCGCGGTTCTCCCGCAGCCCCAACGTCCTGACCGTGATCAGTGACGGGGGAGAGATCGTCGCCGCGGTGCTGGCGATGCTGTGCGCACCGGTGTCCCCGGACGGGCCCGGCGCGGTGCGCGGTGTCGCGCGGCTGGGACCGCGCTGGGTCGAGGTGCAGCATGCGTGGCTTTCCGGATATCCGCCGTGGTTGTTCGCGGACGAGGTCGACGCCGCCGCCCGACGGGAGATCATGCGCCGGTTCGAGCGGGCCGTCTGCCGCTTCACCGGTCCCGGCTGCCTCGGCGTCGTTTACCGCACTGTAGAGCCGGAATCGATCCACATGCTGTCCGGGCGGGGACGGCCCGTTCTCGACACGCAGCCGACATCGGTGCTGGAGAACAGGTTCGTCGATGTCGAAGGATGGCTGGCGTCCTTGCGCCGCAGCAGGCGGCTGAGCCTGCGCGGGCAGGTGAAGAAGGTCGCCGCGGACCCGGGAGTGGTCGTTCGCACCGAAGCCGCCCGCACCGACCTCGACGCACTGGAGCTGGCCACGCTGCTGCGGGTGCACCGCGAGCGGATGGGGCCGGTGAAGTTCGACCGGCGTGGTCCGGTCACCGCCGAGTACCTTGCCGAACTCGTGCGCAGGCCGGACGTGATCACCTCGACCTACCACGACGCCGACGGCAGACTGCTCGCGTTCGGCACCGTGCTCGATCACCCGGTGGCGGCACTGCACCAGCATTGGGCCGCGGTGGCGCCGGAAGAGGGACGGCCGAAGCATCTCTACTTCGAGACTGTCGTCCGTAACGTGCGCTACATGATCGAGGGCAACCGGAAGTCCCTCTCGATGGGGCGGGGGCTGACCGACCTGAAGGCGACGCTCGGTTTCCAGCCGGTCCCGCTGCTCGGGGTCATCGTGCCGAGGCCGGTGACCCGATGGTGATCGAGGTGCTGGACCCCCGGCGCGATCCGGAGCCCGCGTACTGGAAACCGTTGCGGGCCAAAGCCGGTCTGCGCGCGGACTGGAGCTGGGAGGTGCTCACCACCCAGGCGTGGGCGGCGCGCACCCCGCAGCCGGTCACGGTTCTGCTCGAGGACGGGGAGCCGCGTGGCGTGGTCAGCTCCGCGTGGGTCACCGGACTGACGCGGCGGCACCGGTTCGCCCGCCCGGGGAGGCGTGGCTGGTTAGGTGGGCTCGACGTCCGTGCCCCCGGTTCGTCCTCGATGCCGGGCTGGTGGTTCGACGACGAGGACGGTGACGGTGGCGTCGGCAGGTTGCTGGACCAGTTCGTCCCCGCCATGCGCGAGGAACTCGGCTTCGGCCTGCGCGGACTGCTGGTGCGCCAGATCGGTGAGTCCGGAGTGGACAGTGTCCGCGGCGGGCTGAAGACGGTGCGCCGGACCGAGGACCTCGCCGTCCTCGACGTCACGCCGTTCTCGAGCCGGGACGACTGGGTGAACTCACTGGCCAAGAAACGGAAATACAACCTGCGCAAGATCTTCCGCACCTTCGAGGCCGATCCTTCGATCGAGGCGCGGGTCGTGCCCGGTATCGACGCCGATCCGGTCGAGATCGCGGAATTGTTGCGGCACAACGAATCCAAACACCACGATGTGCCGATCGTGCCGCTTCCGGCGTTCGTGGGCTACTGGAGTGCCCTTCTGCGGCAGCCCGACGTGCACCTCATCACCTACCGCGAGACCGCCACCGGCCGGGCGATCGCCATCACGACCCTTCTCGATCACCCGACCCTGCCGATCGTCCGCAACTGGGCGGCGCTCCCGCCGGAGCTGGGCGGACGTACCAACCTGTATTTCCACTTCTACGGCGAAGTGGTGCGTTGGGCGTTGGAGACCGGGCGGCCTCGGGTGATGTTCGGCAAGAAGATGGCGGAGACGAAGGTGTCCCTGGGGGCGCGGCTGGTGCCGCAATACGCGGCCGCGGTCGCTCTGCTCTGAAGTAAGCCGCAGCACTGTGTGGATTTTGGGACGTCAGATGATGCTGTTGGCGAATTCGTGGCCACGCGAAAGGATCCCCCTGGTTGTCGCGTGATCTTAGGGAGGACACGCGTGACTGGAGGGAGATCACGCGTGTCCAGCCGGAGAACTTGCGTGAATGGACGCGGAACACGCGGTGGAACTTGCGACGCGAGACTAACGACTCGCGACACTAGGTTTTCAGCTGTGCCAGACCGGTCAGGAACAGGTCGATGGCGAACTCGAAGCGTTCCTGCGCGGTCTCTTCGTTGAAGAACTCGCCCGAGGCCAGCAGGTTCGGGAAGGTGCCCGGCGGGAACGACGTCATGTATTCGACCATCTGCTTGCCGCGCTTCTCCTGCTCGGCCAGGTCGATGTCGCCGTGCTGCCAGCCGGCGCCCTCATAGGCGAAAGCCTTGGCGTAGAGCCATAACGCGTCGGCGGCGAAGAGTGCCCGCTTCTGGTCCAGACCGCCCGCCCGCAGCACCGCGAGCATCCCCTCCGCCTGGTTCAGCGCGTTCGCGCCGACCGGAACAGGGATGCCCCAAGCGATCTTCGCGATGCCAGGGACCGCAGTCAGCGCGCGCACGTTCCCGCGCAGCAGTTCCTTCGCCTGCTCCACCCACCGGTCCGGGTCCGGTTCGGGGACCGGGCTGAAGTCCAGCACGTGGTCGACCATCAGCTCGTGGAGCTCTTCCTTGTTCGCGACATGGGCGTAGAGCGACGCCGGGCCGGTCTCCAGCGCCTGAGCCACCCGCCGCATGCTCACCGCCTCCAGTCCCTCGGCGGCGAGGAGGTCCAGTGCCGTCTTCACCACGAGCTCCTGGGACAGCACGGGTTTCTCGGCGCGACGCCGGGGCCTGCTCACTGGTTCGCCTCCTGATCCGGGATTCGAGCGCACTCTACTTGACGCGAACGCCGTTCGCCTGTAGAACGGTGTTCGTCAAACGAACACCGTTCGTCTAGCTGGAGGAAGTCATGAGCATCGAACGCCAGAACGAGGTCCTGTCCGTGCTGAGCCGCCTCACCGACGCGTGGAACGACGGCGATGCCGCCGCCTACGCGCGGCTGTTCACCGAGGACGCCGACTACGTGACGTTCTTCGGGATGAACATGCCGGGCCGCGTGGTCATCGAAAATGCCCACCGAGCCCTGTTCGAAGGCCCGCTGAAGGGGTCGAAGCTGGTGGGCGGCGGGAGCGAGCCCAAAGTCCGGTTCGTCCGGCCGGATGTCGCGATCGTGGTGATCGGCGGCGGCTCCTCGCTGAACGGTGACCAGCCCGAACCGGGCCGGACGTCGACGCTGACCTACGTGCTCGTCGAGGAATCCGGTGGCTGGCGCGTCGCGTCGTTCCAGAACACCCGGGTGAGCGATCCGGCCGCGGCGTGAAACCGATGGTCGAGGTGTCCGGCGTGGTCCCCGCGCCGGCCGCCGAGGTCTTCGCCCGGCTCGCGGCGAGTCTGGAAGCGCAGCAGTACAACCCCGGCTTCGAGGTCGACCCGGAGCGGCGCATGGTCGCCCAACAGGGTGGCTGGTGGTATCGCGGCGAATACCTCGTCGAGGATGATCAAGGGGGAGCCCGGGTGATCCACCGGGTGTACAACGTCGCTTCCCGTGGACGCTGGGCCGTACCGCTGGCCAACCGGTTCTTCATCGGGTTCCCGGCGAAGGTCCAGGAGGCCTTTGATCGGATGATGGGAGACCTCCACCGGTCAACCGGCGAGAGGCGTAGGCTCGATTAGGTTCACCTAACTTAGACTTTTCGAGAGGAGCCGCGGATGGCCGAGGCGCGAAAGGCGGCGTCGGCGACCCGGTTGCGGGTGCTGCGCACCGAGCGGATCACCCCGCATATGGTCCGCATCGTCGCAGGCGGCGAGGAGATCGCCTCGTTCCAGCCCAACGGATTCACCGACGCCTACGTGAAGGTGCACTTCCGGGTGCCCGGCGTCGCCTATCCGGAGCCCTTCGATCTGGCGCAGGTCCGCGAAGAACTGCCGCGCGAGCAGTGGCCGCGGATGCGTTCCTACACCGTCCGCGCTTTCGACCGGCATCTCGGCGAACTCGTGCTCGACTTCGTCCACCACGGTGACGAGGGCATCGCCGGTCCGTGGGCCGCATCCGCGAAACCGGGCGACGAGGTGCTGATCTCCGGTCCTGGCGGGGCGTACGCGCCGGGCGAAGAGGCCGACTGGCATCTGCTCGCCGGGGACGAGAGCGCCTTGCCGGCGATCGCCGCCTCGCTCGAGGCGATGCCGGCGGGGGTTCCCGCGCACGCGGTCATCCTCGTCGAGGACGCCGCCGAGGAGCAGACGCTGACCACCAAGGCCGAAGCGCGGATCACCTGGCTGCACCGCAGCCGGGGTGACGACCTGGCGGCCGCAGTCCGCGCGCTCGACTGGCACGACGGCGTCGTCCAGGCCTTCGTGCACGGTGAAGCCGCGTTCGTCCGCGACCTGCGACGTTATCTGCTCGACGAGCGGGGGATGCGGCGCGATCTGCTTTCCATCTCCGGATACTGGCGCGCCGGGAAGTCCGACGAGGCTTGGCGAGAAGAGAAAAGGGCCGAGCGGAACGCGTAGCCTCGGGCTCATGATCGAGCTGAAGGTGGACGTCGACCCGGCCGAAGTGGGATTCGACGCGGAACGGCTGCGACGGATCGATCGGCATTTCGACCGCTATCTGGAGAAGAACCTGCTCCCCGGGTATCTGGCCGTGGTGACCAGGAACGGGAAGGTCGCGCACGTCGCGGCGAACGGGCAGCGGGACATCGAGGCCGGGCTGCCGGTGGAGACCGACACGATCTGGCGCATCTTCTCGATGACGAAGCCGGTCACCTCGGTCGCCGCGATGATGCTCGTCGAAGAGGGGCTCATCGACCTCAACGATCCGATCGCCCGCTGGCTGCCCGAGTTCGCCGAGCCCCGCGTCTTCACCGGGGGCTCGTTCGTCCGGATGGCGACCGAGGCCGCGACGGAGCCGATCCGGCTCTGGCATCTGCTCAGTCACACCGCGGGCCTGACCTACGGTTTCCACCGCACGCACCCGGTCGACGCGGTCTACCGCGAGGCCGGGTTCGACTGGAGCACGCCGCCGGGCCTCGACCTCGCGAGTGTCTCCGAGGCGGTCGCGCGGCAGCCGCTGTTGTTCCAGCCCGGGACGGAATGGAACTACTCGGTCGCGACGGACGTCCTCGGCAGGCTCGTCGAGGTCGTGTCCGGTCAGTCGCTGGACACCTTCTTCGCCGAACGCATCTTCACTCCGCTCGGCATGAACGAAACCGGTTTCCAGGCAGGCTCCGACGTCCTCGACAGGCTCGCCGCGCTGTATGTCCCCCATCCTCGGACGAAGGCGCCGTTGCGGCACGACGAGATGGGCAGCGTCGGCCGCGTGGTGCCGTCGTGCTTCTCGGGTGGCGGGGGCTTGGTCTCGACGGCGGGCGACTATCACCGGTTCACCCAGATGCTGCTCCGCGGCGGCGAACTCGACGGCGTCCGGCTGCTGAGCCCGCGCACGGTGCAGCTCATGGCGAGCAACCACCTGCCGGGTGGTGTGGACCTGGAGGAGTACGGGCGGGGCTCGTTCTCCGAGGCGCCGTACCACGGCTTCGGCTTCGGGCTGGGCTTTTCCGTGCTGCAGGACCCGGTCAAGGCGAAAACTCCGGCCAGCGAGGGAGAATTCGCCTGGGGCGGCGCGGCGAGCACCGCGTTCTGGGTCGATCCGGACGAGGACATCACGGTGCTGTTCTTCACGCAGTTGCTGCCGTCGTCGTCTTATCCGATCCGCGTCGAACTGCGCCAACTGGTCTACCAAGCGCTCGTCGGCTGACGCCCCTTGGGGCAGCTCATCAGGCGATTCCTTTGCCCCGCAGCGAAAATCCGGCGAGACTGAACCGTCGGGAAAGCTCGGGGGAAGGGGAATCCATGCGTCGCATCGTGGTGGCCGGGGCCGGTCAGGCCGGACTGGTCCTGGCGCTGGGACTGCAGAAGCGCGGATACGCCGTCACCGTGGTCACCGACCGCGACGCCGGGACGATCCGCGCGGGCAGGCTCATCTCGAACCAATGCGTGTTCGAACCCGCGCTGCGGCGGGAACGCGCGCTGGGCATCAACTTCTGGGACGGCCACGCGCCCCGGATCCTCGGCGCTTCGTTCGGTCTCGCCGGGGATTCGGCGGAACCCGCGATCTCGTGGGAGGCGAGGTTCGACCATCCCGCGCAGTCGGTCGATCAGCGCGTCAAGGTCTCCGACTGGCTGACCGCGTTCGCCGAGCGCGGGGGAGAGGTGCGGATCGGCAAGGTCACGCCCGAACTGCTCGACGGCTATGCCCGCGAGTTCGACCTGGTGCTCGTCGCCGCCGGCCGCGGTCCGCAGTTCGACAGCCTGTTCCCGCGCGACGACCGGCACTCGCGGTATCGCGAGCCGCAGCGGACCATCGGGATCACGTACCTGGTCTCCGGTCGGGACGAGCCGCTTCCGGTCTACCCGGGCCTGACGTTCGGGCTCTCCCCGGCCGGTGAACTGTTCGGGCTGCCGATCCAGTCCGTACGCGGCCCCGTCTTCGGTCTCGGGTTCTTCGGCGTGCCGGGCGGCTCCTTGGACGTCTGGGACGACGTCACCGATCCCGGCGAGCATTTCGAACTCGCCATGACGTTGCTCCGCAAGCAGTTCCCCTGGGTCGCGGAATCCCTCGCCGATGCCCGGCCGAGCGGGCCGCTGGACGTCCTGCGCGGCCGGGTCCTGCCGATCGTGCGCGAACCGGTCGGGACACTGCCGTCGGGAGCGAAGGTGCTGGCGATGGGGGACGCCGCGGTGACGAACGACCCGGTCGCCGGGCAGGGCGCGAATATGGCGGCTCACGCGGCCGCGGTCTACGAGCAGAGCATCCTCGACCACGGCGACCGGCCGTTCGACGAGGAGTTCCAGCGCCGTACTTTCGCGGAATACTGGGAAAAGGCACAGCACGCGACCCGGCTGAGCAACGATTTCCTCGCGCCGCCGCCGGATCACGTACTGGCCACTTTGGAAGCCGCGCAAACGGTGCCCGAGGTGGCGCACCGGTTCGCGCATATCTTCGAGAATCCCGCCGACTACGCCGCGTGGCTCACCGACGAGAAGGTTTCACTGGACTACCTGGCGTCGAAGGGTTCGTGATCGGGGGCGCAGACGGTGTCGCGCGCCGGAAGACGTCCGTAGGTCAGGTAGCCGTCCAGCGCCGCGTTGACGCAGGCACTGCGGTTCGCGGCGCCGTGCCCCCACGCGTCCAGCGTCAGGAGGCGGGCATTACCGAGGATGCGCTCTGTCCGCTTCGCTCCGGCGTACGGCGTCTCGGGATCGCCCTTACCGTTGGCCAGCAACAGGATCGGTGCGGTCGGGCGGTTCCACGGCCCGGCGTAGCGCGCCGAGCCGGAGGCAGGCCAGAAGGCACACGGCAGGGAAAGGTAGGTGTCATAGGAACCGAAGCCGCGTCCTTCCCGGTCGGCTTCGCGCGCGGCCTTCGACCAGGCGGCCGGATCGCGCGGGTTCGTCGTGTCGGCGCACAGGGTTCCGCCGCCGCCCAGTGCGGAGTCGTACGGTGTCACGATGGCCTTTGAGGACACTGTCGCCGGTTTCGCCGCGGCCTGAAGGAACTCCGCCAGTGCGGGGGAGTTGGCTTCGTCGGTCAGCGCGTTGTGCGTGCGCCGGATGACGTCCTGGTAGGTGATCGCGCCCGGCGAGGCTTCGAGCCGGTCGAGGATGGCGTCGTACTTGGCCCGCAGATCCGTGCCGGGTTCACGGAACACGCACCGGACGTCGGCGGCGCACGTGTCGAGGAATGCCTGCAGGGCGCGATCCGCGTCCCGGAAGCTGCCGAGCCTGGTGCTGAACGGGACGTTCGCGTCCTCCGGACGGTAACCCGTGGACCAGGCGATGGGATCGTCGACGGCGTCGAGTGCCAAGGCGCCGACGCGGTGCGGGAACAAATTGGCGTACGTCTCGCCGAGGTACGTGCCGTACGAAAGGCCGTAGTACCGCAGGCGGGGCTCGCCGGCGGCCTCGCGGAGCCGGTCGAGATCGCGGGCGACGTTCGCGGTCGGCAAGTGCTCCAGCAGAGGTCCGGCGTTGCGGCCGCAGGAAGCGGCGACCTCGCGGACGTCGGCGACGTGTCGTGTCTCCTGCTCGGCGGTGATCGGGAACTGGCCGAGGATTCGCTTGAGCGGTTCGATTTCCGCGTCGTTCGCGAAGCAGCGGACCGGAGTGCTGGCCCCGACCCCACGCGGGTCGAAGCCGACGATGTCGAACTGCTGGTGCAGTGAAGGGGTCTGGAACTTGGTGAAGCGGCCCGGGTTTCCGGGGCCGCCCGGGTTGGTGAAGATCGTGCCGCGCTTGTGTTTCCGGTCCGCCGCGGGGAGACGGCCGAGCGCGATGGTGAGCTTCGGTCCCCGTGGATCCTGATACGACAAGGGGACCTCGAGTTCGGCGCAGTCGTAGCCGGGTGGTGATCCTTCCGGACAGGGACCCCAGGCGATGCCCTTCGGCGCGGCCGAGACCGCGGGCGCGATCGTGACGGCGGCGAGAGCGGTGAGGGTGATCAAAGCAGCGGTGCGGACTCTGATGGTGTTCACCCGGTCCAGCGTTCCGTCTCGCGATCACGCGGTCCCTGGTGCGCGTACCCGGAACGATGGTGGGGCACGCCCCTCCATGTTCAACATATAGCGCACCCGGGGGCTTGCGGCAAGACCCCGGTGATGCCGCAGAATCCTCCGCCGTAGCCAAAAACAGGGAAACAGGGGTGACGATTTGTCGGACGTCGACGTGATCATCGTGGGTGCGGGCCCGACCGGGCTGATGCTGGCCGGGGAACTTCGCCTGGCCGGTGTGCGACCGCTGGTCCTGGAACGGCGGCCGGAACAGGGAAAGACGCCGAAGGCCCACGGCCTCAGCGGGCAGATCCTGGACCTGCTGAGTTACCGGGGCCTGCTGGAGCGGGTGCAGGAGGCCGTCACGGACCCCGTCCCCGTCGACCGGTTCCCGTTCGGCGGGGTGCACGTGGACCTCACCCGGTTCGACGAGCCGCCGCTGAAGGCGGTGCCGCTGCGCCAGCCGCTGCTGGAGCGCCTGCTGGAGGACCACGCCGTCGAACTCGGCGCGGAACTGCGCCGCGGGCACGAGGTCGTCGGGCTGACCCAGGACGCCACCTCCGTGACGGCTCAGGTTCGCGGGCCGGACGGGACCTACGAGGTGACCGCGCCGTACCTGGTGGGCTGCGACGGCGGCCGCAGCCCGATCCGCGGGCTGGCCGGGATCGGGTTCCCCGGCACCACCTATCCCGAGGTCAACCGGATCGGGCAGGTCAGTGTCCCGGACGGGCTGACCGTGCACGAGAACGGCGACATCGAGACCCCCGAGCTGGGCCGGGTCAAAGCGGGCTTCACGCGCACGGACGGCGGGGTGTTCGCCCTCGGCTCGCTGACCCCCGGGATCCTGTTCATCCAGACCACCGAAGAGGATCCCGGCGAGGTCGACGACGACGTGCCGATGACCCTGACCGAACTCGGCGACAGCATCCGCCGTGTGCTCGGCGGGGACGTCCCGCTGGGCGACCCGGTCCGGCTTTCGCGCTACCAGTTCTCCGCCCGGCAGGCCGAGCGCTACCGGGACGGACGTGTCCTGCTGGCGGGTGACGCGGCCCATCTGCTGCCGTCCACGGGCACGGCGATCAACGTCGGGATGTCCGACGCGGTGAACCTCGCCTGGAAGCTCGCGGCCGATCTCCAGGGTCGGGCGCCGGAGGGACTTCTGGACACCTACCACGGCGAACGCCACGCCGCGGGGGCCCGCGCGTTGCTGCAGTCCCAGGCTCAGGTCGCGCTGCGACGAGGGCAAGACCCGGCCGCCGAGGCGCTGCGGGCGGTGTTCGAGGAACTGCTCGGCGACGAGCAGCCCGCGAAACGGCTGGCCGCCCACATCGCCGGGACGGACCTCCGCTATCCGATGCCCGGCGGCGGTGACCACGCTCTGACCGGCACCTTCGTTCCGGACTTCGCGTTGGAGACCGATCAGGGCACGACGAGTGTCGGGGAACTGCTGCGCCTCGCGCGGCCGGTGCTGCTCGACCTCGCCGACCGTCCCGAACTGCGGGAACTCGCGCAAGGAGGTCTCGTCGACGTCCATCTCGCCAAGGCCAAGGCCGAGGACCGGCCCGCCGACGTCCTCCTGATCCGTCCGGACGGGTACATCGCCTTCGCGGCGAGCGCCGAAGACACCGCCGCGGACGGTCTGCGAGAAGCCCTTTCCGCCTGGTTCGGCGGCTGACCTGACGCGTTTCGTCCTCTCCTTGCGGTAGTTGCGTGTGCATGGACCGCAAGGAGAGGACGAAACGCTACTTGCCGATGACTTCGGACCCGTACCGCTTCAGCGTTTCCTCCCGCTGATCGTGCATCAGGTAGAGCGCGAACTGGTCCACGCCCAGCGAAGCCAGTTCCGCCAGCCGGTCCACATGCGCCGACGACGGCCCCACGAGGCAGAACCGGTCCACGATCTCGTCCGGCACGAAGTCGGTCGACGGATTCCCCGCCCGCCCGTGGTGCGAGTAGTCGTAACCCTGCCGCTCACGGATGTAATCGGTCAGTTCGTGCGGCACCGGCCCGGAATCGCCGTACCGCGACACGAGATCCGCGACATGGTTGCCGACCATCCCGCCGAACCAGCGCAGCTGTTCCCGTTGGTGCGCCAGGTCGTCGCCGACGTAGGCCGGGGCCGCGAGACAGATCGTGATCCCGCCCGGATCCCGGCCCGCCGCCCGGGCCGCCTCGCGGACCGCGCCGATGGTCCACCGGGCGATCGCCGGATCCGCGCACTGCAGGATGAAGCCGTCGGCGTGCTCACCGACCGTCTTCAGGGCCTTGGGCCCGTACCCGGCCATCCACATTTCGAGCCGCCCGTTGCGGATCCACGGGATCTGGACGGGCTTGTCCCGCAACAGGACTTCCCGGCCCTCGGCCAGTTCCTTGACCACGTGCATGCAGTCGCGCACGGTGGCCAAAGTGGACGGTGCCATGCCGACGACCCGGTGCGCCGAATCGCCCCGGCCGATCCCGCACACCGTCCGGTTGCCGTACATGTCGTTGAGCGTGGCGAAGGTCGACGCCATCACCGACCAGTCCCGGGTGGCCGGGCTGGTCACCATCGGGCCCACGATCATCGACGACGTCGCGGCGAGGATCTGCGAGTAGATGACGAACGGTTCCTGCCACAGCACGCACGAATCGAACGTCCAGCCGTAGCGGAAACCCTGGTCCTCGGCGGCCTTCATCAGCCGCACGAGGTCGCGCGCGGGCGGGTCGGTCTGGAGAACTATCCCGAAATCCACGGCCCCCGCCTCAATTCAGGTACTGGTTCAGGTCGCGCGAGAGGAATTTCCCGTGCGTCGTACTGCCCGAGAAGCCCGACGGCGACACCACCACGCGGCCGCGCGAGAGCACGGTCTCGACCTTGCCGGTGATCTCCAGGCCTTCGTAGGCCGAGTAGTCCACGTTCATGTGGTGCGTCTCGACCGACAGGGTCTGTTTCGCGGCCGGGTCGTAGATCACGATGTCCGCGTCCGAACCCGCCGCGATGACACCCTTGCGCGGGTACAGCCCGAACATCCGCGCCGGGGTGGTCGAACAGGTCTCGACCCAGCGGCCGAGCGTCAGCTCACCGGCGACGACACCCTGGTGCAGCAGGTCCATCCGATGCTCGACACCGGGGATCCCGTTGGGGATCGCGCGGAAGTCGCCGCGGCCGAGTTCCTTCTGGTCCTTGAAGCAGAACGGGCAGTGATCGGTCGACACCACCGAGAGGTCGTTGGTGCGCAGCCCTCGCCACAGGTCCGCCTGATGCGATTTCTCGCGCAGCGGGGGAGAGGCGATGTACTTCGCGCCTTCGAAATCCGGTTTCGCCAAGTCCTCGATGGACAGATAGAGGTACTGAGGACAGGTCTCCGCGAAGACGTTCTGGCCGTCGTCGCGCGCCTCCGCGACCGCTGCCAGCGCTTGCGACGCGGAGAGGTGCACGATGTACAGCGGCGCCCCGGTCACCTTCGCCAGCTGGATCGCGCGCGACGTCGCCTCGCCTTCCAGCTCCGGCGGCCGGGTGAGCCCGTGCTGGACCGGGTCGATCTTCCCGGCGGCGAACGCCTGCGCGGCCAGCTGGTCGATCGCGATGCCGTTCTCCGCGTGCATCATGATCGTGGCGCCGATCTCGCGCGCCTTCTGCATGGCCAGCAGGATTTCGCCGTCGGTGGAGTAGAACACCCCCGGGTACGCCATGAACATCTTGAAGCTGCCGACCCCGCCGTCCACACAGGCCTGCATCTCCTTCAACGACGAATCGTTGACGTCGGAGACGATCATGTGGAAGCCGTAGTCGATGGCGCAGTTGCCGTCGGCCTTCTCATGCCACTTGTCCATAGTGGACAGCAGGGAGGTGCCCTTGGCCTGGACGGCGAAGTCGATGATCGTGGTCGTGCCGCCCCACGCCGCCGCCGTCGTCCCGGTGCCGAACGAGTCGACGGAATGCGTGCCGCCGAACGGCATCTCCATATGGGTGTGCGCGTCGATCCCGCCGGGCAGCACGTACTTCCCGGTGGCGTCGAGGGTCTCGTCGGCCGGTCCGAGGGTGCCCGGTGCGCCGACCGCCACGATCGTCTCGCCGTCGACGAGGACGTCCGCCACGGACGCGCCGGCCGTGGACAGCACCTGCCCGCCGCTGATGAGGGTGGTCATCACGCCTCCGCGAGGGGTCCGTAGCTGTCGGGACGGCGGTCTCGGTAGAAGGCCCACAGGTCACGGACCTCGGCGAGCTGCGCCATGTCGAGGTCGCGGATGACGATCTCCTCCTCGGTGTCGGAAGCGGCCTCGCCGATCAGCTGGCCACGCGGGTCCGCGAAGTAGGACTGACCGTAGAAGTCGTTGTCGCCCAGTGGTTCCACGCCGACGCGGTTGATCGTGCCGACGAAGTACTCGTTCGCGACGGCGGCCGCGGGCTGCTCCAGCCGCCACAGGTACTCCGACAGGCCGCGGCTGGTCGCCGACGGGTTGAACACGATCTTCGCCCCGGCCAGGCCCAGCGCGCGCCAGCCTTCCGGGAAGTGCCGCTCGTAACAGATGTAGACGCCGATGCGGCCGACGGCGGTGTCGAACACCGGGTAGCCCATGTTGCCGGGCCGGAAGTAGAACTTCTCCCAGAAGCCCTTCACCTGCGGGATGTGGTTCTTGCGGTGCTTGCCGAGGTAGGTCCCGTCGGCGTCGATCACCGCGGCGGTGTTGTAGTACACGCCGGGCTGTTCGACCTCGTACATCGGGACGACGAGCACGACGCCGTGGCGTTCGGCCACTTCCTGCATGAGCTTCGTCGTCGGCCCGTCGGGGATGCCCTCGGTGTAGGAGTAGTAGTCGGTGTCCTGCACCTGGCAGAAATAGGGGCCGTAGAACAACTCCTGGAGGCAGATGACCTGGGCCCCCTGCGAAGCGGCCTTCCCGATGGCCTCGACCGCTCCCGCGATCATCGACTCCTTGTCACCCGTCCACCGCTGCTGGATCAATCCGGCTCGGACCAGGTCACTCACTCGCGTACTCCTTGCTTTCGACGGTGCCGGTATCGGCGGTGCGGTTGCGCGCGGTCTTGGTCAGCAGCAGGAAGACGACGAAGGCGCCCGCCAGTCCGACGACCCAGTTGTAGTCGTAGAGCGGTTTCAGGAACGGGATCAGCCCGTCGGCGGGGAATGGCCCGCCGTATGCGCCGCCGACCGACAGCACGGCGCCGACCAGCGTCGCGACCAGCGCGCGCCAGTTCCAGCCGCCGTTGAACCAGTAGACGCCGCGTTCGGTGTAGAGGTCCCGCAGGTTCAGTTCGGTGCGGTTGACCACCCAGTAGCCGGCGACGAGTACTCCGGCGACGGCGCCCAGGAGCCCGCCGTAGAAACCGAGCCACGCGAAGATGTAGATGTTCGGGTCGGAGTAGAGCCGCCACGGCTGGATGGCGATACCGATGATCCCGGTGATCAGCCCGCCGACGGCGAAGGTGATCTTCTTCGGGAACGCGTTGGAGAAGTCGTAGGACGGGCTGACCACGTTGGCCGCGAGGTTCGCCGACACCGTCGCCAGCACCAGCGCGATCAGCGCGACCACGACGACGACCGGGGAGTCGAACCGGTCGGCCAGTTTCGCCGGGTCCCAGATCTGCTCGCCGTAGAGGACGCTGCCTCCTGAGGTGGTCAGGATCGCCACGATCGCGATGAAGGTCATCGTGGTCGGCAGGCCGAGGAGCTGACCGCGGACCTGCTTGCCCTGGCTGCCGCCGAAGCGGGTGAAGTCCGGCATGTTGAGCGAAAGCGTCGACCAGAACGCGATCATCGCCATCAACGCCGGCGCGAACACCTTCCAGAAGTCCGGGCCCCAGCCGAGTTTCCCGGGCTCGGACAGGATCGGGCCGAGCCCGCCCGCCTTGACCAGCACGTAGCCCAGCAGGATCAGGAAACCGACCGACACCAGCGGCGCCGTCCAGTTCTCGAACTTCCGGACCGCTTCCATGCCGCGCCAGATGATGAGCATCTGGAACAGCCAGAACAGGCCGAACGAAAGCCACAGCGTCCAGTGCTGGCCGAGGACGATCGTGGAGTCCTTCCAGGCGGAGCCCGTCAGCCGTCCGACGATGATGTAGACGGCCTCGCCACCGACCCAGGTCTGGATGCCGAACCAGCCGCAGGCGATGAACGCCCGGAGCAGCGCCGCCAGGTTCGCGCCGCGCATCCCGAAGAAGGCGCGGGCGAACACCGGGAACGGGATGCCGTACTTCGTCCCGGCGTGGCTGTTGAGCAGCATCGGGACGAGCACGATCAGGTTGCCGATGGTGATCGTGAGCAGCGCCTGCACCCAGTCCATACCGAGGGCGATCAGCGACGCGGCGAGCGCGTACGAGGGGATGTTGTGCGCCATCCCCATCCACAGCGCGAAGTAGTTGTAGGTGGTCCAGGTCCGTTTTTCCACCGGGACCGGGGCGAGTTCCTCGTTGAAGAAGCGGCTGTCCTTGAGGGACTCGACCTCGCCGAGTTCGACCCGGCCATCGGGATGCACGAGCTGTGTTCCGCGTGCCGTCGGCTCCATTGCGGAATCGTGCTCGTCCTCGCCGCGCGGGTGGGACTGGCAGACTGTTCACCGTTGGTCGCGTCGGAACGCACACTGTCGATTGCGTTCGGCGGCCCCTGGTGCATGACCTGCGTCACACACACGGTCGTAGCAATCCGGCAAATTGGCTGAAACATCTCCACAAGATCTCCACAGCTCACCCGAATGGTCTCCACGCCCGGTGCTTAAAGTCATCGCCATGGAACTGGGAGGACGCCGGGTGCTCGTCGTCGAGGACGACGTGACGATCGCCGAAGCCCTCGCCGCGCGCTTGCGGGCCGAGGGCTTCACCGTGGACCTGGCGCACGACGGCCCGACGGGGGTCGAAGCCGCCGTCGCGCAGGAGCCGGACCTCGTGGTGCTGGACGTGATGCTGCCGGGGTTCGACGGGCTCGAGGTCTGCCGCCGGATCCAGGCGCGCCGCCCGGTCCCGGTGCTGATGCTGACCGCCCGTTCGGACGAGACGGACATGCTGATCGGGCTCGGCGTCGGCGCCGACGACTACCTCACCAAGCCGTTCTCCATGCGGGTGCTCTCGGCCAGGGTGCACGCGCTGCTGCGTCGCGTCGAGCGCTCCGCCCGGGCCGACGTGACCGACGCGGGTACGAAGATCGTGCTCGGCGACCTCGAGATCGACATCGAACAGCGGCGGGTCTCGCGGGCGGGCATCCCGGCCCAGCTGACGCCGATCGAGTTCGATCTGCTCGTCCACTTCGCGAAGCGCCCGAGGGCGGTGCAGCCGCGGGAACGGCTGCTGAGCGAGGTCTGGGACTGGGACGTCGCGGGCACCGGCTCGGGCACCCGCGCCGTCGACAGTCACATCAAGGCGCTGCGCCGCAAGCTGGGGGCGGACCTCATCCGCACCGTGCACGGCGTCGGCTATGCCCTGGAGGTGGGATCGTGAAGCTGCGCCCGCTGCTCGGCCGGATCATCGACGCGCTCCCGAGACCGCTCGACCCGGTCCGCTCCATCAAGCTCAAGCTCGCGATCCTGCTGGTGTCCTCGGGCGGTATCGCGTTCGCCTTCTTCAACTGGCAGATCGGCTGGCTACCGCCGCGCACCACGATCGCCGCGATGGTGCTCGCCGTGGTCACCTCGCAGATCCTGGCGCACGGGATGACCAGGCCGCTGCGCGAGATGACCGCCGCCGCCCGCGCGATGGCCAAGGGCGACTACACCCGCCGGGTCCGCGCGACCGCGCGGGACGAGGTCGGCGAGCTTTCCCACGCCTTCAACCAGATGGCCGCCGACCTCGACGCCTCCGACCAGCGGCGGCGCGAGCTGATCGCGAACGTCTCCCACGAACTCCGCACGCCGATCACCGCCTTGAACGGGGTGCTGGAGAACCTGGTCGACGGGGTCGCGAAACCCGATCCGGCGACGCTGAAGACCGCGCTGCAGCAGACCGAACGGCTCGGCAAGCTGGTCTCGGAACTGCTCGACCTGTCCCGGATCGACGCCGGCGCGTTCCCGCTGCAGCTGGAGGAGTTCGACCTCGAACTGCTCCTGGACGAGGTCGCCGCCGAGGCGGGGGTGACCTCCGCCGCGACCGGCCGCGGCGTGCGGTTCGCCGTCGACGTCCAGCCGCCCGGCGCGATGGCCGTCGCCGACCGCGGCCGGCTCTACCAGGTCGTGGTGAACCTCCTCGACAATGCCGTCCGCCACGGACCGTCCGGTGGCGAGGTCCGGGTGCGGGCTGTTCGCCGGGAGGGCGAGGACGGCGCTGTCGTCATCGAGGTCGAAGACGAAGGACCCGGGATCCCGCCGGGGGAGCGGGACAGCGTGTTCGAGCGGTTCACCCGCGGCGAGCGGGCGGGGGGCGGGGGCACCGGCCTCGGCCTCGCGATCGCCCGATGGGTGGTCGACCTGCACGACGGCAGCATCGCCGTGGTCACCCCGGAAGAGCAGCCGGGCTGCGTCATCCGCGTCGTCATCCCCGTGCCCTAACGCCGCTTCGGTCTTCTTCGGCGGCTCCCCACACCCTGCGCTATGTGCATTCGCAAACGTACTGAGAGGAAATCATGAGCGAAGAAGAAGAGGAAAAGCAGGCGCACGCCACGCCGCCCGCGACCACGTCAACGACCACCCTGCCGACTGCGCCGACTGCACCGCCGGTGCCGTCAGCGACGCGGGCGCAGGTGCCGGTGCTGATGCGGCCGGTGGCGCCGCCGAAGTCGGCGATCGTCCCGCTGCCCGGTTCGGTGCTGCCCGCGGCGGTCGCGGCCGGGCTGATCACCGCCGTCGCGCTGCCGCTGGACCGGCCCGGCGTCGGCTGGTTCGTGGCCGGGCTGGCCTTCGCGGTGGCCGTCTACTTCGCCGACAGGCGGGCCCGCTGCGATGCCGAACCGCACTTCGGCGTGGGCAGCGCGTTGTGGGCGGCGGCCGCGCTCGGGCTGCTCGCGGTCGGCATGATCCGCGGGTCGCTGTGGCTGAACGTGTTGTGCGTCCTGGCCGCCTGCGTCGCGGGTTCCCTCGCCGTGGTCGGGAAACGCACCATGAACACGATCATCTACGACGTCTTCGCGGTCCCGATCGAAGCGATGCTCTCGATCCCGTGGATCGGACGCGGTGTCGCGAAACTCGGCAAGAAGCCGGGGAACCGTTCGAAGCCGAGGTTTCTGGTCCCCGTGCTGGCGAGCGCGGTCTTGCTGCTGGTGTTCGTCCCGCTGCTGCGCGGTGCGGACGCCGCGTTCGCGAGCGTCGTCGACGCGGTGATCCCCGACCTGAACCCGGATACCTTCGTGCGCTGGGGTTTCCTCTTCACCGTGGCCGCGTTCGCCGTCGCCGGGGCCTGCTACCTGCTGGCGGCGCCGCCGCTGCCCGCGGACGACGAGGTGCCCCGCAAACGGCTCGCGCACCGGCTGGAATGGGCACTGCCGCTGGGGGTGCTCGTCCTGCTGTTCGCGAGTTTCGTCGCGGTCCGCCTGGTCGTGTTGTTCGGTGGTACCGAATACGTCCTGAAGACGAGCGGCCTGACCGCGGCCGAATACGCCAGGAGCGGGTTCTGGCAGCTGTCCGCCATCACCGTGCTGACCCTGCTGCTGGTCGCGGCGGCGCTGCGATGGGCGCCGAAGTCCTCGGCGGCCGATCGCGGATGGCAGCGCGGACTGCTCGGCGTGCTGAGCGTGCTCAGCCTGGTGCTGGTCGCGTCCGCGTTGAGTCGCATGTGGACATACCAGCAGGCGTACGGGTTCACCGTGCTGCGGCTGCTGGTCGAGGTCTGTGAACTCTGGATCGGCGCGATCTTCTCGCTGGTCCTGGCTTCGCTGATCCCGTTGCGTTCGGCATGGCTGCCGCGCGCGGCCATCGGTGCCGCCGTCGTGGCCCTGCTGGGGCTGGCCGTGCTCGACCCGGAACGGTTCATCGCCGACCGCAACATCGACCGGCTCACGGCGGGCCGGACGCTCGATACCGACTACCTGTCAGGGTTTTCCACCGACGTCGTACCGGCGGCGGACCGGCTCCCGGAGCCGCTGCGGTCGTGTGTGCTCGGGCCGGTCGTGATGAGGATCTCCGAAGATGATTGGCGTGAATGGAACCTGAGCCGGTCCCTCGCGCGTCAGAGCCCCGTTGCCACAGCGGACGGGGCGAGGTGTTCCTTCCCGGCCCGTCGCTGAGCCGCGGCACCACTGCCTTGATCGCCCTCCTGGGGGTGAGGGCGATCAAGGCGGTGGTCGAGTGCGGCGGCGACCGCCGGGCCACCGAGGGGGAGGCCCGGCGGCCGCGTCAGGGCCGGTCAGAAGGTGAAGACGCCGTCCGACTCGGTGTCGGCGACGCAGCGGTTCGCGTAGGACGTGCGGTAGGTGACCGGTTCCCCACGCCACTTGCCGACGGCGGAGACGTCCACCGGGGCGTATTCCAGCGTGCAGGCCCGCGGCTCCCCACGGAGCCGGTCGAATTCTCCGTCCACTTTGGACAGACTGTCGCAGGCGTCGCCGCGCTTCGGGTGCGAGCCCCCGAGAGGCTGGCAGCTGAGCGAGACGGTGCCGGTCCGGCCGCTGGGCTCGTGGCTGGTCAGCTGAAACGTGGACTCGGCGGGCTGTGCCGGGGTGAGGCAGGCCAGCGCGAGCATGCAGGCGCCGATCGGTTCGAAGAAAGCCATACCAACGCTATCGGCTGACATGACCCGGTGACTGTGTTCCACGCTTGGGTGAGATTTGCTCACCCGGACGTGTGGTCGTCGTCCGCTCGAATGTCGTGTGCGAGCAAGGCGACGTAGAGGGAGAGCATCGATTCCGGGTCTTCCAGCCGCACCCCGAGCACCTGCTCGATCCGGGCCAGCTGCTGGTAGTAGGCGGTGCGGGAGGTGTGCGCGGCCGCCGCCGCGGCCGATTTGTTGCCCCCGTGCTCGCAGTAGTGACGCAGCGCTTGCACCAGCCGGCTGCCCTGCGCGGCGTCCCGGCTCAGCAGCGGGCCGAGCTCCCGCGCGGCGAACGCGGTGATCCGCTCGTCCCCGGCCAGCAGATGCAGCAGCCCGCGCAACCGGACGTCATCGAGGCGGTGGACCACCCGGTCCTTGTGCTCGGTGAGCGCGGCGGCCGCGACCTGGGCGGCTTCGACGAGTGTCCGGCGCGCCTCGGCGGGCCCGGTGCCCGTGGTCCCCGCCGCGACCACGGCGGGCGCACTGGAACGGGCTTCGTGGACGTCGGTGGCCAGCCGCTGCAGCACCGTGTCGACCCCCGCCTCCGGCGACAACGCGATCAGCGCGCGCACCAGGGTGTCGTCGGCGGCCACCAGCGCGGACACCTTGGCCCGCCGCGCGGCGAGCGCGGTCGCCTCGGCGAGCTCCCGCAACAGCACCGGCGTCGACAGCGCGGTCCTGGAGGTCGCGGTGATCCGGGGCCGCACGGCGACGCCCACCAGAAGCCGTCCCGTCAGCGGGACGCCCAACGCGGAGGCCCGCGCGGTCAGTTCGGCGGGCGGCACCGGGTTCGCCAGCAGTTCGGTCAGGATCGCGCGGTGTGCCTGGCGTTCGAGGCTGTCGGTGTCCTTGGCGACCAGCCGGTGGACCGCGAGCGCGGACGCGGCGCGTTCGGCGACCACCACGTGCCGGTGCGGTGGCGGATCCCCGCACACCACGATCAGCCGTCCCCAGTCGTGCCCGCGCGCGCCGACCACGGTGACCAGCCAGCCCGCGCCCGCGTGGAACCCGGTCCGCTCGCCGACCTGCACCGGTCGTGACCGGGACGGCCAGCCGGGCAGCAGTTCGCCGGCGTCGGTGCCCGCCGTGTCGTAGGCCAGTACTTCGTGCGAGAGCGTCTCCAGCACGACGGGATGTTCGGTGAGCCGGGCGACCTCGCGCAGGATGTCGCCGGGTTCGGCGCCGGCGACCGTCAGCGCGGTGAAGGTCTCGTGGACCCGTTCCGCCGCCCGGAGTTCAGCGACCTGGGCGTCGACGATCAGCCCGTTCACCGCTTCGGTGACCGACACGAAGCGCGTTTCCCGCGAAAGGGTCACCAAGGGGACTCCGTGGTGGTCCGCGGCGTCGACGAGCGCGGACGGCAGCTTGTCACTCCAATGACGGACGAGTTCGACCACGAGCCCGGCCACCCCGACCCCGGCGAGATCGGCGACGTAGCGGGCGAGCGCGGCGCCGTCATCGGGCAGCGCGACCCCGGTGGTCAGCACGAGTTCCCCGCCCCGCAGCAGATGGGCGATGTCCGCGACCTCGGCGACGTGCGCCCAGCGGACCGGCGTGTCCAGCCCCGCCGCACCCGCCACCACATGGGGCCTGCCCTGGCGCAGCACCGGCAGCGCGAGCACCTCGGCGACGGTCGGGTACATCGGCCTCCCACCTGGTCGGAACGCAGGAGACAGACTGTACGGCCGGGAACGCGAGTCCGTACACGTTGCCGATGGCGTCGGTGTGGCGTGCGCACCCAGACTCGACCGGAGCAGTCATCCCGGACCAGGAGGGCACCCGTGACCGACCGCACCACCGAACGCATCAACCACTGGATAGACGGCAAACCGTTCGAAGGCGTGAGCGAACGATCCGGTGACGTGTTCGATCCGGCCACCGGACAGGTTCGGGCGAAGGTCTCCTTCGCCGGCCAGGACGACGTCGAAACCGCCGTCGCGGCCGCTTCCCGGGCACTCCCGGGCTGGCGCGGGACGTCGCTGGCCGGGCGGACGCGCGTGCTGTTCGCCTTCCGCGAGCTGCTGACGGCCCGGCGCGACGAGCTGACGAAGATCGTCACCAGCGAGCACGGCAAGGTCGAATCCGACGCCGCCGGCGAGATCGCCCGGGCCATCGAGAACGTCGAGTACGCCTGCGGCGCGGCGCAACTGCTCAAGGGCGGCTTCAGCGAGAACGCCTCCACCGGCGTCGACGTCTACTCGATCGCGCAGCCGCTGGGCGTGGTCGGCGTGATCTCGCCGTTCAACTTCCCGGCCATGGTCCCGTTGTGGTTCGTGCCGAACGCGCTCGCCTGCGGCAACACCGTCGTGCTCAAGCCGAGCGAGAAGGACCCGTCCGCGGCGGTGTTCATCGCGGAACTGTTCGCCGAGGCGGGCCTGCCCGACGGCGTCCTCAACGTCCTGCACGGTGACAAGGTCGCCGTCGACGGCCTGCTGGAACACCGCGACGTCAAGGCGATCTCGTTCGTCGGGTCGACGCCGATCGCGAAGTACGTCTACGAAACCGGGACCAGGAACGGAAAGCGCGTCCAGGCGCTCGGCGGGGCGAAGAACCACATGGTCGTGCTCCCGGACGCCGACCTCGATCTCGCCGCCGACGCGGCCGTCTCCGCGGGCTTCGGCTCGGCGGGGGAGCGGTGCATGGCGGTGTCGGTCGTGGTCGCGGTCGACCCGGTCGGCGACGAACTGGTGGCGAAGATCGCCGAACGGATCACCCGGCTCCGCGTCGGCGACGGCAGGCGGCCCACGTCGGAAATGGGCCCGCTGGTCACCGCCGCGCACCACGAACGCGTCGAGTCCTATGTGGACGCCGGTGTCGAGGCGGGCGCGAGGCTCGTCGTCGACGGCCGCGGTGTCGAGGTCGACGGCGAGGACGGTGGGTTCTGGCTCGGCCCGACACTGTTCGACCACGTGACCCCGGAGATGTCCGTCTACACCGACGAGATCTTCGGCCCCGTGCTCACCGTCGCGCGCGCCGAGGGCTACGACGCGGCGCTGGACCTGATCAACGCCAACCCCTACGGCAACGGGACCGCGATCTTCACCAACGACGGCCGGGCCGCGCGGCGGTTCCAGAACGAGGTCGAGGTCGGGATGGTCGGCGTCAACGTGCCGATCCCGGTGCCGGTCGCCTACTACTCGTTCGGCGGATGGAAGGACTCACTGTTCGGGGACAGCCACGCCTACGGTCCGGAAGGGTTCCACTTCTTCACGCGGACGAAGGTCGTCACTTCACGGTGGCCGGACCCTTCGCAGGGCGGAGTGAACCTCGGATTCCCGCGCAACAGCTGAAGTCGCGCTTCCGGCCGAGTGTTCCGAGTCCGTGAAGGCCTCCTTGAGGGACTCAGAGTCCCTCAAGGAGGCCTTCACGGACTCGCGGTACCGACCCAGCTCGACGTGCCTCCGCGCAACAGTCTGAAGTCGCGTGAGGGCCACCCGCAGGGACTCAGAGTCCCTGAGGGTGGCCCTCACACGCGTTCGGGAGGCAGGGTGGACGGAGTCAGCCGACGCAAGCTTCAGGAGGCGCCATGTCCGCACAGCCCGCACGCAGCTCCGGAACGTTCGCACTCGGCGGTGACCTGCCCGTCGTCCGGCTGGGTTACGGGACGATGCAGCTCACCGGCTCCGGGGTCTGGGGCGACCCGAAGGACCCTGACGAGGCCGTACGCGTCCTTCGCCGCGCAGTCGAGCTCGGGGTCACGCTGATCGACACCGCCGACTCCTACGGCCCGTTCGTCACCGACCACCTCATCAAAAAGGCACTTCACCCGTACGCCGACGACGTCGTCATCGCCACCAAGGCCGGCTTCACCCGGCAAGGACCCGGCCAGTGGACCGTGGTCGGCAGGCCGGAGTACCTGCGCCAGCAGGTCGAGCTGAACCTCCGCCACCTCGGCGTCGAGCGCATCGACCTGCTTCAGCTGCACCGCATCGACCCGCAGGTGCCGGTCGCCGATCAGCTCGGAGTGCTCGCCGACCTGCGGAAAGAGGGCAAGATCCGGCACATCGGGCTGTCCGAGGTCAGCGTCGCCGACGTGGCCGAGGCGCAGAAGACGGCGCCGATCGTGTCCGTGCAGAACCTGTTCAACCTGGGCGACCGCGGCGCCGAGGCGCTGCTCGACCACTCCACCGAGCACGACATCGCGTTCATCCCCTGGTTCCCGCTGGCCACCGGCGAGCTCGCGGGGAAGGACAGCCCGCTCACCGCGCTGGCGAAGGAACACGGCGCCTCGCCGTCGCAGCTCGCGCTGGCTTGGCTGCTGAAGCGTTCGCCGGTCGTCCTGCCCATCCCGGGGACGTCGTCGGTCGCGCACCTGGAGGACAACGTCGCCGCCGCCGAGATCGAGCTGACCGACGCCGAGTTCGAGGCCCTTTCCGCGGCCGTGAGCTGAAGGGGACCATCCTCGGGCACCATGCCTTCCGTAAACTCGTTGTGAGGACGAGCCGAGGGAGGTGCGGGTGGCCAACGCGGAAGAGCGCCGCTTCGAAGTGCTGCGCGCGATCGTCGCCGATTACGTGTCGAATCAGGAGCCCGTCGGTTCCAAGGCGATCGTCGACAGGCACAACCTCGGTGTGTCCAGCGCCACCGTGCGCAACGACATGGCGGCGCTGGAAGAAGAGGGCTACATCACACAGCCGCATACCAGCGCGGGCCGGATCCCCACCGACAAGGGGTACCGGCTCTTCGTCGACCGCATCGCCGAGGTCAAACCGCTGAGCACGGCCGAACGCCGGGCCATCACGATGTTCCTCGACAGCGGCACCGACGTCGACGACGTCCTGCGCCGGTCCGTGCGGCTGCTCGCGCAGCTGACCAGGCAGGTCGCCGTCATCCAGTACCCGATGATGACGAACTCCGCGGTGCGTCACCTGGAAGTGGTACCGCTCACCCCTGCCCGGCTGATGCTGGTGCTGATCACCGACTCCGGCCGCGTCGACCAGCGCACGGTCGACCTCGGCGACGTCATCACCGAGGAGAACGTCGGCAGGCTGCGCACGGTGCTGAACGGCGCGCTCGCCGGCCGCCGTCTGACCGAGGCAGCGGCCTCGGTCGCCGAACTGCCCGAAAAGGCACCCGGCGAACTGCGCGACAACCTCACCCGGGTCTGTACCGTGCTGGTGGAATCACTGGTGGAGCACCCCGAAGAGCGGCTGGTGCTGGGCGGCACCGCGAACCTCACCCGCAACGTCTCGGACTTCCCCGGATCATTGCGTCAGGTGCTGGAGGCGCTCGAGGAGCAGGTCATCGTGCTCAAGCTTCTCGCGGCCGCCCGCAACCCCGGTGCGATCACCGTGCGCATCGGTGAGGAAAATGAGGACGAGCAGATGCGCAGCACCTCGGTGGTGTCCATCGGCTACGGCATGGACGACATGCTGCTGGGCGGAATGGGTGTCGTCGGACCGACCAGGATGGACTACCCGAACACCATCGCCGCGGTGCGCGCGGTGGCGAACTACGTGGGGCAGATCCTCTCCGGCCGCTGAGCGCGGCGGTGAGGTCGAAGTCAGAAGGAGAAGGCGAAGACGGTGGCGAGGGACTATTACGGCATTCTCGGGGTGGCGAAGAACGCGTCTGATCAGGAGATCAAGCGCGCCTACCGCAAGATGGCCCGAGAACTGCACCCCGACGTCAACCCGTCGGAGGACGCCCAGCACCGCTTCGGTGAGGTGACCACCGCCTACGAGGTGCTGTCGGATCCGCAGAAGCGCAAGATCGTCGACCTCGGCGGCGACCCGATGGACAGCGGTGCCGGACGCGGAAGCGGCAGCGGAGACCCGTTCGCCGGCTTCGGCGGTCTCGGCGACATCATGGACGCCTTCTTCGGCGCCGCGGGCGGCGGTGGCGGCCGCGGCCGTGGACCGCGCAGCCGCGTACAGCCCGGTTCGGACGCGCTCATCCGCCTCGGCCTGACACTCGAGGACTGCGCCACCGGTGTCGACCGCGAGATCACCGTCGACACCGCCATCGTCTGCGACCTGTGCCGCGGCGCCGGCGCGACCGAAGGCACCAGCACCTCGACCTGCGACACCTGCGGCGGCGCCGGCGAGGTCCAGTCCGTGCAACGGTCGTTCCTCGGCCAGGTCGTCACCGCCCGCCCCTGCCCGGTCTGCCGCGGCTTCGGCGAGGTCATCGCCGACCCCTGCCGCCAGTGCGGCGGCGACGGCCGCGTCCGCGCACGCCGCAACGTCACCGCGAAGATCCCGCCGGGCGTCGGCGACGGCATGCGGATCCGGCTCTCCGGCCAGGGCGAGGTCGGCCCCGGCGGCGGCCCGGCAGGCGACCTGTACGTCGAGATCGACGAGACACCGCACGAAGTGTTCGTCCGGCAGGGCAACGACCTGCACTGCAACTTCCGCATCCCGATGACCACCGCCGCCCTCGGCGCCACAGTGCCCATCGAGACCCTCATCGACGGCGACTACGAACTCGACATCGAGCCGGGCACCCAGCCCGCGACCGAACTCGTCCTCACCGGCAAGGGCATGCCGCGCCTGCGCTCCTCCGGCCGCGTCGACGGCCGCGGCGACCTGCACGTCCACATCGACGTCGTCGTCCCGACCAAACTCGACGACGCGCAGCGCGACCTCCTCATCGACCTCGCCCAGCAGCGCGGCGAGGACGTGCCCTCACTGTCGTCCAACGGAGCCAAGCCAGGCGGGCTGTTCTCCAAGCTGCGCACCAAGAACCACCGGTAACCATGCCCGACACGACGCTGCCGGTCTTCCTCACCGACACCCTGCCCGGCTCCGGGCACACCACGCTCGACGGTGAGGAAGCCCGGCACGCCGCCACCGTCCGGCGCCTGCGCGTCGGAGAACGCCTCGTGCTCTCCGACGGCGAAGGCGGCATGGCACGCTGCGTCGTCGAAGCCGTCCAGACAGGCCGCGACGCCACCCTCACCCTCACCATCGAAGAACACTGGACCGAGGAACCCCCCGCACTACGCGTCCTCATCGCCCAAGCCCTCGCCAAAGGCGACCGCGGCGAACTCGCCGTCGAACTCGCCACCGAAGCCGGCGCCGACGCGATCATCCCCTGGCGCGCCACCCGCAGCATCGCCCGCTGGGAAGAAGGCACCCGCGGCGACAAAGCCCTCGCCCGCTGGCGCGCCACCGCCCGCTCCGCCGCCAAACAAGCCCGCCGCGCCCACACCCCCGAAGTCACCGAACCCGCGAACACCCGCGAACTCGCCGGACTCATCCAGACCGTTTCCCGCGCCCTCGTACTCGAATCCGGCATCACCACCCGCCTCACCGAGATCGAAATCCCGCCACAAGGCGACATCCTCCTCATCGTCGGCCCCGAAGGCGGCATAACCGACGACGAACTCGCCACCCTCACCGACGCCGGCGCAACCGCCATCCGGTTGGGCCCCACCGTTTTACGCACCTCCACCGCCGCCGCCGTAGCCCTCGGCGCACTAGGAGTTCTCACAGACCGCTGGAAGTGAAAAAACACCCCACAATTTTGCGGCGAGTTATGGCGCGATCACACAAACAGCCGTTACTCTCGTTAACTGACGCGCAACACACGGTTTCGGTGCGCCACTGGGGAGAACAACACCGGTCGGCGCGCGTGAATCCCCGCCGGGCACCTCCCCCCTCGGTCCGGCGGAGCCGCGGCGACGGTGGAGCGACCCCCAGGCTCCACCGCGCCGCGGCGTCTTCATTTGGGGGCTTCGCATACTTCGCTTCGCTACGTTGCTGCGCCCCAAATTTCGCGCCGCGGCGCGGTTCCGCGTATCTCCCGGGGGGCCGAGCCCCCCGGACCCCCACGGTGCGTCCGGCGGCGGTTGGCAGGTGGCGAACGGCGTAGGGCCTGGCGGCCCTCGCCTCCGAAGCGAAGCGTAGGGCCTGGCGGCCCTCGCCTGGTGAGTGGTCGGTCCGGTCCGTCTTCCGCGGTCGCCCCTACTCCGGCGCTGTGCGCCGTCGTGGGCTCGTGAGTGGGGCGGTCGACTCTCGCAAGTAGTCCTCTAATGGCGGTGGTGCGTAGTGCGAACGAACGCCATTAGAGGACTACTTGCGGCGGTGCAAGTCGTCCTCTGGTGGCGGGGATAGGGTGGGGGGATGAGTGACGCGGAGACGTTGTTCGAGCGGATCATCGCGGGCGAGATCCCGTCCGAGAAGGTGTACGAGGACGCGACGACGTTCGCGTTCCGGGATATCGCGCCGCAGGCGCGGGTGCATGTGCTCGTGGTGCCGAAGAAGCGGTACCGGAACTTGGCGGAGGTGGCCGCGGGGGACCCGCAGGTGCTGGCCGATATCGCCTTCAGCGCTCGCAAGGTCGCGGAGATCGAGGGGATCGCCGAGACCGGGTACCGGGTGGTGTTCAACACCGACGGTGACGCGGGACAGACCGTGTTCCACGTGCACGCGCACGTGCTCGGCGGCGAGCAGCTGGGTCATTTCGGCCGCTGAAGGTCACGGCCAGGAGAAACCGGACTGCGTGCCGACACCCGCAACCAGTAGCATCGGCTTTGTCAGAGTCGTTGAAAATCGCAGCGTAAGCAGGAAGAAGGCCCGACGCCACGTGGCCGGTACCGTACCGGGTGAAGCCGCCCGTCCCGACGTTCCCGAGGACGTCACCGCAACGAAGGCCGAAGAGGCCACCGTCAGCGAAGCGGCCCAGTCCCGATTCCCCATCCCCGACGCCGCCGCGCTCAGCCTGCTCGGGTCGAGGGACGAAAACCTCCGCGTCGCCGAGGAACTCCTCGCCGCCGACGTCCACGTCCGGGGCAACGAAGTCACCTTGACCGGCGCCCCGGCCGACGTCGCCTTCGCCGAGCGCGTCTTCGCCGAACTCGTGACACTCGCCGGCAAGGGCCAGCAGGTCGACCCGGCCACCGTCCGCCGCACCGTCGGCATGCTCTCCACGGGCGATCACGAATCGCCCGCCGAAGTGCTGAGCATGAACATCATCTCCCGGCGCGGCAAGACGATCCGGCCCAAGACGCTGAACCAGAAGCGCTACGTCGACGCGATCGACAAGAACACCATCGTGTTCGGCGTCGGCCCCGCCGGAACCGGCAAGACCTACCTCGCCATGGCCAAGGCCGTCCAGGCCCTGCAGGCGAAACAGGTCACCCGCATCGTGCTGACCCGTCCCGCGGTCGAAGCGGGCGAGCGCCTCGGCTACCTCCCGGGCACGCTCAACGAGAAGATCGATCCGTACCTGCGCCCGCTCTACGACGCGCTGCACGACATGGTCGAGCCCGAGTCGATCCCGCGGCTCATGCAGGCGGGCACCATCGAGATCGCGCCGCTCGCGTACATGCGCGGCCGCACCCTCAACGACGCCTTCATCATCCTCGACGAAGCACAGAACACCACGCCGGAACAGATGAAGATGTTCCTCACCCGGCTCGGGTTCGGCGCCAAGATCGTCGTCACCGGCGACATCACCCAGGTCGACCTCCCCAGCGGCCAGAAGAGCGGCCTGCGGGTGGTCAAGGACATCCTCGAAGGCGTCGAGGACGTCCACTTCGCCCAGCTCACCAGCCAGGACGTGGTGCGGCACAAGCTCGTCGGCGACATCGTCGACGCGTACGAGAAGTGGCAGGCGCTGCAGGACAGCCAGGGCCAGGGCAGCGGCTGGAAAGGGCAACGCCGTTCATGAGCATCGAGATCGCCAATGAATCGGGCGTGAACGTCGACGAGACCTCGATCGTGTCGGCCGCCCGGTTCGCGCTCGACAAGATGGAGGTCAGCCCGCTCGCCGAGCTGTCCATCCTGCTCGTCACCCTCGAGGTGATGGAAGACCTGCACGAACGGTGGATGGACCTGCCCGGTCCCACCGACGTGATGGCCTTCCCGATGGACGAGCTCGACTCGTCACGCCGCCCGGACGCGCCCGACGCCTCACCCGCGCTGCTCGGCGACATCGTGCTCTGCCCGGCGTTCGCCAAGGACCAGGCCAAGACGGCCGGGCACGGGCTGATGGACGAGCTGCACCTGCTCACCACGCATGGCGTGCTGCACCTGCTCGGCTACGACCACGCCGAACCCGCCGAGGAACGCGAGATGTTCGGCCTGCAGAAGCGGATCCTCGCCGAGTTCCAGGCGGCCGTCGCCGCGGTGAACCGGCGCGACGCGCAGCGCACCGCGGACGACAGGCTCCTCGGCACGGCCGGTCTGGACATCGTGCCCGCCGAAGAACCCCCCGCCTAGGCGGTTCGCGGAACATGGGAAGTCCCACGGCACTGCTGGTCATCGCCATCGCGCTGATCCTGCTGGCCGGGGTGTTCGCGGCTGCGGACGCCGCGGTCAGCACGGTCTCCAAGGCCCGCGCCGACGGTCTCGTCCGGATGGGCCGTCCCGGCGCCAAGCAGCTCGCGCTGGTCATCGCCGAACGCCGTCGCCACATCAACCTGATCCTGCTGCTGCGGATGACCTGCGAGCTGACCGCCACCGTGCTGGTCACCGTGGACATCCTCGGCTGGATCCGGCCACTGTGGCTCGCCGTCCTCGTCGCCGGTGGCGTGATGGTCGTGGTGAGCTACGTGCTCATCGGCGTCGGCCCGCGCACCCTCGGCCGCCAGCACCCGTACCGGATCGGCCTGGTCGTCGCCGGCCCGGTCCGGATCCTCGGCTCGGTTCTCGGCCCGCTCAGCAGGCTGCTGATCGTCCTCGGTAACGCCATCACCCCCGGCCGCGGTTTCCGCGAAGGCCCGTTCACCTCCGAAGTCGAGCTGCGCGAACTGGTCGACCTCGCCCAGGAACGCGGCGTCGTCGAGGAATCCGAACGCGAGATGATCCACTCGGTGTTCGAGCTCGGCGACACCGTCGCGCGCGAGGTCATGGTGCCGCGGACGGAGATCGTCTGGATCGAGCACGACAAGACCGTGCGCCAGGCGCTCGCGCTGGCCCTGCGCACCGGGTTCACCCGGCTGCCGGTGATCGGCGAATCCGTCGACGAAGTGGTGGGCGTGGTCAACATCAAGGACCTCATGCCCGCCTATATGGCCGAGGGCGGTGCGCAGCGCCGGGTCGAAGAGCTGATGAACCCGGCGAGTTTCGTGCCGGATTCGAAGCGGCTCGACGAGCTGCTCAAGGAGATGCAGGTCTCGCACAACCACATGGCGATCGCGGTCGACGAGTACGGCGGCACCGCGGGCCTGCTCACCATCGAGGACGTCCTCGAGGAGATCGTCGGCGAGATCACCGACGAATCCGACACCGACGAGCGCCCCGAGGTCGAAGAGCTGGAGAACGGCGCGGTCCGCGTCTCGTCCCGGCTGTCGGTCGACGACCTGGGTGAACTGTTCGGGATCGACCTCGAAGACCACGACGTGGAGACCGTGGGCGGGCTGCTCGCCGAGCGACTGGGTAGGGTCCCGCTGCCGGGGGCCGAAGCCGAGGTCGCCGGACTTCGGCTGTTCGCCGAAGGCGGTAAGGACCGGCGCGGGCGGATGCGGATCACCACGGTGGTCGTCCACCCCGCCGACGCGGACGCGGTGAACGACGCAGCCCAGGGCAGGCGTCGCACCCGGGTCCCCCAGCCCGATGAAAGTGACAGGAGTGTCGAACATGCCTGAGCTGGACGCCGAGGACCAGAAGCTGGTGACGCTGGCCCGGTCCGCGCGAGCCCGCACCCAGGCAGCCGAGGGCGCCGCGCTCCGCGACACCGACGGCCGCACCTACGCGGCGGGCACTGTCGATCAGCCGTCGTTCAAGCTCACCGCGCTGCAGGCCGCCGTCGCCGCCGCCGTTTCGAGCGGAGCCGAAGGAATCGAAGCCGCCGTCGTCGTCAGCGCCGAGGGCCTGCTCAAGGAGGCCTCCGTGCACGCGGTACGCGATCTCGCCGAAAGGGCGCCCATTTATCTCACCGATCCCAGTGGCAAGGTGCTGAACTGATGGCCGAGCCGCATCGCTCAGGATTCGCCTGTTTCGTCGGCAGGCCGAACGCCGGGAAGTCGACGCTCACCAACGCGCTCGTCGGCAGCAAGGTGGCGATCACCTCCAGCAAACCCCAGACCACCCGCCACGCCATCCGCGGCATCGTCCACCGCGACGACGCGCAGCTGGTGATCATCGACACACCGGGCCTGCACCGGCCGAGGACGCTGCTCGGTGAGCGGCTCAACGACATCGTCCACTCGACATGGTCCGAAGTGGACGTTGTCGGGCTTTGTGTGCCCGCCAACGAAAAGGTCGGTCCCGGTGACCGGTTCATCGCCGCCGAGCTGAAGAAGATCGCCCAGCGCACGCCGGTGGTCGGGATCGTCACCAAGACGGACCTCGTGCGGCCCGAGCAGGTCGCCGAGCAACTGCTCGCCCTGCAGGAGGTCATGGAGTTCACCGACCTCATCCCGGTGTCCGCTGTGGACGGTTTCCAGGTCAGCGCGCTCTCGGACCTGCTGGTACGGCACATTCCCGAAGGCCCGCAGCTGTATCCGGGCGGCGAACTGACCGACGAACCCGAGCAGACGCTGGTCGCGGAACTGATCCGTGAGGCCGCGCTGGAGGGTGTCCGGGACGAACTCCCGCACTCGATCGCCGTCACCGTCGAGGAAATGCTGCCGCACGAGGGCAGGGACGACATGATCGACGTGCACGCGTTCCTCTATGTGGAACGACCGAGCCAGAAGGGGATCATCCTCGGGCACAAGGGTGAGCGGCTGAAGGACGTCGGCGCGCGCGCCCGGCAGCAGATCGAGGGGCTGCTCGGCACGAAGGTGTACCTCGACCTGCACATCAAGGTCGCCAAAGAGTGGCAGCGCGACCCCCGTCAGTTGAGGCGACTGGGCTTCTGACTGAACGGTATGTCTCGATTCGGTCGCGGAGACCGGTTGATGATGTGGAACCGGACGGCTCACCTTAGAGTCTCACTCTCGACCCCCGGTGATCGCTGATCGGGCAGTGACGTGCGGGTCGGCTTGCACATCATCATTCGTGAAGGGAAAGCGGTAAATGACCGACAACCAGGGCCTGCCCAACTACTCCGGCGACCCTCAGGGCGGTGGCGGCTTCAACAACCCCGGACCGCCGCCCAACAACAACCTGGTGTGGGCCATCCTCACCACGATCCTCTGCTGCCTCCCCTTCGGTATCGTCGCGATCGTCAAGGCGAACCAGGTGAGCAGCCTCTGGGCGCAGGGACAGCCCGCGGCGGCGCAGGAGGCGGCCGACGCTGCCAAGAAGTGGTCGATCATCGCGGCGATCGTCGGTGCCGTGCTCGGCATCCTGTACGTGCTCCTGCTCGTTCTCGGTGTCTTCGCGGCTTCGACCGACATGAGCAACTACCGCTGATAGAGGCGACCGAGGGGGAGACCTCATGACAGACCAATACCCGAACTACCCGCCTCCTGGCGGGCCTCCGCCGCAGCAGCCGTACTACGGCGGAATGCCGAGCTATGGCCCTCCACCGGACAACAACCTGGTGTGGGCGATCCTGTGCACGGTGTTGTGCTGCCTGCCGCTGGGTATCGTGTCGATCGTGAAGTCGAGCCAGGTGCAATCCCTGTGGGCTCAAGGTTTCCACGCGGAAGCGCAGAAGGCCGCCGACGACGCCAAGAAGTGGGCGATGTGGGGAGCGATCGCCACCGGCGGTCTCTTCGTGCTGTACATCATCTTCGTCGTCGTCATGATCATCATCGGCGCGTCGGCGGGAAGCTTCACGCCGTGACGACCGTCTACACGGGATTCCCGGCGCGCGGGCTCAGAGCACGAGCCCGCGCGCTGGGGCCACCGTTGGCAGTCGCGGCCGGAGCGGGAATCGGCTGCGTCGCCATCTGGCTCGGCGACCCGACCACGCCGGGCGGGCCGCTTCCGATCTGTCCCACCAAAACGCTGCTGGGCATCGCCTGCCCCGGTTGCGGTGGGCTGCGCATGACCTACAGCCTGTTGCACGGCGACATTCCCGCCGCGCTCCACTACAACGCACTGTCCTTTGTGGTCATTCTGCTCTTCGTCTGGAGCACCACCGCCTGGGCGGTCGGCAGGCTCCGCGGCCGAGCGGTCGACAGCTGGCTGCACTGGCGCTGGACACCGATCTCGTTCGGTGTCGCGTTCGTCGTCTGGTTCGTCATCCGCAACCTGCCGTTCGCCCCGTTCACCTCGCTCTACGTCTGAGCACCGGGCCGCGGCCCGGATCGTCGGTGGTACCGAGTACGCTCCCGCGCACCGGCCTGCTCTGGTGCGCCCATGCCGTACATTCAGGCCGGGTCACCGCACGGAACGCGCCGTGTGGCGGGGTGAGAATCAGCGAGGGGATTTCGATGAGCACTCCCTACGGCGAGCAGCCGCCGGGACAGCAGCCACCGCCCGGGTTCGGGCCTCCTCCGGGAGACGGCCAGCAGTCCGCGCAGCCGCAGCAGCCGTTCGGACAGCCACAGCAGTCTTCGCCGTTCGGGCAGCCGGGCCAGCAGCAGCCGCAGGCGCCGTTCACCCAGGCTCCCGGTGGGCCGCCGCCGTTCGGTCAGCCGCAGCCCGCCCCGTACGGCCAGATGAACCCGTACGGGGCGAGCCCGGACGCCTACGCCCACTGGGGCAAGAGGCTCGCCGCGATGCTGATCGACTTCAGCCCGATCCTCCTGATCTACATCATCGGCGGGATCTACTACCTGGTGACCAAGTCCGAAGCCAGCACCGCGCTGGGCATCGCCGGGATCGTCTTCATCGGTTTCAGCATCTGGAACCGATGGATCCTGATGGGCACCACCGGGCAGTCGCTCGGCAAGCGGTACCTGAAGATCAAACTCGTCAAGGAGACCACCGGCGCGCCGCTCGGCATCGGCATGACGATCGTCCGCGAGTTCTGCCACTTCCTCGACAACTTCCTCTTCGGCCTCGGCTACTGGTTCCCGCTGTGGGACCGGAAGCGGCAGACCTTCTCCGACAAGATCGTCGGGACGATCGTGCTCCCCGCCGCCACGAATCCCGACGATGTCCAGCCGTTCGGCGGGCAGCCGGGCTTCCCCGCGCAGCCTTCCCCCTTCGGCCAGCCGCCGCAGCAGTTCCAGCAGCCCCAGTCCGGCGCCTTCGGCCAGCCGCCGCAGCAGCAGTCGCCGTTCGGGCAGCAGCCGCAGCAGTCCCAGCCGTTCGGTCAGCAGCCCCAGCGGCAGTCCCCGTTCGGCCAGCAGCCGCAGCAGGCCCAGCAGAGCCCGTTCGGTCAGCAGCCGCAGGGAACCGCGGCGCCGTCGGCTGAGTCCCAGACTGAACCGGGCTTCGGCGAGGCCGAGCCGACACAGGTCCTCCGCCCGGGTTCGGGTCAGCAGGCCCCGTCCGGGTTCGACGAAGCCGAGCCGACGCAGAAGATCACGCCGGACCAGCTGAGGCAGCAGCTGCCCGGGGCGGACGGGCCGAACCAGCCCGGCACGTCGCAGCACTAGCACGGACCGGCGGGATCCACCCGCCGGGAGCACGACGAACAAGTGGGGAACCCGATGACCAACCCGTACGGCCAGCAGCCCGGTCAGCAGCCCGGCTACGGTCAGCAGCCTGGCCAGCAGCCTTATGGCCAGCAGCCTCCGCCCGGATACGGACCCCCGTCCGGTGCCACGCCCGCGCCGTACGGCCAGCCGTCGGGAGCCACCCCGATGCCTTACGGGCAGCCCTCGCCCTACGGTCAGCCTTCGCCGTACGGCCAGCCCGCGCCCTACGGCGCCCCGGGCGGCATGCCCGGTGGTGGCGGCGACATCAACTCGATCCCGGACTACAAGGGCTGGGCGATCGGCTGCATCTTCCTCTGCTGGATCATCGCGATCTTCGCGATCATGAAGTCCAACGAGGTCAACACGTACAAGATGCAGGGCAACTACGCCGCCGCCATGGACGCGTCGAAGTCGACGAAGACCATGTGCATGATCGCTTCGATCATCGGTGGCGTCGGCTGCCTGTTCTCCATTCTCTGGATCATCCTGGCCGCCGCGACCGCGTTCTAGCCCGGCCGTAAGACGAAAGAACAAAGAGGAAGACTTCGATGACCAACCCCTACGGTCAGCAGCAGCAGCCCTACGGACAGCAGCCCGGCTACGGGCCCCCGTCCGGCGGCATGCCCGCTCCCTACGGTCAGCCCGCGCCGTACGGCCAGCCCGCGTACGGCGCCCCCGGCGGTATGCCCGGTGGCGGCGGCGGTGACATCAACGCCATCAAGGACTACAAGGGCTGGGCGATCGGCTGCATCTTCCTCTTCTGGATCATCGCGATCTTCGCGATCATGAAGTCCAACGAGGTCAACACGTACAAGATGCAGGGCAACTACATGATGGCGGAGCAGGCGTCGAAGTCGACGAAGACGCTCTGCATGATCGCTTCGATCATCGGTGGTATCAGCTGCCTGTTCGCGATCGTGTGGGTCGTCTTCGTCGTCATTTTGGCGTCGTCGGCGTCCACCTACAGCAGCTGCTACGGCAGCTACTGCTGATTTCGGGGCGTACCACCCCGATGTCGTACCCAGGTGGGACGATGTCGGGGTGGTGAACCTCTATCGCGACACCGGAGTGGTGTTGCGGACGCACAAGCTGGGTGAGGCCGACCGGATCATCACCCTGCTGACGCGGCGGCACGGCAAGGTCCGTGCGGTCGCGAAAGGCGTACGCCGGACCTCGTCGCGCTTCGGAGCGCGGCTGGAGCCGTTCGGGCATGTCGACGTGCAGTTCTACACCGGCCGTTCCCTCGACGTGATCACCCAGGTCGAGACGGTCGACGCCTTCGCGCTGCCGCTGGTGGCCGACTACCAGCGCTACACCGCCGCGAGCGCCATCGCCGAGACGGCCGACAGGCTGTCGGCCGAAGAGGGCGAGCCGGTGCTCAAGCTCTACATGCTCGTCGTCGGAGCCCTCCGCGCGCTCGCCGGCGGTGAACGCGACAGTTCCCTCGTCCTCGACGCCTTCTTCCTGCGGGCCATGGCCTACGCCGGCTGGGCGCCCGCGATCACCGAATGCGCCCGGTGCGGCCTGCCCGGGCCGCACAAGGCGTTCAGCGTCTCGGCGGGCGGCTCGATGTGCCCGGACTGCCGGGTGCCCGGCTGCGTCCATCCCTCGCATGACGTCCTGACCCTGCTCGCGGCGCTCCTGCACGGGGAATGGCCGGTGGCCGAGGCCTCGCAGCCGGTGCCACGGCGGGACGCGTCCGGCCTGGTCGCGGCGCATCTCCAGTGGCACCTGGAGCGCCAGCTCAGGTCGCTGCCGCTGGTGGAGAGGCGTGCGCGGGAGAGCACCACCCCGGCGCAGTAGGGTCGCAGGCACAGATTCACTCGATCAGGAGGCTGGCGAAGGTGCTGCGCAGGGGACGCGAGAACAAGGCGTCGCAATTCGAGCTTCGCGCGCCGGAGCCGCACCCGTCCGGAGCGCGGCCGCCGGAGATCCCCCAGGAGCTGCTCCCGAAGCACGTGGCGCTGGTGATGGACGGCAACGGCCGCTGGGCCAACCAGCGTGGCCTGCCGCGGATCGAGGGCCACAAGCGCGGTGAAGCGGTGATGATCGACGTCGCCAGCGGTGCCGTGGAGCTGGGCGTGAAATGGCTTTCGGTGTACGCGTTCTCCACCGAGAACTGGAAGCGCAGCCCGGAAGAGGTCCGCTTCCTGATGGGCTTCAACCGCGACACCATCCGCCGCCAGGTCGACTATCTCGGCTCGATCGGCGTCCGCATCCGCTGGGCGGGCCGCCGCCCGAAGCTGTGGGCGAGCGTCATCAAGGAACTGCAGGTCGCCGAAGAGAAGACCAAGAACAACACGGCGCTGAACATGACCATGTGCGTCAACTACGGCGGCCGGGCCGAACTGGCCGACGCGATGCGCCGGATCGCGCAGGACGTCGCCGACGGGACACTGAAACCGGACAAGGTCACCGAGAAGACCATCGGGAAGTACCTCTACCAGCCCGACATGCCGGACGTGGACCTGTTCCTGCGGCCGTCGGGGGAGCAGAGGACGTCGAACTTCCTGCTCTGGCAGTCGGCCTACGCCGAAATGGTCTACCAGGACACGCTGTTCCCCGACTTCGACCGCACCCACCTGTGGCGGGCGTGCCTCGAATTCGCGAAACGGGATCGTCGCTTCGGCGGCGCTATCGATCAAGCTTCGGAAGGAAGCGCATGACCACCGAAGCGGCGGACACGGCGGCTTTGCTCACCTCCGCGCGGGAAGCTCTCGAGCGCTACCTCGAAGTCCATGTCGACGACGACGGCGCGTTGACCTTCTCGCACGCGGACGTCCCCTGCGTCATCCAGGCGACCCGGCTGGCCGAGGGCCTCACCGTGCTGAGCCTGACGTGCGTGGTGGCCTGGGATCTGCCGGACGACCCGGCGATCGCGGTGTCGGCGGCGGAACGCGCCGGGCAGGGCCTGTTCGGGACGCTCGGGGTGGTCCGCTCGGAGAAGGGGATCGACATCACGCTGCGGTACGCGTTCCCGGCCGAGGGCATGGACGCCTCGCCGCTCGGGACGCTGCTCATGCTGGTCGTGTCCACGGCGTCGCAGCTGCGCTCCGATCTTCTGGGCACCGCACCCGGGGACTGACCGTCTCCACACAGGGTCACCTGGCATCATCTCGCGCATGGAAACCATTTCCAGAAGCGCCCCGGAGAAGAAGCCGGCCCGGCGGTTCAAGGTCACCTCGATCGAGGTGCTCTGCGCGATCCTGCTGATCGCGATCCTCGGGCAGAGCTGGCTCCAGCAGGTGTTCGACGTGCCCGCGCTGCGCACCGGCTCGACGGTCTTCGTGGCCGTCTGCGTGCAGGCGCTGCCGTTCCTGGTGCTCGGGGTGCTGATCAGCGGCGCGATCGCGGCGTTCGTGCCCGCGCGGGTGCTGGAAAAGGTGCTACCTCGGCGAGCGGGCGCCGCTGTCGGCGTCGCGGGTTTGGCCGGTGTCGCGTTGCCCGGCTGTGAGTGCGCTTCCGTGCCGGTGGCGCGACGGCTGATCGGCCAGGGCGTCGCGCCCGCGGCCGCGCTGACGTTCCTGCTCGCCGCGCCCGCGGTGAACCCGGTGGTGCTGGTCGCCACGGCGGTGGCGTTCCCCGGCAACCCGGAGATGGTGTTCGCCCGGTTCGCCGGTTCACTCGCCACGGCGATGGTGATGGGCTGGCTGTGGGCGAAGTGGGGCAAGCTCGACTGGATCGCGGAGCGGGCGTTGCGGCGCCTGCCGGAGGTTCAGCACGGTTCGCGCTGGAAGACCTTCGCCGAGACGGCGCGGGGCGATCTGGTCGAGGCCGGTGGCTTCCTCGTGCTCGGCGCGATGATCGCGGCCGCGATGAACGTGCTGGTGCCCGCCAAATGGTTCGGGGTGCTGGGGGAGCAGATCGTGCTCGGGGTGCTGGTGATGGCCGTGCTCGCCGTCGTGCTCGCCCTGTGCAGTGAGGCCGACGCCTTCGTCGCCGCGTCGCTGACCGCGGTGCCGCTGCTGCCGAAACTGGTGTTCCTGGTGGTCGGGCCCGCCATCGACGTGAAGCTGTTCGCCCTGCAGACCGGCACGTTCGGCAAGTCGTTCGCGCTCCGGTTCGCGCCGGTGACGTTCGTCGTCGCGCTCAGCTGCGCCACCGTCTCGGGCGTGCTCATCCTCGGAGGTGGCGTGTGAAACGCGAGACCCAGAACATCCTGCTGATCCTGCTCGGCGGGGCGCTGCTCAAGATCACCATCAACGGCGACTACCTGCGCTACGTCAAACCCGCGCAGCAGCCGTGGATCATCGCCGGCGGCGCCGTGATGGTCGCGCTGGGCACCGTCGCGATCCTCCGCGACCTGCTGGCCGCGCGGGCCGCCGCCGTCCAGGCCGATTCCGCCGGGGACGTCCACGCGCACGACCACAACACGCGTTCGGCGTGGCTGCTGATGGTGCCGGTGCTGGCCGTCTTCCTGGTCGCCCCGCCCGCGCTGGGCGCCGACTCGGTGACCCGCACCGAGGCCAGGGCGCCGCAGAGCGCCGCGGCCGGCAACGCGGCCGCCTTCCCGCCGCTGCCCGCCGGTGACGTGGTGCCGCTGGAGGTCAACGAGTTCGTCAGCCGCGCGGGCTGGGACAAGAGCGGCACGCTGAACGGGCGCACGGTGAAGCTGTCCGGCTTCGTCGTGCACAACGAGGGCAACACGATGCTGGCCAGGCTCGTCATCGGCTGCTGCGCGGCCGACGCCTTCCCGATCACCGTACGGCTGGTGGGGGAAGGCGTCTCGGGCTTCGGCAACGACACGTGGCTGGAGGTGACCGGCATGGTCGTCCCCGGGACCGCGGTCCGGGAGAACAGCTACATGCCCGACTTGACGCTCACTTCGGTGCTGCAGATTCCGGCGCCGAAGGACCCGTACGAGTACTGACCGGATGCTATGAACGACTCGTTCCTTGCAAAATTTGCAAGGAACGAGTCGTTCATAGCACCGGGGGTCAGTGGTTGGAGCAGGTTCCGACGATCTCCACCGTGTGGCTGATGTCGGCGAAGCCGTGCTCGGAGGCGATCTTCTCGGCCCATCGCTCGACGGCGGGGCCCTCCACCTCGACGGTGCTGCCGCAGATCCGGCACACGAGGTGATGGTGGTGGTGTGAGGAGCACCGCCGGTAGATGGCCTCGCCGGTGTCGGTGCGCAGCACGTCGATCTCGCCGGCCTCCGACAGCGACTGCAACGTCCGGTACACCGTGGTGAGCCCGATGCCGTCACCGCGTTTGCGCAGCTCGTCGTGCAGTTCCTGGGCGGACCGGAAGTCGTCGATCTCCTTGAGCAGTTCGACCACGGCGGACCGCTGTTTCGTCGACCGGCGTCCCGGCACCGGTGCGGAACTGTTGGCCGTGGTGGGGCTCATGCTCACTTTCCCTCCTGAACGTGGGCTACGGCGTCCACCACGATATGCGCAAGGTGATCGTCGACCAGCCGGTACACCACCTCACGGCCGCGTCGCTCACCCTGGACGACGCCCGCGGTCTTCAGCACCCGCAGGTGCTGGCTGATCAGCGGCTGTGCAACGTCGAGGGTGTCCACCAGTTCGTGCACGCACCGATCGGCGCTGCGCAGCTGCAGGACGATGGCGATGCGCACCGGCGCGGCGAGCGCCCGGAGCAGGTCACCGGCGTCCGCGAGGACGGCTGTCGAGGCCGACGCCGCGGGTTCCGCGGGAGGACGGGCGGACGAATGCGGTCCGGAGTCCTCCGTGAAGCCAGGGGCGGCCGAGTCCGGGGTCGCCGTAGCCATCGCCGCCTCCAAGTTCATCATGATTTCCGAAGTCATTGCCAGTAACAGTCCTCGCCATCTTAGTGTTCCCGGCCCCAGTGGTCTGTTCGCCGACCGGGCGACCACCTGGCGGCGTCGTTACTACTCCATTCGGGTGGCTTCGCAAAGAAATGACCATTCCGCTTCGCATGTGGTCGCCAACGATGCAAGGTTGTCGCGGAGCGTTTGGTCGCTTCTCGTACGCTGACGACCGCGCTCGGAGGGCGCCCGGAGAGGCAGTTGGGGAGACATGACTCGTTTCGTGACGAAGCTGGCCGCCGCTACGGCGGCCTTCGCTTTCGTATCGGTTCCGGGGCTCGCCTCGGCGCAGACGACACAGGCCGTGGATGAGAAGACCGGACCCGTGTCGTTCGCGAACATCGCGTCGGTGCGCATCGGGAACTCCGGATCGCTGATCACCGAGACCCAGCGTTCGCCGCTGACGCCCGGACAGTCGAAACTTTCCCCTGATCGCAGCGTCGTCCCCCGGGACGAGGGCGAGAAGAAGACCCTCGGCGCCAACTGGGCCATCAGCCTCGGCCGCTTCGGCGGCCAGAGCCCGTACCCGGCCGGTATCGCCAGCCGTGATCACAACGTGCTCGCTGCGCTTCAGCAGACCACAGTGCCGACGGCGGCCGCCGAGAGCAACTATGCCCTGAGCGACAACGGCCACGGCGGCGCGAAGCCGATCGACAACACCGTGCTGGTGATCGAGGGCGCCAAGAGCGCCGTCGACTGCAACGCGCCCGGCAAGGCGACGACGTCGACCAGCGCGTCCAGGATCTGGGTGCGCGACCAGAACGGCGACCTGAAGCAGTCCGGAAGCTCGGGCGTGGACGTCAAGGGCCTCAAGCTCGGCCCGCCGTCGAGCGTGCAGAACGAGAACGCCAGCAAGGACACCACCACCTCCGACCTGAGCGTGACCAGGGTGACCGCCTTCGACCAGCTGATCCGGCAGGACGGCTGGCGCAACGGCGAGGTCACCGCGGCCGCGGGCTGGAAGCTGGAGATCGTCACGCATGTGCGCGACGCGGCGAACAAGGACCTGCGTGAAGCCCGTACGACCATCGTGCTCGGCGGCGTGAGCTGCTCGATCCCGAAGAACTTCGTGGCGAAGCCCGCCGGCGGAACGGGACCGGGCGCGGCGCCCGAACAGCCGGCGGTGCCGGGGACCGTGCCCGCGGGCGGGATCCCGCCGCAGGTCGACGACCCGACGCGGACCGTGGTCGGGCTCGGGCTGCTGGGCGGCGGCATCGTGATCGGTGCCGCGGCCATGCTGCTCCACCGCCGTCGCAAGCCCGTTCCGGTCCGGGAGAAGTAGCGTTCCGTGCGGAACTGGCCGGCGGGACTTTCCGCCGTCGTGTCCGCGCTCGCCATCGCCGCGGGCGTGATCGTGCTGACCTGGGTGCCGCCCGAACAACCGGTTTCGCAGTCCGAACCCGCCGTCCTGATGGGGGAGGAAGGCGCGCCCTTGGCGCTGCCCGCGGACAGTTCGACGCGCGGACAGCGGCCGGGCACCCTCCGCCTGCCCGAAGGCGGGATGGCGAAACTCATCCGCTCCGAGGTCAACGGGGACGGCGTCCTCCCGATCCCGCGCGGCCTCCAGGACGCCGCCTGGTGGGGTTCGCGGCTCGGCGCCGAGTCCGGGGCGTCGCTGATCTCCGGGCACGTCAACTGGGGCGGTGCCAAAGGCCCGTTCGACGAACTGTGGCGGATCCAGGACGGCCAGGAGGTGACCGTCGCCGACGCGGCGGGCGGGATCTGGATCTACCGCGTGCGCGAGATCGTCACCGTGCACAAGAACGACCTGCCCGCGCAGGCGCCGAAGCTGTTCGCCCAGAACGGGCCGCACCGGCTGGTCCTGGTGACCTGCGGCGGCGACTACCTCGGCGGGACCGACGGCTACCGGGACAACCGGGTCATCGTCGCGACCCCCGTTTCCGGCCCTCCCGCCTGACCCTCCTCTCCCGCGTTTCGTCCTCTAGTTGCGGTACTTGCGCGGGCAACTACCGCAACTAGAGGACGAAACGCGGGAAGTCGGTGCAACCCTCGTCAGCCCGCGTCGCGTGTCTAGCGACACCGGCCGTTCCGGCGGCTTGAAGCGAGCGAGGAGTAATACCCGATGGTGGGACAGTTCGACGTAAAGAACGCTGCGGACGCAGGCGAGGTGCAGTCGAAAAAGCGTTCTGGCCTGGGATGGATCCTCGCGTGCGCCGGAGTCTTCGTGGTGGCGGCCTTGGTCGCGGTGTTCGTGTTCACCGGAAAGGATGACCCGGTCAGCGCGGCCGGCGGCAACCTGGCGAACACGTCGGCGGTAGCGGCACCCGACGCCCCGGCCGCGGACCAGGGCCAGGAGCCCGGCACGGTCAAACTTCCCGGCGGTGGCACGGCCAAGCTGATCCGCAAGGAGCTGACCGCCGACGGGACCCTCCCCATTCCCGAGGGCCTCGACGAAGCCACCTGGTGGGGCTCGAAACTGGGCGCCGAGCAGGGCGCTTCCCTGCTTTCCGGGCATGTGAACTGGAAGGGCAAGAAGGGCCCGTTCGACGAGCTGTGGCGGCTCAAGACCGGACAGGACGTCAGTCTCGTCGACACCGACGGTGGCAAATGGGTCTACAAGATCAGCGAGATCGTCACCGTGCACAAGACGAAGCTGGCCGAGCAGTCGGAGAAGCTGTTCGGGCCGGACGGCCCGCACCGGCTGGTGCTGGTCACGTGCGGTGGCGAGTACGTCGGCGGGACGGACGGTTACGAGGACAACCGCATCGTCACCGCGTCCTTGGTCAGCGGGCCCTGACCCGTTCCAACCTCGCCGGAGGTCGTGCGGGGACGGGCGGATAGGCTTGTCGTTCCAGTCCTTACCCGTCCCCGCATGCTTCGGAGCGTGGAGTGCCCTCCAACACCATTGAGACCGTCGTCAGCCTTTGTAAGCGTCGAGGCTTCGTTTTCCCGTGTGGAGAGATCTACGGCGGTACCAAGTCGGCGTGGGACTACGGGCCGCTCGGGGTCGAACTCAAGGACAACATCAAGCGCCAGTGGTGGAAGACCGTCGTGCAGAGCCGCGACGACGTCGTCGGCCTCGACTCGTCGGTGATCCTGCCTCGCCAGGTCTGGGTCGCGTCGGGTCACCTCGACGTGTTCACCGACCCGCTGATCGAATGCCTCTCGTGCCACAAGCGCTTCCGCGCCGACCAGCTGGCCGAGGACTTCGCCGCGCGTACGGGCAAGGCGACGACCGAGGACGACCTGTCCGACGTCCCGTGCCCGAACTGTGGCAACCGCGGCGAGTACACCGCCCCGCGTGACTTCAACATGATGCTGAAGACCCACCTCGGCCCGGTCGAGTCCGAGGAGGGCGTGCACTACCTCCGTCCGGAGACCGCGCAGGGCATCTTCATCAACTTCCTCAACGTGCAGACGACCGCGCGGAAGAAGCCGCCGTTCGGCATCGGCCAGATCGGCAAGTCGTTCCGGAACGAGATCACGCCGGGCAACTTCATCTTCCGCACGCGCGAGTTCGAGCAGATGGAGATGGAGTTCTTCGTCGAGCCGGGCGAGGACGAGACCTGGCACCAGTACTGGATCGACCAGCGCACCGACTGGTACAAGGACCTCGGCATCAACCCCGAGAACCTGCGCCACTACGAGCACCCGAAGGAAAAGCTCTCCCACTACTCGAAGCGCACCGTCGACATCGAGTACCGGTTCGCGTTCAACGCGGGCCAGGAGTGGGGCGAGCTCGAGGGCATCGCGAACCGCACCGACTACGACCTCACGACGCACTCGAACAACTCCGGCGTCGACCTGTCGTTCTTCGACCAGGCCTCGAAGCAGCGGTTCCGCCCGTTCGTCATCGAGCCCGCGGCCGGTGTCGGCCGGTCGATGATGGCGTTCCTGGTCGACGCGTACCACGAGGACGAGGTCCCCAACGCCAAGGGCGGCGTCGACAAGCGCGCCGTGCTGAAGCTGGACTACCGGCTCGCGCCGTTCAAGGTCGCCGTGCTTCCGTTGTCCCGCAACGCGGATCTCACGCCGAAGGCGCGCGACGTCGCGGCGACGCTGCGCAAGCACTGGAACGTCGACTTCGACGACGCCGGCTCGATCGGCAAGCGGTACCGGCGCCAGGAAGAGATCGGGACGCCGTTCTGCGTCACCGTCGACTTCGACACCCTCGACGACCTCGCGGTGACCGTGCGGGAGCGCGACACCATGGCGCAGGAGCGGGTCGCGATCGACAAGCTCGAGGCTTACCTGGCCGGTCGCCTGATCGGCTGCTGAAGTCGCTCGGCCAATGCTATGAACGGCCCGTTACTTGCAAAATTTGCAAGTAACGGGCCGTTCATAGCGTTTCCGGGACCCCACCCCTGACAACTGTCACCCTCAGGTCGTGACGCGCGGCCCACGGCCCGAAGGCCTCGCCGCGTCAAGCTCGAAGCATGCGAGAACAAGACATCGCCGCTGGGGCGGCAGTACACCTTTCGGAGCTGCGTAAGCACTACGGCGACGTCCACGCCGTCGACGGCGTGGACCTCACGATCGCGCCGGGCGAGGTGGTCGCGCTGCTCGGCCCGAACGGTGCCGGCAAGTCCACCACCGTCGACATGATCCTGGGGCTCACCAGGCCCGATACCGGCACCGTGACCGTCTTCGGACGGAAGCCGGGTGACGCGGTCGGCGACGGGATGATCGGCGCGATGCTGCAGGGCGGCGCGCTCGTCGAAGACCTCACCGTCGCCGAGACCGTCGGCATGGTCGCGGCGTTGCACCGCAAGCCCATGCCCGTCCGTGACGCGCTGCGCCGCGCCGGGGTCGAGGACATCGCGAACCGGCGTTCCACCCGGCTTTCCGGTGGGCAGAAGCAGCGGGTGCGGTTCGCCGTCGCGCTGGTGAGCGACCCCGACCTGCTGGTCCTCGACGAGCCGACCGCCGCGATGGACGTCGGGACGCGCCGCGAGTTCTGGAAGTCGATGTACGAGTTCACGAATTCCGGCCGCACCGTCCTGTTCGCCACCCACTATCTCGAAGAGGCCGAGGAATTCGCCGATCGTGTCGTGCTGATGCGGTCGGGGCGGATCGTGGCGGACGGTTCGGTCGCGCAGGTCCGTGCGCTGGCAGGGGGACGCACGGTCCGCGCGGTCGTGCCCGCGGCGGCGGAGGCGGTGATCGCGGGGCTGCCCGCGGTCACCGGGTTCGAACTTCGCGGCGACCGCGTCACCATTTCCACGTCCGATTCCGACGCCACGCTCAGGGCGTTGATGACCCGGATTCCCGAAGCGCACGACATCGAGATCAGCGCCGTCGGCCTCGAAGGCGCCTTCCTTTCGCTGACCACAGACAAGAACGAGGAATTCGCCCGATGAACCCGACCTATCTCAAGATCGAGGTCGTCCGGACCTTCCGCTCGACGCGGTTCGTGCTCTTCGCGATCGCCTTCCCGGTGGTCATGTTCCTGTTGCAGTCCAACGTCTTCGGCTCCGCCGAGATCAACATCGCCGCGGTGATCATGGTCAACATGATGGTCTTCGGCACCTTCTCGGCGGCCATGACCAGCGGCGGGAAACTCGCGCTGGAACGCTCGATCGGCTGGCAGCGACAACTGCGGCTGACACCGTTGAGCGGGGCCGGATACCTGGGCGGCAAAGCGCTGTCGGCGATGCTCGTCGCGCTTCCGTCGCTGATCCTCGTGCCACTGGCCGGCGTGTTCCTGCAGGACGTCCACCTCGGCCCGGCCGCGTGGCTCAGGCTGGTCCTGGGCATCTGGCTCGGTGCGATCCCGCTGGTCCTGCTCGGCCTGCTGCTGGGCCAGTTCGGCACGCCGGACTCGATGCAGCCGGTGTCGATGGTCGTCACGATGACCATGGGTTTCCTCGGCGGCGTCTTCATCCCGATCGACGCGATGCCGTCCTGGATGAGCGACCTCGCCCAGCTGACCCCGACGTACTGGCTGATCCAGCTGGTCCGCCCGGCCGTCACCGACCATCTGACGGTGAGTTTCCCGGCCGCGCTCGGCGTGCTCGCGGCGTGGACGGCGGTCCTCGGGGCGCTGGTGATCAGGCGTTACCGTAAGGACAGTGCGCGGGTCTGAGAAGGGTGAACCGGTGAGCGACTACCCGGGCAGGGTCAAGACGGGCTTGAACAGCCGCGAGAACTGGTGGTCGGACATGCCGCCGCGCACCGGCCGGGGACCCAGGCCGGTGCCGTGGGCCGCCCTCAGCATCGCCTTCCTCCTGCCGGTCCTGGTCCCTGCGGCGCATGACCTCTTCACCGCCGGGGCGACCGGGAAAGAGCTGGTGATCGCCGGTCTCCTGGTCGTCTACGGTGCCTGCTACGTGCTGTTCCCGGTCGTCCTGCGGCCTTCCCGGCGCCGGATGACCTACGTCCTTTCGGTGGGGATGCTGCTCATCGGCATCTCCCTGACCTTCCTGCACGGGGGCAACCCGTACGTCCTGATCTACGCGACGGCGGTGCTGGCCTTCACCCTGCCACCGGCGTGGGCGGTGATCCTGGACGGCGGGACCCTGCTGCTGGTGCTGGGTGTCCAGGTGCTCGGGAACCAGGACTTCGGTGACGTCGTGGCGGTCGCCTCGATCACGGCGGCCATGTTCTTCATGGCGAACCTGGTCCGCGCGGTGCGGAAACTGGAGGCGGCGAACCGGGAGATCGCGACGCTCGCGGTGGCGGGCGAGCGGGAGCGCCTGGCGCGCGACCTGCACGACATCCTCGGCCACAGCCTCACCACCATCACGGTGAAGGCCGGGCTGGCCCGCCGGCTGCTGGAAAGCGGCCAGGACGACGGCCGCGCGATCGAGGAGATCCGCGAGGTCGAAGGCCTGACCCGCAGCGCGTTGTCGGATATCCGCGCGACCGTGTCGGAGTACCGCGAGGTGTCGCTCTCGGCAGAACTCGCCGGGGCGCGGGCGGCGTTGCGGGCGGCCGAGATCGACGCCGACCTGCCGCGTGCGGTGGACAACGTCGATCCCGGCCTGCAGCGGACCTTCGGGTACGTCCTGCGCGAGGCGGTCACCAACGTGCTCCGGCATTCCGGGGCGAAGCGGGTGAAGGTCCGCTTCGGCCACACCTGGCTGGAGATCGAGGACGACGGCCAGGCCGGTGAGGCTCCGGCCGGGAACGGCCTGCGCGGGCTCACCGAACGCCTGGAGGCCGTCGGAGGGACTTTGAAGGCCTCCGCGCGGCCTGACGGAGGATGGCTCGTCCGGGCCGAGGTACCGGCCACCACTGTGGCGGGCGACGCGCGTGCGCCGTTCGCCGAACCCGCTGGAGGCTGCGCGTGATCCGGGTCCTGCTCGCCGACGACCAGGCGATGGTGCGCGGCGCCCTGGCCACGGTGCTCGGCCTCGAAGCCGACATCGAAGTGGTCGCCCAGCTCGGTTCGGGCGACGAAGTTCTGGCCAAGGCCAAGGAGACGAGCCCGGACGTCGCGTTGCTCGACGTCCAGATGCCGGGCAAGGACGGGCTCGAAGCGGCCGCCGAACTGCACCGCGCGCTGCCGTCGTGCCGGATCATCATCTGCACCACCTTCGGCAGGCCCGGCTATCTCGCGCGGGCGATGGCGGCCGGGGCCGCGGGATTCGTGGTCAAGGACGCCCCGCCGGAGCAACTCGTCGACGCCGTCCGGAGAGTCCACAGTGGACTCCGGGTGGTCGATCCCGCGCTCGCCGCCGAATCGCTCGCCACCGGCGCCAGCCCGCTCACCGGACGCGAACACGACGTCCTCAAGGCGGCCGAGGACGGCAGCACGGTGGCCGACGTCGCCCGTGCGCTGCACCTCTCCGAAGGCACCGTGCGCAACCATCTTTCCGCCGCGATCGGCAAGACCGGCGCCAGGACCCGGGCCGAAGCGGTGCGGCTCGCGGAAGAACACGGCTGGCTCTGAGATCACTCCGCGCTTCTGAGAGAATCACTTCCGTGAGTAACGCCGAACGGACGAAACCCACACGCGCGCACTGGGTGCGCCGGATCGTGGCGGGCGTCCTGCTGGTCGTCTTCGCGGTGATCGGCGGCACGGCGTTCCGCGTCTGGCAGGTCGCTCGCGAGGACGTGCGCGATCAGGCCGACGTCATCGTGGTCCTCGGCGCGGCCCAGTACAACGGCAGGCCGTCGGAGATCTTCCAGTCGCGGCTGGCCAAGGCGAAGTCGCTCTACGACCAGGGCGTCGCCAAGACGATCGTCACCTCGGGCGGCAAGAAGGCCGACGACAACTTCACCGAGGCCCAGGCCGGCGCGCTGTGGCTGCGCAAGCGCGGGGTCCCCGAGTCGGCCACTCTCGCGGTCGGTGAGGGCAGCGACACGCTGCGCAGCCTGAAGGCTGTCGCCGAGCAGGTGCAGAAACGGGGCTGGAAGACGGCCGTGCTGGTCAGCGACCCGTGGCACTCGTTCCGCGCCCGGATCATGGCCGACGACCTCGGCCTGGAGGCCTGGACCTCGCCCACCCATCGCGGCCCCATCGTGCAGGCCCGCGAGACGCAGGCCCGCTACATCGTCCGCGAGACCGGGGCGCTGCTGTACTACCGGCTCACGAAGTCCCCGGCGGACGCCCTGTAGGTCTGAGTGGCGGTGAGTGTCGGTGCTCACGCTTAAGCTGGCACCGTGAGCGACACCTACACCGAGGCCGACCGGGCGCGGCTGCTGCCCGAGCGGCCCAAGGGCGCCGCGCTGAAAGGCGCGGAAGACGGGCGGAGTCCCTTCGCCCGTGATCGCGCGCGGGTGCTGCACTCGGCGGCGCTGCGGCGGCTGGCCGGCAAGACCCAGGTGGTCGGACCGGGTGAAGGTGCCGAGGTCAGCGGCGTCCCGCGCACGCGGCTGACACATTCGCTGGAGGTCGCGCAGATCGGCCGGGGGATCGCCGACGAACTGGGCGCGGACCCGGATCTGGTCGACACCGCCGGGCTCGCGCACGACATCGGGCACCCTCCGTTCGGGCACAACGGGGAGCGCGCGCTGAACGAGGTCGCGCAGTCGTGCGGCGGCTTCGAGGGCAACGCGCAGACGTTGCGGATCCTGACCAGGCTGGAGCCCAAGGTCCTGCTCGAAGGCGGGCCGGTGGGCGGGCTGAACCTGACCCGCGCCTGCCTCGACGCTTCGACGAAGTACCCGTGGCAGCGCGAAGAGGGCAATCCGAAATACAGCGTCTACGCCGACGACGCCGAGGTGTTCGCGTGGGTCCGCGAGGGGGCGCCGGAGCGTCGCACCTGCCTCGAAGCGCAGATCATGGACTGGTCCGACGACGTCGCGTATTCGGTGCACGACGTCGAGGACGGGGTACTGGCGGGCCGGATCTCGTTGCAGGTACTGGCCGATCCGGAGGAGCGCGCGGCGATCGCCGAGGCGGCACTGCGGTTTTCGGACCAGTCGCAGTCCACTTTGGAGGGTGCGGCGAAGGAACTGCTCGACCTGCCGGTGGTCGAGGAACTCACCAGGCCGGGGCTCGACGGGTCGCTCAAGGCACAGGTCGCCTTGAAACGGCTGACGAGCGAACTGGTCGGCCGCTTCGCCACGGCGGTCGTCGGCGCGACGCGGGCGGTGTACGGCGAGGGCCCGCTGCGTCGCTACGCCGCGCAGCTGGTCATCCCGGAGCAGGTCGCGGCCGAGGTCGCGCTGTTCAAGGCACTCGCGCTGCGGTACGTGATGAGCGACAGGCGGCGGCTGGCGATGCAGGACGGCCAGCGCCAGACGGTCTCTGAACTGGTCGAGGCCCTCTGCCGTCGCGCGCCGGCGTCGCTGGACGGCCTGTTCCTGCCCGCGTGGGAGGCGGCCCCGGACGACGCGGCCCGCCAGCGCGTGGTCGTCGACCAGGTCGCGTCGCTCACCGACGCCCAGGCCCACGCGTGGCACGCCTGGCATACGGGCCGTCACGGCTGAAACGGAACTTTCGGACAGGAGACGGACAGGCCCGTGCACGGTACGGTCTGCGGCATGGGCGCTGTCGAAAGCCACCTTCGGTTTGGTCTGGACCTCTACCGGGTGCTGGCGAGCCGCGCGGAGAACGCGTGCTTCTCGCCGTACTCGATCGCGAGCGCGCTCGGCCTGGTCACGCAGGCCGCGAAAGGCAAGACCAGAGACGAACTGGTCGCGCTGCTCGGTGACCCGGACGAGCTGGCCGACCTGCTGGGCAAGGCCTCGTCGCTGCTCGACGACGGCCCCGAACTCGCGGTCGCGAACACGCTCTGGGCTTGGGACGGCCTCCCCCTCGAAGACTCCTTCCGTAAGGAACTCGCGACCTGGCCCGGCGGCAAGGTCGCGAGCGCACCGTTCGGCGACGATCCGGAAGCCGCCCGGCGGCTGATCAACGCCGACGTCGCCGAGGCGACCCACGACCTGATCCCCGAACTGCTGCAGCCGGGCACGGTCGCGCCGGACACCGTCGCCGCGATCGTCAACGCGCTGTATCTCAAAACCGCCTGGAACAACCCGTTCTCGCGTGACAACACCGCGCCCGCGGACTTCCACGCGCCGTCCGGAACCCGTACGGTGCCGACGATGTGGCTCGAAAAACAGCTCGACCACACCCACGAGGACGGCTGGCAGGTCGTCCGGCTCGGCGCCGAGGGCGGGGTGGAGGCGATCGTCCTGCTCCCGGACGGCGACCTCGACGACGCGGACCTCGATGCCGGGAAACTGGCCGGTCTGCTGGAGAACACGCGTTCCAAGACGCTCAGCCTCTCGCTGCCGAAGCTCGAGCTCGACGTCGCCAGCCCGCTGACGGAGAAGCTCCAGGAACTCGGTGTGCGCACCATGTTCACCGCACGCGCGGACCTCACCGGGCTCGCCGACGACGACCGCCTGGAAGTGTCGGAGGTCGTCCACCAGTCGGTGCTGCGCATCGACGAACAAGGCCTCGAAGGCGCCGCCGCGACGGCGGTGCTGATGCGGCTGACGTCGATCATGGTCGACGAACCCCTCGAGGTCGCCGTCGATCGCCCGTTCCTCCTGCTCGTGCGGCATGCCTCCACGGGTGTGATCTACTTTCTCGCCCGCGTAGTCGAGCCGTGAGGATGGTCAGTGAGTCTTTTCCAGGCTGAGGCGGCGGCCGTGGAGGCCGAGGAGACTCCCGTGAGACCTCGCCGGTTTTCCGGTGCCGACGCCGCCATCATGGGCGGCTTTCTGCTGTTCGCGTTCCTGCTCTACAACGGGCTCTGGCTCGATCTCGAAGAGGGCTATCTCTGGAACAGCGCTTCGGATCAGAATCTGTGGGAGTGGTTCTTCTCCGTCACCGCGGACAACGTGCTGCACCTGAACAATCCGCTCACCACGCACTTCCAGAACCATCCGCTCGGCGTGAACCTGATGGCCAACACGGCCATGCTCGGCATCGGCATCCCGCTGGCGCCGGTCACGCTCACCTTCGGCCCGACAGTCACCTGGGCGATCGCCCTCACCGGCGGCCTCGCCGGCACGGCGGCGGCCTGGTACTGGGTGTTCTCACGGCACCTGGTCACCCACCGGGTCGGCGCGGCGATCGGCGGCGCGTTCTGCGGGTTCGCCCCGCCGATGATCTCGCACGGCAACGCGCACCCGAACTTCGTCGCGTGGTTCGTCCTGCCGTTCATCGCGCTGCTGGTGTTCAAGATCGCCCGCGGCGAGCGCCCGGTCCGCAACGGGATCTTCCTCGGCCTGCTCGCGGCGTATCAGATCTTCCTCGGCGAAGAGCCGCTGCTGATCTTCGCGATGGCGTTCGCGTTCTTCGCCATCACCTACTTCGCGACGAACCACCGCGAATTCCGCGCGATGGCGAAACCGCTCGGCGTCGGCATCGGGATCGGCGTCGCGGTGGCGCTGGTCCTGGCCGCGTATCCGTTGTGGTGGCAGTTCTTCGGCCCGCAGAGCTACCAGGCGATCGAACACGGCCCGGTCGGCAACGACACGGCCGCGTTCACCCGGTTCGCGACGCAGTCGGTCGCCGGGCAGGCGCAGGCGGCCGCGGACGTTTCGATGAACCGCACCGAAGAGAACGCCTTCTTCGGCTGGCCGCTGATCGTGCTGATGGTGATCATCACCGTCTGGCTGTGGCGCGAGGTGTTCGCGCGGGCGCTGGCGGTCTCGATGTTCGTGATGGCCTGGCTTTCCCTGGGTGTGCAGCTGATCGTGGTGCACGAGGAGACCGGGGTCCCGGGGCCCTGGAAGCTGTTTTCGGAACTGCCGCTGTTCGAATCGCTGCTGGAATCCCGACTGGCGATGGGGTGTATCCCGCTCATCGGCGCCCTGCTCGCGCTGGCCACCGAGCGCGTCTACACCGCCGCGTCGAAACTGCCCGAAGTACCGGGGGAGCGGCGATTCCCGTTGCGGCTGCTGTGGATCGGCGTCGTCATCGCGGTCCTGCTGCCGATCGCGCCGACCCAGCTGATCGTCAAGGACCGCCCGCCGACGCCGCGCTTCCTCGCCGAGGGCACCTGGCGGACCTACGTCGCGCCCGGCGGCACCGTGGTGCCCGTGCCGTTGCCGAGTTCCGGCGAATCCGAGCCGCTGCACTGGCAGATCGACGCGGACCTCGGCTACTCGATGCCGGAGGGCTACTTCGTCGGCCCGAGCGGCCCGGACGACAAACGCGGCCGCTACGGCGCCATCCAGCGGCCGACGTCGATCATCTTCGACCAGATCAAGCAGACCGGCGTCCCGGCCACGATCACCGAGGCACAGCGGATCCAGGCGCTGGAGGATCTGCGCTACTGGAACGCCGACGTGCTCGTCCTGATCCCGCGCGAACACCAGGACGCCTTCCGCACCACGGTGGACCTGCTGCTGCGGAAGCCGGGGGAGTTCATCGACGGCGTCTGGATGTGGGACGTCCGGACCATCACACCCTGACCCCGCGCGGCTCGTCGCAGTCCGTGAAGGCCCCCTTCCCTACCTTGAGGGTAGTGAAGGGCCTTCACTACCTGGAAAAGCGTGAAGGACCCCTTCCCTTCGCTGAGCCGAGTGAAGGGGTCCTTCACGCGGCGAAGGTGTGGTTCCTGGTGACGGTGTGACGAACGTGGCGATCGCGCAGTCCGTGAAGGCCCCCTTGAGGGACTCTGAGTCCCTCAAGGGGGCCTTCACGGACCACAGGGACAAGGCGCACGTCTTGACCAGTAGCAAGTAGAGGACTAATCGCGGGACGATTCATGCCCTGAGAGGCGAGATCGGCGTCACTGTCACGTCCGCGCGAGCGGTCTCGTCCTCTTCGTGAACGCACCTTTCACGAGGAGGACATCATGCCGCGCATTCCCGCCGTCAAGACCGCCGAAGCCGGCTTCCTGCTGAAGCTGATCTACAAGTTCGCCGGGAAGCGCTTCGGTGCCGTGCCCGAGCCGATGGCGGTCTCCGCGCACCACCCGGCGTTGTTCCGGGCCAGCGGCGTGCACGAACTGTTGGTGGAGAAGGCGAGCAAGAGCGTGCCGGCGAACGTCCGCGAGCTGGCCGTCTACCGGGTCGCGACGCAGCTCGGCTGCTCGTGGTGCATCGACTTCGGGACCATGTTGCAGGTGCACGAAGGGCTCGACATCGAGCGGCTGAAGAACATCGACGACTACGCGAAGTCGCCCGCCTTCACCCACCAGGAGCGGCTCGCGCTCGCTTACGCCGACGCGATGACCGTGAGCCCGGTGACCGTCACCGACGAGCAGGTCGCCGAACTGGAACGTGAGTTCGGCCGCAAGGGCGTAATCGAGCTGACCTACCAGATCGGGCTGGAGAACATGCGCGCCCGCGTGAACAGCGCGCTCGACATCACCGCGCAGGGCTTCACCTCGGGCGACGCCTGCCGCGTCCCGCTGCCCTGACCCTGAGCAATTAGTCCTCTAGTTGCGGTAGTTGCGCGTGCATCTACCGCGACTAGAGGACGAAACGCGTCAGGGGCCGACGCGGGTCTTCGCGTCCGTCAGCTTGTCCGGGTTCGCCATGTCGTAGATCGCGACGATCTGCCCGTCCCGGATGACGAACGCGTCGACGTGCTCGTCGAGCGCCCGGTATTGCCCCGAAGCCGCCTGAGGCGGGAGGTACATCCCGACGTCGCCGTTGACCAGCGCGAACCGCCCCTGTTCGAGCCCGGCCGGGTCGTACATCCGCATGAGGCCCTGGAACAGCCGGGTGACCTTGTCGAAGCCGGAGACCGTGTGCACCGCCGTGCGCGCCTTGCCGCCGCCGTCGCCGACGAGGACGACGTCCGGGTGCAGCACCTCGGCGACGGCCTGGATGTCGCCGGTGAGCATCGCGGCCATGAACTTCTCGATGATGCGCTGCTGTTCGGCCAGGGCCGTGCGGGGCGGCGGATCGGCGTCGGCGACCGCGCGGCGGCCGCGGGAACCGTGCTGGCGCGCGGCTTCCGGGGTGCAGCCCAGGATCTCGGCGATCTCACCGAAAGGCACCGAGAACGCGTCGTGCAGGACGAACGCGACACGCTGCTCGGCGGTCAGCCGGTCGAGCACGACCATCGCGGCCATCCGCATCCCGTCGTCGCGGACGACGACGGCCAGCGGGTCTTCCGACGACGGCGAGCCCAGCGGGCCGAGGACCGGTTCGGGCAGCCATTCCCCGACGTACCGCTCGCGCCGCACCACCGCCGACCGCAACCGGTCCAGGCAGATCCGGCTGACGACCGTGGTGAGCCACCCCTTGTGGTCCTCGATCGCCGAACGGCGGGGCTCGTCCATGCCGCTGAGCCGCAGCCAGGCCTCCTGGACCGCGTCCTCGGCGTCGGTCAGCGCTCCGGTGAGCCGGTAGGCGACCGAGACCAGGTGGGGGCGCAGGGCGGCGAAGCCTCCGGCGAGTTCGTCGAGAGCGGTGCTCATTCCCCGAGTGTGCCGCACAGGGCTCCGGGACGAAGAACTAGTGGTCACCATCGGAAGTCCTCCGAGGGTCTCGACGGCCCAGGTTCCCGCTGGCCGCCCGGCCGCGAGGCCCGAGTACAACCCCGGTACGAGGACCTCGCGGCCGCACGCCCCAGCGGAAACCTGGATCCGCCGAATACCCCCGAAGGACTTCCGATGGCAACCACTAGAGTGGGGGTGTGGCAGGACTGATTCGGGAGAGCGACATCGCGGAGGTGCGCGAGCGTAACCGAATCGACGAGGTCATCGGTGACTACGTGGCCCTGCGCAGCGCCGGCGGCGGCAGCCTGAAGGGGCTTTGCCCGTTCCACAACGAGAAGACCCCCTCGTTCAACGTGCGCCCCACCCACGGGACCTTCCACTGCTTCGGCTGTGGCGAGGGCGGCGACGTGATCAAGTTCATCCAGAAGATGGACCTCATCTCGTTCGTGGAGGCCGTCGAGCGGCTCGCGGACCGCGCCGGATTCCGGCTGACCTACGAAGGCGGCGGCGGAAGTGTCCAGCGCGACCGCGGCACCCGGGCCCGGCTGATCGAGGCGCACCGCGCCGCCCAGGAGTTCTACGCCGAGCAGTTGCTCACCCCGGACGCGCGCGCGGCGCGGGACTTCCTCTCCGAGCGCGGTTTCGACTCCGCGGCCGCGAAGACGTTCGGCTGCGGCTACGCGCCGGGCGGCTGGGACAAGCTCACCAAACACCTGCTCACCCGTGGCTTCGAGGTCAAGGAACTGCTCACGGCCGGCTTGTGCAAGGAGGGCCAGCGCGGCCCTATGGACCGGTTCAACCGGCGGCTGCTCTGGCCGATCCGCGACGTCGGCAACGAGGTCGTCGGGTTCGGCGCGCGCCGGTTGTTCGACGACGACCGCGTCTCGGCGAAGTACCTGAACACCGCCGAATCGCCGATCTACAAGAAGTCGCACGTGATGTTCGGCCTCGATCTGGCCAAACGCGAGATCGCGAAACGGCACCAGGTCGTGGTGGTCGAGGGCTACACCGACGTGATGGCGATGCACGCCTCCGGGGTTCCGACGGCCGTCGCGTCGTCGGGAACGGCGTTCGGCGAGGACCACATGAAGGTCCTCCGGCGGCTGATGATGGACGACGACGCCTTCCGCGGCGAAGTGATCTTCACCTTCGACGGTGACGAAGCGGGCCAGAAGGCGGCGCTGAAGGCTTTCGAAGGCGACCAGACCTTCGCCGGGCAGACCTACATCGCGGTCGCTCCCGACGGCATGGATCCCTGCGAACTGCGGCTCGCCAAGGGCGACGGCGCGGTGCGCGACCTGGTCGCGCGGCGGATCCCGCTGTTCGAATTCGCGATCAAGAGCATGCTCAAGGCCTTCGACCTCGACTCCGTCGACGGGCAGGTCGCGGCGCTGCAGAAGACCGTGCCAATGGTCGCCGGCATCAGGGACCGGGCCAGCCGTGACGGCTACGCGTCGAAACTCGCCTGGTGGGTCGGCTGGCAGGATGCGGCTCAGGTGGTCAACCGGGTTCGCGGCAGCGCGGGCGCGGTGGCGAAACGTTCCGCCAACGCCGAGGCCCGCCGCCCCGCTCAGGCGGCGACTCCCGCCATGGAAGAGGACCTGCCGCGGCCCGCTCCCGGCGATCCGCGGTTCATCGCCCAGCGTGAGGCGCTCAAGGCCGCGCTGCAGCAGCCGATCCTCGCCGGGGCGGAGTACGACGCGCTGCCCGAGGACGCGTTCACTCACCCGGTGTACGCCGCCATCCACAAGGCGCTGCTGTCCGCCGGTGGCGCGGGTTCCGGGCTGACCGGAGCCGCCCTGCTCGGCGCGGCCACCCCGCACTGTCCACAAGGGACCGTACGGCGGGTGCTCAGTGAACTTTCGGTGGAACCGTTGCGCGCCAAGGGCGAGGTCGACTCGCGCTATATCTCCGCGCAGCTCGCGGCCGTGCAGGAGAGTCTGGTCGGCCGCCAGATCAACGAGATCAAGTCGAAGCTCCAGCGGCTTTCCCCGGTCGAGGCGCCCGATGACTACCGTGCGCTGTTCGGCGACCTCGTCGCCCTCGAGCAGTACCGGAAGGCGCTGAAGGAACAGGCCATCGGCGGATCGGACTGAGTGCTCATGGGCTGGCTGCGTCACCTGTTCGGCGACCGTGTCCCCGCGGATTTCGAGGGTGAACTCGACGACGGCGAGCACGTCGTCGGAAGCGCCCCGGTCGACGGCGGCGGGTATCTGCTCGTCACCCAGTTCGGCCTGTGGATCCCCGCCGAGGCGGGGCCGCGCCGGGTCGGCTGGCATCTGGTCGGCAAGGCGGCCTGGGCGGACGGGACGTTCACCCTGACCGAGTCCGAGGAGGCAGGCGTCGCCGGGAAGGCCGTGCTGCTGGCGGACAAGAACCCGGTGCGGTTCAAGCTGCCCCGGCCGGGCAAGGTGCCGTTCCTGGTGCGCCAGCGGGTCGACGGTTCGGTCCGTGAACGGCATCGGAAGGACCTCGGGACCGGGGGAGCGTGGTTCGTCGAGCGCAAGGTCCCGGGCCGGGACGGCACGGTGCTGCAGGTGCGCTCCGATCCGGGCACCGACGTCGAGGTGATCAAGGCGATCGCCGAGGAAGCGGCGGAGAAACTGGCCAACCCCCGCGGCTAGCAGTACGCTCGTACTGTATCGCTTGGGAGGCGCCATGTGGGATCCGGTCAAGTACCTCGACTACGCCGACCTTCGGGCGCGGCCGTTCTACGACCTCATCGGGCGGATACCGGCCACCGCGCCGCGCCGGGTGGCCGACCTCGGCTGCGGCCCTGGAAACCTGACCGCGGACCTGGCGCGACGCTGGCCGGACGCGATCATCGAGGCGAGTGACAGTTCACCCGAAATGGTCGAGGCCGCGCGCTCGCGAGGCGTCGACGCGCGGGTCCTTGACGTCAGCGACTGGGTGCCCGAGCCGGACACCGACGTGGTCGTCTCGAACGCCGTGCTCCAGTGGGTGCCGGAGCATCGTGTCCTGCTGCGCCGCTGGGTGGACCTCCTGCCGTCCGGGGCGACGCTCGCGATCCAGGTCCCGGGCAACTTCGACGCCGCTTCGCACGCCCTGGTCCGCGAACTCGCGCGGACCGAGGAGTGGGCTCCGCGCCTCGCCGACGTCGTCCTGCGGGAGAACGAGGCCGTCGACAGCCCTCTCGGCTACGGGAACCTGCTCGCCGACGCCGGATGCGCCGTCGACGCCTGGGAGACCACCTATCTGCAGCGGCTGTCCGGGGAGGACGCCGTGCTGGAGTGGATCACCGGAACCTCGCTCCGGCCGGTCAAGGAGGCGCTGCCCGGGGCCGACTGGGACCACTTCCGGGTACAGATCGCCAGGGAGCTGGACGAGGCCTACCCGCCGCGCCGTGACGGGACCACCTGGTTCGAGTTCCGGCGCGTGTTCGTGGTCGCCACGGTGCCCTGACGGCCCGAAGGGGCCCTCTGCCGCGTCGTATGCGGCGAAGGGCCCCTTCGGCTCGATCAGGGCACTGGTCAGCGCTGAGACCGCCCGAACGTCTCACCGACCTTGGCACGGGCGACCCCGGCTGCGCCCTGCACCATGGGGTGGTCGGCGATCTTGCGGTAGGTCCGCACGATCTGCTCGTACCGCCCCCGGCCGGCCTTCGCGCCCAGCACATAGCCCGCGGCCGCGCCCAGCAGGAACATCTTCATCCGAGTCCACGCCTCCGTTCGATCTTGCTCCGGCTGTCATTGTCCCTCAAAAACCGACTTTGACGAGGTCGCTCCGAAACTGGGGGGTGGGTGCACGGTCGGCGGAGGCCATCGGCTAAAGTTCTCTCATCGGTCGGAGCGATTGGCCGGTGCGAGCACGATCCCCTGTAGCTCAACTGGCAGAGCATTCGGCTGTTAACCGGAGGGTTCTTGGTTCGAGTCCAAGCGGGGGAGCAAAAGCCCAGGCCACAGGCCTGGGCTTTTTCGTGTCTGGACGCTAGGGGCGATTTAGTGTCGATTTTGACGTTCGTCCAACGACAGCCTGTCGACCTGTTGACCGCGCAGTTGGCGTGATCGCTGATGGGCTGGCCCGTCACGACTTCTGTAACCCGTGCGTCGCCTTCGTAGGGCTGGTCGCTGCCAGGCGCGACACGCTGGAGTGTTCCGGCTTGATGATCAGTGGCCGACGTAGCCTGCGGAGGCGGAGCAGGGTGCCAGTCGTCGACCTGGCAACTCCGACGAGTTCATCGGGCGCGCAATACAGGCCTGGACTGGTGGCGAGCCCTCTGACGTGTCAACTTCCTACCTGGCTGTTGCTCGTCCGTTTGACGCATCGCGGCTCAACCCTGCCGATTCCTCGACACCGCGGTGAACGGATCCGCTGTACCACCTGATCGCGCATGTCGGGCTCTGGTGTGGGGAGGCCAGCGGGCAGCGCCGGTCGGACATGTATCTGGACGCGGCGACGCTGGAGGGGCGAACCAGATCGTGCAGTACGGGTGGGAGACCGGCCAGCCGACGCTATAAGACCACCTGGTCGGAAGGGCTCGACGCGAACACGGGCCTCGTTCCGAGGCAGCACATCGTGCGCCAGGACGCTGATAAGGAACGCCTCGGCAGTGCCTGGGGTCGACAGCGGTCTGCTCTTCACACAGTCAGACGGGAGCCCGCTGAACCCGGCCGATGTCACCGAGCGGTTCTCTCAAGATGGCTGCGCGTTGAAGATTTCGGTGTAGGTCATCCGGTCATAGAGTGACCGCAGCCGTTGCTCCCGTGCCGTAAGAACCGCGCTGTTCGGATCCTCGTTCTTGGTGCCTCTAGCTATTTCTGAAGCCTCGTGCTGCCCCGAGGCCGCGAAGAACTGATCATGGCTGGGAACCACGATCCCTTCCCGCACTGACCCGGCCGACGCCCTCAGGTGTCACCGGGGTTCGCGGTTCCGGTGTGGGTCATGTTCGCGGTAGTAGTCGGCGACGGCGGTGAAGGCGGTTTTGGGCTCCCAGGTCATTGTCGGATAGGTGGTGCCGTAACGGTTTTCGAGCACTTTGACGATGCCGTAGCTGGCGAGGTCGAAGTCCTCACGCGGATCAGTGTGGTGGGGTAGGTCGTAGCGGGCGAAGGTGTTGACGAAGGCGGAGTCGACTCCTTCGGCGGTGAGGATGTCGAGAGTGTCGCGCAGGGCGTTGGCCTGTTCCGCTTCGTCCCGGATGTACTCGGCGGTGAGCCGGGACGGTCGTCCATCGGGGTGCCATTCGATGATCGCGTCGCCGCGGCCTCCTTTGTCCGCGGCGCCGCGGTAGGTGGTGCAGCCGAATTCAGTGATGGCGACCGGTTTTCCCGATGCGACAAGGGTGCGGATGCCGTCGCGGTAGTGGTCGGCGACCTCGATCGAGTGGTAGCCCGCGTCGGTCGCGAGAACGTCGAACGGTGTCCAGTCGACGCCTTCGAACGGCAGTGAGGCGTAGCTGACCTTGCCGTGGAAGCGCTCGCGGACCTGCTCGACGGCTTTGCCGAGGAATTCGTTGATATGGGCGGATAGCGGCGCGAGGAGTGGCCGCAGGCGGTGTGGTTCGGCCAGCAGGGCGAGCCGGTCGGTGAGCGTCGCCCCTGGCAAGAAGCCGATGGTGAAAATGCTTAGCTCGGAGCCGGTGAGGAACACGACTTCGGCCCCTCTTCGCCGGATCCGTTCGGCACGGTCGGCGCAGTCGGCGATGAGCACGAGCAGGTCGTCGGCGGTGAGGTCGCTGGTGAACGGTGAGAACCAGACTTCGAGGCCGGCTTCAGCGGCGTACGTGGCGGCGATCTCCAGGCGGTCGGGGTCGCCCCCGGTCACGCGGACGGAGGTGCAGTGCAGGTCGTCGTGGATGACCCGCATCTCGTGGCGCACGGTTTCGGGGTCGAAGAGCCTGCGGGTGTTCGCCGCGGCATGGCTGAAGCCGGTGTCGTAGGTGATGCCTTTGCCTCGCATGACGTTCTCCCTTGGCCAGCCGCGTCGAATTAGAGTACTGAACGTACCTTACTAGAACATGGAGTCTGCTGATGGGAAGACTGGTAAGGTACGGCTCGTACCGGAACAAGGGGGAGACGTGGCTGACCACCCGCAGTCGCTGGACGGTCCCGCGCGGAGCCGCCGGCGCGGTGCCGTCCTGGAACAAGCCATTCTGCGCGCCACGATCGAAGAGCTGGCCGAATCCGGCTACTCCGGGTTGACCATGGACCGGGTCGCCAAGCGCGCCGGCACCAACAAGAACGCGATCTACCGTCGTTGGCCCCATCGCGCCGCGCTCGGCGTGGCCGCCTACCGGCAGCTGGTCGAAGACACCCTGCGGCCGCCGGATACCGGCGAGCTCCGTGAGGACGTGTTGTCCTTGCTGCGCCGGATCAATCGCGATCTGTCCTCGCCGCGCGGCGAGATCCTCCGCGGCTTGCTGGCCAGCGTGAACGACGAACCGGAACTGCTGGCGCGGCTGCACGAAGAGGCGGCCACCGGTGGAGCCGCTCTGTGGCTGACGATTCTGGGACGCGCCGTGGCGCGAGGTGAGGCCTCACCGGAGGCTCTTCACCCGCGGGTGGCCACCGTGGCCATCGTGTTGCTGCGCAACGAGTACCTCATCGGTGGCATCGCCGCCATACCCGACAGCGTCCTTGTCGAGATCGTCGATGAGGTCTACCTGCCGCTGGTGTGCCGGCGGGAACCCGCGCCGGACTCCAGTTCGGACATAACGCGCTCCGGGCGGCTTTCATGACCACGCTGTCCGACCCGCCGCGCAACGCCGTCGCCCGCATCCTGGACATGATCGGGTCGCTCGTGCACTACCGGGCCTTGTTCGATCACGCCCCGATCGGCGACCTCGAGGTCGAACGCGCGGTCGAGGCGCTGATGCGCGGAATCGCCACTGACTACCCGGTACTGCTCGCCCACAGCCGCCGGCTTTCCGCCGCGCCCGCGGTTCGTCCCCACGACTGAAGCGTCACCCCAACGAATTCAGGGAGCACCGTGGAACACGATTTCGAGGGCCGCGACATCGGGGCCGGGATCACGATCATCCGGCTGCGCACGGACGAGGTCGGCGCCGGCCCGAACCTCCACCAGCATCCCTATCGGGAGACCATCGTGATCCTGCACGGCAGCGCGCGGTTCACGATCGGCGACCAGGAGCGCGAAGGTACCGCGGGCGACGTCCTGGTCATCCCGGCGAGCACCCCGCACAAGTTCGCCGTCCTCGGGCCCGGAACCTACGAGGCCGTGGACATTCACGAGAGCGACCATTTCATCACCGAATGGCTCGAGCGAGACGACGCATCATGACCGACGACGTTGGGCCGCCGCTCAGCATCATTCAGCCAGGTGAAGGACACACCGGTGATCTCTCGGCGACTCTCGGCGTGGTTTTCAAATGGGCGGGCCGGGACACGGGCGGCGCTTTCGCCGTGGTGGAACATCCCTTCGCGGTCGGGGCGGTCACACTGCCCCACACGCACACCCGCGAAGACGAATACTCCATCGTGCTGGAGGGGGAGATCGGGTTCCGCTCCGGCGACCGCGAGGTCGTGCTGGGGCCCGGCGGCTACATCACCAAGCCACGTGGGGAAATGCACGCCATGTGGAACGCCGGCGACAGCCCGGCGCGCATGATCGAAATCATCAGCCCGGCAGGGTTCGAGAACTTCTTCCGGGAACTCGCGGACCTGAACCAACAGGGCGGCCCGACGCAGAACCAAGTTGACCGGATCGCCCAGCGATACGGCGTCACGTTCGGCGAACCCGACTGGTTCCCCGACATCATCAGGCGCTACCACCTCATCACCCCGCACCGCGACGAACACGAACCCGGCAGCTGACCGCGGCAGACCCGAACACGACGCGCAGGAACACGACGCGCGCCGCCCTGCCGCGACGAGCGGTCAAGGCCGACTCGTTCCCTTGCTCGGCCCAACGCCGAGACACCCCGATCTGGTCGTTCGGGGTGTCTCGTTTTGCGGACCGGTCACCGGGAGCGCGGCGGGCACAGCTCCGCCTCCAGCACCTTGGTGAAGATGCCGATCGGGTTGCCCCAGTCGCCGTTGATGTTGGTTACGACCGTGTGCCTGCCGTCAGCGGTGCCCATCGCGTTCGTCCAGGAACCGTGGATCATGCCGCCTCCACCCCAGGCCGTCACTCCGCAGGACAGCGTCTGGGAGAAGACGCCGAGCCCGTACCTGGCGTTCGGGACCGGCCACCCGCTGCCCTCGGTCGAGACCGTGGTGAACATCTCCTTCTGCTGCGAGGGCGGCAGCAGGCGTCCGCCCAGCAGCGCCCGGTAGAAGTTTTGCAGGTCCCCGGCGGTCGAGACCATGCCACCGGCTGCCCAGGCCCAGGACGCGTTCATGTCGGTGACGTCGTAGACGTCGGCGCCGGGCTCGGTGACCCACAGTGTGGAGTACGCCCGTCCGTGCGGTCCGCGCAGCTTCGTCTCGCGGAAACCGGGTACGTAGGTCGCGGTCAAGCCCAGCGGGCGAGTGATCCGCTGCTCGACCTCCTCGGCGTACGACCTGCCGGTGGCCTTCTCGATGATGATTCCGGCGAGCGCGTAGTTGGAGTTGGAGTATGCCCAGGCCGTGCCGGGGGCGAACATGGGCGGGTGTGCCACGGCGAGCTTCACCATCTCCTCCGGACGCATGGTGTCGAAACGGTGATCGAGGAAGGCGGGCGTGAAGTACTTGGGCACCACACTCTCGTCCGAGGTGTAGGGGAACAGGCCGCTGGTTTGGTTGAGCAGATTCCGGATGGTGATCTTGGTGCCGTCGTTGCCGTTGCCCCGGACCTCGCCGGGCAGCCACTTCTCCACGGTGTCGTCGAGACTCAGCCGGCCCTCGGCCGCAAGCTTCAGCATCACGGTCGAAGTGAACGTCTTGGTGGCGCTGCCGATGCGGAAGCGGTCCTGCCGGCGGCGCTCGCGTCCGGTCTCGGTGTCGCCCGCGCCCGCCGTGCCGAACCACGGCTCGCGCCCGTCGCGAATGTCGCTGAGTATGCCGGGCAGGCCGTCATCGGTGACGGTCTGGTCGAGTATCTGCTGGACCTTGGCGTGGCAGTCGTCGGCCAGCGCCGGCGACGCGCTCACGGTCACCGCCAGTCCGGCGGCGAGCAGGCAGACAGCGCCTCGGAGGGTTCTAGTCGTCATGGTCGTTCGGCCTTTCAGTTCGTGTTGGCTTTCCGTACGTCCGCCACGCTTTCCGACTGCGCTTACAGGCGTCTTGGAACGCTCTTTCAGTGGCACCGGCCGCTGTAAGGGGTTGGGCATGGTGGCGGGCACGACTCGTTAGCCTGGTGCGCATGCGGATTGAGGTGCTGGGGCCGGTCCGTGCCTATGCCGACGACGGTGCGCCGATCGATGTCGGCGGCGTCATGGTTCGCGCGTTGCTGGCCCGGCTGGCCCTGGCCGAAGGCGAGATAGTGTCGGTCGACGCCCTCGTCGACGGCCTGTGGGGTGGTCACCCGCGCGGGGGCTCCGTCAATGCGTTGCATGGGCTGGTGCATCGGCTGCGCAAGGCTCTACGCGAGGCCGAACTCGTGGAGAGGGCAGTCGGCGGGTACCGCCTGCACGTACGCGTCGAGAACGTCGACGCCTATCGGTTCGAGGAGAAGGCGAAGCGGGGCGGTCGCGAACTGGCCGCGGGCGCCGTGCAGCGAGCGGGCTCGCTGCTGGACGAGGCGCTGGGGCTGTGGCGGGGAGACGCGCTGGCCGATGTGCGCGACACTCCGTTCGCCGCTACGGCCGGGGCGCGGCTGGACGAGCTGCGCGCCGCGGCCAGGGAAAATCGGTTCGAGGCGGAGCTGCGACTGGGCCGCCATCACGAGATTCTGGGCGATATGGCTGCGGTGGCCGTCGGCCACCCGTTGCGCGAACGGCTGGCAGGACTGCGGATGCGAGCCTTGCACGCGGCAGGGCGCCAGTCCGACGCGCTGGCCGTCTTCGAACAGGTCCGCGGCACGCTCGCCGAGGAACTGGGCGTCGACCCGTCCGAGGAACTCCGCAAAACGTACCTGGCTGTGTTGCGGGGCGAGCTGGAGATCCCCGAGGTGGAACACGCTCGGCCGGAGGCGGTGCCGGGACGCCTGCCGGCCCAGTCGACCAGCTTCGTCGGCCGGGCGGAGGAGCTGGGACTGCTTGCCGGGTTGCTGGAGACTTCCCGGCTGGTCACCATCGTCGGTCCCGGAGGCGCGGGAAAAACCCGGTTGGCCGTTGAGGCGGCGAGCCGGCATCGAACCCATCAGCGTGGGCGGCTCTGGCTCGTCCCACTGGCCGGAGTGACCACAATGGACGGGTTGCCCGAGGCGGTGCTGGGCGCGCTCAGCCTCGCCGACGCTCAGCCGTCCGGCACACCGCTCGAGAAAGTGGTCAATCTCCTCGCCTGCGGTGAAGGTGTGCTGGTGTTGGACAACTGCGAACAGATCTCCGGCCATGTCGCGGAGTTCTGCGGGCAGCTGCTGGAGCGCCGGCCGTACCTGACGATCCTGGCCACCAGCCGGGAGTCGCTGGAAGTCGTGGGTGAGACGTTGTGCCGTCTGGGCCCGCTCGAACTGCCACCGCCACATGCGGGTCCCGCCGAGGCCGCAGAGTCGGCCGCAGTGCGGCTGTTCCGGGATCGCGCGGCAGCCGTACAGCCGGACTTCGCACTGGACGCGCCGACCACGGCCACGGTCGTGGACATCGTGCGCCGACTGGACGGACTGCCACTGGCACTGGAGCTGGCCGCGGCGCGACTGCGGACCATGAGCGCCGACCAGATCGCTCAACGGCTCGACGACCGCTTCCGGTTGCTCAGCACCGGCAACCGGTCTGCCCAGCCGCGGCAGCAGACGCTCCACGCGGTCATCGAATGGAGCTGGGACCTCCTCACCGATCGAGAACGAACACTGGTCCGCCGAATGTCGATCTTTCCGGCGAGAACCGGGATCGCCGCGATCGAGGCGGCCTGCTCGGACGACACGCTCCCCACAGCGGAAGTCGTCTACGTGCTCGGCTCCCTGGTCGGCAAGTCCATTGTGGAACGAGCCGGCGAAGGCTACCGGATGCTGGAGACCATCCGGGCCCATTCGGCGGACAAGCTTCGCCTCGCGGGGGAAGCCGAAGCCGTCCTGCGCAGGCTCGTGCGGCACTTCGCCGCCCTGGCCGAGGAACATGAACCGCTGCTGCGCTCGGGCAAGCAGGTGGAGTCGCTGCGGCTGTTCCAGGCCGAGTACGACAACCTGATGTTCGCCCTGCAAACGGCCATCGAAACCGGCGACGCCAAGGTGGCGGCCCGCCTCCTCGGCCCGCTGTACTGGTACTGGGTCATGCTCCGCTACGACGCTCGGGCCGATGCCTACGTCGCCAAGGTCGCCGAGTTCGGTGACGCGCTGCCCGCGGACGCCCGGGCCGCGTTCACCGCGATCCACCTGGTAGCCGGAGAGGGCGGGCCGGTCACCGACCCCGAGCGACTGCGCGCGCTCATCGACGACTGTGCGCACACAGGCGCGCTGCGGCGCTATCCGATGCTGCTGACGACGGTGCTGGTGACGGCGGCGACACTCGGGCTGGACGAGCTGGTCGACCAGGAGATCGCCCGGGTGCGCAGCGGCTCGGACCGCTGGGCGATCGCCTGCGCCAGCATGATCGAAGCCATGAGGTATCGCCAACGGGGCGACCGGGAAAGCTCCGCGACCGCGATGGCAGCGGCGCTGCACACGTTCGACGAGGCAGGCGATCGGTGGTGGACGGCGAAGACGCTGATCGGCTTGGCGCAGGTTCACGCCATCAGCGGCGAACACGACGAGGCGATCGCCGCCTACGAGCGCAGCGTCGCGATCGCCACCGACCTCGGCTCACAGGACGAGGTCTCCACCCGGCTCCAGCTCGCCACCGAACGCATGCGCGCCGGCGACCTGGCCGGTGCCCAGCACGACATCGAAACCGCCCAACGAGCGGCATGGGAGCGCGGCCAGCCCTTGCTGGAGATTGAGGTCCTAGCCAGGCTGGCCGAGCTGTATCGCCGCTCCGGCGAGATCGAACGGGCCAACCGAGAACTCGACCGGATGGAGACACTCGCCCGCCGACTGCCCCTCAACGCGGAGACGATCGAGAACCTTCTGGTGCCCGCCAGGATGGCGAACCTCCTCACCGCCGGGGACGCCGCACCCGCGCGCGAGCTGCTGCCCCGTACCGTGCAGGCGGCGCAGGCGGACATGGACACCCCTTGGGCCGCCCAGCTCCTGGCCCGGCTGTTGTTACTGGAGGGTGATCCGGCCGGCTCGGCCACCGCGCTCGGCCTGAGCCAGGCCATCCGCGGCGCCTTCGACCACGGCGACACCGAACTGCGCTCCCTTGCGGAGGTGCTCGCGGAGCGGCTCGGCCGCATCGACTTCGACATCGCCTACCAGCGGGGTGCCGACATGACACTCCAAGAGGCCACCGACCGGCTCGCAAAGCTGCGCGCATAAGGCCGCGGGCGGGAATCCTTGTGGGCCAAGCAATCGCGATCTCCCTGCAGCCCGAAAGATCGTCGCCCTCGCCTGGCGCCCCTCACTTCCTCGAACTCCTGAACTATGACTGTGTGAAGCACCCCCCAAGGCACTCATCCGCCGCCGATCGAGCGTCCTGAGCGGGTCGGGTGTGGTGGCGAGCTTGCTGACGATCATGACGTCGAGCTCACCGAGGGCATGACGGGGGAAGGCCACGGCGTACCGGCGTTGGTGAAGGCATCCGCAGGATTTGACACACTCCTTGATCAACTCGAAGAAGCGACCCGCCCCCTGCTTGACGTCACCCGCCAGTAACCGGGAGACCACGCTGCAGAAGAAATGCTGGCGATTTCCGTCGGCATTAGAGCTGCCGAGCGTGATCCCTGTCTGGGAGCACGCCGGCCGTTCGCGGTCCGCCGTGGTCGTCAGTTTCCATGCCTGCCGGGTCTTCGACGTCGCGAACGGGCTGGCGGACCTGCGTGCCCGTACTGCCCTCGACGCCCTCGATATCGAGCGGCTCGGCACGCCGGTGTCGCTCGTCATCGACACGGCTGCGGACGACGATGCCGATGTCGACTTCGATGATTTCGCCGTCGCCAACCCGCTCGTCCGGCCTTACGCCAGGACCGGCGGGCGGACCCCGGTCCGCGCGGGAGCTTCGGCTCGAGGCCCTGGTCACCACCGCCGAGGACTTGCAGGACCTCGACCTCGACGGCGACGGTACTGACGAGCTGCTGATTGTCGAACTGTGCGAGCGGTCGGTGGCGCTCGCGGAGATCGCCGCCATCCTGCGTATCCCGATCGGCGTCATCCGGTTCCTCGTCAGCGACCTCGCCGAGCGCGGTGTGGTGCACATTGGGCACCCCGACGACCACGACGACGGCGGCGGCCCGAAATTCGCCACGATGGAACGCGTCCTAGAGGGACTACGAGCGCTCGAATAGGGCCCGGTAGCAAACCGGGCCCTGCCCCTGAACAAGGAAGATCGGAAGAACGCCAGGAGACTGACCACACCGACCGCCACCACTCAAGGCGCGGGGCTCCGGGCCAGCGTCGCTACACCGACGCCTCGACTTCCTCGTGGATACGACGTCCCGCTCCACCGAGGGTGTGTCATCGCGCGGCGGCGGCTGAATGAACTTCCCCTGATACACCGTGGGACAGGCATTGTGACTCGGTCACTGACCGCCATGTCGCAGCAGCTTCTCCCTGCGACATGGCAGAAGGTGGGAGCACCCCGAAGTGCTCGCGGGCGCCGCGAAGATACTCGCCGCCGATCGGCGGCGAGGTCAGGCCATGGTCAACGTCGAGGTCAGTCCTGTCAGCTGCGCTCCGTCACCGAAGACCCGGGCCTGCACCGGTGACGTCTTGCCGACTGTCAGTTGGGCTCGCCGGGCTGCCCGCGCTTGGTTCAGAGCTCCGGGAGGTTGTCAAAGGCCGCAGCGCCTCTGCGGCGGCAGAGAGCTCGGCGGGCCACCGTCGTGTGATCGCGTCCCACGCTCGCCGTAGCGATACCTGCTCAGCGAGGACGACGTACGGGGTGTTGCCCCAGCGGGTCGCGATCACAGTGCCGACGCGGTCTGGGCCGTCGGGCTCGGGAGCGCCGCCCGGCAGGAAGTCCAGCGTGTACTTCGCCCCGGTCAATCTCAGATCGTCATCCAGCCCCGCCCCCGCGCAGGTGTAGCTGCGCAGCGTGTTGCGGACGTCCACGCCATCGGGGATCGCCGCGTCCGGATAGGCGGAGTTGTACCGCCGCGCTGAGACGAAGACCGGATAGCTGGACGCGTCGCCGCCGGAGGGGAGAGCCATGCCATGGATCTTAAAGACCTTGGCCCATGTGGGTGGTCGCCCGGGGCAACGGTTGGTGACAGTGGATCACTCAGCCTGAGGTGATGGGTTCGCTACGGAACCGGGTGACGTCGTCGAGCAGGTGCCGGGACACTGTGTCTTCACGGTCGGCCAGTAGACGAGCCAGCGGGGCGAGCCGGTCTTTGGTGCGGGCGGAACCGAGGGGGCGAGCGAGTCCGACGGCTGCCTGCCCCGCGCGTGCCGCTTCGGCGAGATCGCCGAGCAGAGCGTGGTTCTGGGCGAGCATGATCATCGTCAAGGCCCGGCTGCGTGCCATGGTGGTGGTGTAACCGTCCGTGGCTGCAGAATCTCTGGCGGACGAAAGTGGTTCCCGTCGAATTAGTCCTTCAGCTGCTCGGCGGCTGACAAAACACGATCGGCATGGGGAAGAAGCTCTCTTCCCGAGCAGACCCCGCCAACCCCAGCTTTTGAGCGGCATCGTGGCCGCTCGGATGGACTTGTCTAAGTGAACAGCCGACCTGCGACGAACCAGGGCTTCGTCAAACCCGGTCAGGTGGTCCGGTGCACGCTCAGCCCGGTGCAGGCCGACGTGGCGACCTTCGGCTGGGCGCTCGCGGAAGGATCCGAGAACACCGTCCTGCCGATCAGCTTTTCGGGCGCTAGCTGGTGTTGCGTTTCTGGAGCGTCAACGAGGCGGGTCTGCGGACCGAGGTGTCCGAGTGGAACCTCTACGTTCGGTAGCCGTTTGTCCGTCCTCGGAGTTCGTCAGCAGTCCGTGGTCGCGGGCGTAGATCGCCGCCTGGGTGCGATCTCGCAGTCCGAGGCGGCCGAGGATGCGGGAAATGTGGTTCTTCACCGTTCCCTCGCTGAGGTACAGCCGGGCCGCGATCTCGCGGTTCGTCGAGCCCTCCGCGACGAGCCGCAGCACCGCGGTCTCCCGGCCGGTCAGGACTTCGGCGGGTGCCGTTCTCGCGGGTTCGGCTGCCGGAGCCGCCGCGGCCAGGCGCCGCGCCACCGCGGTGTCGAGCTGGGTGATCCCGGCGTGCGCCAGCCGGATGGCGTCGGCCAGTTCGTCGGCGGGAAGATCCTTGAGCAGGTAACCGGCGGCACCCGCGCGCAACGCCTGCACGACGTATTCGTCGTCGTCGAAAGTGGTCAGCATGACGACCCGGCAGCCGGGCGCCTTGTGCCGCAGGATCGCGGCGGCCTCGACACCGTCCATCCCGGGCATCCGCACGTCCATCAGCACCACGTCGGGTTCGAGGGCGAGGACGCGGGCGACGGCTTCCTTCCCGTCCGCGGCCACGCCGAGCACCTCGATGCCCGGCTGGATGCCCAGGAGCGAGGCGATGCCGTCCCTGATCAATCGCTGGTCGTCGACGACCAGCACGCGCACGCTCATCGGGCGGGAACTTTCCCGCACGGCACCGTCACGGTGATCCGGGTGCCCGCCCCGGGACGGCTCTCGACCCGCGCGAGCCCGCCGACCAGCGCCGCGCGCTCGCGCAGGCCGAGCAGCCCGAACCCTTCTCCGGACTCGGTCGCTCCGGTGCCGAACCCCCGGCCGTCATCGGCGACGACCAGCCGGGTCTCGGTCTCGGCGAAGGTCAGTGACACCGAGACCCGCTCGGCCTGGGCGTGCCTTCGCGCGTTGGTCAAAGCCTCCTGCGCCGCACGGAAAAGCGCGCTCACCGTCGCGTTGTCCACGGTGCGCTCCTCGCCGTCCACGGCGAGGCTGACCTGGAGCTGGTCGTCCCCTGCTTCGTCGACGAGCTCGGCCAGCGACGCGGACAGGGTGTGTCCCTCCCGTTCGTCACGCAGTGCCCCGACAGACCGGCGGACTTCGTCGAGCGCGCGTCGTGCCGAAGACCGGGCGTCGGCCAGTGCCTGGTCCGCGGCCCGTGGATCGCGGTCCCGAAAGGCGGACGCCTTCTCCACCTGCACCGCGATCGCGGTCAGGTGGTGGCCGAGGCTGTCGTGGATGTCTCTGGCGAGGCGGTTGCGCTCCGCCGCCGCCGACAGGTCCGCGACCTGGGCGGCGTAGGAGGTCACCTCGCGCAACGACTCCTCGAGCCGGGATCGGGCCTGCTGCTCGCGGACCGCGATCCCGGCCATGGCGATGGCGAGAACCAGGCCGATGACGAACATCAGCACATCGGCGACGTAGTTGGCGCTGGTGTACCAGCCGGGAACCCACAAGGCGTAGGAGACGACGAGCAGCACCAGGCACAGCGCGCCGAGCGCGATACTCACCGTCCGGCCGAACGCGAGGTAGGCCGCGAACGGCACCAGCACGAACAGCGCCCGCGACAGTCCCGAGTCGTCCAGCGCGGCGACCGCGACGAACAGCGAGAGCCGGACGAGCAGGAACGCCAAGGCGGTGCCGCGCCCCGCGCCGAAGCGCCGTTCGGCGGGCTCCAGCGCGAACAGCGCCGCGACGCCTACGACGAATCCGGCGGTCCGAAAAGGATGGACGTCCCCGCCGAGCCCGGCGAGGACGTAGTAGAGGCCCGCGAGCAGCACGATCCCGTAGACGACGGCCGACACCCACGGCACCGGTGATTCCTTCCGCACGAGCGTCATGCCGGCACCTCCCAGTAGGGAGAGTACGGCCGATCCGGCGGTATTCCCCCCGAGTCGCGAAACCATGGCCGAACGGCACGTGCCGTTCGGCGGTGATCGGTGAGCGCGATCGGCCCGGTCGGCACTTCCGGGCCGCGGTGGTCCTTCGTAGCGTTCGACCCTGTCATCGACACTAACGCTTGCGCCACAAAGGAGTTCTCATATGCTGTCGCCCACGTTGATCCGCCTCGGCGCGCCGTGCGGCATCGTCGCCGGACTGTTCATCGCGGTTCCCGCGGCCTTCGAAACGGTACTCGGGGAGACCGCGGCCACCAGCTTCGTCCTCGGCCTCGCCCCGGCCATGGCGACGCCCGTGCTCGTGGCGCTCTACGCGCGTCACAGCGAGGCCGCGGGCCGGTTCGGCGCCATCGCGTACCTGGTGAACCTGATCGGTCTCGGACTGTTCGGTGGCGCCGCGTTCACGCTGAACATGGCGCTGTTCTACCTCGACGGCCCGGTCGTCGCCGAACTTCTGCGCGGCCCGACCAAACTGGCCCTCACGGCGAGCGCGAGTGTGTTCGCCCTCGGTTCGGTGCTCTTCGGCCTGTCCCTGCTGCGCGCCAAGATCCACCCACGGCTCCCGTCGGGCCTCTATGTGGTGGTGCCTGCCGCGTTCGCACTTGCCGCCCCCCTGCCGGACACCCTGTTCACCAGCGGGTTGCACATCCTGTTCGGCCTCACGCTCGGGTGGCTCTCGATGGCGGTGTGGCGAAGCGAGCGCGTCAGCCCGGTCTCGGCCTAGGTGTCCTGCCCTGAGAGGTCGGAGACGCGGCTGGAGGGACAAGGTGGAGCCACGCGAGTCCACAGCAGACCGGTGAGCCCCCGTCTAGTGGCCGCCTAGATTGAAGTCTGGTTCCACGGGCAATGTCAGCTGTGAGTCTTTACAGAGAACCGTGTAGTGACATGATTCGTCGTTGCGGGCATAGCGCGGGTACGCGCCGCCGGAGATCTGCAGGCGGATCCTGTGGCCGCTGCGGAATTCGTGTGCGCAGGCACTCAAAGGGAGGCTGATTCGCCCTGATCTGGTGGTGAGGCGGGTGAAGGTCTCGGTCACGTTCCATGAGCGGCCGCGGTCGTCGACGTCGCAAAGCCGGACGAACAGGTCTGGTCGAGCGGTGGTTTCGACGGTGAGCCGGAGGTCCAGGTGTGGGTGGCCGAAGACATCGACCGGGGCGGTGAGCGGTTCGGTGGTGAAGGTGACCACATCGTCGCGGTGTTCGAGTGGGCGGTTGTCCTGGCGGCCCGCTTTGGCGGACATGTGACGTCCGCCGAGTGACGGAGTCGGATCGGCTGGGTCCCGCATTTCCGGTCATTGAGATCGACCAGCCAGATTTCGCGTGATCAGGCCGACTCCTACGGATGCCTCGCCGTCGACATCGCGACCACCATCGAACGGCACGTCGAGTTCCCGAAACGTGACCTGCCCAGCTACCCGGTCTCAACCGAAGAAACCAGTGGCCGGGCTCCGGAGGAAGCGGCGTTACTGCTGCGGAAGCAGTGGGAATTCCGCCAGGACCTGTCGGGCATCTCGTCATGCTGGCCGAGAGTCACGGTGGCCTTGTCGTGTTCAGCCCCTTGGACAACGCGTACTCCTTCGACATGCCCGAGTGGCCGATTATCCTTCTCAATCCCTTGAAGGACGACTACTACCGCTAGCGCTTCGACATGGCACACGAGCTCGGGCATTTAAATCGGAGCTCATCGGTGTGCAGCCTGCCTTGCTGAGGTTTCTGTCGGCTACCTAGCGGGGTTACTCGGTGAGGGTCAGGGGTAGTGGGCCTAGCTGGTCGGCCAGGAGGTCGGTGAGGAGTCGTGGCAGTGTCGCTGGTAGGAGTTTGTCGTGGCAGGCCTGTAGGTCCTGGGCTGTCCACCAGCGGCGTTCGATGAGTCCGGCTTTCTCGTTGTCTGTTGGCTGGAGCGCGACTTGTGGCGCTGTGGTCGCTGTGCGGGCGAGGAAGACGTGGTCGATGCGGTGATGCTCGCGTCCCTTGTACTGGAAGCGGGATTCACGCTTCCAGAGTTCGCGGCCTAAGCCGGTGAGGATGATCCCGGTTTCCTCGGCGATTTCCCGGCGGGCGGTGTCTTCGAGGGTTTCGCCGTCGTCCATGCCGCCGCCAGGCAGTTCCCACCAGTGGTGTTCGGGCTGGGTGGGGTCGAGGGCGTGGATGAGCAGGACGCGGTCGGCGGGGTCGAGCAGGAGGACGCGGGCGCCGATGCGGGGTGTGACGGTGCTGGTGGAGGTGGACATCCTGTGGCGGTACCTCGCGGTCGGCTGGCGGTGGTGTTCCGGCAGTCGGTGGCGAGGGGGAACCAGTGGGCTAGAACAGGGTCGGCTCCGGCTCGGCGCCTCTGGCTGCCGTGGCGGGGTCCGAGGTTAGCAGCGGTGTGGTGGCCGTCAGGGTCATGGTTACGGCGAGTCCGGAATGATCCGTCAGCCGTGTGCCTTCTGGGGTGATGTGCCTGGTTTCGTGGACGTAGTCGCAGGCGGCGAGGTGTTCGGCCAAGCCGGGGGAGCCGTGGGCGTGGTCGTAGCGGTAGCCCAGTTCGGGGCGCCGGGCCCAGCTGTGCTCGACGCGGTCGGGGTGCAGGTGGCGGAAGAGGTCGAGCAGGTGGTGCCGGTCGGTCAGGTCGGTGTAGAAGGCGTACTCGAACGGAGCGAACTGGCTCCGGTGTGCGGGGGTGTGGCTGGGTTCGAGGACGTTCAGGTCACCGAGCAGCAGCAGCGGTGCGTCGTTGATGGTGGTGTCGAGAGCGTGCTGGAAGTGCTTGATCCAGGTTTTCTTGCGTTCGGTTTTGTCGGCGGTGGCGTCGCGGGAGGGCACGTAGGCCCCGGCGATGCGCAGGGGTCCGTCGGTGGTGTCCACGACGACACCGGTGGCGCGGGCGGGCAGGTAGGTCAGAGCCGCGCCGAGCGGGTCGGGTGTGGTGGCGAGTTTGCTGACGATCATGACGCCTAGTTCGCCGGGGGCGTGAACGGGGAAGCTGACTGCGTAGCCGGCGTTGGCGAAGGCTTCAGCGAGGAATTGGCTGCCTGCGGTTGCTTTGGTCTCGGTCAGTACGAGCACGTCTTCGGGGCGGCGGGCGAGCCAGTCCAGTTGGCGCCGGGCACGGTCCAGGGATGGTGCGCCGACGTTGACGGTGATCAGGCTCAAAGGCATGCCGGGCTCTTCCTGGTCAGGACGTTTTGGATGTGGGCCACGATGGTCGCGGCGATTGTCTCTGGCGGGCCGGTGGTGGCATCGACGGTGGTCACCGGCCAGCTTTTGTCCCGCAGGTCGGTGACTGCGGAGGTGTACCCGTTGGTCTCTCGTGTGCTGCTGTCGGTGGCGCGTTCGAAGCGGCTGTGTCCGCCGCGGGCGCGGAGCCGGGCGTCGATGATCTGGGGGTCGCCGGTGAGGATGATCGACAGGTCGGGACGGTAGACGCCGTGGTTGAGCTGCCACACCACATCGGCGGGGAGGCCGTCGAGGCCTTGCAGTACCAGGGATGAGGCGACATAGCGGTCACACATCACGATCTTGCCGGTGTTGAGCGCGGGCAGGATCTCGGTGTCGAGCTGGTGGTGACGGTCCGCGGCGCACAGGCACGCGAGCGCCATGCCCCGGTAGGTCTCCGTCCCGTGCCGGGCCAGTTCTCCCAGCGGAGCGCGGGAGGGCTGGCTGGTGGCGTGGACGGGCAGGCCCAGCGCGGTCAGTGTGTCGACGACCAGGCGGGTGGCGGTGGACTTGCCGACGCCGCCAGGGCCGTCCAGGGTGATCAGAGTTCCGGTAAGCCGGTGCTGCACAGCCGCGACATGGGGCTTCATGCGGGCATCAGCGGCAGCAGCCTGCGTTCCGGGACATCAGCGGTGTCGGCGACGGGGCACTGTTCGAGGTCGACGTCACCGATCCGGTTGCCTGCGGCGATGACGGCTGCGGGGCATCCTTTACCGCACGCCGAGTTGATCGAGCATGCAGTGCAGGTGGCGTTGGTGCCGACCTGGTAGCGGTCGTGGAAGCGGTAGTCATCCAGTCGTGCGGCGAGGTCGGGGTCGGTGAAGATGTTGCCGACGATGAACTCGCTGTCGGTGTGCTGGGACTGCGGGGTGCGGGCGGCGAACACCAGATACGGGCACACGGTGACTTCGCCGGGGGTGAACACGTAGATGATCGTCCCGGCTTCGCAGCCGGCCAGGGGACGTTGCTCGGTGTTCGGGAAGCGGATGTGCGCGACGTCCAGTTCCGGCCCGTCGAAGGGTGCGGTCAGCTCGAAGATCTCCCGCATGTGCAGGGTCGTCTTCGCCAGCTTGGATCGGGACTTGACCCCGCGGCCCATGCTGCCCAGCGGGTTCAGCAGTACGTACCGTGCACCGTTGGCGCGGGCGAACGCGCACAGCCGCGCGTATTCCTCGTTCTGTGCCAACGTGTTCGGCGTGCACAGCAGGCCCTGCAGGATCCCGGCTCTGCCGAGCTTCTCCACCGTTGCCACGGTCACGGCGAAGCTGTCCCGGTCGCCCCGGAATTTCCCGTGGGAATCGGCGGCGAACCCGTCGAGGGAGACGTTGCAGTGCACGCCCAGTTCGACCAGCGCTGAGATCTGCACCGAGTCCAGCGTCGTGGCGTTGGTGCAGATCCCGACGTCCATCTCCGCGGCGCGAAACGCGCGCACGATGTACAGGAAATCGGGATGGATCGTCGGCTCACCGCCGGTCAGCGTGACCCGCTGGACCCTGGCGGCGGCCAGCCGCGGAATCACCTTCTCGATCACCTCGACCAGAGGCATCTGCTTGCCAGCCCGCGTCGCGGACACGAAACAGTGAGCGCACCGCAGATTGCAGTCCTCATTGATCTGTACCAACGCTTTCCGGAACGGCTGCTCGACCGTGGTGCGGAAATAGCAGGACGTGGCTACCTCTTCCGAGGCAATGCTGCGAGCAGTCACCAGAGCTCTCCCTTCCAAGGGCGACAGGGCGAGCCCGCCGCGACATGCGGCCGAAAACCCACACCCAGATATGTTCGGCCGAACACTAGTGAGGTCTGTAGTGTTCGAGCGAACATATCTGGAACAATTCCACAGGAACTGCGAGCAACGACAGCTGAACTGTCCGACCAGACAATTCCCTTGGCGGAAGCGCGCTGCCGGTTACAACCAAGGAGACTCGCGTGACGGATGTCAGAGACGATGCGAACCCGGCGGACGCGCTCGCCGCGTTACTGGGATGCCCGCCGGCGATGCTCGACGTCAGCCTCGACCAGCTGCGCACCCTCGCGGTCGTCCATGCCACCGGCACCGCGCAGCAAGCCGCCCGCAGCCTGGACCGCGAGCAATCCAGTGTGCAGAAACAGCTCGACAACCTCAACAAGACCGCGGTCCGCCTGGTCGGCGAAGCCCTGGTGGTGAAACAAGGACGAGGCAAGGACTTCCTCTTCACCCCGTCAGGCGAAGAGTTCGTAGCTCTGGCCGCACAAACCCTCCACGCTGTCACCGACAGCGTCCATCACAGCCGACGGCGAGTCGGATCTACCGTCACCTTCGGCAGCACCGAGTTCACCGTCCAGTTCCTCGGCGCTATCTGGCCTGATCTGCGGGAAGACTTCGAGCGCCGCGGCATCCGCCTCAACATCGAGCACGTCCGCACCCGCGATCTGTGGCGAAAGCTCGACGCCAAGAAAGTCGACCTGGTCTGCGGCAGCTTCGCCGCCGAACGCGGACGGCCTCCCGCCGTGGACTACGACTTCCTGGAATGGCACCGCGAACGCGTCGCCCTGCTGACCAATCTCACCGCCCGCGAACTACCCGACACCCCAGTCGCCGCCGCCCGCCTACCAGAACTGCCGCTGCTCGCCCCGACAGCGGGCCTGCTCTCCCAGTTCCTGAGCCAATGGTTCGGCCCCGACTACCGAGGCGTACTCACCGTCATCGCCGACATCGACTCCCTCAGCTACGGACTCAACCTCCTCACCAGCGAACTCCTCCATGGCTGCCTACTGACCACCGAACGCGTCGCCGACGCCGCCCTCGAAGGACGCCTCCCCGGCCAGGGCCTCCGCAAGATCGACCTTGCCGACGACTACCAGCCCAGCCTCGAGATCGTCACCGGAATCTTCGCCCGCAAAAACGAACGCGACCGCTACGCGCCCGACCATCCGCTGAACCTGCTGTGGGACGGCTTCACCGCAGCAGCACCAAATCAGACCATCACGACCACCTTCCCTGGCTGAGGTAAATTCGGTATTCGTGTGCCTCGCCGGTGTTGGTGGGGCCAGCCCCGCTCGCGCGGGGAGAACGGCGGACTTGTCGCCGTAGATGGCGGTGTGCCAGGACCAGCCCCGCTTGCGCGGGGAGAACACTTCATTGACGTGCGAATTTACTCCGCGGGTGTTGGGTTCTTGTTCACTTTTGATGTGGTGATGCGACTTCGTCATACTCGGTCCAGAAGATGTATGACTATCGACAGTCACCGACTGATGAGCCGTAGAGGTGACTCTGCTTTGCGAGTAGGAACATCCCCGCTTACGCGAGGACATGACCGCCGGAGCTGGCGAATCTGCGTCGGCGCAGCGAGAGCTCGCCGCTCCAGTCCACATCAGGCGTCCCACCGGAAGAGACCTCGGCGGGACGCGTTGCCGATCTGCTGGGAAGTCTTGGTGCCGGTGCCCCTACCACCGATAGTTCGCGGGGAAGGACTGGAGGATGGCGGCCACATCCATCGCGATCCCGCGTCGTCGGCGGCGTTGGGAATCCAGCGGCTCGCGTCCTTCTCGGCGGAGAGCTTGCCGGTCGCGACCGAGTAGCGCTCGCGCCGAAACGCCTCGGCCATGTACTCCCAGACCGGCAGGACCGCAGGGACCTGCTCGAAGCGCGAGCCACTTGTATGAGGTGGTCGTGGTCGAGGGGCGGCGAGGACGCAGCGGAGCGGCTCCAAGACCAGGCCGGTCCGCTTGTCGGAGAACACGGAGTCGACGGATTGGCGGGCTTCCAGCGTCTTTGCGAGCTGGTAAACGGTGTCGAGCGCAGCTCGGCCGCACCCCTACCGGCGGCGGAGAAGGCCTGGCACGGCGGGAACGGGATGAAGCCGGGGACGCGGTCGAAGTTGAGTGGGGACGAGCTCAGCGGCGTGCTGGGCGGCTGTTCGGGATCTGCCGCGTCGGCGGCGTTCGAGGCGCAATGCGGCGTCAGTTGTCGAACTAGGGGCGATTTAAGGGCGATATTGCAGGTCGAACGAGGTTGACTGACATCGACTCAGAGCATGAACGAATGCAAACATCCCAGCTAGAACGACTGAGGACGACTCGAAAGGACTCGAACCACTTAACCGGAGGGTTCTTGGTTCGAGTCCAAGCGGGGGAGCAAAAGCCCAGGCCACTGGCCTGGGCTTTTCGCGTGCTGGGATCTGACTGTGAGTCACGTCTCGCGACGAACGGTGGGCGACCACGTCGACGCCGGTAAGCGTGTCGGTGGTCGTCGCGTCGGGGTCGCCGCCGGACAGCCGATCCGGCATGCCCTGGCGCGACGACATCGACGGCATTCCGGCTACGAAGGTTCTTCAAGAGCCTTCAAAAAGGAGCTCCAGCCTGCAGGCTCGACTTCGATCATCGGCTGATCAACCGTGCGGTCCTTGCTGTCGCGTAGCAGTATGGAATCGCTCAGGAATCGTACTTCCACGCAGCTGCCGGTCGCGCTTGAATAGCTACTCTTGAACCAGCCTCCCTGAAGTTTCGTTGTCGGCGAAGATGTGACGTCGTTCAATCTAGTTCCCTGGCGTATCGGCGAATCATTTCCAGTGATCGTTGCTCATTCAAGGCTTGCCCGAATGCGTCACTGTACGTCAGTGTTATATCGCGGACCCGCAGCGGGTCGTCGATGATATCGTATTTCGTCACCGTCTCCTGCCATGCGACGGTGGGTAATCTCGGGTTCTCGAAATCGATCATATGCACCGTGGACGCACCGAACAGTCCGCACGCTATCGCGGTGAACGGAATAATACGGACTTTGATACTTTCGGGATGTTCTTCGATCATGTCCGCAAGGTGGTCGAGCTGGCCTCGCAAGGTGGCCGGGCCGCCGATCTGCTGCCGAAGGGCGGCTTCGCTGATAATCGCCGTGACATGAAGTGGATTCTCGCTCGCGAGCCGCTGCTGTCTCTGCAGGCGGACATCGACACGCTGATCGACCTCTACTTGGCGAACGACGACGGCCGGTGTCATGATCGCTCTTGCGTAGTCCGCGGTCTGCAACAGTCCGGGAATGATCAGGCTCTCATAGTCGCGGACACCCTGAGCGCCTAGCTCAAGGCCGTACATGCGTTGAATCTCAGGGCCGAGCAAGCCGGAATACTTGGCCCACCACCCTCGCTCCTTGGCCCTTTGTCGCAGATCAAGGAGCTCTTGTCGTTCGCTGTCGTCGAACTCGAGAAGCGCCAGAAGCCTGATCAGGCTCTCTTCGGAGAGAATTTTGCGTTCGTTTTCGACGGCGGACCAGTAGTTGCGCGAGAAGCCCAGTGCGTCGGTGATGGTCTTGACGTCAACGTTCACCTGGTCGCGGCGTTCGCGGAGTCGAAGGGCGAGCTCCCATGCCGCGACCACCGGAGATGTCGGTGGTGGCACTTCTCCTCCCTTCGGGTTCGGTCATCCGTCATGCACGAGCTGGTTCACGTGCATGGTTACGGTAACCACACGATAGTCCAGGCACTGTAGCCGGGCAGTGTAACCCCACCTTATCGTTCGAAGCGACCTGGCAAGCCGGCCGCCGGTCAAGCTGCACGTCAACGGGGAGGAACCAGATGTCAACTCCTGGGCACCACGGGTTCGATGCCCATCCTGAGCCGTCCATCGTGGGCGGCCACTCACTGTCGGCGCTGCGTCTCGACGCCAGCCACTCCGTGGCTCAAGAGACGGTCGGCCGGGCTGCGACCCACTGCACGATCGTCGCGGTCGACATCGAGGGGTTCGGCCAGCTTCACCGCAGCAACGCGAACCGAGTGCGCATACGCCGTGGGCTCTACAAGGCGATGCGGGCGGCCTTCGAAGGCGCCGGAATTCCCTGGCTTTCCTGTCATCGCGAAGACCGTGGTGATGGCATCTTGATCCTCTCTCGCGCCGAGACGCCGAAGGCTCTCTTCGTCGACAGTCTTCCCTATACCCTCGCGCTGGAATTGGCCAGGCACAATGCGACTCATCCGCATGAAGAGCAGATGCGCCTTCGGCTTGTTTTGCACGCGGGAGAGATCAACTATGACGAATACGGCGTCACTGGATACTCGATAATACATGCCTTCAGGCTTCTTGACGCGCCGTCGCTCAAGATGGCGCTCGCGGGCAGCTCCGCGATTCTGGCCATCATCGGGTCTGATTGGTTCTTTGCCGAAGTCATCCAGCACAGCGAATTCAGCAACGCGGCGTCGTATTCCTCCTTGGAGGTCAAGAACAAGGAGATGGAAACGCGAGGGTGGTGGCTTCTCGTCAGTACTTCCACCGCATCTCGCCAGTCAAGCGTGGGTTCGCGAATCTCGCGTCATAGGTCCTGTTCTCGGCCGGTACGACGGGGACCGAGACGATAGACGGTTTCCCTGAACGATCTGCCGCCGCCGCGGCCGTCACTCGTACGGGTCGGTATTGGACGGCGAGGTTACGATCTCCGGTCCGGCTGGGCATCCTGGTCGGGTGACGACTGATGGCGACATCGACGATCCGGAGTGGCGCGCGGTGCTGTGGCGTGAGCTGGCGGAGATCGCGCAAGCCAAGGACGTGCTCACGCGGCGCCATGAGATCGACGGGCGTGCCGCGGCGTCGTTGCTGGCACTGTGTGCCGAGAAGGAGGGCGTCGGGGTCGTCGAGGCCGCGCGACGCTTGAGGTGACTACAGCTCGCGCCGGTGCTCGACGAGCCGGGCGGCGACCTGGTGCAGTTTCAAGTTGGTGACCTGCGAGCACTCGACGAGCATCCGGAACGCCTGAACGGGATCGAGGTCATAGCGGTTGATCAGAAACGCCGCCGTCCTGCTCGGTCTGATCGCTGAACGCGTCGAGCCGGCTGGAGTAGAGGTTCAGCGCGCCGAGGGTGGTCTCGTTGACGAACAACCGGCAGGCCGGCATCGAACGTATCCCGGCCGCGGCGGCCGCGGGGGCGAAGGCCGGCCACCGCGTCTCGATGGTGAGATCCCCGGTTCGGAAGACCTGGTGCTCGGCGATCGCGTCGACACACGGGCCCTGCCCGGTGCGGTACTGCACTTCATCGATCGTGGCCACCACCGCGTCGGTGGGCACGACGGTACGGATCCGGTGGCCGTGCTCGACCAGGGAGATCCCCGCGTGCTCGGCGCCTGAACGCTCGCTGGCCGAGTTCGGGCAGGGTCGGGTTCTGGCGTAACGCGCGGTCGTTCAGCGGCTTCAGCGCGGGGATGCCACCAGGAAGGTGAAGTGTCCGTCGATATCCTTGCGGACATCGAGGATCTTGTCGGCGAGGCGGATCCGGGTTTCGCGCGCCAGGAACACCTGGGTTCCCGCGGCGTCGATGACGTCGTCGCCGGGCGCCGGGTGCGCGGTGATTTCGATGGAGAGCGCGGCACCCTCTTCGGGGAGGCCGTTCAGAGTCATCCGCAGGCCGCCCTGCTTCTCGAGATCCTGAGCGGTGGTGAGCTGGTTGATGGCTTCGGCGGCGGAATCGGTGATGGTGAACATCGAGTGTTCTCGCTCTCTATCGAGTGTTCTCGCTCTCTACCGCACTGACGGCGGATACCGCTCACTGTACGCCCGTCACGGAGCGGTGCCTCGAAATCGAACGTCCCCACTTTCGGAGTACGCTGGCGCGTATCGCCCGATCGGCCGGCTGGAACCGGCGGAAGAGATCGTGGTGTATCGGGTTTCGCCCCTGACCTCGGCGTCACAGGCTCGAAATGCTTGTTCTGCCAAGGAATCGCCATGGCATTCTCGCTCCTGGTGGCGGTAGTGAGCGGTTCCTCTGAACAGGCTGAATCCCTGATCGACAGCGAGGAGCTCGCCCATGACCACGATGACCAAGGAACTCGAGCCGGACCAGGTGGACCGGATCGGGGAACAGCTGGACGAGCTGCGCCGCCGGGTGGTGGCCGACCTCGGCGCGGACGACGCCGACTACATCCACAAGGTCGTGGCGATCCAACGTCTTTGCGAGGTCTCGGGCCGGATACTGCTGTTCGCCGGCTGGTTCCCGCCCGCCTGGTTGGCCGGTGTCGGCGCGCTTTCGCTGTCGAAGATCCTCGACAACATGGAGATCGGTCACAACGTTCTGCACGGCCAGTACGACTGGATGAACGACCCCACACTGAACTCGCGGACCTTCGAATGGGACATGGTCTGTCCGAGCGGGCAATGGCGCCGCTCGCACAACTTCATGCACCACACCTACACCAACATCCTCGACAAGGATCGTGATGTCGGTTACGGCATCCTGCGGATCACCGAGGACCAGAAATGGCATCCGTACTACCTCGGCAATCCGCTCTACGCCGCGGGACAGGCGCTGTTCTTCGAATACGGCATCATGCTGCACGACCTGGAGGCGGACAGGATCGTGCAGGGACGACGATCGTGGGCGGACATCCGGCCGCTGCTCGGTCCGATGCTGGACAAGGTCCGGCGGCAGGCGGGCAAGGACTACGTGTTCTACCCGGTGCTCACCGGTCCGCTGCTGCCGCTGACCCTGGCGGCGAACATCAGCGCGAACCTGATCCGCAATCTCTGGGCCTTCTCGATCATCTTCTGCGGTCATTTCCCGGACGGCGCCGAGGTCTTCACCGAAGAGGAGAGCGAGAAGGAGAGCAAGGGACAGTGGTATCTCCGGCAGATGCTCGGCTCGGCGAACATCACCGGCAGCCCGCTGTTCCACCTGCTGTCCGGGAACCTCAGTCACCAGATCGAGCACCATCTGTTCCCGGACATTCCTTCCCACCGCTATCCCCAGATCGCCGCTGAGGTGCGAGAGATCTGCGAAAAGCACGGACTGCCCTACAACACCGGTTCTCTTTCGAAGCAGCTCGGCTCGGTCATCCGCAAGATCATCCGGCTTGCCCTGCCCTGAGAACGCGGACCGCCGGATGGAATCGCGAGTGTAGTGTTGGTGGGCCGAGAGTATTTCGCCTGTGGGTGGTCGAATCCGCGCCGTCAGTACTTCGGAGATCCCGCTCCGCCAGTAGCGCCTGCTGGTGCATCACACGGCCTTCGCGGCCGAGAACCGGAGCACCGCATGCTGCCACGCCCGCGCTTGGGATCTCTTTCCGATCCGGCCGTCGAGAGGGTGCGGTTGAAGACCCCGATGTCCGCGACCGGTTTCGTCGACGGCGCCTGGTGGCCGCGCTCCCGTGATCTGGTGACCGAGGTGCCCGGCCTCGCCGCGGCACTCGCCGACCGGATCGGCCCCGTGTGGCGGGTGGCGTTCCCTCTGATCGGCTGGGTCGTCACCGAGCCGAGTGTCCTCTTCGACGAACGGCTGGTCCGCCTCGAAGGAATAGCCACGCAGAGTGCGTATGTCGTCCACGTGACCGGTGGGAACATGCGCCGGGTCACCCTGCTGGTGATCCCTCCGCACGTGGAGGTGGCCGCGGCCGAACGGGCGCTGGCGGCGGCCGCGAGATCGGACAACGAGGCGAGCCCGGAGAACATCCTCGAAGGTTCCGGCGCCCTGCCCAGCAAGTGGGTGTTCCCGGCCTGCGAGACCGATTTCGCGCGCTGGGAAACAGACGGCGGGAATCGCGGCGTCGATTCCGCCTGGTGCCGGCCGATCGGTTCGTGACCAGTGGTGGACGATCTGCCGGAGTACTTACCGGCGTGGTGTTCCGACACCAATCGATGTCGACGGTGTTCGGTCTCCGGTTGGCCGAGAACGAATTTCCTTGCGCACGCCCGCTCACGCCGGTCGTCAGGTCGGGCTGGGCAGGCCAGCGGAAGCCAGGAGAGTCAGCTTGTCCGCATCGGTGGACCCGGCGTCCGGGTGATACACGACGAGCATCAGGCCCTCTGTTCCGGCGATGTCGAGCCGCTCTCGGTTGAGGGTCAGTTCCCCGACCTGAGGGTGCATGATCCGGATCGGCCCGCCGCGTTGCCCGCGGACCTCATGGCGGGCCCAGAGCCGGCGAAAACGCGGACTGGCCAGTGAAAGTTCCTCGGTGAGCTCGAGGAAGCGAGGATCGTCGACGTCGTTGCCCGCGGACTGCCGCAAGTTCGCGACGAAGCATTCCGTGACGTCTTTCCAGTCTGGATGCAGTGCCTGCTCCGCCGGATCCAGGAACAAGTCCCTCAGCTGATTGCCCCCTGCGCCGAGGCCGGGAGAGAGCGCTCTCGCAAGGGCGTTCGAGGCCAGGATGTCGTAATAGCGGCCTTCGATGAAAGCAGGTTGGACGAGGGCGTCCAGCAGCTTGAGCGCGCCGGGAGGTGGGATCTCCTGGTGTGGTCGGCGTCCGCGCTGCCGGGGTGCCTCCGAAACCAAGGTCCGCAGATGGGCCTTGTGGTCGTCGTCGAGGTGCAGCACGCGCGCGATCGACTCGAGGACCTGTCCGGAGGGGTTGCGATCGCGGCCTCGTTCCAACCGGAGGTAGTAGTCGGCGCTGATGCCGGCGAGCATGGCGACCTCCTCGCGCCGCAGTCCGGGAACCCGCCGCACACCGACGTCGGGGATGCCCGCCTGCTGAGGCGTCACCAGCTCGCGCCGAGCACGCAGGTACGCGCCGAGGGCCTTCGTCGTCTCGCTCATGCGGCCGGCCGGCGGGGGTCCTGTCACACCCCGGGTTCGAGAGGGCTCTGGTTGAGGCGAGTAGCTGCTCATAGCGTGCTCAACGGTCCGCTCGGGCCGTGTATTTCGAGAGGGAGCACATGACCGTCACTCTGATCACCGGGGCCAACAAGGGCATCGGATTCGAGACCGCCAAACAGCTCCTGGAGCTGGGACACGTCGTCTACATCGGTGCGCGTGACGTCGAGCGAGGCGAGAAGGCCGCGGCGACGCTCGGCGCACGATTCGTGCGGCTCGACGTGACCGACGACGTATCGGTGAGCAGTGCGCTGGAGACGATCGGTGCGGCCGAGGGCAGCCTCGACGTTCTGGTGCACAACGCCGGCATCCTCGGGGACGGCGTCACCGACGGGCCCACGGCTCTGCGGGTCTTCGACACCAACGCGGTGGGAATCGTGCGCGTCACGGAGGCGGCGCTCCCGTTGCTGCGCAAATCCTCCAACCCCACCGTGGTCACCATTTCGAGCAGCGCCGGGTCGTTCTGGGCGGCGAACAACCCCGACCGGCCCGAATTTCACCTGAGGGCCGCGCTCTACTCCGCGTCCAAGTCGGCGGCCACCATGCTGACGGTCCAGTACGCCAAGTCCGAGCCGGGCATCAAGTTCAACGCCCTCGAGCCCGGCTTCACCGCCACCGACATGACCGCGGCGTTCGCGGGCGGACGGTCACCGGGCGAAAGCGCCAAAACGGTGGTGAGGCTGGCGACTCTCGACGCGGACGGCCCGACCGGGACCTTCCAGGACGAAGCCGGGGAACTGCGCTGGTAAGAACGATCGCGACGGCCCTGACCGTCCTGTTAGGACAGACCTAGGTGTTGCCTTTCAACAACCGGCCGGGCGGGGTCACGGGACCGTTGAAGAAGTGAGCGGTCAGCAGCCCTGGAAGTGCTTGTCGCCCGACCAGCCGGTGTTGGCCCAGGTTTCCGGGGCCGGGGGAGTGAAGCCGGGAAGGACCTTCGCCAGCGAGGTGAGCAGCCAGCCGGTGAAGCGAGCGGCGCCCTGCGGACAGGTGTGGATGCCGTCCGCACTGCGGTCGGCTTTACCGTCCCTGGTCTGCTGGTAGGTGCCGGTCCACACTTCGGCGGAATCGAGCACGACGGCCTTGTCGGGCGAGGCCGCCGCGACCGCGCGGGCGACGTCCGGGGTGCGCTCCAGGTCCGCCATATGCGGCTGGTAGAAGTCGTCCGGCTTGATCGGGGGCATGGTGACGAAGACCAGTTTCGCGCCGGCCCCGGTCACCGTCTTCAGCAGCTTCTCGTAGGCGGCCTGCTGCTCCTGCCGGGTACCCCAGTCGTAGGTGGCGATCTGGTAGACGACCACCGTGGGGGCGGCGGACGTGATCTGTTCGGGCAGCTTCTTCCAGTTCTCGTCGGAGAACGGCCCGACGACGTTCCCGCCGCCGGCGGAAGCGAGGGAGGTGAAACCGGCCCCGCCGGCTTTGAACGCGGCGGCCAGCGGAAGCGCCTCGCCCTCCGCGATCGAGTCGCCGAGGAAGAGTACTTTGCGCTGGTCCGCACCGGCCGCCGCCACGGGCGTGTCCGTGGCGGGCGGGGTCGAGCAGGCCGCGGTCGCCAGGGCGAGCCCGGCCAGGCCGAGTGCGAGACTTCGTATCGTGGTCATGGCTTCGACCGTGCCGCCGCAGTGTCCCGGCCGCTGCGCGGCTCTGTCGCAGTTGTGTCGCAGAGGAAGTCCTGGCAGGTGAGACGGCCCGGAATTGTCCATAATGGACAGGTGGTGGCGATTCTGCTCATCGAAGACGATCCCCTGGTCCGGCGCGGGCTCCAGCTGGCGCTGTCCCGGCACGGACACGAGGTGCGCACCGCGGAAACCGGTGAGGACGGGCTGGAACAGTTCCGTGCGTCCACGCCGGACCTGGTGGTGCTCGATCTGATGCTGCCCGGAATCGACGGATTCGAGGTGTGCCGCCGGATCAGGGCGGCGGGCGAGGTGCCGGTGATCATGCTCACCGCACGCGGTGACGACTTCGACGTCGTCGGCGGGTTGGCGGCGGGCGCGGACGATTACGTGATCAAACCGGCGCAGCCCACGGTGCTCGACGCACGGATCCGCGCGGTGCTGCGCCGGAGCAGTGTCTGCACCGACGGCGTCCGTGTGCACGGCGACCTGCGGATCGACACCGCCGCGCTCTCCGTCTCGCTGCGCGGCGAACCCGTGCCGCTCACACCGACCGAGCTGCGGTTGCTGCTGACCCTGTCCCGGGCTCCCGGCCGGGTGTTCAGCCGCAGCCAGCTGCTGGAGGAGGTCTGGGAGCACGACTATCTCGGTGACTCCCGGCTGGTCGACAACTGCGTGCAGCGGTTGCGGGCGAAGGTCGAGGAGGACCCGGCCGGCCCGGTGTACGTGCAGACCGTCCGCGGGTTCGGCTACCGGTTCGGACCCGTATGAAAGCCGGCAGGCTACGGCCGCGGGGGCTTCGCGCCCGGCTGCTGGTCGCCTTCGTGCTGGTGGCCGTGACCGCGGCCGCGGCGGCGGCCTGGTCCAGTGCCGGGTCGGCGAGCGCCGCGCTGGTCACCACCACCCAGGAGCGGCTCACCGAGGCCGTCACGGGCCGGATCACCGCGGTCGCCTCGCAGCTGACCTACCCGCCGGACCAGGACACGCTCGACCGGCTGCGCGTGGCCGTCGGGGCGAACAGCCTGGTGACCTACCGGGACCTGCGTTCCGTGGACGGCGCCGATCTCGTCACCGACTCGCTGCGCACCGCGGTGCGCGCCGAAAACCGCCTGATGACGCAGCGGGTCACCGTGTCCGGTACCCCGTGGCTGCTGATCGGCACCCCGGTCATGGCCACCGCGCCGTCCGGCGCCCGCACCCCGTCCGGCGTCGAGGTGTACTCGGCGCACGATCTCACCGGGGTCGAGCGGCAGATCGACGGTCTCGCCCGGTCCGCCGGAGCCACCGCCGCGGTGGCGTTGCCGCTCGCGGTGCTGTTGGCGCTGCTCGCGGCGGGCAGCGTCCTGCGCCCGGTGCGGCGGCTCCGTGATACCGCACGCCGGCTGGCTTCCGGGGACCTCGACGCCCGTTCGCTCCCGCAGGGCGCCGACGAATTGGCCCAGTTGACGGTCACCGTCAACGAAATGGCCGAGTCGGTTCAGACGTCCATGACGGCGATGCACCATATGCAGGCCGACGCCAAGAGATTCGCCGCGGACGTCTCCCATGAACTGCGGACCCCGCTGAGCACGCTGACCGCGGTCGTGGAGGTGCTGGCGGCCACGGCGGACACCATGGAGCCGGACGCCCGGGAATCCGCGCAGCTGGCGATCACCGAAATCCACCGGCTGGTCCGGCTCGTCGAGGACCTGATGGAAGTGTCCCGTTTCGACGCCGGCACCGCCCAGATGCGGCGGGAAGAGATCGACGTGGCCGCCGCCGTCCGGGATTGCCTGCGTGCCCGGGGCTGGCTCGATCAGGTCGAAGTGGAGGCGGCGGAGGAGATCTTGCTGCGGCCGGACCGGCGCCGGCTCGACGTCATCGTCGCGAACCTGGTCGGAAACGCGCTGCGGCACGGTGCGCCGCCGGTGCGCGTGCACGTCTCGGTTCTTCCCGGCCAGGTGCTGATCGAGGTCACCGACAACGGGCCGGGCTTGCCCGAACATGTGCTGCCGCACGTGTTCGACCGCTTCTACAAGGCCGACGCCGCGCGCACCCGCACCCCGGGCAGCGGACTCGGGCTGGCGATCGCACGCGAGAACGCGCGGCTGCACGGCGGTGACCTCTTGGCGGACAACGCGCGCGGCGGCGGCGCTCGGTTCGTGCTGTGGCTGCCCCGGGATCAGGAGGATCGATGAAACAGATCTGGCTGGTGCTCTTGGTCCTGTTGCTCGCGGGCTGTGGAATCGAGCCCTCCGGACCGGCCGCCGGGGGTGAGGCCCCGACCGGTGTCGCGCCCGGAGCGACGCTGTACTTCGTCGACGCGCAGCACCACCTCCAGCCACAGCTGCGCAGCACCGGGCACCTGGGCACGATCGCCGAGGCGACGTCGTTGCTGCTGACCGGTCCTGGCGGCTCGGAGCTTCGCACGGAGATCGCGTCGACCACGGTCACCACGGTCGGGGTGGACACCGAACCCGGCGTGATCAAGCTGCTGGTGCCGTTGACAATCCACGACTTCACCCCGCTGGGCATCGACCAGCTCGTGTGCACGGCGCTCGGAGTCCACGTGCAGAGCGGTGGCCCGCGGGCCACGAAAGCGCAGGTCCGGTTCACCTTGCCCACTCCCGAATCGGACCGGCTACGGACCTGCCCCCTGATCACGTGATCAGCCCGGCCCGTGATCAGCCCAGCCCGGTGAGGTCGATGGCGGGCGGCGCCGGGGTGGGCAATGCCAGCCACAGCACGGCCAGCGCGGCCATCAGCACGGCGAACGCGATCACCCCACTGCGTCCCCTTGCCCATTTCGCGCGGAACCGGATCGGGTCTTCGATCAGGTACTTCGAAAGCGTGGCCAAGCCGATCGAGATGGCCCACACCAGCAAGGTCCGGGGCCACTCGCCGAGCCCGGTCCACTGCTCGGTGATCAGCACGGAAACAGGCCAGTGCCACAGGTAGAGGCTGTAGGAAATCAGCCCGAACCACCGCAATGGTCGCCAGGCAAGGACTTTGGCGACCGCCGTGTGCGGCGCCCGTACACACAGGCCGATCAGCAGCGCGGCGGCCAGTGAGTGCGCGAAGAGCCCGCCGGTGAACAGCCACGGCGAGTTCGTCCCGTCGGCGAGCCACCACAGCGCGCCGATACCGATGGCCAGCGACGCCGTCACCCCGCCGACCGTGCGGCCGGTCAGCCGGGCCAAAGCGGCCCGCACCGGACCGGTGGCGACCAGTGCGCCCAGCAGCAGGGAGAACGCCCGGGTGTCGGTGCCGGTGTAGACCCGGGTCGGATCCGCCGGGGTGACCAGCGTGATCATCAGTACCAGGGAAACGGCCGACGCCAGGAGCGCGAGCCCCGCGACCCGGCGGTCCACCCGTCGCCCGCTCCAAGTCAGGAGCAGCAGCAGGAACGGCCACAGCAGGTAGAACTGCTCCTCGACGGCGATGCTCCACAGGTGCTCGAACACCCGTGACTGCCCGAACCGGTCCCAATAGCCGGCCGATTCCTCGATCAAATGCCAATTGAGCAGGTTGAGCTGCACCCACGGGCCGTCCGCGAGCGTCGTTCGCACCACGTCCGGCGGCGCCGTCAGCCACACCAGCACGGTGACCCCGGCGAGCATGGTCGCCAACGCGGGCAGCAGCCGCCGGATCCGGCGTCCCCAGAAAGCCGTCAGCGATACCGTGCCGGTGGTCTCGATCTCGCGCAGGAGCAGATCGGTGATGAGGTAACCGGACAACGCGAAGAACAGGTCCACGCCCAGGAATCCGCCGGGCAGGTGCCCGGTGTGGAACAGCAGCACGCCCAGGATCGCGATCCCTCGCAACCCGTCCAGCGCCGGTATCTGTGCCCTGCGCCCGGTGTCGGGGCGAACCGCCTGGGACTGTTCGACCTTGGTCATGAGCCAGACTGTGCCGCCGCTCTGTCGGCCCGCTGTCCCCGCTCTGTCGCGGTCTTGTCGCAACTGCTCGCGGTGGCTTTCACGACCTCGGTCCGCGACTCCGCACTACGAGGAAACGTCCACCGAGCCCGATCGCGAACATCACCGAACCGCCGATCACCGAGGCCGGTGGCAGGGTCGCGGCGAGCGCGACGCATCCGGCGGCTCCGAGCACGTTGAGCGTGCGTGGCCACCGTCGTTGCTCGCGTGGCTGGCTCGCCGCCGACAGGTTCGCGATCAGGTAGTAGACCAGGACACCGAAGGACGAGAATCCGATCACCGATCGCAGGTCGGTCGTCAGCACGAGCACGCTGACAACGACCGCGAGGGCGGCTTCGGCGTGATGGGGTACGCGGTAGCGCGGGTGCACGGCCGCCAGCCAGCTCGGCAGATCGCGGTTGCGGGCCATCGCGAGGCTTGTCCGGCCGATGCCCGCGAAGAGTGCCAGCAGGGCGCCGAGGCTGGCCAGAGCCGCGCCGATACGGACGACCGGCGCGATCTCTCCGGCACCGGCTGCCTGGACGGCCTCGGCCAGCGGGGCGGTGGCCGAGGCAAGCCTTTCCGGGCCGGCCGCGAGGAGCGCGGCACTGCCGACGATGACGTAGACGACGACCGTGACGCCCAGCGCTACCGTGATCGCGAGGGGGATGGTGCGCCGCGGATCTCGGACTTCTTCACCCATGGTGGCGATGCGGGCGTAGCCGGCGAACGCGAAGAACAGCAGTCCCGCCGCTTGAAGCGTCCCGTAGACGCCGCCGTCATCCAGCGCCTGCCAGCCGCCGAGATTGCCGACACCGGCGCCTCCGCCGACGGCGATACCGACCACGATCACGGTCAGGGCGATCAGGGAGCAGGTGACCAGAACGCGGGTCAGGGCGGCGGTTCTGGTGATACCGCGGTAGTTCAGCGCGGCCAGGCCCAGGACGGCGGCGACGGCCACGAGCCGTTGCACCCACCACGGTCCTGGGACCGCGTAGGTGGCGAAGGTGAGGGCCATCGCGGCACAGGACGCCGTCTTGCCGATCACGAATCCCCAGCCCGCCGTGAATCCCCACCACGGACCGAGTTGCTCGCGACCGTAGATGTACGTCCCGCCCGAAGTCGGGTAGGCGGCCGCGAGCTGAGCGGAAGCGGTGGCGTTGCAGTAGGCGAGCACCGCGGCGATGGCGAGGCCGACCAGCAATCCGGTGCCCGCCGCGGCCGCCGCCGGGCCGAACGCGGCGAACACCCCGGCGCCGATCATCGATCCGAGGCCGATGACCACCGCGTCCCCGGTGCCCAGCCGCCGGGCGAGCTGTTGTGAAGGCGGGGTCACCGGCGCGGCTGGAACAGCTCGACGAGATTCCCGGCGGGGTCGATCAGCAGGATCTGGCGGCCGCCGGGCCCGGTGACGACGTCGTTGCGGAAGCGGACTCCGGCCTCGCGCAGCCGGGTGACCTCGGTGTCGAGGTCGTCGACGACGAGGTGGATCCGGTTCCAGCCGCCGGCTTCGGGGACGTCTCCGTCAGGCATGGGGCGCCCGGCGGAGCTCGCCGGACCGGACAGCAGGAGCCGCAACGGTCCGCGCACGACGTCGGCGAAGGCCGGAGCCGCCGAAGAAAGCAGGGTGAACCCGAGGTGGGTGGTGTAGAAGTCGACGGCGGCCTGGACGTCGTCGACCAGGTAGCGGACGTGCGCGAGATCGTCGGTCATGAGGGCGTCTCCGGTGCGTGAGGGCGGGCCAGTTGCCGCAGCAGGAACCCGATCCGTGTCGACAGTTCGCCGGCCGTGCGAACGAACGCGGGGTAGCCGGCTTCGGGGGTGTCACCTGCCGCGGAGGGGTCGGGCATGCTCCAGTGCACGAGGCCGGGGTGGCCGGGGAACTCGGGGCACACCTCCCGGACCTTGTCGCAAAGGCTGATGACGTGGTCGAAGCGCTGCCCGGCGAACTCGTCCAGATGTTTGCCGCGGTGCCCGGACAGGTCGATACCTTGTTCGCGCATCACCGCGATCGCGTGGGGGTGCAACGGTTTCGGATGGCTGCCCGCGCTCGCGACCTCGACGCGGGGCGCACGCCGGCGCAGGAGCGCTTCGGCGATTTGAGAGCGGGAACTGTTGCCGGTGCACAGGAACAGCACCCGGCCCCGCGCCGATTCCGGGTCCGGCGGCTCGGGCGGGACGAGTCCCAACGCCGGATGCAGGCCGTGGCCGGTGTCGGCGAGCAGTTCCGCGCACCGGTCGAGGTCGAGACGGTAATAGGTGTCGCGTCCGTCGGCCGAGCTGCGGCGCCCGCTGACCAGGCCGCCGGAGCGCAGCATGCGCAGGTGGTAGGAAACCAGGTTCTGTGGCCGGTCCACCGCGGTGATCAGGTCGCCGACCCGCTGATCGCTCCGGGCCAGCGCACGCAACAGGTCCCAGCGCAGCTGTTCCCCCGCGAGGCGGAGGAACTGCGGTGCGCCCGGAGCCAGGCTGTCGGAGTTCACGCGTCCGAAAATACATCAAGCGGGATTGATTGACCAGTGCGGACCTGCGGTGATGTGCACCATCAGGCAGGGGAGTTCACTTGCTGAACTCGCGCTCCGCGAGCGCGAAGGTCTCCGGATCGACGAACGGCTTCCCCGACTGCAGCAACCATCGCTCCAGTTCCCGTCCGGAATCGGTGCGATAGCGGGTTTCGCCGTCTTGGGTGACCTGCACGGTCCCGTTCTGCACCAGCGCCGCGATCGCGCTGGTGCGCGTCACGAAGCCGCGATAGCCCAGGTTGTTGGCGATCTGACCGCCGGAAGCCTGAGGCAAGGCTTCGAGCTTGCGCTGGAACTCGGCGGCTTGCGCTTGCCGCAGGGTCCAAGCCGGATTCGGCACCCCGGAAAAGATGTCGAGCTCCACGGTTACGTTCTCGGCCACGGCGGTGTTTCCTCCTGACGTCGTCGGGCCCGGACTGCAGGCACACAGGACGAGCGCCAGGAGGATCCACCGGAGGCCACGGTGCGCGGTGATGGCTGCTCCTAGGCGACGAGGGCTGTGCTGTTGTTCTGGTAGAAGTATCCACAGAAGTCGGTGTAATTTCCCCGGCAACAGTTGTTGGGAGCGTATCCCTGGCCGTTGTACTGGTAAATACTGTGGCCGCAGTCATCGGTGTACTTGGCGGGTGTTCCGCCCGGTTTGTGGCCCCACCACCAGTACGGCGCGTCGGTGACGAGCCGGTAGAAGTGATAGTCGCGGTTCGGCCAGATCACCAGCACGATCGTCAGGCCGTTGGTCTGGCAGCCGTCTTTCCAGCCGTCGGCGTAAAGCCCGTTGGTCACGCCGCCGCAGGTGATGGACGTCGCGGGCTGTCCGCCGCGTCTTCCCGGTAGCGCGTAACGCACACCCGACAGGTGATTGCTGGCGAAGCAGTAGCAATTGTTCCGGCTGACATGCTCGGCTTGGTTGAACAGGGACGCGTTCGCGGTGAAGTAGTTGGAATTGCAGTCCCACCAGGACGCGCCCTCGATATGGACGTCGCCTTTACCCTCGTCGTTGGGCGAGTGCGCGCCTTCGCCGTCCAGAGCGGATATGCCGGTGCCCTCCGCGTGACGGGTGACGAATCCGACGGGATCCACGGCGTCGAAGGACGACTGCACCAGGGCGACACCGCTCGACGCGACCTCGCGCAGTTCGTCATCGACTCCGGAGTCTTGGTAATTCCCGGAGGTCCCCAGGAGCCAGTCGGCGGCCGGTTCCGTCGCGGGCCTGCTGCCGATCCGGAATTCGGTGGGCAGCGGACTGCCCCAGGCGGACGTGAGCTTGTTCCACGGTCCGTCATCGGATTTCGCCACCCGGACGAGCAGGCCCCGGTAACCGAGGCTGAACTGCTCGTCGGGAGTGACCGACGGCGACACTTGGGCCGGGTCCGCCGAGATTCTCTCGATGAGTTCCTGTTCCTCTCGGCCCGAGAGGGTCCAGGTCGGATTAGGCATACCTGAGAAGATGTCGAGTTCGACTTCGAGCATGGCTACACCTCACCTTTGACATGGGTTGTCCACGAAAGGGGGTGTTCTTTCCTCCCCCTCCCCGGATCTTGTTCTACTCCGGGGCGGCAGAGGCCAAATAGGGTCTTAGTGCTCTCGCTGCGATTCTTGGGCGACGCCTTCCCTTTCGGTCGCACTAAAGGGAATGGCGACGTGAGCACTGCCGCGAAAAGTGCCTGCTTTACTCGCGGTCCAAGGCGAGTTCGGCCCAGGTGGTCTTGTGCCCGGTGTGGTTGTCGACTCCCCAGATCGACGAGATCCTGTCGATCAGCAGCAGTCCACGCCCGCCGGAACCGCTCGGGGTACGCAACACCGGTTGGCGCGGTGAGGTGTCGTCGACTTCGATGCGGAGATATCCGCCGTGATGCCCGAGTTCGAGGCGACAGGCGCGTGGCCCGTCCCCGTGCCGATGGGCGTTGCTGATCATTTCGTCGGCCACCAGGACCGCGTCGTCCACCGTGGGCCCGCGGTAGCCGGCCAGCTCTTGCCGGACAGCTTGCCGGATATCCCTGGTGGCGGTCTTGTCCAGGTCGTAGGTCACAGTGGCCGCCGTTGTCTCGCCGCGTTCTGAAATCCTCGACTGCGTTGACATCCGCCCCACCCGCCTTGTTCTGGACGATCGAACTGGAACATCGCGCAATACTGCGAATACCCTTTGATCGCCCTGGGCAAACAGGCGGGCCGCCCGCCGCGGGATAGTGTGCGGTGATGGAAGACGTGGACCCGGCCGGGCTGGATTTCTGGTCGTTCGTGGCGCTGGCCAATCGCCGGCTCGCGCAGGAGTACGGCTTCCGTCATCAGCTGGCGACCGAGGTGCTGCTGACGCTCAACCGGGCTTCGGATCTGGTGACCTACGACCTCGAAGCCGCGGTGCACCGCCCGCGCGGCCGGTCGTGGTCGGGTTTCCGGCTGCTGTTCGTCGTCTGGCTCGCCGGTCCGCTCGAACCGAAGAGCGCCGCCCGGCTGACCGGGATGAGCCGGGCCGCCGTGTCGAATCTGGTCAAGACGCTCGTGGCGGACGACCTGCTCCACCGTGTCCCGGACGCGCACGACGGCCGCTCGGTCCAGCTGTCACTGACCGAGGCCGGGCACGCGGAGATGGTCTCGGTCTTCCGTGAGCACAATGAGCGCGAGTTCGGCTGGACGAACGCGCTGACCGAGGACGAGCAGCGCACTCTCGTGACGCTGCTGGGCAAGCTGATCACGAGCCGTGCGGAGTTCGACACCCGCAGCCGGAGCTAGCCCTTCCCGTGACCCGGTGGCCGGACTACCCTGCTCACCAGTTAGTAAATGTATGAACTAAATCGGCAGGGAGGCGACCATGACGTACCGGATGCCCGTGCTCTTCGCCGGGCTGTGCGACGACGCCGCGGTGTTCCCGCCGGGCCTGGCGCCGCTGCCGGACGCCGTCGCGGCGCACGACGAGTACGTCTCCTCCTGGTACGCCGGACTCGTCGGGCCGCTGGTGGTCGCCGCCACGGCGCTCGGTGAACTGGCCGAAGTGCTCGCGGGGCGGGATAGCCCGCTGCCGGTCGTGGTGACACTGCCCGGCGGTCCGGCCCTGCTCGACGGGGTACTCGAGGCCGTCGCCGATCTGCCGGTCGAGCTCGAAGCGCTCGAGATCGCGGTGCCGGCCGGGATGGGACCGGACGAGGTGGTCGCCGCGCTTTCCGGGGTCACCGCACCCGTGTTCGTCGAGGTCCCGCGTGACGAACGCCGCGTCCCGCTGCTGAACGCCCTTGCCGGCACCGGCCATCGCGCGAAGTTCCGGACCGGCGGTGTCCGCGCCGACCTGTACCCCGATGAAGCCGAACTCGCCGCCGCAGTCCGGGCGGCTGTCGGGGCGGGGGTTCCGTTCAAGGCCACGGCCGGGCTGCACCACGCGCTCCGCAACACCGACCCGGCGACCGGATTCGAGCAGCACGGGTTCCTGAATCTGCTGCTCGCCACGGACGCCGTCCTCCATTCCGACGGCGATCCCGAAGCCCTGCTCGCCGAGCGGGACGGCGCGGTCGTCGCCGCGCGCTTGACCGGGCTGAGCGCGGACCGCGTCGCCGCCGCCCGCGCGGGATTCACCTCATTCGGCACCTGCAGCATCACCGACCCCCTGAACGAACTGGCCGCTCTCGGCCTGCTCGAAGCGCCCCGAGGAGAGGCATGACCACGATCGACATCCCCGAAGGCTCCCTGTTCGGGGTCGACAACCTGCCCTACGGCGTGTTCTCCGTGGGCGGTGACCGCGCACGCGTCGGTGTCCGGGTGGGGGAGTCGGTCCTCGATCTGGCCGTCGCGCTCGGTGACGACGTCTTCGCCGAGCCGACCCTGAACCCCTTCATGGGGCAGGGATACGACCGCTGGGTGGCGGTGCGGGAACGGATCTCCGCGCTCGTCGCCGGCGACGTCCCGGACGACGCCGTGCACCCGGTCGGCAGTGTGACGCCGCACCTGCCGTTCGAGGTCGCGGACTACGTCGACTTCTACGCCTCCGAGCACCACGCGTCGAACGTCGGCAGGCTCTTCCGCCCGGACGCGGAACCGTTGCTGCCCAACTGGAAGCACCTCCCGGTCGGCTACCACGGGCGATCCGGCACGGTCCTGGTCTCGGGCACCGAAATCGTGCGCCCGAGCGGGCAGCGCAAGAGCCCGGCCGACACGGCACCGACGTTCGGGCCGAGCGCGCGGCTGGACATCGAGGCGGAGCTGGGCTTCGTCGTCGGCGCGGGAACACCGCTGAACACCCCGATCACCCCGGATTCGTTCCCCCGTCACGTTTTCGGCGCCGTCCTGCTCAACGACTGGTCGGCCCGCGACATCCAGGCGTGGGAGTACGTGCCGCTGGGCCCGCACCTGGGCAAGAGCTTCGCGACGTCGATCTCGCCGTGGGTCGTGCCGATCCTGGCGCTGGAAGCCGCACGGATCCCGCTGCCCGGCCAGACCGATCCGGAGCCGCTGCCCTACCTGCGGGAGAGCAGTCCGTGGGGCCTCGACATCGACCTCGTCGTCGAATGGAACGGCGAAGAGGTCAGCCGGCCGCCGTTCCGCGAGATGTACTGGTCTCCGGCGCAGATGCTGGCGCACATGACGGCCAACGGCGCTTCGTCGCGCACGGGGGATCTGTACGGCTCCGGCACGATCTCCGGGCCGGAGAAGCACCAGCGTGGCGCGTTCCTCGAATTGTCCTGGGGCGGCAAGGAACCCCTCACCGTCAAGGGCGAAGAGCGCACGTTCCTGCTCGACGGCGACGAGGTGGTGATCACCGGAACCGCGCCCGGCGCGGGCGGTGGCCGGATCGGCTTCGGGGAGGTCCGGGGGCGCGTCCTTCCGGCCGGCTGAGGATTTTTGGTCCGTGAAGGCCTCCTTGAGGGACTCAGAGTCCCTCAAGGAGGCCTTCACGGACATGCGAATACCGACCGGAACAGCGCCTCCGCCTCGTTCAGCGCCCGTGCCAGCGCCTCGGGCTCGGCTTCGAGTTCCGCGACGATCCCGTCGATGTCCCGCAGACCCGCCTGCCGCAGCAGCCTTTTCTCGTTGGTGACCCATTCGCCGCGGGACGCCAGCACCGCGTGCGCCGTCTCCATGGCGGCGGTGGCCAGTGCGCCCGCGACCTCTGTGGCCTGTCCGCGGGGGACGTGGGCGCTCCTGGCATAGCCCAGCGTCATGTTCGCCCGGCCGCGCCACATCGGCGGAGCCTTTTCGCGCAGTGCTTCCGGGTAGGCGGGGCAAGGAAGATCGCCGCGCAGGACCCGGTTGACGGCGAGTTCGGCGACCACCAGATAGCTGGGGACGCCCGCGAGATGGAACATCAACGGCTCCCAGTGGAAGCGGCCTTCGCGGGCTTCGGCGAGGTGATGTTCGACGGCGTCGAGGTCGCGGTAATGGACGTCGACCTGCCTGCCCTCGATCGTGAGCCAGGCGCCGCCGTTGAACACACCTCCGCCCCAAGCACCGATTTCGGAGACCTCACCGTCCCAGCCGGCGGCCCGCAGGTCGGCCGGGGCGAAGCCGCCGCGGTAGTAGACGGCGAAATCCCAGTCACTGTCCGGGGTGTGGGTTTGCTGGGCGCGCGACCCGCCGAGGGTGACGGCGTGCACGGCCGGCAGCGCGGCGAGGGTGTCGGCGACGTGGGTCAGGAAGGTTTCGTCGGTCATGGGTGTCCGATCTCGTGAAGGCGGCGACAAGTCGACGCCGGAGCAGGGCTCGGACGGCGTCAGGCGGGTCAGCGCGCGGTCACTTCACGGAACGGATCGTACCCGGCCACCCCGGGCCGTCGCCACGAATCGGCGACGCGCCCCAGGTCGCCTCGGCACTGCAGGTACCCAGTCCCGGCCTTAGGCTCGAAAGGTCAGCGCTCGAAACCGAACGCGAGGAGCCGAGGATGCCCACGATTCCACGACGTCTCCGCGCACCACTGACCTTTCTCCCCTTCCTGGCCGCCGTCGCGGTGGCGGCGATCGTCGGTGGGCTGGCGGCGGCTGACGCTCGCACTGTCTACAGTGGTCTGGAGCTGCCGCCGTTCGCGCCACCGGCATGGCTGTTCGGTCCGGTGTGGACGGTCCTGTACATCGGGATCGCGGTGTCGGGCTGGCTGTACTGGCGATCGAACGGAGACCGTCGCGCGCTGGTCTGGTATGTCGCGCAACTGGTCTTGAACGCCGCTTGGACTCCGCTGTTCTTCGCCGCCGGCGCCTACACCGTCGCCTTGGTGGACATCGCCCTGCTCGACGTCGCCATCGCCGTCACCGCGCTGCGCTTCCGCCGCACGTCCCGGGTTTCGGCCGCGTTGCTGCTGCCGTATCTCGCCTGGACGTTGTACGCGACCGCGCTCAACGCGGCGATCGTCGTGCTCAACTGAACCACCGGTCGAGAGCAGCCGGACGACCTCGTCACCGCACCTGTTTGGTGCTGAGCCTGCCGATCAGCTTCCAGCACCATTTGCCGCCCGTGCCGGCGAGTGTGCCGGTGGCGGAGCCGGTCCGGCCCCCGATGCTCACCGTGACGGCCACCGTGGCCTCGGTTTCGGAGACCTTCGTGACCTTGCCGACCGAGGCGTTCGACGCCTCGCCGACTCCTTCGATGACCTCGTCGATGTCGTTTTCCGCGTCCGCGCACTTCAGCGCGGTCAGCGCGGCCTTGTCGTGGGCGTTGATGCCGTCGACGATCGCCTGCGCGGTCGCCTCCGGGCTTGCGACCGCGTCGGCCTTGTCGTCGCCGAGGAAGAACCCCGGGGCGACGAACCCGGTGATACCCAGCACGACCAGCACGACGACCGCGGCGGCGACACCGATCAGCAGGCCGGTCTTGCTCTTGTTCGGCGGCGCGGGCGGCCCGCCGAAACCCTGTCCGTACTGCGGGTTCTGGCCGTAGGGCTGCTGGCCTTGGCCGGGGTACTGCTGCTGCTGGGGATACGCGCCGCCCTGCTGCGGGTACTGCTGTCCGGGGTATTGCTGCTCTGGGTACTGCTGTCCCGGGTACTGCTCCGGGTGCTGCTGTCCTGGGTACTGCTGGCCGAACTCACCCGACGGTGGCTGCCCACCCTGGCCGTAGGGCGGCTGTCCTGGCTGAGGTGGGTAGGTCATTGACGGTGCCTTTCGTTGTCTTCTTGATCAGCGGCATTCTGCTACCGGTTCCGCCGCCCTCACGCGCCGACCCCGATCGGCAGGGTGGCGGCCACCCCTCGGGCGTGCCTGCCATCGAGGCGTTCCCAGGTGATTCCGCCCCGCCGGGCGACGAGTTCCAGTTCCCGCACCGCGTACTCCACGGCTTGAGCGCCGGCGGCCGCGACCCGGATCACCGCGGTGATCCGGGGTTCGGTTTCGGTCGCGTTCCGGCGGGCTGTCACGGCGAGCGTCACGGCGGCCCGCGGTGCGGCGGCGAGCAGGCGGCGTGACAGCTGGGCAGCGAGCCCGGGGGAAAGCGGCCAGCCGTCGAGGCGGAAGGTCGCCTGCGAGATCGGGCCGCTGTGCCAGAACCGCCATTCCTCGCGGATACGGGCCCGCCCGGCGGTGACGTGCGAAAGCGACGCGAGGGTGCCGAGGACCTCGTTCTCGGCGAGTGCCCGTACCGGTAGCCCGTCGCGGCGGAGCTGACGCCGTACGCGCCGGACGGTGTTGCCGAGCGTCTGCCGGACGTCGGCGTCACGGTGCACGTCGACCGTGCGCAGTGCCTGCAGGGCGACCCAGACGCGGGGTGGACGGCTTCGGTCCGCGCCGGCGTGGTGGATCACCTGCGCGGCGACCTCCAGCGCCTGGTCCGGCGGCAGCAACGCCCCCGGCGACGGCATCGCCTGCTCGCGCGCGGCCGATTTCGGTTGCAGCACAGCGGTGATCCCGTCGGCGCTGCTGACCATGAACACCGTCTCGTCGCCGATCTCGCCGGTGGTCCCGGCCGCTTCCGGCGAGAGCAGGCTCAGCAGCGCCCGGCCGGCCTCGCCGGTGTTCCGGAGATCCCGGTCCCGGTCGCGCACCAGGTAACCCGACGCCGAGCCGAGCCATTCGTAGAGCCAGCGTCCGCGAACCCGCACGGCGGTCAGCGCCACGATCACGACGGCGGCGGTGACCACCGCGGCGGCCAGCGGCCAGGGCCGCCCGGCCACCAGGACGAGCGCGACGAGCACCAGTTGCCAGCACACGATCTGCAGCATCCCGATCCCGCCGAACCGGCCAGGACGTCGTCCCGGAACAGCCGGTGGGTCGGCCGGAGGCGCAGCGGGCGCGGGGGCGGGAAAAGGGGGCGCGGCAGACCACTGCGAGCGTTGTTCCCCTTGGCGTGCGGCGGCCAGGGTGGCGAGCGCGGCCTCGCGCGCCGCCGCCCGTGACGCGGGCGCCGCGTAGGCGAGGGGATCGGCCACGGTCACCGCCCGCGGGGCGATCGGCGCCGCAAGGGGAACCGCCTGTGGCGCGCTGAACCGCCCGTCGCTCCTGGTCGCGCCAAGATCGGTCATCGTCGAGCCTCCTCTAGCCGTCTCCTGCGCTCAGCCTCGCGGGCGAACATGAGGTTTCGATGACAGGGGGCCGGCAGACCCGGGACAGGGCGTTTCATCGAAATTTCATGGTGCCTCTCTACCTTGATCGGCATGTACGCACTACTCGCGTGTGTCCGCGATTCCCTGGTCGTCGTGGCGTGAGCACGGACGAGAAGGGCTCGAAGAAGTTCAGCGTCATCGCTCGCACCCGGGCGGCCGTGGCGCTGCTGGTCGCGGGCTGCCTGGCGCTGGTCGGGCTCGCCGTCACCGGCCAGGCGGCGACCCCGGAAGGCCTGGAGTTCGTCCAGGTCGGCCACTGGGTCTACAACGACGCGTCCGAATCGGCGTTCCACGTCGACGGCTCGACGAACCAGGTCGACGCGCGCGCGAACGTGCCCGGCGCGGAACGGGGCAGCCAGGTCGTGCAGGGGGACAACTCCGGTTACGTCGTCGAGCGGACGCGGATCACGGAGTTCGACAAGGCGACCCTGGGCGTGGGGGAGACCATGCCGCCGCCGGCGCCGGAAACCCCGTACGTGCTGGAAGTCGTGGGCGGCCCGTACCTCGTCTACCGCAATGCCGGCCAGATCGTCCGGCTCGGCGACCCGACCGCGACGGTGCCCGCAGGGGGGCCACTGTCCCGGCCGGTCGCGACCACCGACGGCACCATCTGGGTGCACCGGATCGACAGCGGCTCGATCTGTGAACTGCCCAAGGGCACCGCCGTCCTCGCCTGCACCGCGCAGCTTCCGCCGGGGCACGCGGGCGCGCTCACGCTGGTCGACGACAGGCCGGCCGTCCTCGACACCACCGGCGACGCTCTCCACCGCGTCGGCCCGGAGGGGCTCGGCGAGGCACTTCCGCTCGGCATCAAACTTTCGCCGTCGGCCCAGGTCGCCAACAGCGCCGTCGGGGACAGGCTGGCCATCGCCGATCCCGAGCGCAATCAGCTCCACCTGATCGACATCGGCGGACTGGACAACGACAGCCCGGCCGCGAAACCCATTTCCGTCGAGCTGACCAAGGGCAGCCGGTTCAGCAGCCCCGTCAGCGGCTCGAACGTCGTCGCGATGGTCGACGAGACCCGCCAGGAAGTGCTGACCTACGACAGGTCCGGCACCCTGAAGTCCACCACGAAGGTCCCCGGCCAGGGGCAGACACCGAGGCTGGCCAAGGGCGAGGACGACCGGATCTACGTCGACAGCTCGGACGGCTCGCACGTGCTGGTCGTCAACGGCCAGGACGGCAAGATCGTCGACGTCGATGTCGACAAAGCGGCCAACAGTCAGACCGCGGGCGCGCCGCCGGCGAACCCGGAACCGCCGCCCGGCAACGCGCCGCCGGCGCAACAGCCCCAGCAGCCGCCCCCGGACACGCAGGTGAAGAAGGCCGCCGCACCGCCGCCGGTGGCGAAGGCGACCCCGCCCGGCGCGCCGCGGAACGTGAGCGCGACCGCCGGGAACGGCACGATCAAGGTGTCGTGGGGTGCCGCGGCGGACAACGGCGCCCGGATCACCGGGTATCGGGTGTCCTGGCCCGGTGGCTCCACGCGGGTCGGCGGATCGTCACGCGGGACCACGGTTTCCGGGCTGGCCAACGGGAGTTCCTACGTGATCACCGTGGTAGCGGAGAACTCGGCGGGCGTCGGTGCGGGGGCCAGCGCCAAGGCGCTCATCCCGGGGAAGGCGGCCGGAGCGCCGGTCGTCACCGCGAACGCCGGCACCGGCGGGAACGTCTCGGTGAGCTGGACGCGGCCCGACCTCAACGGCGGCACGCTGGTGCACTACCTCGTGAGCGCGACGGGCAAGGGCGAGCGCAAGCTTTCGGCGACGTCCACGGAGTTCACCGGCGTCACCGGTACCGCCACCGTCACCGTCCGCGCGGTCACCAAATTCGGCTCGGGGCCCACTCTCACCGGTGCCGCGGGCAGCAAGAAGGTCACCGCGCCGGTGGCTTCGGGGCCGCCGACGATCACCATCACCCAGGTGCGGGGCAAGGACGACAAGCTGCTCGTTTCCGTGAACGCCAACGGGAAGGGCGCACCCGCGACCTGCACGGCGGAATTCTTCGGCGAGACCAAGCCGACGGCCTGTTCCGGGGCCACCACCCTGACCATCTCCGGTGTTTCGTGGATCGGCGCCATCACGATCACCGCCACCATCAAGACCTCCGCGGGCACCGCCTCGGACGAATGGCGGGGCGTACCGACCGTGAACGGCGGGGCGTTCTTCTGGCTCGGCCCGATGGCGCTGGTGGGGCTGCGCCGCCGAAAGGATAAGGAACTGTTGTGACGCTCACACCCAGGGTCGCCTACGAGGCGATCGCCGAGAACGTGCAGTCGGTGGTGCGCGGTAAGCCGGAGGTCGTCCGGCTCGCCGTGGCGGCGATGTTCGCCGAGGGCCACCTGCTGATGGAGGACGTGCCGGGGGTCGGGAAGACGACGGTCGCGCGCTGCATCGCCGCCAGCATCGGCGGCCGCTGGAACCGCATCCAGTTCACGCCCGACCTGCTGCCCGGCGACATCACCGGCGTGATGGTCTACCACCAGAACGCCGAGCGTTTCCAGTTCCACCCCGGTGGCATCTTCGCCAATGTGGTGCTGGCCGACGAGATCAACCGGGGTACGCCGAAGACCCAGGCCGCGCTGCTGGAAGTGATGGCCGAACGCCGGGTCACCGTCGATTCGGTCGCCCAGGCGGTGCCGCGGCCGTTTCTCGTGGTGGCGACCCAGAACCCGATCGAACTCGAGGGCACCTACCGGCTCCCCGAGGCCCAGCTGGACCGGTTCCTCATGCGGATCTCGGTCGGCTACCCGGATCTGGAATCCGAGATGCGCGTGGTGATGGGGGACTGCGCCGGGGTGAACCCGGACGAACTGAAGCCGGTGCTGAGCATCGAAGACGTGCAGCGGGTGATCGACGAGGTCCGGAAATCCCATCTGGCCCCGGAAATCGTCAACTACGCCGTCCGGTTGGCCGCTTCGAGCCGCACGCATCCGGAAGTCCGTTACGGGGCCAGCCCGCGCGGCAGCATCGCGCTGATCCGGGCGGCACAAGCACTCGGCGCCACCTACGGCCGCGATTTCGTCACCCCGGACGACGTCAAGGACGTCGCACATCCGGTGCTCGACCATCGTCTCGTGCTCACGCCCGACGCGGAGCTCAACCAGCGGCAGACCGCCGACATCGTCGACGAACTGCTGAGCGCGACGGCCGCCCCCATGGCCGCGATGGGGCGGTAGGCGTGCGGCTCACCCGCCGCGGCGTCCTCGTGCTCGTCTTGGCCGCCGGGTTCTACGCCCTCGGCGAGCTGGCCGGGTACACGTTCTTCCGTGCCATCGCGGGTATCGCGGCCGGCGCGGTACTGATCGCCTTGGCCACCACCAGGTTCCGGCCGAAGGTGGAGATCAGCCGGACCGTCCGGCCCGATCGGGTCGAACGCGGAAAACCCGCGCTGGCCTCACTCGTCGTGCGCAACACCGGCCAGCGCAGGCACGGTGGTTTCGCCGCGGGGGACGGGATCGGGACCGAAACGCACCGGCTCCGGGTGCGCCCGCTCGCACCCGGAGCGGAAGCCACGTACCACTACGAACTGCCGACGGCGGCGCGCGGACGGCTCCAGGTGGGCCCGCTCGTGGTGAACCGGCCCGACCTCTTCGACCTCGCCCGCGGTGACCAGACCGTCGGCGGCACGGCCTGGTTGTGGGTGCACCCGCGGCGGCACGCCGTGCGGGCGGCGCAGTCCGGGCATCCGCGCCACCACCACGAAGGCCCGATCACCGATCCGCCGCTGCGGGGTTCGGCGGATCTCCGCTCGGTGCGGGAGTACGTGATGGGCGACGAAGTCCGGCACCTGCACTGGAAGGCGAGCGCCCGGACCGGGCGGCTCATGGTGCGCGAGTACGCCGATCCGGCCCAGCCGCGGTTCACCGCCGTGCTCGACACCCGGCGCGCGTCGATGAACCCGGCCGTTTTCGAGGAGGCCGTCGAGGTGGCCGCCTCGCTGTTCTACGCGTCGGCGTCCGCCGGCCAGCATTGCCGGCTGATCACCGCGACCGGAGCGGACACCCCGGTGGACAGCGGTGTCCGGGCGGCCAGGGCGTTGCTGGACGAACTCGCCCTCGTCACGCAGAACGCGGCGGACGACGCCCCGCTGCTGCCCACGGTGCTCGCCGCCGCGCCGCGTCCCGGCGGGGTCCTGATCATGATCACCGGCCCCGACGCCGACCTCGGCCACGCCGCCCGATGGCATCCGGACACCGTGATCCGGCTCGGCGACGGCAGGCCGTCGGCGGGCGCCGGTGGCCTGATCACCGCCGTCGACGCGGCCGGTGCCGCGGCCCGGTGGAACTCCTTGGCGGGTAAGGCATGACCGCCCCGTTCGACCGGATCGCCGTCGCCGGGCTGCTCGGCGCCTGCGGTGTCGCCGGCCTGCTGTTCACACCGGTGTTCGGGTGGGCGTCGTTGCTGGTCCCCGTGCTCGTGGTCGTCGCCGTCGCCTACGGCTGCGTCGAGCTGACCGCACGGCTGCCCAAACTGGCTCCCTACCGGCCCTTGCTCGTGGTGCTGCTCGGTCTGCTCGGCCTGATCGAAACGGTGCTGACCTCGACCACGCTCGCCTCCCTGCCCACGGCGGCCTCGCTGCAGGGGCTCGCGCGCGGATTCACCGAGGGCTGGCAGCTCACCTTGCAGTCCACCTGGCCCGCCAAGCCGGTTCCCGAACAGCTGCTGTTCGTCCCGATGTCGGTGCTGCTCGCCGTCGTCCTCGGGCTGGAGTTGTTGCTTCGCCTGAAAAAGCCACTCCTGGCGTTGCTGCCGAGCCTGGCCGTCGCCGGGCTCGCCCAGACGTACCAGGCGTTGACCGGAATTCCGGCGGTGGCGGCGGCACTGGGCTACGCGCTGCCCGCCGGTGTTCTGCTGTGGGCGGGCCGCCGTGTCCGCCCCACGACCAGAACGCCGGGCGGACCGCGAGTTTCGGTGCGCTCGGCAGCGTTGCCCGCGGTGTCCACCGTGCTGGCACTGGTGGCGGGCGCCGTCGTGCTCGCCGGACTCGATCCGGTGGACCGCGATCCGTACACGCTCAAGGACGGCCAAACCGCGCCGCCGCCGCGGAACCGGCTCGGCAACCCGCTCGACGAGATCGCCCAGCGGCTCACGCGACCCGGCCAGGAGATGTTCCGGTACCGCAGTGAAAGCCCGGTCGACCACTGGCGGTTGATCGTGCTGAACGGTTTCGACGGCGCGAACTGGCTGGCCGATTCACGGTTGCGGCGCCTCGGCGCAGGTCTCGACGGCGCGCCGGGCGGTGCTGCCGGAGGCGCCGAACTGCAGATGCGAGGACTGGCGGGACCGTGGCTGCCGAGCCATCCGGACCTGACCGGCGTCGACGGCGTCACCCCGCTGGTCGACCAGTCGGCGGGCACGCTGATGGCGGAATCGGCCGGCGCGTCACGGAACTACCGGCTCAGCTGGTCTTCGCCCGAGGTCGACGCCGCCGGTCTCGGTGCCGGAGAGGTGAACGCCCAGGCGCCCGGCGGGTTCGGTGGTCTCGGCGCGGTTCCCCCGGACGTCGAGCTTCTGGCCAGGGAGGCCGTGCGCGGTCTGCGTCCGACGTTCCAGTCCGCGCTGCAGCTGGAACGGTTCCTCAGCGAGAACTATCAGGTCGCGGTGGGTGAGGACCTGCCGACCGGGCACGGCTGGCCGCAGCTGCGGCACTTCCTGCTCGAGAGCAAACGCGGGACGAGCGAACAGTTCGCCGCCGCGTACGTGGCTTTGGCGCGGATGAACGGTATTCCGGCCCGGCTGGTCGTCGGCTTCCGCGGCTCGGCCGAGACCGACGGCGGGATGAACGTCGTCCGCAACCGCGATGTGCTGGCATGGCCCGAAGTCGCCGTCTCCGGCATGGGCTGGGTACCGCTCGACCCGACCGCCACCGCGAGTAAGGCGGGGCAGCAGCAGACCGGTCTCGCCAAGACCGTCGCGCGGGCCAGGGCGCAACTGCCCGCCGAACAGGAACTCCGCCCGCCGCAGCTTCCGCCGGGTACACCCCAGGACGCCGCGGACGACCAGACCGCCGACGTCGGTGCGAGCTGGTGGTGGATCGCCTTGGCCGCCGTATTCGTCCTCTTAGGACTCGCCTGGCTCTTCGGTGTCCCGATGGCGAAGGTCATCCGCGCCCGCCGTCGGCGACGCCGGTCGGGAGCCGAGGGAGTGCTCGGCGCCTGGGACGAGATCCGCGACCGGTTGCGCGCACACGGCGTGCCCTTCCGGATCGGCATGACGCCGCGAGATCTCGCGGAATCGGCGGGTTCTCTTGCCGGAGAGGGAATCCGCGAACCGGTCGCCAGGCTGGCCAAGGTGCTGGACGTGACACTGTGGTCCGGTGTCCCGGTGGGCGACGGCGCCGTCCGGCGGGCCTGGCAGGAGGTGCACGAGGTGCGCAAGGGGCTGGCCGCAAGACCGTTCGCGGCTCGGGTGCTGGCGGCACTCGAGCCGCGGACTTTGGTGCCGATCAAGGGATCCCGCCGCGATCGGTAGCAGTGACTCGAAGCCCGTTGCCGGATTTCGGTAACGGGTTTCGAGTGGCTGGAATTGTCGGTGGCCGGTTGTAGGTTTGATCTTGTGGACACACACAGATCCGCCCCCGTGGCGCTACTCGAAGACCTTACCCAGCCGAGTCTTCTGGAGGACATCAACGCATCTCTGAGTTCGTTGGACGACAACGATTCCGTCGCTGTTGCTGTCGCGGCGTCCGCTGGGATCGCGCGTTTGGAAGCCGTCCGGTTCCGCGCGATCGCGCAGTTGAGCCGGCACCGCGATGGCGTGGGCAGTGTCGTCCAGGAAGTCGCGTTCGCGTTGTCTGTTG
>NZ_JAJPWS010000005.1:0-536862 GCF_046549055.1 Amycolatopsis sp. lyj-112 | reverse complement strand
CGTCCGCGGTCCACTTCCGCAACCGCTCATGCGCGGTCTTCCACGGCCCATACCGTTCAGGCAGATCACGCCACGGCGCACCTGTGCGCTCATGCCACAGAATCGCGTTGATCACCTGCCGGTGACTGCGCCACCGCCCACCCCGCTGCCCCGTCTCCGCAGGCAACAACGGCGCGATCACCGCCCACGCCTTATCCGTCAGCTCACCACGACCAACCACGATCCATCATCTGCACACGATCATGAGAAAGATCCGCAGGACACGCCCTAGGCGAGTCGCTTCCGCCGCAGCTTGCGCTGGGCCAGATACAGGTTCGGCGGGTTCACCGCCGGGGTCCCGTAGCTCTCGAGCCGAGAGTTCAGCGCACCGCCGAAATCCGGTTTGTCGATCTGCCCGAACTTCCGGACCTCGGAGATGCCCACGGTCGCGCTGGACGGCGCGATGTGGTCGATCTTCACGCATCCCGCCCGCTGGTTCGTCACCGTCACGTTCCAGTGCGCGAACCACGCGCCGTACAGCGGGCCCGCGTCGGCGCTGCCGCCGTGCGCGCCGTCGTTGAGGATCGTCACCTCGGTGCGCACGTTCGCGAACGGGAGACCGCGGTGGGAATCGAACGTCCCGGCTTCCATCACCCCGCGCGACCAGACGTTGCCGCACGAGAGCCCTCGACGTTGATGCCGTGGTGCCCCGAGCCCGGCGTGGGCGGTTCGGTGAACTTGCCGACGGCGAAACCGGAGAACAGGTTGTCGTGGGACTGTTCCCGGGTCGCGTACGAATGGTGCTGCCCGCGGCCGTCGACCCGGGTTCGAGTGAGCGTGACACCCTTGGCGGACACCAACAGGAAGCCGTTATCACTGTCCACAACGGACACATCGTCGGCCCAGCAGTCCCAGGCGCACTGGAACACGAGACCGTTGTAGCCCTTGTCCTTAAGATGCTGCGGGCGCGGCGTTTTGACCATCCGGATGGTCAGGCCTTCGACGCCGGAGCCTGTCACCGGCGTGGCGAACGTCGTCAGCCGCGGTTTCCACTCCGCCCGCGCGTCCAACGGCAGTGGCTGGTCGAACCGGACCTGGCCCCCGCGTACCTCCGCGATCCGCACCGGCCACTGGAACGGCCGGTACGACAGCAGTTTCGTCTTGTCCGACCACTTGTAGGACGTCGTGCCCGGGCCGTCGCCGGACATATGCCGCAGCAGACCGTAGGAGGCGTCGTCGTCGAGCCGCAGCAGCACGCGACGTCCGGCGGTGAGGCCGCGTGCGTTGTCGACGGTGACGGTGAAGTCGCCGCGGCGCGCGGGACGGCTGAGGGCCGCCAGCCGCGTCCCGATCTCGCCGTCGTTGCCGGTCCAGCCTTCTCTCGGCCAGTTCTGGGCCTTGATCGCGTCCACCAGCGGCCGGTACCGGTCACGGTGACAGACCCAGACCAGCCCGCCGGACCAGCTCCACGCGGAGTTGTCGCCCCCGCCGTAACGGCTGCGGTTGATGCCGATGATCTCTTCGAGCGAGCGGGTCGCGTACAACGTCGTCCGCCCGGACCCCTCGCCGCGCAGCACCACGTTGTCGTAGCCGATCTGCACGATGTCGTCGATGCGGTAGGTCCCCGCGGGGACCAGGACCGTGCCGCCGCCCCGGCGGCCGACGTCGGAGATGGCGCGGTTGAGCGCGGGCGCGGCGTCGGCCGAACCGTCCGGTTTCGCGCCGTAGGCCAGGACATCGGCCCGCACCGGGAGCTTGGGCGGGGTCTCGCCGGTGCGGTAGCCGGCGTAGGCGACGTTGGGGAGTTGCGGATGCCGGGACGGGTTCTGGACGAATTCGCGCCACAGCGGCGACTCCGCCGCGGCCGAAGCCGTGCCGCCGGCCAGTGCGTACGCTGCCACGGCACCGGCGCCGGTCAGGAAGTGTCTCCGCTGGATGGTCACGCGGCGACGGTAGGTCGATGACCTGTCCGAGGCCTAGGCGCCGAATGGGGCAACGAGTCCGATAGTCGGCACTGTACAAGGAGAAACCCGGGGTGCCGGTGACAGGCTCCGGCACCCCGGGTTCACTACCGCAGCGAGTTGTCCACTGTGGTCATGAGGGATCCGGTGTCACCCGACATCTCCCAGGCCATGACTCCCAGCAGTCCTCTGGTCTTGAGCCAGGCGATCTTCTGCTGGATGGACCAGGCGTCGTCGAAGGTCCACCATTGCCCGCCGTTGCCCGTGTAACACGCCGTGGCCACGGCCGCGGTGTCGTGCTGGACGGTGCAGTTCGGGACACTGGCCAGGAGATTCGCGTAGCCACGGGTACCTGCTTCCTCGGGGAACTGGCCCGGCGCGGCCCCGGTCGCGCTCTGCCATTCACCGTTCTTCGTGCCGGCCGCGACCCCCTGCCACCCTCGCCCGTAGAAGGCGAGGCCGAGGGTCAGTTTCCGTGGATTGGCCCCGGCATTCGTATAGGCGTTGATCGCCGCCTCCACGCTGAACTTGAAGTTGTACGGGTCGTCCGCGTCGGCGTACAGGTTGCCCTGGTGCCCGGTGCGGTTCGGCTCCCACGAGTTGTCGCTGCCGGAGCCGTGGAAGTCGTAGCCCTGCACGTTGGCGACGTCGAGGTAGTCGAAGATCTTCGGGATTTCCCAGCCGCCGCTCACCTTCGCCGGGTCGGCGGGAGTGAACGCCTGTAGTTCGTACCGCTTGCCGGTGGTGGCGCCATAGGCGTCCATCTGCGTGCGGAACTCGGCGAGCAGCGCGGTCAGGTTCGTCTTGTCGTTGGCGCTCCAGTGGTTTCCGGGATGCCCGTCCGGGCTGCCCGGCCATTCCCAGTCGATGTCGATGCCGTCGAAGATGCCCGCGGCCGTTCCTGGCCCGCCGGCGCCGCCGTACGCCTTGACGTTGCCCTTCAAATACGTGTCGATGCACGAGGCGACGAACTTCTGCCGCGACGCGGGAGTCGCCGCGACGTCGGAGAAGTACTTCGAGTAGGTCCAGCCGCCCAAGGAGATGAGGACCTTCAGGTTGGGGTTCTTGACCTTGAGCTTCTTCAGCTGGTTGTAGTTGCCGCGCAACGACTCCCAGCCGGTGTCGCCGACGCCGTCGACGGACTGGGCCGCCGACATCGGCCTTGAGTAGTCGGCTTCCGCGTCGCCCGCGCCGTCACCCTGGTTCGGGTCCTGGGGATTGGACGTCGTTCCCTTGGTGACACCCGAAAGGCAGGTGTGGTTGACCGGGTCGATGTTGCCGAAGGCGTAGAGCAGATGGGTCAGCTTGCTCGCCGATCCGTTGGTGACCAGGTTCTTGACGAAGAACTGGCGGCCGTAGATACCCCACTGGACGAAGTAGCCGACCCGGGCGTACCCGTTCACGATGTCGCCGGTGCGAGCGCTGACGGCGGCGCTCGCCGCGGAGACGTTGTCGTACCCGTCACGGGCTTTGACCGTGAAAGAGTACGAAGTGGACGGTGAAAGCCCGCTCACCGTCGCGGTCGTCCCGGCCACCGTGGTGACGAGGACCGCGCCGCGGTAGACGTCGTAGGAGACGACGCCGGTGTTGTCGGTGGACGCGTTCCACGCGAGGGAGACCGAGCCCGCCGTGACGGCGGTCGAGCGGAGGTTCGACGGCGCTGTCGGCGCCTGGGTGTCGTCGCCCGGGTTGTTGGTGGTCACCGCGAGCGCCGGGGTGGGCGGGGACTTGGCGTCCTTCCGGTCCTTGGCGACGACGGTGAAGCTGTAGGCCGTGTTCGGCGTCAGCCCGGTGATCCGTGCTTCGGTGCCGGTGACCGACGCCGCCAGCGTGGTGCCCTGGTAGACGTCGTAGCCGGTGACGGGCAGCGAACCCGGTGCGGCCGCGTTCCAGGCCAGCGCGGCGGTCGTGGTCGTCTTGGCCACGAGGCGCAGGTTGGCCGGGGTCGACGGCGGGGCGTCGCCCGACCCGTCACAGTTGGCGTCGTCGATCCGGCACGTGGTCGGGTTGACCGCTGTGCTGAGCCGGAAGGACGGGCTGTACGGGTAGGTCGAACGGCCCGGCGCGAGGGATTTGATGTAGTACGCCGGGACGAGGGTGACCTGGTTGCCCGATTGGGAGACCGTGGCGTTGGAACCGCTTGTGGCGGTCACGCCGGCGGGGACGGTGAAGGTGATGGACCAGTCGGCGACGGTTTCGCTGCTGGGGTTCGTGACGGTGTACTCACCGGTGGTCCCGGTCAGGGTGAAGGCGGCGCGGAGGCGGCCCGCCGCCATCGCCGGAGTACCCGCGGCCACGAGTAGCCCGGCTGCGAGGAGTGTCACGGCGAGTGCGCTGAGTAGTCGTTTTCTGGTGCGTCTCATGGCGGTTCTCTCCAAAAGAGGCGGCGAGACTGACCTGTGCTGAACTGGCGCGTGTGGTCTAGACCACACTTGAATGTAGCGCGGCTCGCATAAAAGGTCTAGACCGATTCGTCGGTCGTGAACCTGTTCGGCCCCGGATGCGGACAACAAGTGACACTGACGGACGGCGAAGGGCGGTTCATGAGCTCATCTTGGGCGGATCCGGGGGATCTGGACGACGCGGAGCTGATCGCGAGGTCGGTGACAGCGCCCGAGTGGTTCTCCGCGATCTTCGACCGGCATGCCGCGCACATCCACCGCTACCTGGTCAGACGCGTCGGCCCGGCCGCCGCGGAGGACGCGCTGGGGGAGACGTTCCTGGTGGCGTTCCGCAAACGCGAGGGGTACGACACCGAGCGCCGCGAGGCCCGGCCTTGGCTCTACGGGATCGCGACCAACCTCGTGGCGCAGCGGCGCCGTGACGAGGTCAGGGAGCTGAAGCTCCGGGAAGCTCTCGGCCCGTCACTCGACGAGGAAGGGCACGCCGAGCGTGTCGCCGATCAGGTGACGGCCGAGGCGATGGGGAAACTGCTGGACTCCGCGCTGGCGGAGCTCGCGGACGGCGACCGGGACACGCTCACGCTGTTCGCGGGGGAAGGCCTGAGCTACGAGGAAGTGGCCGCGGCGTTGGACATCCCGCTCGGCACCGTCCGCTCGCGGCTCAACCGCGCCCGCCGGAAGGTCCGGGAAGCGCTGGGGCGCCCGGGCATCACGACTTCGAAGGAGATCGCCAACCATGGATGAGCTGAAGCTGATCGCCGAGCGGACGGACTCGGTGCCACTCGCGGAATCCGCCGCGCTCGCCGCGGCCCGCGCGCGATTGATGGCCGAGGTCGCCGCCGCCAAGACGGAAAACGTGGTGCCGCTGGAAAAACGGCGGCGCTGGGTCTGGACCGGGGTAGGGGCGACAGGTCTGGCCGCGGCCATCACCGCCGTCGTAGCGCTCACCCCGGTCGGCCTGGAACCGCCCGCGGCCACGGCGGATCCCGGGGCCGTGCTGCGCAGTGCCGCCGCGGCCGCGCTGAAGGCACCGGACACACCGCCGAAACCAGACCAATTCATCTACACGAAGACCAAGCAGCCCGACGGCGAGCGGGAATCGTGGATTTCGGCGGACGGTACCCACGACGGGATGATCAAGATGGCGGACGGAAGTTCCTTCCCGCTTCCGGGCTGCCGGAACGGGCAGGCGCAGGCGTACAAGGGCGAGGAGCCGCTCAAGGGTGTCACGGAGCCGTGCACGCCACGGCCCGGCTACCGGGTGGATCTCCCCACCGACGCCGACGCGATGTTCGCCCACCTCAACGCCGACAATGCCGACCACAGCGGTGAAAAGGGCGACTACAACGCGATGGGCAAGGATGTCGTCGCGCTGGCGAACGAGACCTACCTTCCGCCCGCCGTCCGGGCGGCCCTGTTCCGCGCGGCGGCCAAGGTGCCCGGCCTGCGCGCCGTCGACCACGCCAAGGACGGGGCGGGCAGGCCCGGTGTGGGCATCACCTGGCCGCTCAGGCCGGAGGACGACCCCAAGGTGGCGAAACCGGAAATGATCGTCTTCACCGCGGACACGTTCCTGTACCTGGGCGGGAATGGGACGGCGGTGACCGCGTCCGGCGTGGTGGACGCGGTCGGTCAGCGGCCGTAGCGGATCAGCGGCCGGTGAAGGTCGCCTTGCCGGGGCCGTCGGCGAGGAACGACTTCACCGCGCCGCGCAGGTCCTCGGTCTCGAAGAGTCCGGCGGCGATCGTCGTGATGTGCTCGTTCGCCTCGGCGACGCCGCCGTGCTCGTAGTGCTCGATGACCTTCTTGGTGGCCGCGTGCGCCCGGGTCGGCCCCTGCGCGAGGTCGGTCGTGAAGGCGCGCGCGGCCTCGTCGAATCCGTCCACCGGAAGTACGCGGTTCACCACGTTCCAGCGTTCGAGTGTCGCGGCGTCGTAGGTCGCGCCGGTCATCACGAACTCCTTGGCGCGGCCGACGCCGGCGCGGGCCGCGAGGCGCTGGGTGCCGCCCATCGTCGGGGTCAGGCCGACGACCCGTTCGACGAGCCCGAACTTCGCCTTCTCACTCGCCAGGATGATGTCGCAGGCGACCGCGACCTCGAAGGCCCAGGTCAGGCACAGGCTGTGCGCGGCGAAGACGGTGGGGAACGGAAGCGCGGCGATCCGGTCGGGGATCGCCAGCATCTTGTCGAAGAGCACCTTCGCCTCGGCGGGGGAGGTTTGCGCGTCGAACAGCGAGACGTCGACCCCGCCGCTGACGATCTTTCCCTCGGCGCGAATCAGGAGCGCCCGCGGTGGCGTGGCCTCCAGTTCGCCGATCGCCTCGCCCAGCTCGTCCTGGAGTTCCGCGGTGTAGAGGTTCAGCGGCGGGGAGTCGATGGTCAGGACGGCGAGGCCGTCCGCGTGGTCCAGGCGGATCGAGGTGGCCAAGGCGGGTTCCCTCCGGAGAGATCGTTTTCCGCGACCCTAGCCGGAGGTGGCCGCGAGTTCGTCCCATTGGGCCTGTGCTTCTGGTCGCCATTCGACGTGCTGGCGGTGGAAGAGGTCCGCCGCGCGCACGCCGCTCCAACCGTCCGGGAGAAGTTTCAGCGGAAGCCGTGGATCCAGGAACGGGAAGCTGCGCCATTCGTGGACCAATTCGGTCTGCGAACGCAGGACACCGTGTTCACCCGAAGGGCGTGAACCGGTGAAACGGTCGATGAAATCCTCGTAGCGGTCCTTGAGTTCGCTGAGATCCCACGAGCGCGCGACCATCGTCTCCTGGTCGCCGATGTCGCCATACGCGGCCGCGAAGGACATTGCCTGTGCGTCCAGGCCGAGTTCCTGCACGATCTGCTGGGCTTCCCGCTGCCGGCTGAGATCCGGGCTGACCCAGACACCCGCCACCGGGGAACCGAAACCGGCCCAGGTCAGCCGCGTGCGCAGCCGGTGCCGCAGATCCCGTTTCGCTTCGGGGACCGAGACGATCAGCATCAGCCAATGGCCGTCCCAGGCTCTTTCGTCGTTGCCGAAGGCGTAGATCCGTTCCGCGCCTTCGGTCAGGAGACGCCGGCCCGGCGGGGTCAGCGACCAGCGCACCCGGCGGCCGACGCGTTCGGAAATGACCCAGCCCTCGGCCGACGAGCGGGCCAGTGCCTGCCGGGCGGACTTCTCCTCGATGTCCAGCACTCGCAGTGCCTCGACCAGCGTCGACGTCCAGACCGCTTGGTCGCGGGGGAGGACGTATTCGCCGAGGACGGTCATCAGGAGCGAGCGCGCGCTCGCGTGACTGACTTCGCGCCGCCTACTCATCGTCGGCCTGCGGGTACCGCCTTTCTGCTGGTGGACGACGGGGACCGGGGTGGCGGAGTCCGCCATTTGCTGTCACCGACCTCAATGCTCGGGGGGATTCGTTCGGGTCGAGAAGAACAACGACTTTACCCACGTTCCGTGATCGGTTGGATACTTGACACTCTTCCGAGGGACCACGGGTGTTCAACCGGGCGCCCGTAGACTCGCTCATCTCATGAGCGCCACACTCGTTGCCAAGGAACTCGCCGCCGGTCACGGCGATCGTGTCCTCTTCTCCGGTCTGGATCTGGTCGTCGCACCCGGCGAGGTCATCGGCCTCGTCGGGGTCAACGGCGCGGGCAAGTCGACGCTGCTGCGGACCTTGGGCGGACTGGTTCCGCCCGAGGAGGGCAGTGTCCGGCTGAACCCGCCGACGGCCACCGTCGGTCATCTCCCGCAGGAGCCGGAACGGCGGCCCGGCGAATCCGTCCGCGCGTTCCTGGCGCGCCGCACCGGTGTCACCGCCGCGCAGGCCGAACTCGACGCCGCCACGGAAGCGCTCACCGCGGGCGAACCGGGAGCCGACGACGCCTACGCGACCGCGCTCGACCGCTGGCTCGCACTCGGTGGGGCCGACCTGGACGACCGCGCGGGCGAGGTCGTCGCGGAACTGGGCCTCACGGTCAGCCTCGACCAGCCGATGCTGTCGCTGTCCGGCGGCCAGGCGGCGCGGGCGGGGATGGCGTCGCTGCTGCTGAGCCGCTACGACATCTTCCTGCTCGACGAGCCGACCAACGACCTCGATCTCGACGGCCTGGAACGGCTGGAGCGGTTCGTGACCGGGCTGCGCGCCGGCACGGTGCTCGTCAGCCACGACCGGGAGTTCCTCGCCCGCACGGTGGACCGCGTCGTCGAACTCGACTTCGCGCAGCAACAGGTACGGACCTACGGCGGCGGCTACGAGTCCTATTTGGAGGAACGCGCCGTCGCGCGGCGGCACGCCCGCGAGGAGTACGACGAGTACGCGAACACGAAGGCGTCGCTCGAGTCCCGTGGCGCGATGCAGCGTTCGTGGATGGAGAAGGGCGTGAAGAACGCCCGGCGCAAGGCCCCCGACAACGACAAGGTGGGCCGCAAGTTCCGCAGCGAGGCGACGGAGAAGCAGGCGTCCAAGGCCCGGCAGACCGACCGCATGATCGAGCGGCTCGACGTCGTCGAGGAACCGCGCAAGGAATGGGAACTGCGGATGGAGATCACGGCGGCGCCCAGGGCGGGCGCGGTCGTGGCGACCCTGCGCGGGGCGGTGGTGCGGCGGGAAGAGTTCACCCTCGGCCCGGTGGACCTGCAGATCGACTGGGCGGACAAGGTCGCGATCACCGGGGCCAACGGCGCCGGGAAGTCGACGCTGCTCGCGGCCCTGCTCGGCCGGCTCCCGCTCGACGAGGGCGGCGGATCGCTCGGTTCCGGCGTCGTGGTCGGCGAGGTCGATCAGGCGCGGAAGCTGTTCCTCGGCGATCTTCCCTTGGCTGACGCCTTCGCTCGCGAGGTTCCGGAACTGCCCGACGCCGAGGTGCGGACGTTGCTGGCGAAGTTCGGCTTGAAGGCTGCGCACGTCCTGCGGTCGGCGGCCACGCTGTCGCCGGGGGAGCGGACCCGGGCGGCGCTCGCGCTGCTGCAGGCGCGCGGCGTGAACCTGCTGGTGCTCGACGAGCCGACCAACCACCTGGACCTGCCGGCGATCGAGCAGCTGGAGGCGGCGCTCGCGGAGTATCCGGGAACGCTGCTGCTGGTGACGCACGATCGGCGGATGCTCGACGCGGTGGCGACGACGCGTCGGCTCGAGGTCGCCGACGGAAAGGTCACCGAGTCCTGAGCGATTAGAGGACTAACTGCGGAGTGGGTCAGCCCTTGGTCGCGCCGCCGGTGAGCCCCTTCACGAACTGCTTCTGCAACGCCAGGTAGAAGATCAGCACCGGCAGCGTCGCCAGGAACATCAGCGCGAACACGCTCCCGAGGTCCGCCTGATACTGGCCGATGGAGCGGTAGATACCCGTGGTGATCGTCGTGCCCTGACTGGGGCCGAGGATGATCAGCGGGTCGATGAAGTCGTTCCAGATCCACACCCCGAGGAAGATCAGCACACTGGCCGTGGCGGGCCGCAGCAGCGGGAACACGATCCGCCAGAACACCTGCATCCGGTTGGCCCCGTCGAGCAACGCCGCTTCCTCGAGTTCCACCGGCACCCCGCGGATGAAGCCGGTGAACACGAAGACCCCGAACGGCACGTAGTACCCGACGTTGAACAGGACCAGACCCTGCAGCGTCGCCATCATCCCGGTCAGCCGCAGCACTTCGGTGACCGGGATCAGGATCACCTGCGGCGGGATCATCAAGCCCGCCAACAGGATCAGCGCGAGCACCTGGGTCCACCGCTTTCGCGAACGGGCCAGATAGTGCCCGAGCATGGCGGAAAGCACGGTCAGCACGAGGATCGACAGCAGCGTGACGAGCATGCTGTTCGCCAGGCTCACCCAGAACAGCCCGTCCGGCCGGGTCAGCACGGCGTGGATGTTGGCCGCCGTCGGTGGCAGCGGGACCGACGACGGCTCCCTGGCGATCAGGTCGCCGGGTTTGAACACGTTGACGAGCACGTAGTACAGCGGCACGAAGAAGAGCGCGCTCACCAGGATCGCGACGGCGGGCCGCAGCCACGAACGCCGCGAACCGTCCTTTGTGGTCACAGGTCGACCTCCCGCCCGCGCAGGAATCGCAGGACGATCGTGGTCAGGGTCGCGACGATCACCAGCATCACCACGGCCATCGCGGACGCGTACCCGACATGGTTGGCATCGAGGCCCGTCGCGAGGACGTTGAACGCGAGGGTGGCGGTGGTCCCCGAACCCGGGCCGCCGTTGGTGACGACCTTGACGTAGTCGTAGGTCTTGAACGCCGAGATCAGCAGGACGACCGTGTTGATGGTCAGCGACGGCGCCAGCAGCGGCCAGGTCACCGCGCGGAACCGCCGGACCGGTCCGGCGCCGTCGATCTCCGCCGCTTCGAGCAGCTCGGCCGGGATGCCTTGCAGCCCGGCGAGGTAGACGACCACGCAGAAGCCCAGCATCTGCCAGCACACGATCGACGCGACCGAGTAGAGCGCGATGTCCGGATCGGACAGCCAGCCCGGCGGATGTTCGACGCCGAGCGCGCGCAGGACGTCGTTGAGCGGCCCCTGGTCGTCGAGCAGCTTGGTCCAGATGATGCTGACCACGACCGAGCTGAGGATCACCGGCGTGAAGAACACGCTCCGCAGAACGTTGTACAGCCAGCCTTTCCGGTCCAACAGCAGTGCGACACCGAGGCCGAGCACGTTCGGCACGACGACCACGATCACGGTGAGGATCGTGGTGACCCACAGCGCGTTCAGGAACTGTTCGTCCTGGAACAGGAGTACATAGTTGTCGAAGCCGATGTACTCCGACGGAGGGTTGAACGGATTGTGGTTCGTGAGGCTGTAGCCGACGCTGATGAGGATCGGCGCCATCACGAAGCAGAGGTAGATGAGCACGCCGGGAGCGCCGAACGAGGCGAAATGCCACACCCGCGGCAGGATCGGTTTTCTTCTGCGGACGTCGGTCGCCAAGGTCAGCGTGCCTTCGTCCACTCGGCGTCCAAGAACGCGCAGGCGTCGGCCACCGGCTTGCGGCCGGTGATCACGTCCTGGGCGGCCTGGTAGACCTTGTCCTTCATACCCGGCAGGAGCCCGTCGTCCGCGGTCTCCCAGCTGAACGCGTTGACGACAGCGTTCTTCTCGACGGCCTCCTTGTAGAGGTCGTAGCCGGCCTTGAACACCGGGCCGACGTCGGACGGAGGCGTGTAGCCCTTGATCGCAGGGAAGAGCCCGTCGGCCTTGACCGAGGCGTCGATCTGCTCCTTGTCGAGCTGGAACGCCAAGGCGAACTTCCTTGCCGCGTCGAGGTTCGGCGACTTGGCGTTCACGACGATGCCGCCGCCGGTGTAGGCCGGTACGACGAGTTTCCCGTCGTCGGAAGGGAAGTTGAAGACGCCGATGTCGAACGCGGGCTTCTTGGCGTCGGCGCTGGCGGCGAACCAGTTGCCCATCGGGTACATCGCGCCTTCGCCGTTCAGGAACGCCGCCTCGGTCGCGGAATAGTCTCGTGAGACCTGGGTCTTGTCGAGGTAACCCTTGGCGACAAGGTCGGCGAACTTGCCGAAAGCCTGCTGGAAGGCGGGATCGGCGAACTTGACCTGGTCGGCCCGGCGCCGGGACAGCCAGTCCGGGGTCTTGCCGTAGACGTCGACGCTGATCACGCCGTCCAGCAGCATCGCGGACGGGAAGCCCTCCTTGCCGCCGCCGATGGTGAACGGCGTGATGCTCTTCGCCTTCAGTTTCTCCGCCGCGGCACGGAGATCCGCCCACGTGGCCGGGGGCGCGGTGATCCCGGCGTCGGCGAAGAGCTTCTTGTTGTAGTAGATCGGCGGGATGGTCTGGGTATTGGCGGGCAGCTGGTGGTGCCCGCCCTTGATCGGGTTGGCGCCGGGGAACTGGAATTCCTTGAGTTCTTCGGGTGTCCAGGCGTAGAGGTTGCCCGATTCGGCGAATCCCGCCGAGTCGACGGCGATCGCGACGTCGGGGAACTGACCGGACTGCAGCAGTTGCTTGGCGTACCCGGTGCGGTCGGTCGACGGGGCGACGAGCTTCTTGACGGAGATGCCCGGGTTCTTGTCGGTCACCCGCTTGATGGCCGAATCCCAGTACGACGGCGGAAGGTTCGGCGTTTCGAAGGTCAGGAAGGAGATTTCCGTGCCGCCGCCCGAATTACCGGAGCTGCCGCCGACGGTGCAGGCGGTGAGGCTCGCGGCGGCGAGCAGCACCGCTCCCCACGCGAAAGACCTTCTCATGCCCCAGCCACCCTTCTCGCGGTCGCCGGACCGGCGATGCACGACGTCTCATATACGACGGCATTCGATCGGATGTCTAGGGTGATGTCAAGCGGTCGATCCGGCTCCGACTGGGACGAATCGCGCGAGACATCCGATCTCTAAGGGCGTCCAGAGGGTGCGCTCAGAGCTTGGTCAACCGGATGAGGGCGCTGGCGAAATCGCCGTCCGGCAGGCCCGGGAGCAGGCCATGCGCCAGCAGTGCGGCCCCGTGCCACACCTTCCCGGTGTCCGCGTCGCGGTACCTGGCGGCGACGTCCAGGCCGCCGAGCCGGATCGGTCGTTCGGGAGCGTGGAAATGTGCCGCTTGCCGGAACACGAACACGACCGTGCTTCCGTCGTCGGCCGCCACGTACTGCAGCGCGGTGACCCCGTCGGTCTCCGGCGGAACGAGCCGGTGCAGCCGCCCGTGCTGGACGACCGGCCGGATCTCCTTGTACAGCGCGATCTGCTCGCGGGCGTACTCGAGGTCCTCCTCGGGCCAGCCGACGATGTCGCCACCGATCCCGAGCACACCCGCCATCGCGACGTGGAACCGGAACCGCAGCGGAGTGGTGCGGTGCGTGACGAAGTTGGGATCGTCGGTGACCCACGCCGACATCGCGCGCGCCGGGTACACCTGTCCGTAGCCGTGCTGGATGACGAGCCTGTCGAGCGCGTCGGTGTTGTCGGAAGTCCAGACCTGATCCGTTCTGGCCATGATGCCGAAGTCGATCCGCCCGCCGCCGCCGCTGCACGCCTCGATCCGCAACCCGGGATGGCCGGCGCGCAGGCGGTCCAAGATCGCGTAGACCGCGTGGGTGTGCTCCACCCAGAGCCGGTCCGGGTCGCCGTCGGTGGGCCAGCCGGCTTCGCTGAAGGGGCGGTTCATGTCCCACTTCAGGAAGTCGATCCCGTGCTCGCCGACCAGTGAATCGAGCCAGCCGTGCGCCCATCCGGCGACATCGGGGCGCGCGAAGTTGAGCACCAGCTGCTGCCGGAGTTCGGACCGTGTCCGATGTGGATGGTGCAGGACCCAGTCCGGATGTGCGCGGTAGAGATCGCTGTCGGGGTTGACCATCTCGGGTTCGACCCAGAGCCCGAACTTCATCCCGAGTCGGTGCACCTGATCGACCAGCGGTTTCAGGCCGTCGGGGAAGCGATCGCGGTTGACCTGCCAGTCACCGAGCCCGGCGTGGTCGCCGGTCCGGGCGCCGAACCAGCCGTCGTCCATGACGAACAGTTCGACGCCGAGCGTCGACGCCTTCTCCGCCAGAGAGCGCTGCCCGGCTTCGGTGACGTCGAAACCCGTTGCCTCCCAGGAGTTGTAGAGCACCGGCCGGAGTTCGCCGGGATGCGGAAGGACATGGTCGAGCGTGTACGAATGCCAGGCCCGGCTCGCGGCGCCGAACCCGCCTTCGGTGTACAGCCCGGCGAACACGGGTGTGGTGACGGTGTCGCCCGGGGCGAGCCGGGGGACCACGCCGTCCTGGCCGGACCCGCCGGTGACGGTGAGGCGGCCGGTGGAGGACCTGGTGGTGGTGATCCGCCACGACCCACTCCAGGCGAGCGCGGCACTGAAGACCTCGCCGTGACGTTCGGTCGTCTCGCCGTCGTCGAGCATCACCCACGGGTTGGCGTGATGGCTGGTGATGCCGCGTCGGCTGCCGAACGTGACTTCGCCGTGGGGGACCGGTTCGCGCAGGAGCTGGCTCTCCGCGGCCCAGCGGCCGGTGACGTGACTGATCCGGTAGCCGGGCCGGACCGGCAGGACCCAGGTCGCCGAGTCGGACCGGATGACCTCGATGGCGTCTTCGGTGCCGTCGTTGGTGAGTTCGATCCAGCGTTCGATGACGTCGGTGCCAGGCGGGACGCGGTAGTTCAGCGTGATCGACAGCGGGTAGTGGCGGTCGCGGAAGCGCAGCCGCAGCCGCTCCTCCCCGTCGATCTCGTGGGAGAGATACCGCCACTCCAGCGCCCGGGTGCCGTCGGCGAACCGGACCTGCAGGGCGGGAGTCCAGTAACGGGTGCCGCCGTCGACGGCGAGTTCGTCGAGACCCTCGTTGGGATCGTTGAAAGCGTCCCAGCGCTGCCCGGTCTCGGGGATGAGGTCGCTGACCTGGTCGCGGGTGAGCGCCGGGCCCCAGTAGACGTGACTCGGCGTGTCGTCCTCGGTCAGCCGTAGCGCGTAACTCGTGGCCGCCGTGCGGATCAGCCACGAGCGCGTGTCCTCGTCGAAAACGATCTCAGCCACGGCGCCCCCGCTTCGGTCCGGTGATGACGTGGATCATCCTGGCGCGAACCGGGGGCTGGGGCCAGAGGGCGGGGTGCCGCCAGTTAGCTGCTCCGCTGAGGCAGGCCATGCCGCGAAAGCCACTTTCGGGGCATGGCCTGCCCTGAAAGTGGCTTTCGCGGCATCCGCGACCTCGGTCGGTCCAGCGGGTCATGAGTGGCGATTCGGGTTCTCGTGAGGGGTAAGGCCAAGGTGGCGTATTCGGGCAAGTTGGTGGCCCGGGTGGCGCGGCACCGCACTCACGTGATCAGAGACGGATCTCGCGTGATCAGACGCCGTACACACGAGTGCGGCATCCAGACACGTGAGTTCCGTGCCCGATCACGCGAGTCACGCCTTTTCGTGTGTGTCGGTCATGGCGCCTCCCGCGGCGAGTGTTCCCAGTCACACCGGGGCCCGCAAGCACCTCCAGCGTGTGTTGCTACTCGATGTAACGGCGCCCTTCGCGAGAACTAATCGGTCTCGCGATGACTTTTCTCCCGGCCCGAAGCGCCAGGTCAGGGGCGGCTGGTGAGGTACCCGCCCATGGTGCGGAAGTACTCGGTCGCGGCGAGTTCGGTGCCGTCTTCGGTCCGGACGCGCTCGATGACGAGGCCGTGCGAGCGGCCGCGGCGTGACTCGGGACCGGCGACGATCACCACGCCGTCACCCTCACGGATGAAGATCCGGCCCGGCGTGCCGCCGTAGTGACCCACGGACACCGAGGAACGGACGATCCGGACTCGCTTCCCGCGGTGGTGGGTGAACGCGTTCGGGTACGGGTCGGACTGCGCCCTGACCAGCCGCTCGATCTCGTCGGCCGGCCAGGTCCAGTCGATGAGGCTGTCCTCGTCGGCCCGCTTGTGGAAGAAGCTGGCCTTCGCCCTGTCCTGTTTGACCGGTGTGTAGTCCCCGCTCTGGATCAGCTCGATGGCGTCCGTCGTGATCGGCGCGATCAGGTCGACGGTCCGGTGGAAGAGGTCGGTCGTCGTGTCCTTCGGTCCCACTGGGACGGACCGCTGCAGCACGATGTCCCCGGCGTCCAGATCGGCGTCCATCAGGTGGGCGGTGACACCCACTTCCGGCTCACCGTTGATGAGTGCCCAGATGAGCGGCGAAAAACCGGCGTAGGCCGGGAGTAGCGAGTCGTGCACGTTCAGCGTTCCGTGGCGCGGCATCTCGAAGATTTCGGGCGGCAGCCAGGTACGCCAGTTGTTGGCGACGATCAGATCGAGATCGGCTTCTTTCAGCTCCGCGAGCAATTCCGCGTCGTCGGGCCGCTGGCGCAGCAGCGCGCGGATGCCGTTGGCCTCGGCGAGGTCCGCGACCGAGTCCGACCAGATCTTTTCGTAAGCGTGGTCACTCTTCGGGTGGGTGACCACGAGGGCGACGTCGTGGCCTGCGTCGATCAAAGCCCGCAGGGTGCGGTGTCCCCAGGTCTGGTATCCGAACATGGCGACCCGCATGGGACCGGCCTCCTCCTGGTCAAGGGATGAACATCACCACTGAAAGTACTAGTTGAGCCTCACCTAACTTAGGTTAGGGTTCCCTTGATTCTTATAACGAAGTACCGAGATGCGGCTGAGCCGCGCTAGGGGTTCAAGATGGCACGAGCAGTGGTCGGTGAACGGGTTCCGGTCTACGACGTGGTCGGGATCGGGTTCGGACCGTCGAACCTGGCGCTCGCGATCGCCCTCACCGAGCACAATGCCGCGCCGGACGCCGAGACCGTGACCGCTCACTTCCTCGAGCGGCAGGTCCGTTTCGGCTGGCATCGCGGGATGTTGCTCGACAACGCCACCATGCAGGTCTCGTTCCTCAAGGACCTGGCCACGATGCGGAACCCGACGAGCTCGTTCAGCTTCCTGTCCTACCTGCACAGCAAGGACAGGCTGGTCGACTTCATCAACCACAAGAACCTCTTCCCGCTGCGGATCGAGTTCCACGACTACTTCGAGTGGGCCGCGGCGAAGGTCGACGACCTGGTCTCCTATGGCACGGAAGTGCTTTCGGTCACGCCCGTCTTCGACGGCGAGGAGATCGTGTACTTCGACGTCCACGCCCGGACCGACGGCGAACTGGTGGACCTGCGTGCCCGCAACCTGGTGATGGCCACCGGACTGCGGCCGAATCTGCCCGACGGTGTGACGCCGGGCACCCGGGTCTGGCACAACAGCGAACTGCTGCACCGCGTCGAGAAGATGGACCCCGAGACCGCGCGCCGCTTCGTCGTCGTCGGTGCCGGCCAGAGCGCTGCGGAGGTCAGCGCGCTGCTGCACGACCGTTTCCCGCGGGCCGAGGTGTGCGCGGTGTTCGCGCGCTACGGCTACAGCCCGGCCGACGACAGCGCGTTCGCCAACCGCATCTTCGACCCCGAGGCCGTCGGGCGTTTCTACGAGGCGCCGGAAGCGGTCAAGGAGCGCCTGATGCGTTACCACGGCGCGACGAACTACTCGGCCGTGGACATCGAGCTCATCGACGAGCTGTACCGCCGCGTCTACCGCGAGAAGGTGCAGGGGGTCGAGCGGCTGAAGCTGCTCAACGTCTCCCGGCCGACCGAGGTCACCGACACAGGCTCCGAGGTACGGGTCACCATCGAGGCGCTGGAGACCGGCGAGCTGACCCGGCTCGACGCCGATTTCGTCGTCTACGCCACCGGATACAGCCCGGCCGACCCGACGCCGTTGCTCGGCGAGCTGGCCGCGGCCTGCCTGCGGGACGAAGAGGGCAGGCTGCGTGTCGAACGCGACTACCGGATCGTCACCGAGCCGCCGCTGGACGGCGGGATCTACCTCCAGGGCGGGACCGAGCACTCCCACGGCATCACGTCGTCGTTGCTGTCCAACACGGCCGTCCGTGTCGGCGAGATCCTGCAGTCCATTGTGGACCGTCGCGCCGCGGACGCGTCCCGGCCCGAGTACGCGGTGAGCGGCACCGGGCCCGCCTGACCGGTGATCCCCGCACGACGTTCCACACCCATTACTCCCGGTGGAGGCACCCCGATGACCCGCGGCCACCAGCGCGGCGTTCCCCTGACCTCGGCACAGACCGGGATCTGGCTCGCGCAGCAACTCGACCCGGCCGATCCCGTCTACTCGATCGGCTGGTTCGCCGACATCCGTGGTGACGTGGATCTCGCCCGGTTGGGGGACGCCGTTCGTCGGGCCGTCGCGGAGGCGGAGTGTCTCCACGTGACGGTCGAGGTCCTGGACGGCGTCCCGGTCCAGGTACCGGCCGCGCCGGGTGAGGTCGCGGTCCTCGACTTCACCGGCGAGCCGGATCCGGAGCGGGCATCGGACGAGTGGATGCGGGCCGAGCTGGCCGTGGTGGCGGATCTCGAACGGGGTCCGCTCACCGCGCATGTCCTGCTGGTCCTGGCCGAGGACCGGGTCCGCTGGTTCCAGCGGTATCACCACCTGGTGATGGACGCGCACGGGCAGGCCGTGCTGACCCGCCGCGCTTCCGCGCTGTACTCGGGCACCGCCGAGGACGTCGCCTGGCCGCTCTCGGGGCTGGTCGAGGCCGACGTCGCCGATGACGGCTCGGCCGATCGTGCCTACTGGCTGGCCGAACTCGAGGGCCGGCCGAACCCGGTGCGGCTGCTCGAACGCGCGTCGTCCGGGCCGGTCCGGTTGCGGCGGCACTCGTGGGAGCTGACCGCCGCACAGGCGGGCAGCCTGCGGAAGTTCGCCCTGGACACGGGAACCAGGCTGTCCCGGGTCGCGATCGCCGCCGTGGCGGCCTATGCCCACCGCGTGACCGGCGCCGAGGATCTTGTCCTGGGCCTGCCGGTCACGGCGCGGACCACCCGCGAACTGCGTGAGCAGCCGGGAATGGTGTCCAACGTCCTGCCGCTGCGGCTGACCGTGCGGCCGGAGGTGACGCCGGCGCAACTGGTGGCCCAGGTCGCCGACAAGGTGGCCACGCTGCTGGAGCACAGCCGGTACCGGGGCGAGGAGCTCGCGCGTGAGCTGGGCGCGAGCGGCGGGGTGCACGAACTCGTCGGGCTCAGCGTGAACTTCATGGCCGTGGACGCCGCGCTCGCGTTCGGCGACGCGAGCGCCACCGTGCACAACCTCGAACTCGGGCCGATCAGCGACGTCGCCATCGCCGTGTACGACGCCGGTGAGGGCTTGGGGCTCCGCTTCGACTTCGACGCGGACGCGGCCGTCTCCTCGGACGGGGAACTGGCCGAGCACCACCGCCGGTTCGCCGCGGTGCTCGATGCCTTGGTGCGGCGACCCGATCTGCCGCTGGCCACCGTCGACCTGCTCTCGGCCGAGGAGCGGGTCCGCGTGCTGGAGGAGTTCGGGACCGCCGTCGCCCAGGACGCGCCGGAGGTGTCCTGGCCCGAGGCGTTCGCCCGGGTCGTGGCGCGGGAACCGGATGCCGAAGCCGTCGTCTGCGAGGACGTCCGGTTGACCTACGCCGAGGTCGACGCCGCCGCCAACCGGCTCGCCCGGCTGCTGCGGCGGCGAGGTGTCGGGGACGAGGACGTCGTCGCCGTCGCGATGCCGCGTTCGGCCGACCTCGTCGTCGCGCTGCTCGCCGTGATGAAGGCCGGGGCCGCGTACCTCCCGCTCGACCTCGACCATCCCGAAGACCGCATCGCCTACATGCTTTCGCACGCGGGTTCGGGGATCGTGGTGTCCACCCGGGACGAGGTCACCCAGCTTCCGTCCACGGTGGACGTCGAACGGGTGCTTCTCGACGATCCCGCGATCGCCGCGGAACTCGCGACGCTCGACCAGTCCACTGTGGACGTGAGCGGGATCGCGCTGAGCCGGGCCGCGTATGTCATCTACACCTCGGGCTCCACCGGGAAGCCGAAGGGCGTGATCCTGTCCCACGACGGGATCGGGAGCCTGATCAGCACGGCGACCGAGCGGATCGGCATCGGCCCGGCCAGCCGGGTCGTGCAGTTCGCCTCGACCGGATTCGACGTCACGGTCTGGGATCTGGTGATGTCGTTGTGCGTGGGCGGCACGATCATCGTGGTGCCGTCGCACCGGCGGGTCGCGGGCGTCGAGCTGACCGGCTACATCGCCGACCACGCGGCGACCCACATGATCCTGCCGCCGTCCTTGGTCGCCGCTCTGCCACCGGACTGCGAACTGCCGAAGGGCGCGGTGCTGATCGTCGGCACCGAAACCGTCCCGCCGGAACTGATCGCCCGCTGGGCCGAGGACCTCAAGGTCGTGGCCGCGTACGGGCTGACCGAAGCGACGGTGAACTCGACGCTGTGGCCGGCCGAACCCGGCTGGACCGGGCCGATCCCGATCGGCAGGCCCGATCCCAACACCCGCTGCTACGTCCTGGACACCGCCCTGCGGCCGGTCCCGGTCGGTGTGGAAGGGGAGTTGTACGTCGGCGGCCGCGGGCTCGCACGGGGCTACGCCGGACGTCCGGGCCTGTCTTCGGAACGGTTCGTCGCCGACCCGTTCGCGGGCGTCGGAACCCGGATGTACCGCACCGGCGACCGGGTCCGCTGGCGCGCCGACGGCAACCTCGACTTCCTCGGCCGGACTGACCACCAGGTCAAGATCCGGGGCTTCCGGATCGAACCGGGGGAGATCGAATCCGCGCTCGCCGCCCACGCCGGGGTCGAGCGGATCGCCGTCGTGCCGCGCGAGGTCAAGCCGGGGGACCGGCGGCTCGTGGCGTACGTCGTTCCCGAGACGGGCGGATCACCGTCGCTGCTGAAGGATCTGCGCACCCACGCGGAATCGGTGCTGCCTCACTACATGGTGCCGTCCGCGTTCGTCGAGCTCGACCGGCTGCCGATCATGACGAACGGCAAACTGGACCGCACTTCACTGCCGCTGCCGGACTTCGGCGCCGCCGCGACCGGGCGCGCGCCGCGCACCGAGCGGGAGCGGATCCTGTGCGACGTCGTCGCGCGGGTCCTCGGCGTGCCGTCGGCCGGAGCCGACGACGACTTCTTCTCCCTCGGCGGGGACAGCATCCTGTCGATCCGGCTGGTGCTCGGCGCCGCGGAACACGGCCTCGCCATCACCCCGCGTCAGGTCTTCCAGCACCGCACCCCCGAGGCACTCGCCGCCTGTGCCGGCGTCGTGCCCGAGCCGTCCACTGTGGACGAGACACCGTTGCTTGAGCTGGACGCCGCTGAGCGCGCGTCGCTCGCCGAGTACGCCGACGTCCTGCCCGTGACGCCGCTGCAGGAAGGATTCTTCTTCCACGCGGAGTTCGAGGGAAGCGCGGCCGCCGACATCTACACCGTCCAGGAGGTGCTCGACCTCGAAGGACCGGTCGACGCCGCCGCGTTGCGACGGTCGGTGCAGGCCCTGCTGGACCGCTACTCGTCCCTGCGGTCCGGTTTCCGCCAGCTCGACGGTGGCCGGGTCGTGCAACTGGTCACGCGGCACGCCGAACTGCCTTGGCACGAGGTCTCCGCCGACGAGGCCACGGAAGCGTTCGAGGCCGACCGCGCACGGCGGTTCGACTTCGCGCGGCCGCCGCTGCTGCGCGCGACCTTCGTCCGCCTGGGGAACGACCGTGCCAAGCTGGCGCTGACGTTCCACCACATCATCGCCGACGGCTGGTCGGTCGTGGTGCTGCTTCGCGAACTGCTGGCGAACTACTCCACCGCATCTGATTCCTTTGTGGACACTTCGGGTCCGGAGCCGGACACTCGCACGGAGCACCTGCGGCGGCTCGCTTCGCGCGATCATGAGGTTTCGCGCGAAGCCTGGCGGACCGCGCTGTCCGGAGTGGACGAACCCACCAGGCTGATCGACGCCCCGGCCGCCGCAGAGCGACGGCCGTCCCGGGTGCACCTGAGCCTCGGCGAGCAGGCGACGGCTGAGCTGACCGCCATGGCGCGCCGGCACGGGCTCACCCTCGGCACCGTCCTGCACGGTGCCTGGGGACTCCTGCTCGGCGGGCTCACCGGCCGCGACGACATCCTGTTCGGCAGCACGGTCTCCGGCCGGGACACCGGTGCGGCCGGCCTCGAATCGGCGGTCGGCCTGTACATCAACACGGTGCCGGTGCGGCTGCGCTGGTCCGGTTCCGACACCGTCGCCGCGGTGCTGAGGCGGCTGCAGGACGAGCAATCGGCTTTGCTGGACCACCAGCACCTCGGTCTCGGCGAGCTGCAGCGGATCGCGGGCCTCGGCCAGGAGGAACTGTTCGACACGCTCGTCGTGGTCGAGAACTACCCGCGCGACGAGGACCGCGCCGATCCGTCCGGCACCGTCCGCCTCACCGGGGTCGAGGTCACCGACGCGGTGCATTTCCCGGTCGCGGTGATCGTGACCCCGGGCCGGGACCTGGAGTTCAGTCTCAAATTCGACGCGGCCCGGATCGACGCGGGCACGGCCGAGCACCTCGCCGAACGGTTCGTCCGGTTGCTGGAAACGCTGATCGCGAACCCGGCCGTGCAGGTCACGACCGTGGACCTGCTGTCACCCGCCGAACGCGGCCGCCAGGCCGAACTCAACGCCACCGCCCACCCGGTGCCCGAGCGAACCCTGGTCGAGGCGTTCGCCGCGCAGGTCGCCAAGACGCCGTCCGCGACGGCGGTGGTGTTCGAAGACGCCGAACTGTCCTATTCGGACCTGGACGCGCGCGCGGAAACGGTGGCCCGCCGGCTCCGGTCCCTGGGCGCGGGTCCCGACGAGGTCGTGGCCGTCGCCGTGCCGAGGTCGGCCGAGCTGATGATCGCACTCCTCGGCGTCCTCAAGGCCGGAGCCGCCTACCTGCCGATCGACCTCGACTACCCGGCCGAGCGGCTCGAGTACATGCTGGCCGACTCCGGCGCGAGTCTTGTCGTCTGCGAACCCGGGGTCCCGGTCCTCGCCGGGCTGACCCAGGTTTCCGTGACCGACGAGTCCGCTGTGGACGATGTCCCGGGCACGGCCGCCGGGCTGGACAACGCCGCCTACCTGATCTACACCTCCGGATCGACCGGGCGGCCGAAGGGCGTGGCGGTCACCCACCGTGCCATCGTCAACCGCCTGGCGTGGATGCAGCACGAGTACCGGCTCACCGGGTCGGACCGCGTCCTGCAGAAGACACCGTCGAGTTTCGATGTGTCCGTCTGGGAGTTCTTCTGGGCGCTCTGCGAAGGCGCGGCCGTGGTACTGGCCCAACCGGACGGTCACCGCGATCCGGCGTATCTCGCGCGCGTGATGCGGGAACGCGAGGTCACCACTCTGCACTTCGTCCCGTCGATGCTCGCCGCGTTCCTCGGCAGCGAGGACGTCACCGAAGACCTCGGCTGGAGCCGAAGCCTGCGGCGGGTGTTCTCCAGCGGTGAGGCGCTGACCGGTGAGGTCGCCGCCCGCTGGTGGTCGCTCACCGGCGTCCCGCTGCACAACCTCTACGGCCCGACCGAGGCCGCTGTCGACGTGAGTTTCTTCGCCAGCACGGGACGCGAGGGTGCGACCGTCCCCATCGGACGTCCGGTGTGGAACACCCGGCTGCACGTGCTCGACGGCTGCCTCCGCCCGGTGCCCGACGGCGTGGCGGGCGAGCTGTACCTCGCCGGTGTCCAGCTGGCCCGTGGCTATCACGGACGTCCCGGCCTGACCGCCGAACGCTTCGTCGCCGACCCGTTCGGCGAGCCGGGGCAGCGGCTGTACCGCACCGGCGACCTGGTGCGGCGCCGGGCCGACGGAGAGATCGAGTACCTCGGCCGCACCGACCGGCAGGTGAAGATCCGCGGCAACCGCATCGAACTCGGCGAGATCGAGGCCGTGCTCACCGCGCAGCCGGGCGTCACGGCCGCCGCGGTCGTCGCGAAGGACGGCACGCTCGTGGGTTACGTGGCGGGAACCGCGGAAACCGTGCGGCTGCGTACCGCGCTGAGTGAGGCACTCCCGGCGCCGATGGTCCCGCAGGCGCTCGTCGTCCTCGACGAGTTCCCCTTGACCCCCAGCGGAAAGCTCGACGTGCGCGCCTTGCCCGCGCCGGAGATCGAGCAGCCCGCGGCGTCAGCGTCCGGTGATGAGCGTGAAAGCGTCCTCGCCGTGATCTTCGCCGATGTCCTGGGCCTGGACGGTGTCAGTGCGGATGGCGACTTCTTTCTTCTCGGTGGCGACAGCATCTCGTCGATCACCGTGTCGAGCCGCGCTCGGCGCGCCGGTTTCGAACTGAGCCCCAAGGACGTCTTCGAGCACCGGAGCCCGGCCGCGCTGGCCGCGTTCTGCGCTCGTTCCGAGTCGGGCCCGGTCGGTCAGGCGGGACCGGTGGCCGATCCGGACGGTGTCGGCGACATCCCGCTCCTGCCCGAAGTGCACCGCCTCCGGGAGCTGGGCACGGCGGCGCAGCCGGAGTCCGTGCTGCTGACCGTGCCGTCCGGGGCCGACGTCGAGACGCTCGCCGCGGCACTGCACCTGGTGCTCGACCACCACGACGGCCTGCGGCTGAAGCTCTCCCGGATCGCGTCGGTCCTGTGGTCGCTGGAGACCCGTCCACAAGGGACTGTCTCAGCTGCAGGACTTCTCCGTCGTGCCAACGGCTCCCTCGGTACGGAGTTCGAGGCAGCCGCCGGACGGCTCGATCCCGACGCCGACAGCCTGCTGCAGGCGGTGTGGTTCGACGCCGGTGACGAACCGGGGCAGCTGCTGCTGGTCGCGCATCCGGTGCAGCTCGACGCGCGGAGCTGGACGGTACTCGCGGCCGACCTCGCCCTCGCCTGGCAGGCCGTCACCGCTGGACGCGCACCCGCGTTCGCTCCCGTCGAGAAGTCGTTGCGGACGATCGCACGCCGGATCACCGAAGGCGCGCAGAACCCCGAACTGCTCGGGGAACTCGAACACTGGGCAGCGACCCTTGCGCCGGGCGCCTTCGCGGTTCCTGCCACCGGTGAGATGGCCGAGCGCACGATCACGCTGTCCACGGAGGATACCCAGACCCTGGTCGGCTCGCTGCCGTCCGCCGTACACGGCGACGTGACCGACGTCCTCCTGGCGGCACTCAAGATCGCGGTCGACGGGGACCTCCTCGTCGACGTTCACGCGCGGGAAAAAGACGTCCCGGCCACGGTCGGCGCGCTGAGCGCGGTCCGCCCGGTGCGGGTCACCGCGACCGGCGAACCCTTCGCGTTGCTCAAGGCCGTCAAGGAGACCGTCCGCGAGGTGCCCGGCGGCTACGGGCTCCTGCGCTACCTCAACGCCCAGACCGCGCCGCTGTTCACGCAACTCGCGCGGCCGCAGATCGCCCTGCGATACGTGGGCCGGGTCCCGGCCGGCGCGGGGGAGTGGCAGGTGGCCGGACGCGCGGCGGTGCCTCCGGCAGGCGGCCACCTCCTGCGGATCGGCGTCGCCTGCGAGGACACCGGCGCCGGGCCCCGCCTGACGGCGACGTTCGCGGGTCCGGCCTCGGCGATCGAGCTGGCTGACCGTTGGACCGCCGCTCTGTCGGAACTGGCGGCGGCGTACACCGAAGCACCCGCGCCCGCGGGGCTCACGCCGTCCGATCTGGAACTGGTTTCGCTGACCCAGGACGAGATCGACCGCGTCGAGCGGTTCAGCCCGGTGCCGGTGGCCGACCTCTGGCCGCTGTCGCCGCTGCAGGAAGGCCTGTTCTTCCACTCCAGCTACAACTCCGACCGCGTCGACATCTACACCATCCAGGAGGCGATCGACTTCGATCACCGCCTGGACGTCGAGCGGCTGCGCACCGCGGTCTCCGCGCTGCTGCGCCGGGTGCCGAGCCTCGGCGCCGGCTACACGAGCGAGGGGCTGCGCGGTCCGGTGCAGTTCGTCGCGGCGGCCGTCGAGCCTCCTTTGTCCGAAGTGGACCTTTCGGAACTGCCCGAGGACGAGCAGCGCGCGAAGCTCGACGAACTGATGGCCGAGGACCGCGCGACGCGGTTCGACCTCGGCGCTCCGCCGCTGTTCCGGCTGAAGCTGGTGCGGCTCGGAGGCGGGCGCGATCGCGTGGTGCTGAACCGGCACCTGCTGCTGTGGGACGGCTGGTCGGCGTGGCTGTTCATCGAGCAGCTCTTCGCCCTGTACGAACTCGGCGGGGACGATCGCACCCTGCCCACGCCCGGATCCTATGTGGACTTCCTGCGCTGGCTTGACCGGCAGGACATCGAGGTAGCCACGAGTGCCTGGCGCGAGGCGCTGTCCGGGCTCGCGGACCCGACCATCGTCGGGCCGGACAGCCGGGAACTCGTCCCGGCGACCCCGGTCAACCTGGACACGGTGCTGTCCGGCGATCTCAGCGTCAGGCTCCGCGAGCAGGCTCGCAGACATGGCCTCACCGTCAACTCGGTGCTGAACGCCGCCTGGGGCCTGGTGTTGTCGACCATGACCGGACGCCACGACGTCGTGTTCGGCGCCGCGGTGGCCGGAAGGCCCGCCGCCGTGCCCGAGATCGAGAACACCATCGGCCTGTTCCTCAACACCGTGCCCACCCGGGTGCGGCTCGACCCGGCCGAGTCCGTGCTGGACCTGGTGCGGCGCCTGCAGTCCGAGCGGATGGACCTGACTCCGTACGAGTTCATGAGCCTCGGTGTCCTGCAGCGTGAGGCCGGGCATCGGGTCCTGTTCGACACGCTTTTCGTCCTGCGTAACGCGGACGGCGAGGAGCGGCGTGAGGGGCTGCGTCATCGGCACGGCATCACCGATCTGCTCAACATCGACGCCACGCACTACCCGTTGACACTGGTGGTGACACCGGGTGAGGAAATGCGGGTCACCCTGTCCTACCGGGACGACGTCATCGACCCGGCCGAGGCGGCCTCGCTCCTGGGCCGGTTCACGTCGCTGGTCGAACAGCTCATCGGCGACCCGGCGAAACCGGTCGGCGCCCTCGCGACGGTGTCCACTGAGGACCGTGCCGCGCTCGAAGCTGGCTGGGCCGAGGCCGAGCATCCCGTCATCGAGGACACCATCGCGGATCTGCTCGCCGTCCAGGCAGAGCGAACTCCGGCCGCACTGGCACTGGTGTTCGGCGAGGAACAGCTGACCTACGCCGAACTCGACACGCGGATCAACCGGATGGCCAGGCTCCTGCTGGCGAAGGGTGCCGCGCCGGAGCAGGTGATCGCGCTCGGCTTGCCGCGTTCGATCGACATGGTCGTCGCTCTGTTCGCCGTGCTGCGCACCGGCGCGGCGTACCTGCCGCTCGAACTCGACTACCCGGCTGACCGGCTCGCGATGATGCTGGAGGACGCCGGCCCGCTCTGTCTGGTGTCCACAAAGGACGTCGCGGCGACCTTGCCCGAGTCCACGCCTCGCGTGCTGGTCGACGACCACGAAGACAGGGCGTTCGGCGGCGGCCCGATCTCCGACGCCGAACGCCCGCTGTTCGCACGCGGTCGCGCGGACCGCATGGAACACCCCGCGTACGTCATCTACACCTCGGGTTCGACGGGTAAACCCAAGGGCGTCGTCACGCCTTACCGCGGCCTGACCAACATGCAGCTCAACCACCAGGGCGCGATCTTCGCCCCGGCCATCGCGGCGGCGGGCGGACGGCGGCTGCGGATCGCGCACACCGTCTCGTTCGCCTTCGACATGTCCTGGGAAGAGCTGTTGTGGCTCGTCGAGGGACATGAGGTCCACGTCTGCGACGAGGAACTGCGGCGGGACGCCCGGGCGCTCGTGGCCTACTGCGACGAGCATCAGGTCGACGTCGTCAACGTGACGCCGACCTACGCCCACCTGCTGATCGAGGAAGGGCTGCTGGACGACGGGGACGGACGGCACCGGCCCGCGCTTGTGCTGCTCGGCGGCGAGGCGGTCTCGGAGTCGGTGTGGAACCGGCTGCGCGACACCGACGAAACCTACGGCTACAACCTGTACGGCCCCACCGAATACACGATCAACACCCTCGGCGGCGGCACCACCGACAGCGACACCCCGACCGTCGGCAAGCCGATCTGGAACACCCGTGCCTACATCTTGGACGCCTGGCTCCGGCCGGTCCCCGACGGTGTCGCGGGTGAGCTCTACATCGCGGGCGAGGGCCTGGCCCGCGGCTACCTCGGACGTCCGGCGCTGACCGCCGAGCGCTTCGTCGCGGACCCGTTCTCCTCCGCCGGTGGCAGGATGTACCGCACCGGTGACCTGGTCCGCCGCCGCGTCGACGGAAATCTCGACTTCCTCGGCCGGACCGACGACCAGGTCAAGATCCGCGGCTACCGGGTCGAACTCGGCGAGATCGAGACGGCGCTGAGCCGGTACCCGGAGGTCGCGCAGGCGGCCGTCCTCGCGCGGCCGGACCCGTCGGCGCCCGGCCTGCAACGGCTGATCGGCTACGTGGTCCCGGCCGAGCTGAGCGGAGACGCCCGGGCCGAAGCCGAAGCCGACCAGGTCGGCGAATGGCAGCAGATCTACTCCGACGAGTACACCGAGATCCCGACGGCGTTGTTCATCGAGGACTTCGCCGGCTGGGACTCCAGCTACGACGGCGATCCGATCCCGCTCGAGCATATGCGCGAATGGCGGCAGGCGACCGTTTCCCGGATCGCCGAACTGCGGCCGAAGCGGGTGCTGGAGATCGGTGTCGGCACCGGTCTGCTGATGGGGCAGGTCGCGCCGCTCGCCGAGGAGTACTGGGGCACGGACCTCGCCGCCCCGGTGATCGCGAAGCTGAACCGGGACCTGGCGCGGGATCCGGCGTTGGCGGCCAAGGTGAACCTGCGCGCTCAGCCCGCGCACGTGTTCGACGGCCTGCCCGCCGGACGGTTCGACACGATCGTGATCAACTCGGTCATCCAGTACTTTCCGAGCGTGGACTACCTGACCGACGTCATCACGAAGGCGATCGGCCTGCTCGCCCCCGGCGGCGCGCTGTTCGTCGGCGACGTGCGGAACCTGCGCCTCGCGCGGTCCTTCCACACCGCGATCCAGCTCACCCGCGCCGACGCGACGTCGGACGTCGCCCAGCTGCGGCGGGCGATCGAACGCGGCGCCACGCTGGAGAAGGAACTGCTGATCGATCCGGACTATTTCACCGCGCTCGCGCGGGAACTCCCGGACGTCGCAGCCCAGGTCCGGATCAAACGCGCCCGGCTGCACAACGAGCTGAGCCGCTATCGCTACGACGCCGTGCTGGTGAAGGGACCGGCTGAAACCCTTTCGGTCGCCCAAGCTCCGCGTCTGTCCTGGGACACGGTCGGCTCACTCGCCGAGCTGGAAGAGCACCTCGCGGGAACGGGAACACTGCGGGTGAGCCGGATCCCGGACGCCCGGCAGTCGGCGGAGTTCGAGGCGATGCGGGCGTTGGACGCCGGCGCGCCGCTCATCGACGTCCTGGACCGCTTCCGCGCCAAGGGGGGCGGGGTGGAGCCGGAGGACGTGCACGAACTGGGCGAACGGCTCGGGTTTCGCGTCCACTGCACCTGGTCGGCCGAGGGTGCCTTCGAGGCGGTGTTCGTCCACAACGGACTGCCGGACGCGCTGATCACCGCCGTGCACCAGCCTGTCTCGGCCGGCACGAACCTGGCCAAGTACGCCACGAGCCCGACCGTGGCCCGCGGCGGCGGCGATCTGGTGCAGCGGCTGCGGGAGCGGCTCAAGACCGAACTGCCGGATTACATGGTCCCGGCCGCGTTCGTCACCTTGGGCGGCCTTCCGCTGACCGACAACGGAAAACTCAACGTGCGGGCGCTGCCGGACGCCGATCCGGCGGTGCGCCTCACCGAGAGCCGCCCTGCCGAGACCGTCGAAGAGGAGACGCTGTGTGCGCTCTTCGCCGAGGTCCTCGGGCTGGACGGCGTCGGGGTCGAGGACAACTTCTTCGATCTCGGCGGTCATTCGCTGCTCGCCACTCGCCTGATCAGCCGCGCTCGGACCGAACTCGGTGCCGAACTGGCGATCCGCGACCTGTTCGAGGCGCCGACACCCGCTGAACTTGCCTCCCGTGCGGGTAACGGCGAACCGGCCCGGCCGGCCGTCGTCCGCGTCGAGCGGCCCGAGCGTGTCCCGCTTTCGTCGGCTCAGCGCGGTCTTTGGCTGGTCGACCGGATGGAGACGAACGCGGTCGCCTACAACTTCCCGCTGACCTTCCGGCTGCGGGGCGGCCTTGACCTCGACTCACTCCGGTCGGCGCTGGGTGATGTGCTCGGCAGGCACGAGGTCCTGCGGACCGTGTTCGCCGAACAGGACGGTGAGCCCTACCAGCGTGTTCTGGACGCGCCGGAGATCCCGTTCGCCGTCGAGGAGTGCACCGAGGAAGGTCTGGACGCCCGGATCGCCGAGCTGTCGCGGACGCCGTTCGACCTGGCGCGCGAGATCCCGGTCCGGCTGCGGGTGCTGCGTCTCGGCGCGGAAGACCAGGTCCTTTCCCTGGTCCTGCACCACAGTGCGACCGACGAATGGTCGGACCGCCCGTTCCTGGGCGATCTCACCACGGCCTATCGGGCACGACTCGCCGGCGAGGGTCCCGTGTGGACGGACCTCCCGGTCCAATACGCCGACTTCGCTCTGTGGCAGCAAGACTTCCTCGACCAGAGCGGTGCCGCTCAGCTGGAGTTCTGGACGGGCGCGCTGCGTGGCGCACCGGACGAGCTGACGTTGCCGCTGGACCGGCCGCGTCCACTCCGGTCCACCGGTCGCGGCGGGAAGGCGAAGGCAGACCTGCCCCGGCCACTGGCGGCCTCTCTGCGTGACTTGGCGGCGAAATCCGGCGCGAGCCTGTTCATGGTGCTGCAGGCTGCGGTGGCCGCGCTGCTGCACCGGACCGGTGCCGGGGACGACATTCCGCTGGGAGCCCCGGTCGCCGGTCGCACGGACGCGGCACTCGACGACCTGGTCGGGTTCTTCGTGAACACCCTGGTGTTGCGCACCGATCTCTCCGGCGAACCGACGTTCGCCGAACTGCTCGACCGGGTGCGGGAAGCCGACCTCGCCGCGTTCTCGCACGGCGATCTGCCGTTCGAGCGCGTCGTCGAAGAGCTGAACCCGCCCCGGGTGCCCGGCCGCAACCCGTTGTTCCAGGTGATGGTCGGCTACCACCGGCGCGGTGGCGACCACGACGTGCTCGGCCTGCCCGCCGAATGGTTCGAGATGGACACCGGCATGGCGAAGTTCGACCTGCACTTCACGATGGTCGACGATGCGGACACCGCCACGCTGATGCTGGAGTACGCCGAAGACCTCGCTGACGCCGTCACGGCGGAGCGTCTGCTGGCGAGGCTCTCGTCGGTGCTGGACCAGGTCACGGCCGCACCGGATCGTCCGGTCGCCGCGCTCGACGTCCTCGTCGATGGCGAACTCGCGCGGGTGACGGAGTGGAATCGCACCGCTCGCGAGGTTCCGGCCGCGACGTTGCCGGAGTTGTTCGAGGCTCAGGTGGCGCGGACACCGGATGCTCCGGCGTTGGTGTTCGAGGGCACGGAGTTGTCCTATGAGGAGCTGAACACTCGGGCGAACCGTCTGGCGCGGTGGCTGGTGGAGCAGGGCGTGGATGCCGAGTCGGTCGTGGCGGTGTCGGTGCCGCGGTCGATCGGGCTGGTCGTGGCGCTGTACGCGGTGCACAAGGCGGGCGGCGCCTACCTGCCCGTCGATCGCGACTACCCGGCCGACCGGATCGCCTTCATGCTCGAAGACGCCGCGCCCGCGGTCGTCCTCGATGCACTGCCCGCGAATCTCGACGGGTACTCGGGTGAGAACCTGGGCCGGATCGTGGATACCGCGTCACCGGCGTACGTGATCTACACGTCGGGCTCCACCGGGCGTCCGAAGGGGGTGGTGGTTCCGCATTCGGGCATCGTGAACCGTCTCTTGTGGATGCAGGACGAGTACGGGCTCACCGCCGAGGACAAGGTTCTCCAGAAGACGCCGTCGAGTTTCGACGTGTCGGTGTGGGAGTTCTTCTGGCCGCTCATCACCGGCGCGACCCTGGTGGTCGCCAAGCCGGAAGGCCACCAGGATCCGGTCTATCTGGCGGAGCTGATCCGCACGGCAGGGATCACCACCGTCCACTTCGTCCCGTCGATGCTGGCGTTGTTCCTGGAGACCCCCGCCGCGACCGGATGCGCCGGGCTCCGCCGGGTCATCTGCAGTGGTGAGGCGCTGCCGTCGGATCTCGCCCGCAAATTCGGCGAGATCTTCGAATGCGGGCTGCACAACCTCTATGGCCCGACCGAAGCCTCGGTCGACGTGACCGCTTGGCGTGCCGGGGACGAGACGACACCGTCCGTCCCGATCGGGCGTCCGGTGTGGAACACCCGGACCTACGTGCTGGACGCGCGGCTGAACCCGGTCCCGCCGGGGGTGCCCGGTGAGCTCTACCTCGCCGGTGTCCAGCTCGCCCGTGGGTATCTGGCCCGGCCGGGCCTGACCGCCGACCGGTTCGTCGCCGATCCGTTCGGAGGCGCGGGGGAGAGGATGTACCGCACGGGCGACCTCGCCCGCTGGTCCGGCGAAGGTGTGCTGGAGTTCTTGGGCCGGGTCGACGACCAGGTCAAGATCCGCGGCTTCCGGGTCGAACTCGGCGAGGTCGAGGCAGCCCTGACCGCGGCCGGGTCTCTCACGCGTGCCGTGGTCGTGGCCCGGGAAGATCGTTTGGTGGCTTACGTTGTCGGCTCCGGCACCGACGGCCTGCGGGCCGCTGTCGCCGCGCAGCTGCCCGACCACATGGTGCCGTCGGCGATCGTCGTCCTCGACGAGATCCCGCTGACCCCGAACGGCAAGCTCGACCGCAAGTCCCTTCCTGCTCCCGAGTTCGCGAGCGTCGAAGGCCGTGAGCCGAGGAACACGCGGGAAGAAGCACTGTGCGCGTTGTTCGCCGACGTGCTCGGCGTCGACCGGGTCGGGATCGACGACGACTTCTTCGCGCTCGGCGGGCATTCCCTGCTGGTGATGCGGCTGGTCAGCCGCATCACGGCCGCGCTGGACGCGACCGTGTCGGTCCGCGACGTCTTCGACGCCCCGACGGTCGCCCGGCTGGCCGAACGGCTCGCCGAGGGCGGGCGGCAGGCGCTGGTCCGGGTGGACCGGCCGGAGATCTTGCCGCTTTCTTCCTCACAGCAAGGACTCTGGTTCCTCTATGGGCTCGAAGGTCCCACGGAGACCTACAACGTCCCGTTGTCGTGGCGGCTCACCGGAAGGCTTGATCCGGATGCCTTGCGCGCGGCGGTCCGGGATGTCGTGGAACGCCACGAGTCGCTGCGGACGATCGTCGCCGAGCACGAGGGGGTGGGCGTCCAGAAGATCGTCGACGCGTCCGAGGTCGAAGTGGTGTTCGGTGAGGCCGAGCCCGGGTACCGCTTCGCACTGGATCGCGAGCCGCCGTTCCGGGTGACGGTTTCCCGGTTGAGGCCCGAACAGCACGACGTCCTTTTCCTCTTCCATCACATCGCCACGGACGAGTGGTCCGCACGGCCGTTCCTGGCCGACTTCGCCGGCGCTTACCGGGCCCGTATCGCGGGTTCGGGACCGGACTGGTCGCCGTTACCCGTGCAATACGCGGATTACGTGCTGTGGCAACGCTCCCGGCTCGAAGAGGCCGGACCCGCGCTGACGGCCTACTGGGCGGAGACTCTCACCGGGCTTCCCGAGGAGCTAGCTCTCCCGTACGACCGGCCACGACCGGTGGAAGCGAGTTATCGTGGCGGCGCGGTCGCCTTCAGCGTACCCGCGGAGCTGACGGCCCGGCTGCGCGAACTCGCCCGTGCCCGGAACGCCAGCATGTTCATGGTCGCCCAGGCCGCCGTGGCGATCCTGCTCAACCGGCTCGGCGCGGGGGACGACATCCCGCTGGGCACGCCGATCTCGATGCGCGGCGACGAGGCACTGGAGAACCTGGTCGGCTACCTGCTCAACACGCTGGTGCTCCGCACGGATGTTTCCGGGAACCCCGGTTTCGCCGAGCTGCTGGCGCGGGTGCGGGAAACTGATCTGGCGGCTTTCGATCACCAGGAACTCCCGTTCGACCGGCTTGTCGAGACGCTCAACCCGCCGCGGTCGCTGTCCAGGCATCCGCTGTTCCAGGTGATGGTGGTGTACATCGCCGCCGGCGGCGAAGGGTTCGAGTTGCCGGGGCTGACGGCCGAATCCCTGGGCGTCCCTTCGGAAACGGCGAAGTTCGACCTGTCGTTCGACCTCACGGAGCAGCGCGACGGCGGCGTCTCCGGGGTGATCGAATACAGCGCGGATCTGTTCGACCGGTCCACTGTGGAGCGTTTCGCGGATCGGCTGCTGCGGCTGCTGGAGCAGGTGGCCGCGGAGCCGTCCCGGCCGGTCGGGGAGCTGGAGATCCTGCTGCCCGGCGAGGTCACCGGGTGGAACGATACGGCGGCCGAAGTGGCGCGCGTGACGTTGCCGGAGCTGTTCGAGGCCCAGGTGCGGCGCTCTCCGGATAGGCCGGCCGTGGTCTGCGGAGAGGTCGCGTGGACCTATACGGAGCTCAACGAGCAGGCGAACCGCCTCGCCCGGGTACTCGCCGGGCGAGGCGCCGGGCCGGAGGAGCTCGTCGCGCTGGCGCTGCCGCGGTCGGCGGACATGATGATGGCGATCCTCGCGGTGCACAAGGCAGGCGCGGCGTACCTCGCGCTCGATACCGACTATCCGGCGGAGCGGTTGGCCGCGATGCTGGCCGACGCGCGCCCCCGGCTGGTGCTGACAGCCGCGTCGCTGCTGGAATCCTTGCCACGGACCGAGATCGAGACCCTGGTGCTCGCCGCGCTGCCCACGGACGACCAGCTCGCAACCGATCTGACCGACGCGGACCGGAGCAGGCCGCTCGACCCCGAGCATCCGGCGTATGTCATTTACACGTCAGGTTCGACGGGAACCCCCAAGGGTGTGGTGGTTCCGCATCGAGGCGTCGTGAACCTGTTCCACAGCCACCGTGCGACGTTGTACCGGCCGGCGATCCAGGCGACGGGTCGGCGGCATCTCCGGGTCGGCCATGCCTGGTCGTTCTCGTTCGACGCCTCATGGCAGCCCCAGCTCTGGCTGTTCGACGGGCACGCCGTGCACATCGCGGACGACGAAGCCCGCCGAGACCCGGAACTGCTGGCCTCGATGATCGAACGGGACGGGCTCGATTTCGTCGAGGTGACGCCGTCGTTCTTCGCACAGATGGCCGAAGCCGGGCTGCTCGACGGCGATCGCTGCCCGCTCGCGGTGATCGGCGTCGGCGGAGAGGCGGTCCCGGAGAGCCTGTGGCGGAGGCTGGCCGGGTTGAACGGTACCGAGGCCTTCAATCTCTACGGCCCCACGGAGTCCACAGTGGACGCGCTGGTCGCGCGGATCGGGGACAGCGAGCGGCCGCTGGTCGGCCGTCCCGTGGCGAACACGCGGGCATATGTGCTCGACGGCGCGCTCCGCCCGGTGCCGCCGGGGGTGACCGGAGAGCTCTATCTCGCCGGTTCCGGTCTGGCGCGGGGCTATCTCGGCCTCCCGGCGCTGACCTCCGAACGGTTCGTGGCCGATCCTTTCGGCGACGGGGGCGGCAGGATGTACCGCACCGGCGACCTCGCGAAGTGGACGATCGACGGAAGGCTGGACTTCGGCGGCCGAGCGGATGAACAGGTGAAGATCCGCGGATTCCGGATCGAACCGGCGGAGGTCGAAGCCGCTCTGGAACGTCATGACGGCGTCGCGCAGGCGGTCGTGATGGTCCGGGAGGACCGTCCGGGGATCAAGCAACTCGTCGCGTACGGTGTTCCGGGTCAAGGGTCCACTGTGGACTCTGCCGGGTTGCGGCGGTTCCTGACCGGTGTCCTGCCGGACTATCTGGTCCCGTCGGCGTTCGTCCTGCTCGACGAGCTTCCCGTGCTGCCGAACGGGAAGCTCGACCGCAACGCGTTGCCCGCGCCGGACTACTCGGAACTGGCAGGCGGTCGTGCCCCGGAGACCGTGGTGGAGAAGATCCTGTGCGCCGCGTTCGCGGACGTCCTCGGGATTCCGGAACTCGGCATCGACGACGACTTCTTCGCGCTCGGCGGGGACAGCATCGTCGCGATGCAGCTGATGAGCCGGGCCCGCGCGGCCGGGCTGCGGATCACGCCGAGGCAGGTCTTCACCTGCCGGACGGTCGCCGGGCTGGCCGAGGTCGCGTCCGAGATCGTCGTCACGGCCGGTCCGGCCGACGACGGCACCGGAACGGTCGGGCTGACGCCGATCATGCACGCGATGCGGGAGCTGGGCGGGCCGATCGAGGGATACCACCAGGCCGCGCTGCTGCGGACGCCCTCCGGGATGACCGGCGAGCAGCTGGTCGCCGTCCTCGGCGCGGTCGTCGGAAGGCACGACATGCTGCGGGCGCGGCTCGACCGGTCGGTCGAAGGCTGGGCGCTCGAAGTACCCGGTCCGGTGGACGTGTCGGGCTGGATCGAGCGGGTCGACGTGGCCGGGTCGGCGAGGGAGGAGCTGTTCGCGACCATCACCGAGCACGCCAAGGCGACCCGGGCACGGCTCGATCCGGATTCCGGTGCGATGCTGCGCGCGACCTGGTTCGACGCCGGTCCCACGGAACCGGGACGGCTGCTGGTGATGATCCATCACCTGGTGATCGACGGTGTGTCGTGGCGGATTCTGTTGCCGGACCTCACTTCTGCTTGGGCCGCGGTCGTCGAAGGACGCGAGCCCACGCTGTCCTCTGTGGACACTTCGTTCCGGAGGTGGTCGCGGTCGCTGGCCGAGCGTGCACTCGAACCGGCCAGTGAAGCGGCACTGGACCGCTGGCTGTCGGTTCTCGGCGGTGGCGACCCGATCCCGTTGGCGCGGCCGCTCGATCACCGGCGTGACGTGGCCGCCACGGTCCGGGAAGTCGCGCGGACGCTGCCGCCGCGGCGAACCGCTCCACTGCTTTCACGGGTCCCCGCGACCTTCCGGGCGACGGTGAACGACGTCCTGCTCACCGGGCTCGCGCTGGCGGTCGCCCGGTGGCGGCGCGGGCAGGAGACCGGAGAGGGCAGCGCGGTACTGCTGGACCTCGAAGGTCACGGCCGCGAAGAGGAACTGGCCGAGGGCGCGGATCTGTCGCAGACGGTCGGCTGGTTCACCAGCGTGGTCCCGGTCTGCCTCGATCTCGGGGACCTCGACCTGGACGACGCGTTCGACGGCGGCACCGCGGCGGAAGCCGCGCTCGAGCGGGTGCGGGCGCATCTCGACGAACTTCCGATGGCGGGGATCGGGCATGGCCTGCTCAGGTACCTCAACCCCCGCACCGGTCCGGAGCTGGCGAAGTTCGCGAGGCCGGACATCGAGTTCAACTACATGGGACGTGTCGGCGTCCCGGAAGCGACGGACTGGTCGTACGTGGTGGACGGCCCGGAGGAGACCGGCCCCGACGCGGGGATGCCGTCGTCGCACGCCCTGACGATCAACGCGCTGACCGAGGACCGTCCCGACGGCCCCGAACTGCACGTGTCGTGGTCCTGGCCGGAGGCCGTGCTGACAGAGGAGTCGGTGGAGGCACTGGCGGAGACCTGGTTCACCGCCCTGGACGCGCTCGCCCGCCGGGCTGCTTTGCTTGAGGAAGACGGAACACAGAAGGAGAACAAGGCATGACGAACCCGTTCGAGAACCCCGACGGCACCTACCTGGTGCTGGTCAACGACGAGGGCCAGCACAGCCTGTGGCCCGAGTTCGTCGAGGTCCCGGCGGGCTGGACCACGAAGTTCGGCCCGGCAGCGCGCCCGGAGTGCCTCGAGTACGTCGAGACCAACTGGACCGACCTGCGGCCGACGTCCCTCGTGAAGGCCATGGAGTCCTGACCGCGTAACTCGCGTGATCAGACACGTGACTCGCGTGATCAGACGGACGAGATCGAGTCGTTCGTCCAATCACGCGTGTTGCCCGTCTGATCACGCGAGTTACGTCTCTGATCACGGGTGTTCGGGGGTTGCGTAACAGAACCGGGCCGCGAGCAACGCTCGCGGCCCGGTTCTTCGCAGCGCCGGTCAGGACGCGGGCTTGACCTCGGTGGCCGGGTCGCCGTCGACCGCGGCGGTGAGCTGCGGGACGAGCCGGTCGATCACGTAGGGCAGGCTCAGCACGGTCACGAAGGAGATCGCGCTGCCGTAGGTTCCCTCGTTCTCCACGAGGATCTCGCGCTTCTCCTTCGCCACCTTCAGACCCGTGTACAGGGCGTCCTTGCCGAGGATCTCCTGCGCCTTGGCCGGGGTGTCGATGAGCCAGACGAGCGCGTCGCGGTCGAGCAGGTCGGTCCGCTCGGCGCTGATGCTCTTGCCGAACTTGTCGCCGATCGCGGTATCGAGGTCCGCCGGCATCTTGAAGCCGACCGATTCGAGGATGCGGGACCGCGGGTCCTGGCTGCCGTAGACGAAGTAGCCCTCGTACGTCGAGGCCATCAGGGCGGACTTGCCCTGGAACTCCGGGTGATCCTTGCGGACCTGGGCGAACTTGTCCTCGACGCCCTTGATCAGTTCGTTCGCCTTGGTCGTGCGCCCGACGGCCTGGCCGACCTTCTTGGTCGCCTCCTGCCACGGGATGCCGTAGTCGTTGTACTCCTTCGGCTGCGCGACGACCGGGACGCCGATCTGGCCGAGCTTGTCGTACTGCTCCTTGGTGAGCCCGGAGTACAGCGCGATGATCAGATCCGGCTTCAGCGCGGCGATCTTCTCGTACTGCGGTCCGTCGACGTCCTTGAGGACCTCGGGAAGCTGGGCTCCGGCGAGCTTGTCGGTGGCCCACGGCCCGATGGTGCCGGGGAACTTGCCGAGCCATTCGGTGACACCGACCGGGACGACGCCGAGGGCGAGGAGCGCGTCCTGCTCGGTCAGGCCGACCGTGACGACGCGCTTGGGCTCCTGGGTGACGGTGGTGCTGCCGTACTTGTGCTCGATCGTCGTCGGGAAGGCGTTCGCGTCGACCGCGGAACCGGCGGAGTTCTGCCCGGCCGGGGCCGCCGGCTCGCCGCCACCACCGCACGCGGTGAGCGAAGCGGCCAGCACCAGTGCCGATGCCAGCACACCGGCGGTCTTGAGGCGCCCACGCGCGGCGGAGAGGGTGGGGATTCGGGCCATCGTCCGTCCTTAGTTTCGGCAGCCCGGCGAAAACGCCGGATTACTCCAGAATCAGGTTTGCCTAACCTAAGACTCTGGTCGGGCGATTGCAACCGGCGACGCTGCGTCGCCGATCACGTCCGTCAACGGTTGTCCGACCAGGCCGCCCAAAGCGTTGCGTACCGACCACCGGCGGCCACGAGTTCGTCGTGTGTACCGCTTTCGACGACCTCGCCCGCGTCGAGAACGACGACGCGATCCGACGCCGCGGCCTGGGTGAGCCGGTGGGCGACGACGAGTCCGGTCCGGCCCTCGAGCGCGGCCGCCGCGGCGGCTTCGAGGGTCTTCGCGCCCGCGCTGCCCGCTTCGGCCGTCGCCTCGTCGAGGATCGCGATCGGCGGGTCCGCGAGCACCAGTCTCGCCAGCGCCAGTTGCTGCGACTGGGTGACGGTCAGCTGGTGCCCGCTCTCGCCGACCACGGTGGCGAGCCCGTCGCTGAGCGCCTCGGCCCAGCCGAGCGCGCCGACCTTCTCCAGTGCCGCACGCAGATCCGCGTCCGACGCGCCGGGGCGGGCGAGGCGCAGGTCGTCCGCCAGTGATCCGGAGAAGACGTGCACCTCCTGGCTGATCAGCGCGACGGCCTGCCGGGTCGCGGACGGTCCGAGTTCGCCGAGCGCGACACCGCCGACGGAGACCGTGCCCGAGCCGGGAGTGTGGATCCCGGCGATGAGCTTGGCCAGCGTCGTCTTCCCGGCGCCGCTCGCGCCGACCAGTGCGACCCGCTCGCCGGGGGCGAGGTGCAGATCGACCTCGCGCAGCACGGGGTGTCCGTCCACATAGGAGTGATTGATCCCGGCCGCCTTCACCGACGCGTCAACGGGTTTGGCCGGCCGCTGCGGTTCACGCGGGGCCGGCAGGTCGGCGACGCCGATCAGCCGGGCGAGGCTCGCGGTGGCCGCCTGCGCGTCGTCCACCAGCGCCAGCGCGGTGTTGATCGGGCCGAACAGGCTGTGGAAGTACAACGCCGCCGCCGTCGCCGCGCCGATGGTCACCGCGCCGTTGCCCACCAGCAGGAAACCGGCCGCGAGCACGGCGGAGAGGCCGATGAACTCGGCCAGGTTGAGCCGGGCGAAGAACCGGGTCATCAGCCGGACGCCGCGCAGCATCAGTTCCATCGCGCCTTCCGACCGCTGCCGCACCCGCTCCACATGCGCGTCGGCCAGCCGGAAGGCGCGGACGGTCTTCGCGCCGCCGATGGTGTCGAGGAGTTGCTGCTGCTGGTCGCCAGTCGCGATCCGCTGCTTCGCGTACAGCGGGACGGCGTTGCGGACGTACCAGCGCACGGTGTGGATCTGGATCGGCGTCGCGAGCAACGCGGCGAGGAGGAAACGCCAGTCGAGGACGCCGAGCGCGGCGAACGTGAGCACGATCGTCAGCGCCGAGCGGCCCAGTTCGGGCAAAGCCTCGCGGACCGCCCGCGCGACGACGGTGACGTCGTTGGTGACCCGGGCGGTGAGGTCGCCCGAGCCGGCGCGTTCGACCTGGTCCAGCGGCAGGTTCAGGGCGCGGTCGATGAACCGCTCCCGCAGTTCGGCGAGCAGTGTCTCACCGAGCCGCGCGGTCAGCGAAACGCCGAACGCGGTCGCGATCGCCTGCGCGATGGCCACCAGGACCAGCGCGACCACCGGGGTGGTCAGTTCGGTGGCCGGCTTCTCGCCGGTGACGAGGTCGACGATGTGCCCGAGCAGGGGAGCGGTGAGCAGCCCGATCGCGGTCGCCCCGACGAGGATGGCGAACGCGCCGAGCGCGCGGGCCTTCGACGTGCGGAGCAGTTCGCCGAGGACGGCGCGGATCCGCTTTCCGTCGGCGGTGGGCAGGAGTTCGCGGCTCAAGACAGCACCGCCGAACGGTAGTCGGCACGCTCGTGGGCGAGTTCGGCATGCGCGCCTTCACCGGTCACCCGGCCGCCGTCGAGGACGACGACGCGATCGGTGACGGCCAGCAGGGCGGGACTCGTGGTCACCAGGATCGTCGTCCGTCCTTGTCGTAGCCGGGCCAGCCCGGCGGCGATCTTCGCTTCGGTCACCGTGTCCACCGCCGTCGTCGGGTCGTGCACGACCAGAACGGGGGCTTCGGCCGCGAGCGCGCGGGCCAGGGCGACACGCTGACGCTGTCCGCCGGAGAGGGAGCGTCCTCGTTCGGTGACGGCGGTTTCGACGCCGTCGGGCAGGGCGGCCGCGACCTCGTCGGCCGCCGAAGCCACCAGGGCCTCGTCGTGCGAAGCGCCGCCGGTGAGCACGTTCTCCGCGAGCGTTCCTTCGAACAGGTCCGCGTCGTGCGCGGCGACCAGGACGACTCCGCGGACGAGGTGCGGGTCCACTGTGGACAGATCGACGCCGTCCACCAGGACCGTGCCCTCGGTGGGATCGCCCGCGCGTCCGAGGCAATCGAGCAGATCGGTCGCGGTGGCCGGATCGGTGGCGACCACGCCGACGAGTTCCCCGGCGGGGACGTCGAGGTCGAGGCCGCGCAGGCTGCCGTAGGAGACCGCGGTGAGCCGGACGTTTCCCTGGGCGGGCAGAAGAAGTTCGCCGCCTCCGGCGCGGACGGCCTCCGGAGTCGACAGGACTTCGGCGACCCGGCCCGCCGACGCGCGGCCCTGGGCTAGTTCGGCGTTGACCCACGAGAAGATCAGAAAGGGCGTTTGCAGGAACTGCGCGAGGCCGACGGCGGCGACGAGATCACCGACACTGATCGCGCCCGACGAGGCGAGATGGCCGCCGACGAGGGCGACGATCGCGATGAAGATCCCGGTCAGCGCCAGCAAAGAGCCGTCGTGCCAGGCCTTCGCCTTGGCGGCGCGCAGGGTCGCCTTCAGGGAGTTCTGGCTGGTTTCGCGGTAGCGCGCGATGGCCGTCGACTCGGCGCCGATGCCCTTGAGCACGCGCAGTCCCGCGACCAGGTCCACGGCGATCCCCGAGGCGTGCGCGGACCGTTCCTGTTCGGCCTCGCTGCGCCGTTCGAGCGGTTTGCCGATGAGGTGCGCCAGGTACAGCAGCGGCGGTGTGCCGAGAAGGACGAGGAGTCCCAAGGGGAGGGACATGCGCAGTAGGGCGACGGCGCTGACCAGCACCCCGGCCAGTGCGGCGATCCCGAACGGCAGCGCGGCGTTGATCACCCCGACCCGCTGCGCGTCGCTCGTGCCGACGTTCACCAGTTCCCCGGCCAGCTTCCCGGTTTCGGCGCCACCGCCGGGATGCAGGACGCGCCTGCTGATCGCGAGACGGATGTCGTGCGCGGCCCGCAGGGATGCTCCTTCGGCGGCGCGCGCGGCGAATCGGTAGCTGTAGGACAGTCCGGCGAAGACGACGCCGAGCACGGCGAGCCAGATCACGAGGGAGCCCACGGAGCCTCCGGTGACGGCCTGATCGATGACCAGGCCGATGATCACCGGGACGAGCGCCTCGCCGCCCTGATGGCCCGCGGCGAGCACGGATGCGAGCACGACATGGCGTCGCTGGCCGGAAATCGCCTGGCGCAGCACGCTCCGGCTGGTGGTGGCCGTTGCGGTCACCGGCGCCTCCGTTCCTCGGGGTAGGTAAGGCTAGTCTAAGTAGGCTGGTCGTCGAGGTGAACTCCGGCGTTCGGTTAGCCTCGCCTCACTTCGAGGTATGTTTTCCCGCCGAGAAGTCATGTGCGCTGCTGAAGGAGGAATCGTGGTCGTCACCGAACGCCCGCCCGAGGCGGCGGCCCCGCCGAGCGCGGCGGCACGGACCTTCCGTGTCGGTGGCCTGCTGTTCGGGCTGTGCCTGCTGGCGCTCGTTTTCCTGCTCAGTATCTGGGTCGGGTCGAAGAGCATCCCGTTCACCTCCACCTGGTCGGTGCTCTGGCACAACGACGGGTCGACCGACGCCGTGATCATCCACGACCTCCGCATCCCCCGGACCCTGCTGGCCGTGGTCGTCGGCACGGCGCTCGGCCTGGCGGGCGCGGTGATGCAGGCGCTCACCCGGAACCCGCTCGCCGACCCGGGCCTGCTCGGCGTCAACACCGGCGCCGCGGCGGCGGTCGTTTCCGGTATCGCCTTCGTCGGCGTCTCCGGCGTGCTCGGCTACATCTGGTTCGCCTTCGCCGGCGCGGCGATCGCCTCGGTCGTGGTGTACGTCCTCGGCGCCGCGGGCCGCAGCGCCACGCCGGACCGCCTCGTGCTCGCCGGGTCCGCCGTCATGGCGGTGCTCCAGGCCTACATCGTCGGCGTGCTCCTGCTGATGCCGGAGACCTTCAACCAGTTCCGGTACTGGAACGTCGGTTCGCTCAGCGGCCGCAAATGGGACGTACTGCTGCAGATTTCGCCGTTCGTGGTGGTCGGCGTGATCATCGCGCTGCTGCTCGCCCGGCCGCTCAACATACTCGCGCTCGGCGACCAGACCGGTAAGGCGCTGGGCGCCCACGTGGGCCGCACCCGGGTCTGGGGCGCCGTCGTGGTGACCCTGCTGTGCGGCGCGGGCACCGCGGCCATCGGGCCGGTCCTGTTCCTCGGGCTCGCCGTGCCGCACGCCGCGCGCCTGCTGGTCGGCCCCGACCAGCGGTGGGTCCTGCCGTATTCGATGCTGATCGCGCCGATCGTGCTGATCGGCGCCGACGTCGTCGGCCGCGTGCTGAACCCGCCGGAGGAACTGCAGGCGGGCATCGTCGTCGCGTTCCTCGGCGCACCGGTGTTCCTCGCGCTGTGCCGTCGCAGGAAGCTGGCCCGGCTGTGACCGCGATCAAGGAGCGCCCACCGATGAGCACCCGCGTCCTGCGCACCCCGGGCGGCGGACTGTCCCTGCGTGTCACCCCGAGGGCGACGGTCGTCGTGGTGCTGCTGGCCGTCGCGGTGTTCTTCGTCGGCGCGGTGAGCTTGACCACCGGCGACTACCCGCTGAGCGTCGGCGAAGTCATCAAGACGCTGTTCGGCTTCGGTGACCGGAGCACCGAGTTCATCGTGACCACCCTGCGGCTCCCGCGGCTGCTGACCGCGCTGCTGGTCGGCGGCGCGCTCGCGGTGAGCGGCGCGATCCTGCAGAGCCTGTCCGGGAATCCCTTGGGCAGCCCCGACTTCATCGGCTTCACCGAAGGCGCCGCCGCCGGCGCCCTGTTGACGATCATCGTGGTGCACGGCGGGATGCTCCAGGTGTCGCTCGGCGCGCTCGTCGGCGGCGTCGTGACCGCGGTTCTGATCGCCCTGCTCGCGTTCAAGGGCGGGGTGCACGCGTTCCGGCTGATCCTCGTCGGGATCGGGGTGAACGCGATGCTCATCGCGTTCAACTCCTACCTGATCACCCGGGCCGCCTGGCAGGACGGGCTGGCGGCGCAGGCCTGGCTGGTCGGCGGCCTCAACGGGCGCGGCTGGGAGCACGTCGTCCCGGTCGCGATCGCGGTCGCCGTGCTGCTTCCGCCCGCCTTCGTCTACGGCAGAAGGCTTTCCCTGCTGGAAATGGGGGACGATTCGGCCAAGGGGCTGGGTGTGCCGGTCGAGCGGAGCCGGATCGTGCTGCTCGGCGTCAGCGTCGGGCTCTGCTCGATCGCGACGGCGGCCGCCGGCCCGATCGCGTTCCTGGCGCTCGCCGCGCCGCAGTTGGCGAAGCGGCTCACCCGTTCTTCGGGAGCCGGGCTCGCGGCGGCCGCGTTGATGGGCATGCTCCTGCTGGTGACGAGCGACCTGATCACCCAGCAGCTGCTCCCCGGCCTGCCCGTAGGGCTCGTGACCGGCGCCATCGGCGGGGCGTACCTGGCCTGGCTGCTGGTGTCGCGCGGCGGTTTCAGGCGATCGGCGAGCTGACCGGCTCGATCGGCGCCGGTTCGCCGAAGCGGGCCAGCGCGAGCGCCGCCGAGATCGCGAGCACGAACCCGACCACGGCCACCGCCGCGAAACCGGGCCTGGTGGTGTCGCCGAGTACCAGAACCCCCACCAGCGAGGGGAGCACGGTCTCGCCGATCACCATCATCGCGGTCGAGGTGGTGACGCTGCCGCGTTGCAGAGCGGTGGCGTAGAACAGCATCGCCATCGCGCCGGACACGGCGAGGGTGTACGTGGCCGGATCGGTGAGCAGGTCGAGCGGGGCGAGGCTGGTGAGCACCCGGCCGGACAGCGCGACCACGCCGAAGCACAGCCCGGCGATCAGGCCGAGCGCCGGCGTCCGGATCCGCCGCGGCGCCCTTCCCGCGAGCATCCCGGCCGTGCCGAGCACGACCACCACACCCACGAGGACGAGCCGGAAGCCCAGCCCGGTCTCCGACGAGCCCTCGCTCTCCGCCGACATCCCGAGCAGCCCGAGCCCGGCGCAGACGACCGCGACCGCCGTCCACTCGCGACGTCCCAAACGGACACCGAGCGTCCGCGCCGCGACCGCCGTCACCGCGAGACTCCCGGCGAGCGCGGCCTGCACGACGAACAGCGGCAGCACCTGCAGCGCGGCGAGCTGGGCGACGAAGCCGACGACGTCCAGCGCCAGCCCGGCGACGAACTTCCACTGCCGCAGTACCCGCACCAACAGCTTGGGATCGACGCGGTCTTCGGCGCCGGAGGTCGCCTTCGCGGCGATCGCCTGCATCACCGAAGCGACGCCGTACGCACAGGCCGCGAAGAACGCGCAGAGCAAACCCCACCACATGGAGCGCCAGCCTAGCCCTGTCCCGTGTGTAAGGTGATCACCATGTCGAACACGAGTTCGAGAGTGTCGGAGCCGGTCGACCGGTCTTGGCCGGCGGGGATCGCCGAGGACGAAGCCGGGATCCAGTGGGACTTCCTGCGCTTCCTCCGGGCCACCGCGGTGAACAAGGTCGCCGGACTGACCCGTGAGCAGGCGGCCGCCACGCCACTGCCGGCGTCGCCGCGAATGAGCGCGCTGGGCGTGCTCAAACACCTGACCGCGGTGGAACGCTGGTGGCTCTCGATCGAGGCGGGCGGCGCGGACCTGCCGTCGTTGTGGGAAGGCTCGCCGGACCCGAGCTGGAACCTGACCGAAGACGACGATCCGCGTTCGATCGTCGAGGCGTACCGCGGTGAGTGGGCCCATTCGGAGAAGTCACTGGCCGGGATCTCGCCGGGCGAGCGGGCGCGGCGGTCAGGGGAGTTCACCGTGCGCTGGGTGTTCGCGCACGTCCTGCAGGAGACCGCGCGGCACGTCGGGCATCTGGACATCTTGCGAGAGCTGGCCGACGGCACCGTCGGGGAATAGCACTGTGGATAGCGCCGTAAGGTGTGCGCCATGGTTGACAGGCTGTACTTCCGGCAGTTGCTCGCGGGCCGCGACTTCGCGGTGGGGGACCCCGTCGCGACACAGATGGTCAACTTCGCCTACCTGATCGGCGATCGGGAGTCGAACGAAGCGGTCATCGTCGACCCGGCCTACGCCGTGGGCGATCTGCTCGACGTCCTGGAAGCCGATGGCATGCGGCTGACCGGGGTGCTCGCGACGCATCACCACCCGGACCACGTCGGCGGCGAGATGATGGGTTTCTCGCTGCCGGGGATCGCGCAGCTGCTGGAGCGTGTCCAGGTCCCGATCCACGTCAACGCCGAGGAGGCCGAGTGGGTCCGCCGCACCACCGGCGTCTCCGAGACGGATCTCCGCTCGCACGAACACGACGAGGTCCTCGAGGTCGGCGCGGTGCCGATCCGGCTGCTGCACACGCCCGGGCACACACCGGGCAGCCAGTGCTTCCTGGTCGACGGCAAACTCGTCTCGGGTGACACGCTGTTTCTCGAAGGCTGTGGCCGCACCGATTTCCCCGGCGGCGACGCGGACGCGATCTACCGGAGCCTGCAGTGGCTCGCGGGGCTCGACGGCGATCCGGTCGTGTACCCGGGACACCAGTACTCGGCCGAGCCGTTCTCGAATCTCTCGCAGGTGAAGGACACGAACTTCGTGTTCCAGCCGCGGTCGCCGGAGGAGTGGCGGCTGATGTTCGGCAGCTGAGTCCCGGAAACCCCGCGTTTAGTCCTCTGGTCGCGGTACTTGCGTGTGCAACGACCGCAACTAGAGGACTAAACGCGGGGCGGGTGTCCAGATCGCGGGACCGAGTGCCCGCCGGTTGACCGGAGCCGCCCACCACGCAGAAGCTCGGACGGGTGACCGTCAAGCTGCATTGGTTCCTGCCCACCACCGGCGACGGCCGGACGATCGTGGAGCACTTCCACGCCAGTCGTGCCGCCGGGGCGACCGCCGCGCGCGAGCCGAGCCTCGACTACCTGGCGCAGGTGGCGCGAGCCGCCGAGGCCAACGGGTTCGAGGGGGTACTGACCCCGACCGGCACCTGGTGCGAGGACGCCTGGCTGACGACGGCGGCGCTGATCCGTGAGACGAGAACCCTCAAGTTCCTGGTGGCGTTCCGGCCGGGTACCGTCTCGCCGACGCTGGCCGCGCAGATGGCCGGGACCTTCCAGCGGATCTCGCAGGGGCGCGTGCTGCTCAACGTCGTCACCGGCGGGGACGCGGTCGAGCAGCGCCGGTTCGGTGACTGGCACGACCACGACCAGCGCTACGCCCGCACCGGCGAGTTCCTCAAGATCGTGCGCGGGGTGTGGAGCGGCAAGCCCTTCGACTTCGAAGGCGAGCATCTCAAGGTCGAAGGCGCTACCACGATCGCGGCCCCGGATCCGGTGCCGCCGATCTACTTCGGCGGCTCGTCGTCGGCGGCGCTGCCGATCGCGGCGCGGCACGCCGACGTCTACCTGACCTGGGGTGAGCCGCCCGCGCAGGTCGCCGAGAAGATCGCCAAGGTCCGGGAGCTCGCGGAAGAACAGGGCCGGAAACTCCGGTTCGGCATCCGGCTCCACACGCTCTCGCGCGACACTTCGGCGGAGGCGTGGGCCGAGGCGGGCAAGCTGCTGGACGCGATCGATCCCCAGCGGATCGCGCATACTTAGCGGCAATTGTCCGCCAGCGAATCCGTTGGCCAGCAACGGATGGCGGCGTTGCACGGCGGGAAGACCGACGGCGGAGTCCGGGGTCTGGAGATCCATCCGAACCTGTGGGCCGGGATCGGCCTGGTGCGCGGGGGAGCGGGCACCGCGCTCGTCGGCAGCCACAGCGAGGTCGCCGATCTGATCGAGGAGTACCACTCGCACGGCATCGAGGAGTTCGTCCTGTCCGGGTACCCACACCTGGAGGAGGCGTACTGGTTCGGCGAAGGCGTGCGGCCAGAGCTGATCCGGCGCGGGCTCAGCGCCTAGCGCCGGGCGGCGGATTCTCAAGCGCGTGAGGGCCACCCTCAGGGACTCAGAGTCCCTGAGGGTGGCCCTCACGCGCATCGCGCCGCTGGTGACTCACACGACCCCGCCTCACCGGGCTCCCCAGCGCCTAGCCCCAGCGCGGGGAGGCGTAGACGACGACGTTGTCCCGATAGGACCGTTTCGCGGCGTCGAAAGCCCCGCCGCAGGTGATCAACCGGAGCGCGCTTCCCGGCGTGGGCCCGTAGACGGCCTGGGTCGGGAAGTCGTTCTTCGGGTAGTGCTGGACGGAATCGACCCAGAACACGACTTCGGGGCCGTCGGATCGCGTGACGCGTATTTCGTCGCCGGAGCGCAGTTCGCGCAGCCGGAAGAAGGGTGCCGGGCCCGCTCGCGAGTCGACGTGCGCGGCGATGACGGCGGGCCCGGGATCGCCCGGCACGGGGCCGTCTTCGTACCAGCCGACATCGGAGAACCGTTCCGGCGCCTGGAGTTCGCCCGCTTGACCGAGGGCGAGCGGGATGAGGCCGGTCTGGTCGAAGCCGATCGCCGGGATGGCCAGCCGGACCGGGGAGACGTCGGCTTCGGCGGGCAGCGGCAGCGGGCCGGGCGCGTTCGAGGTGGCGGGCGCCACCCCGGCGAGGACCGGCCGGTCCATCGCCGGAGCGGGCGCGCACGCGGCGACCGCGGCCAGCCCCAGCAAGGCCAACACGCTTCGCCGGGAGAACTCAGCGGTCATGCGCCGGGCGTCGCCGCATCAGCAGCAACGCCAGTCCGGCCAGCATCGGCAGGGCCGCGAACGGCCACCACGGAAGCGTCTCGGAAGCCGTCCCGCCACCACCGGTCTCGACGCCGAGCTTCGGCGGGTCCGGGAGGGTGGCGCCGTCGGCGATGGCCTCGGTCTTGAGCCCGGTCCCGTTCTCGGTCACCAGCAGGCTGGTCGTCGAACCTGCCTTGACGTCCACAATGGACTCGGCCGAAGTGGTGCCGGAAGTCAGTTTCAGCGGCCAGCGTCCTTCCGGCAGGTCGGCGTACGGTGTCGTGACGCCGTACGCCGCGTCGTTCGCCACCGACTTCCCGTCGGGGCCGCTGACGGTCACCGGCGCCAGCGCGGCCGAGCCCTGGACGATGCGCACCCGCCCGTTGCCCGCCGCGGGCGCGGTCAGATCGTCCTGGACCAGATCGCCCTGCAACCCGCCGCCGGGCGCGTTCGCGAACACCAGCAGGGAGTGGGCGCTCGACTCCTTGATCTCGATCGTCGCGCTCAACGCGGGTGGCGACGAGGCGGCGGCGTCGGCCGGGCGCATGGAAACCGTATACGCGCCGGGAGTCACCGACGAGTACGGCGTCACCGCGCCGTAGCCCGCCTTGCGGACGACGACCTTCTCGGCCTTGCCGAACGCGGCGAAATAGACGTCCACCGGGGGGACCTTGGGAGAGAGGTGCCCGACGCGGATCCAGCCGACGCCCGGGCCGGGGGCGGCCTGCGCCGTGATCGGCAGGGCGCCGAACAACATCACGACGGCGGCGAACACGCCGGCGGGTCTCAGCAGAACGGTGAGGAGGCGCATGGCGGGGACCTTTCTTGCCGGGGGTCAGGGTGCGGAGAACGGCGTGAGCAGCCCGGGCGGCGGGAACAACGGGTACGTCACGAGCACCCCGCCCGGTACGCGGGTGACGGACGCGGGTTCGAAGATGGCGCGCTGTCCGGCGTAGAACTCCGAGATGGACGCTTCGTCCTGGCCCGAGAGGACGAGGCGGCGCAACGGCTGGCCGGCGGCGGCTTCGCCGGGCGCGGAAGGGAATCCGACCAGCCGGACGGGCTGGAGCGTGGCGAGTGCGGCGACCGTGGCGATGAGCCGGGGGTCGACGTCGCCCGCGGCCAAGACGTCGCGGGTCTGCCCCTCGCAGTGCACCTGACCGGAGGACGCCAGCGCCGCGCCCGCCCGGGCGCGCGCTCCGGCTTCGCCGCTCTCGCCGGGCAGATCCGTGGGTTCGCCGAACCGGGAGACGGTGACCGTCTCCGGCCCCGAACCGAATACGGCGACCCGGCTGGTACCGGAGAGAAAGGCCGACGCGGCGGGGAAACGCTGCCGGTCACGCTGTCCGGAAGCGGTCAGGACAGCCCATTCCGGCGAGGTGCACGTGGCCGCGCAGGTGCCGATCGGGACCAGCGAACCGAGGGGCCAGCCGTCCACGGCGAGTGCGGTCCAGCTCGCGTCGTCGACCAGGACCGCGGCACCGGAGGCGTTGTCCCGCAACCATTCCCGCGCCTGGGTGAGCGCGATCCCGGCGGACGGCTCCGCTCTCAGCCTGCCGAACCCGTGCACCCAGCCCGCCACGGACATGAGGACGAGGGTCGTGGCGAGCACGAGGGCGGAGACGGGATGCCGCATCGGGACCAGCCGGTGCCCCGCCTGTGGCGTGCCCTCCGCGACCGTGGTCGCGACTTCGGCGATGAGCAGCGGGGTCAGCGGGAGCAGGAGGGCGAGGGGGAGTTCGACGGGGGCCGCGGGCCAGGCGAGGACCGCGGCGATCAGCAGCGCGGAGACGGCGAGCGGCCGGGTGCGGGGCAGGACCATCCCGGCGACGATCGCGACCATCGACAGCACGACGAGCACCGGATCCAGCGCGACCCAGGTACCGAGACCCGGTGGCCCGGGGCGGGGGAGGTCCGGGCGCAGCACCGAAGCCGCCGGACCGAAGGCGATCCCGAGGCCGAGGGTGAACACCACGGCGGTGAACGCGACACGCGACGCCTCGCGTCTTCGGGCAAGAATCCAGCCGGCCGCGGGGAGCGTCAGCAGAGCCAGCGGCGAGGTGAGCACGGCCGCGAGGAGACACAGCGCGGCCAGGGCGTCATGCCACGCACGCGCGTGTTCGCGAGGTGTCGCAACGAGGACGAGCGCGGCCAAGACCCACGTGACGGCGAGATGTTCGACGATCACCACGCGCTGCAGCCCGATCGCGAGCGGGGAGACCGCCATCAGGACGACGGCCGTGGTCGCCGCCCAGAACGGCAGGCCCAGCCGCCGCGCCAGGATCCACAGCAGGACGGCGCAGAGCACGGCCGCGAGCACCATCGTCTCGCGGACCGCCGGCACGGGGGAGGGTTCGCGTTCGAACGCGCGCGAGACGAGGGAGTACCCGGCGAGTTGCCACCAGCCGAACGGCGTCGTCCCGGTGGCGCCCGTGTCGGTGAAGGACGCGAGGTGGCTCAAGGCGAAGACGTGCGCGATGGTCGCCGGTTCGGTGGCGGGGGAAGGCGTCGGTGACGCCAGATGGAGCACCCGCAGGCCGCCGGTGACCACGAGAAGGGCGAGCACGACATCGACGGACAGCAACCGGCGGGCGGCCGCCTCCACCCGGCGACGGCTCACGATGATCGCGGGGACTTGACCCGGTGGCGCGTCCCCCCGGTGCTGGGCCATTCGCGGATCGTAGCCCCCTGGATCAAGGGTGACCATGGTCAAAGGGAGAAAGACTTTTTGATCTTTATTAAAGCGAACCCCGAGAATGGCCGCTATTTACTTACAAAGTGCGGGAAAGCGCCAAAGCCGCCGTTCGTACCGCGGGCGCGACGCGATTCGTGTGCATGCGATTCGCCCAGCCGGAGATCGACAACGCCGCCACCGCAACACCTTTCGCGTCGAGCAGCGGGCTGGCGGCGCAGGCGACACCGACGCCGGATTCCTCCCTTTCGAACGCGATCCCGTCGCTGTGGATCTTCGCGAGCTGGCGGCGGAGTAATCCGGTGGCGGTGATCGTCCGGACGCTCACCCTGGGCAATCCGGCGTCGATCACCTGGGCCACCACGGATTCGGGAGAATACGCGAGGATCGCTTTTCCGACTCCGGTGGCGTGAGCGGGAAATCGCCCACCGATCCGGGAAGGCAAGGACGGTGCGTCGGGCCCGCGCAAGATGTCGAGATAGACGACCTCGGTGCCTTCCAGCACCGCGAGATGCACGGTGTTCCGCGTCGCCTCACGGAGATCGGCGAGGTACGGGCGGGCCGCTTCGACCAGTCCACGGCGCCGTACCGCCAGTTGGCCTATCTCGAACAGCTTCAGCCCGAGCCGCAGTGCCGAGTCTTCGCGTTCGAGCAGTCCGGTGGCGACCAGGTGACCGGTGAGACGGTGCACAGTGGACTTCGCCAGCCCGGTCCGCCGCGCGAGTTCGGAGACACCGAGGGCTTCGTCGCCCGGACGGAAGGCCGAAAGCAGCGCGGTGATCCGGGCGGCCACGAGGCCGTCCGCTCCGCTCCGTCCGGAGTCGTCGTTCCGCCCAGCGGCACGCATGGGTTGAGTGTGCCCTATCTCCTCGGGGAGCGTCACCGGGCATGGCGCAACGGAAAGCGGTGGCCGCGATCGTCGGTCCCGGCAACATCGGCACCGATCTGCTCGCGAAGCTGAGGCGCAGCGAGCACGTCGAGGTGCGGTACATGGTCGGCGTGGACCCGGATTCGGACGGGCTGGCGAAGGCCGCCGAACTGGGGCTGGAGACCTCGGCCGAGGGCGTGGACTGGCTGCTCTCCCGCGAAGAACTGCCTGATCTGGTCTTCGAGGCCACCTCGGCGAAGGCGCACCTGGCGAACGCGCCGCGGTACGCGAGCGCCGGGATCCGTGCGATCGACCTGACCCCGGCCGCGGTCGGGCCGTTCACCTGCCCCGCCGTCGGCCTGCCCGACCGGCTGGACGTGCCGAACGTCAACCTCATCACCTGCGGTGGCCAGGCCACGATCCCGATCGTGCACGCCGTCTCCCGGGTGACACCGGTGCCCTACGCCGAGATCGTCGCGTCCGTGTCGTCGCGCTCGGCCGGGCCCGGTACGCGGGCGAACATCGACGAGTTCACCGCGACCACCGCCCGCGGTATCGAACTGGTCGGGGGAGCGAGCCGCGGCAAGGCGATCATCATCATCAACCCCGTCGAACCACCGATGATCATGCGGGACACGGTGTTCTGCGCGATCGACCCGGACGCGGACTTCGACGCGGTGACCGAGTCCGTCCACCGGATGATCCAGGACGTCCAGGCATATGTGCCGGGCTACACGCTCAAGGCGGATCCGCAGTTCGACCCGCCCCGGCCGGGCTGGAACGGGCAGGCCCGGGTCGCGGTGTTCCTCGAAGTCGCCGGGAACGGGGACTTCCTGCCGAAGTACGCGGGGAACCTCGACATCATGACGGCCGCGGCCGCCCGCGTCGGCGACCTGCTGGCCACTCAGGAGGTGGCGGCGTGAAGTGGGATGACATCGATCGCGAGGTCCGGCTGGTCGACACGAGCCTGCGCGACGGCAGTCACGCGATGGCGCACCAGTTCACCGAGAAGAACGTGCGCGACACCGTCCGGGCACTGGACACCGCCGGGATCTCGCTGATCGAGGTCAGCCACGGCGACGGGCTCGGCGGCTCGACGTTCAACTACGGCTTTTCCCTGGTGGACGAACGGAAACTGATCGCGGCGGCGGTCGACGAGGCACGCCAGGCGAAGATCGCGGTGCTGCTCCTCCCGGGGCTCGGCACGATGGGCGATCTCCGGGTGGCGGCCGACCTCGGCGCGGGCGCGGTGCGGATCGCGACCCACTGCACCGAGGCCGACGTGTCGGTCCAGCACTTCGGCGCGGCGCGGGACCTCGGCCTGGAGACGGTCGGTTTCCTGATGCTGTCGCATATGTCCACGCCCGAGGCGCTCGCGAAGCAGGGCCGGATCATGGTCGACGCCGGCTGCCAATGCGTCTACGTCGTCGACTCGGCCGGGGCGCTGATCCTGGAAGAGGCGGGCGACCGGATCGCCGCGCTGGTCGCGGAATGCGGCGACCAGGCGCAGGTCGGCTATCACGGGCACCAGAACCTGAGCTTCGGCGTCGCGAACTCCGTGCTCGCCTACCGCGCGGGCGCCCGGCAGATCGACGGTTCGCTCGTCGCGCTCGGCGCGGGTGCGGGCAACTCCCCGACGGAGGTTCTCGCGGCGACGTTCGAACGGCTCGGTATCGGCACCGGCGTCGACAAGGACGTGCTGATGGACGCGGCGGAGAACGTCGTGAAGCCCTACATCACGCGCTTGCCGGTGATGGACCGCTCGTCGATCGTGCAGGGGTTCGCGGGCGTGTACTCGAGTTTCCTGCTGCACGCCGAACGTGCGGGCGAACGGTACGGCGTCCCCGCGCACGAGATCCTCTACCGGGTCGGCGCCGCGAAGTACGTGGGCGGTCAGGAGGACATGATCATCGACATCGCGCTTCAGCTGGTGGCCGAACGCGGTCAAGGTTGACGGTCGGCGCCGAGCACGAGGCGGACGCAATGGTCGATCAGGCGCTCACGGCTCACCTTGAGCGAGCCGTCGAGGTAGGCGATGAACACGTTGCTCAGCGCCCCGACCAGGCCGATCGAGATCATCTGCCGTTCGACCGCGTCGCCGTGCGACAGCTGTCCGCTGACCAGTTCGGCGAACGAGGGCAGGAGCGCGATCCCGCGCGTGGTCAGCGCGGGATCGGTGATCGGCGCGAGCAGGAGCACCCGGCCCTTGCGCGGGTCGTCGACCATCAGCTCGACGAAGACCCGGACGGCGGCCTTGGCCCGGTCGGCGGGGTCGGGGGTGTCGCTGACCGCGTCGACCAGGACTTGGCGCGCCTGCTCGCCGATGTGCTCGTAGACCGCGACGACCAGTTCCTCGCGGTCGGTGAAGCTCTCGTAGAAGTACCGCTCGGTGAGCTTGGCGTGGCGGCAGACCGCGCGGACGCTGACCCCGGCGCTGCCCTGGGTACCGAGCAGGTCGAGGCCCGCCTCGACGAGTTGTTCCCGGCGGGCGGCCTTGCGGTCGTCCAGGGTGGTGCCTGCCCAGCTTCGGCCGGCCATGATCGGCTCCTCTTGTTGACTACGGCCGTTGTCAACTTTAACCTGACAACAGTTGTGGTCAATTTAACCAGCTCATTGAGGAGACCGGGGATGACACAGCCGCAGCCGCTGGGACCGGATTCGCTGACGTGGAAGTACTTCGGTGATTGGCGTGGGCTGCTCATCGCGCTGTGGGCCGGTTCGATGCAGAACATGCACCCCGAGCTGGGCGCGGGCGTCGAGGAGCATTCCCGCTTCTTCGAAGAGCGCTGGCAGCGCCTGTTCCGCTCGCTGTACCCGATCGGGGGAGTGATCTACGACGGCCCGCGGGCGCGGCAGACCGCCCTCGAAGTCCGCGGTTACCACGATCGGATCAAGGGCATCGACAAACACGGGCGGCGCTACCACGCGCTCAACCCGGACACCTTCTACTGGGCGCACTCGACGTTCTTCATGAGCGCGATCCTCATCGCCGACAATTTCTGCGGCGGCATCGGCGAGGCGGAGAAGCGGAAGCTGTTCGACGAACACGTCCAGTGGTACGAGATGTACGGCATGAGCATGCGCCCGGTGCCGGAGTCGTGGGAGGACTTCCAGCTGTACTGGAAGCGCATGTGCGAGGACGTGCTGGAGGACAACAAGGCGACCCGCGATGTCCTCGACATCAAAGACCTCCCGAAGCCGCATTTCCTGCCGTGGTTACCGGACTTCGCCTGGAACCTCGTGCGCGGCCAAGTGGCGCGGAACTTCGTCTGGATGACCGTCGGGCTGTACGACCCGCCGATCCGCGAACTCCTCGGCTACACCTGGACCGAACGCGACGAGCGGCGGCATCGGCGGACCGGCAAGCTGATCAACACGGCGTTCAAACTGGTCCCGCGCGATCGTCGCTACCACCCCCGCGCCCGGGCGGGCTGGCGGCGGGAGCGAGGCGAACTGGCTCCGGGCGCCCCGTTGGTCGAGACTCCCGCGCGGAACCTTCCGCCGCTTTCGGAGCGGGGCAAACCCGAGCACTACTCGCCGAACGTCTGACTAGGAGCCTCGATGAAGCTTGGTTACCACCTCGGTTACTGGTCCTCCGGTCCGCCCGAGGGTGCGTTGGACGCGGTCCTGCGCGCCGAAGAACTCGGCTTCGACTCCGTGTGGACGGCCGAAGGTTACGGCTCGGACGCGTTCACCCCGCTCGCCTGGTGGGGCGCCTCGACCAGCCGGATCAAGCTCGGCACCAACATCGTGCAGATGTCGGCGCGCACCCCGACGGCGACCGCGATGCACGCGCTGACGCTGGATCACCTCTCCGGCGGCCGGTTCGTGCTCGGGCTCGGCGCGTCCGGTCCGCAGGTGGTCGAAGGCTGGTACGGACAGCCATATCCGAAGCCGCTGGCCAGGACCCGGGAGTACGTCGACATCGTCCAGAAGGTCGTCGCCCGCGAGGCGCCGGTGGTCCACGACGGACAGCACTTCCAGTTGCCGCTGCAGAGCGGGACGGGACTCGGGAAGGCGCTGAAGTCCACGGTGCACCCGTTCCGCAAGGAGATCCCGATCTACCTCGCCGCGGAGGGGCCGAAGAACGTGGCGCTGTCGGCGGAGATCTGCGACGGCTGGCTCCCGCTGTTCTTCTCGCCCAAGAGCGACGGCTTCTATCGCACCGCGCTCCAGGAAGGCTTCTCGCGTCCCGGTGCCCGGCACGGTTTCGACGACTTCGAGGTCGCCGCTTCCGTTCCGGTACTCGTGCACGACGACGTCGAGGCGGCCGCGAGCTGGATCAAGCCGTCGCTGGCGCTCTACATCGGCGGGATGGGCGCGAAAACGGTCAACTTCCACCACGACGTCTTCGCCCGGATGGGGTACGAGGACGTCGCCGACAAGGTCCAGGAGCTGTACCTCGCCGGGCGGAAGGACGAGGCGATCGCGGCCATCCCGACGTCTCTGGTGGAGGACACTTCCTTGATCGGACCTGCCGAAAAGATCCGCGACGAGCTCGCCGCCTGGGAAGAGACAGTGGTGACGACGTTGCTCCTGCGGGGTGACGCCGCCACGCTCACGAAGGTCGCGGCGACCCTTTCGTAGGTCTGCGCAAGGTCATGGGATGTCATGAAAGGGTCTTTCAGGACGAAATTTGTCCTGAAAGACCCTTTCATGACAGTTCCGCGAGAACCCCCAGGTGCCTTTCGTAGGTTGCGACCGTGAGGCCCATCACGTAGCGTCCCGGCCACGAACATGAAGTCGGTTCATGTTCGTGGCCGGAGGTGTAGCTCATGGCGGTCAGCCGGAGGCGGGTTCTTGCAGGTGCGGCGGCTTTGCCGGTCGCGGCGGGCGTGCTCGGCGCGCAGGCGGGACAGGCGGCGCAAGCGAGTCCGCAGCAGGGGTTCCGTGTCGGGGTCGGCATCTCCGACGTCACCGGCCCGGCCGCCGAGAACGGCATGATGGGCTACTCGATGCCGCAGCAGCAGACCGCCGGCATCCACCTGCGGACCCGGGCGCGGGCCTTCGTGGTCGACGACGGCGCCAAGCGGATCGCGTTCGTCACCGCGGACCTCGGCGCCCTCTTCCAGTCGGTCCACCAAGGCGTGATGCGTAAGCTCGCCGCCGCGTACGGCACCCTCTACACCGAGCAGAACGTGCTCCTGAACGCCACGCACACACACTCCGCTTGCGGCGGGGATTCCCATTACGCCGCTTACGATCTGGCGATCCTCGGCTTCCAGCAGGAGGTGTACGACGCCGTCGTCGACGGGATCTTCGAGGCGATCAGCCGGGCGCACGCGAACCTCGCTCCCGGGTCGATCCGCCTCGGCCGCGCCGAGCTGACCAAGGCGAGCGTCAACCGTTCGCGGAAGGCGTTCGACCTGAACCCGAAGGCGGACAAGGACCACTTCCCGCAGGCGATCGACCCGGCCGTCACGGTGCTGCGGTTCAGCCAGGGCGGAACCGACGTCGGCGCGATCAGCTGGTTCGCCACGCACGGCACGTCGATGAGCAACGGCAACCACCTGATCAGCGGCGACAACAAGGGTTACGCCGCCTACGAGTGGGAGCACGACCACGCCGGCGTGCGCTACCTCGACGGGCCATCGCGGTTCGTCGCGGCGTTCCCGCAGACCAACACCGGCGACATGAGCCCGAACCTGAACCTGTCCCCGGGGACACCGGAGACGGAGTTCGAGAACACCCGCACGATCGGCGACCTCCAGTTCCGCGCGGCGAAGAGCGCGTTCGACGCGGCGGCCGAAGCCGTGACAGGCGGTGTCGACCACCGGATGTGTTACGTGGACATGTCCGACGTCGCCGTCGACGCGAAGTACACGCCGAACGGGCGCCCGCAGCACACCTGCACCGCCGCGATCGGGGTGTCGATGCTCGCCGGCAGCCGCGAGGACGGCCCCGGGCTGCCGCTGCCGGAAGGCGTGAAGAACCCGTTCATCGACTGGCTCGGCGGCATCGACGCGCCGATCCCGCAGGCGCTCGCCGACGCGCAGGCGCCGAAGGTCGTCGCCGTCCCGTTCGGTGCGATGAAGCCGTACCCGTGGACACCGGAGGTCCTGCCGCTGCAGATCGTCCGGATCGGACAGCTGCATCTGGTGGCCGTGCCCGCCGAACTGACCATCGTCTCCGGGCTGCGGCTGCGCCGGACCGTCGCCGCGGAACTGGGCGTACCGCTGGAGAACGTGCTCGTCCAGGGCTACTCCAACGCCTACAGCCAGTACGTCACCACGCCCGAGGAGTATGACTCGCAGCAGTACGAAGGCGCGTCGACCCTGTACGGCCGGTACACACTTCCGGCGTACCAGCAGGAATTCGGCAAGCTCGCGGCCGCGATGAAGGCCGGGAAGACGGTGCCGCACGGGCCGACGCCGAGGGATCTGCGAGGCAAGCTGATCAACTTCCAGCCCGGCGTCGTCTTCGACAGCCCGCCCGCGTTCAAGTCCTTCGGTGACGTCCTGACCGATGCCAACAGCACCTACCGGCGTGGTGAGAAGGTCGCGGTCGAGTTCGTGACCGGGCATCCGAAGAACGACCTCCGCCGCGGCGGCACGTTCCTGGAGATCCAGCGACTGGTCGACGGCAAGTGGGTCCGCCACGCCGACGACGGCGACTGGGACACGAAGTTCCACTGGACGCGCACGTTCGTCGCCGAATCGAAAGCCGGCGTCCACTGGGTGATCCCCGCGAACGCCCCGATCGGCAAATACCGCGTGGTCCACTTCGGCAACTGGAAGAACGGCTGGAACGGGGCGATCTCCGCGTTCAGCGGAACCTCGCGGACGTTCGTCGTCTCTTGATCGGAAAGGGTCTTCTGTGCGGAAGCTCGCCGTACTCGTCGTCGCCACCGTCGCGCTGCTTTCGGGCATGACCGTGCCCGCGCAAGCCGTCACATCGGTGAAGGTGCTGTCGTTCAACATCTGGCAGCTGCCGTGGATCGCCAGCCCGAATGTCTCCGACAAGAAGGCGAGGGCGAGCGCGGCGGAAGCCGTCATCCGCGCGAACGACGCCGACGTCGTCGTCCTCGACGAGGCATTCAGCGCTCAGGCGGAAGATCTGCGAAACCGCCTGAAGGACCTCTGGCCGCACCAGACGCCGCTCGTCGGCCAGTCCTGCAAGGCGTCAGCGGGCTGGACCACGGTGAACGGGAACTGCTCGAATTCGCCGATCGTGGTCAACGGCGGGGTCACGGTGCTGAGCAAGGCCCCGGTGACCGAGCAGCACCAACTGGTGTTCGGCAACTCCTACTCCGGCACGAGCGACTACCTGTCCAACAAGGGCGCCGCACTCGCCCGCCTGGTCGTGAACGGGAAGCCGCTCTGGATCGCGGGCACCCATATGCAGGCCGACGAAGGACCCGAGACGCTGCCGAAGGCGCACGACATCCGGATGGCCCAGCTCGGCGAGATCCGTGACCTGGTCACGAAATACGCGCCCGCCACGGAGCCGGTCGTCATCGCCGGGGACCTGAACATCGAGTACTGGGCCGGCCAGGAGCGCAAGGACGGCCTCGGCCGGACCCAGGTCCAGCAAGGAGAAGCCGTGCTCGACGGCGTTCTCCGCACGGCGGGCGAAGGTGAGTACACCTTTGACGCGGCGACGAACCCGCACGCCGCGAAGTCCGTTCCGGCGACTTACCGGGACTCGCTCGACTACATCGGCGCCGTGCGCGGAGGCGGCCGCCCACTCGCCGCTGTCGGCCCGGTACAGGTCGTGCATTACGACGGTGGCACGATTCCTTCCGACCACTACCCGGTGGTGGCCAAGATCCAATACTGAGGCCTTCATCGGGAGAATCGCCTCGAGGAGGATCATGGCATCGCTGCCAGCACGAACGAGGTATCGCTACTCGCTCGGCTCGTTCGTCACCGGCGCCTTCGGCACGGTTCCCGGCCTGCTCCTCCTGAAGTACCTCACCGACACGATGGGCGTCGCGGCCGGCGTGGCCGGCTTGATCGTCTTCGTTCCCAAAGCGTGGGACGTCCTCTTCAACCCGATCGCGGGCAGGCTGTCGGACGCGGACATGGTCCGCACCGGCAGCCGCCGCCGGTTCCTGCTTTACGGCGGCATCGGCGTCTCGATCCTCTTCGCGGCCCTGTTCGCGCACCCGGGCTTCGGTGCCCCGGTGCCCGACGCGATCTACGTGGTCGTCGTGTTCCTGTTGTGCGCCACCGCCTACGCCTTCTTCCAGGTGCCGTTCAACGCGCTGCCCGCCGAGCTGACCAATTCGGCCGAGGAACGCACGAAGCTGACCAGTGTCCGGATCGGCTTCCTCGCGGTCGCCATCCTGATCTCCGGTGGCGGCGCGCCCGCGATCACCGACCTCATCGGCGGCGTCGCCGGATACCGCGTCATGGGCGTGTTCATCGCCGTGATCATCCTGCTCGCGACGCTCGGCGTGTACTTCGGCCTGAAGGACGCTCCCGTCGGCGCGCTGCGGCCGAACACGGTGAGCCCGCGCGAACTGTTCCGGACGCTCGCGCAGTGGCGGCCGTTCCGCTGGCTGCTCGGGGTCTACTTCATCCAGGCGCTCGGCATCGGCACGGTGCTGGCGGCGATCCCGTTCTTCGCCGAACGGATCCTCGGCAGCTCGGCGTACTCGACGGTCCTGTTCGTCGGTTTCGTCGGCCCGGCGCTGCTGACCATGCCGCTGTGGCCGAGACTCGGGGCGAGCCTGGGCAAGCTGGCCGGTTTCCGCATCGCCACCGCCGCGTTCGGCGTCGGCCTGCTGGGACTTCTCGGCGCACAGGTGTTCCCGTTCGCGGTCACGATGGTGTTCGTCGCCTTCTGTGGTGTCGGGTACGCGGGTATCTCGGTGTTCCCGCTGGCGATCCTGCCGGACCTGATCAGCGATGAGGAGGAGCGGACCGGCGAGACCAGGGCCGGGGTGACCGCGGGTGTCTGGACGGCGTCGGAGACGCTGGGGCTCGCGCTCGGACCGGGGTTGTGGGGACTCGTGCTGCAGCTCGGCGGCTACCAGTCCAGCGTCGACGCCAGTGCCGCGCAGCCGGACAGCGCGCTCACGGCGATCCTGCTCGGCGCGTCGATCCTCCCGGCCGTGCTGATCGTGCTGGGCATCCCGCTGCTGCGCAAGTCGGTGCTGGAGCGCCGGTCGTGACCGCCGAGGACGTCCTGGAGGAGTTGCGGGAGCTGCGCGCGGGTGACCTCCCGACGCACGGCGGCCGGACGCTGGCCTACGTCTACGACAGCGGACTGTCCGAAGTGGACGAACTGGGTGCCGCGGCCCACGCGCTGGCGTCGTCGGCCAACGGTCTCGACCCGACAGCGTTCCCCAGCCTGTTGCGGATGGAGAACGACCTCGTCGGTTCCGCCGCCCGGCTGCTGGGCGGCACAGGGGAGACGGTCGGCTCGGTGACCTCCGGCGGCACCGAGTCGTGCATGCTCGCGGTGCTGGCCGCCCGCGACGCGCATCCGGAGGTGACGTCGCCGAGCATCGTGCTGCCCACGACCGCGCACGCGGCGTTCCACAAGGCCGCGCATTTCTTCGGTGTCCGCGCGCTTTCGGTCCCGGTCGACCCGGTGACCTTCCGCGCCGTCCCGGACGCGATGGCCGCCGCCGTGGACGACACGACGGTCCTCGTCGTCGCGAGTGCCCCGTCGTACGCGCACGGCGTGCTCGACCCGATCCCGGAGATCGCGGCGCTGCTGAACGGCGTCCGCTTCCACGTGGACGCCTGCATCGGCGGCTGGGTGCTGCCGTACCTGGACGCGGATCTCGGGCCGTTCGGCTTCGACGTCCCCGGTGTCACCAGCGTCTCGGTGGACCTGCACAAGTACGCGTACTGCCCGAAGGGCGTGTCGGTTCTCTTGCACGCCAACGCGGAACTGCGCCGGTCTCAGTACTTCGCCAGTGCCGCCTGGCCCGGCTACACGATGCTGAACACCACCCTGCAGAGCACGCGGTCCGGTGGCCCGCTCGCCGCCGCGTGGGCGGTCGTGCGGCACGTCGGCGACGACGGCTACGCGCGGCTGGCTTCCGCGGCGCGCGAGGCGGCCGTGGAGATCCGCGCCGGAGTCGAGGCGCTGGACGGGGTACGCGTGCTCGGCGATCCGGTGTCGACCCTGCTCGCGTTCACCACGGACCCCGATGCGGGATTCGACCTGTTCACCGTGGCGGACGAGATGCGCGAGCGAGGCTGGTACGTCCAGCCGCAGTTCGCGCACGAGGCGTCGCCGGCGAACCTGCACCTGACCGTGACGGCCGCGAATCGAGGTAGTGAAAAGGAGTTCCTCGCCGATCTCACCGCTTCGGTGAAGGCCGCCCGGGAGAGCGGCCCTGTCGTCATCGACCCGCACGTGGCCGAGTTCGTCGCCGCGCTGGATCCCGCCACGCTGACGTCCGAGCAGTTCGCCGGCCTGCTGGCGGCCGCGGGGCTCGGCGACGGCGCCGGGCTGCCCGCGAGGATGGCGGAGATCAACGCTCTGCTGGCCGCGGCGCCGGGACCACTTCGGGAGCGGCTGCTCCTGGAATTCCTCGGCGCTCTGTACACGCCCTCCTGAATCGCGCCTTGACGCAATCGCCCGGTTGCTATACAAAGTTATAGCAACCGAATGTTTGCTACTTGAGGAGGCATCATGGGATTCCCGGATCGCATCGAACGCACCGTCGAGATCGCCCACCCGCCCGCGAAGGTCTGGACCGCGCTGACGACGGCCGAAGGACTGGGCACCTGGTTCGGGAACCAGGCGAGTATCGACCTGCGTCCCGGTGGCGACGCCGAGATGAAATGGGACGACGGGCACCAGGCCAAGATGCGCGTCGAACGGATCGAAGAGCCCAAGATCTTCGGCTACACCTGGCCGATCTACGGCCTTTCGGACGATGACCCGCGCCGCACCTACGTCGAGTTCACCCTCGAACCGGTCGGCGCCGGCACCCGGCTCACCGTCGTCGAGACGGGCTTCGCGCAGCTCCCCGAGGACAAGCACCGCACGGCGTTCGAGGGAAACACGGGCGGCTGGGCGAGCGAGCTGGGCGAGCTGATCGAATACCTCGATGCCGCCTGACATCGAAGCCATCGCCGAACAGGTCTTCGTCGCACTGGCCGACCCGAGCAGGCGGAGCATCCTCGCCACGCTGGCCTCGAACGGTCCCACCACGGCGACCGACCTGGCCGATCGCCTGCCGATCACCCGGCAGGCGATCGCGAAACACCTCGCCCTGCTCACCGACGCGGGCCTGGTGACGCCGGAACAAGGAGAGCGGCGCCGCGTCCGGTACCGGTTACGCTCGGCCCCGATGCGGGTCGCCCAGCAGTTTCTCGCCGCGCTCGCCCGTGATTGGGACGGACCGCTCGCGGCTTTGAAAGACCATCTGGAGGGATCATCATGAGCTTCACGACAACGTTCACCGTCGACCAATCGCCGCAACAGGCTTTCGACGCCTTCAACGACGTCCGCGGCTGGTGGTCGGAGGAGATCGACGGCGGCACCGTGAACGCCTGCGACGTGTTCGGCTACCACTACGAGGACGTCCACCGCTGCACCCTGCGGATCACGGAATCGGTGCCCGGCCGGAAGGTTTCGTGGCTGGTCCTGGAGAACCACTTCGACTTCATCCAGGACGACACCGAATGGGTCGGCACCACGATCACCTTCGAGATCACCGAGAAGGACGGCAAGACCGAAGTCTGCTTCACCCACCACGGTCTGGTGCCGGAGTACGAATGCTTCGACGTCTGCCACAAGGCGTGGACGTTCTATGTCGGGACCAGCCTGCGGGCCCGGATCACCACCGGCGAGGGGCAGCCGAACCGGAAGAGCGCCTTGCCCTTCGCGGCCGACAACGTGGCGGTGTCGCGATGAAGCCGACGGTGGTCGCGCCGGACGCCTGGGAAGAAGCGCGTCTTCGCCTGCTGGTGAAGGAAAAGGAACTGACCCGCGCCCGGGACGCCCTCGCCGCCGAACGGCGACGGATGCCGTGGGTCGCGGTCGAGAAGCCGTACGAATTCGAGGGCCCTTCCGGCAAGGCGAACCTGCTGGATCTCTTCGACGGACGGCGTCAGCTGATCGTCTACCGTGCCTTCTTCGACCCCGGCGTCGACGGCTTTCCCGAGCACGCCTGCCGGGGCTGTTCGCTGATGGCCGACCAGGTCGCGCACGTCTCCCACCTGAACGCCCGCGACACCACGCTGGTCTTCGCCTCGCGCGGGTCGCAGTCCGACCTCACCCGGATGAAGACGCGGATGGGCTGGACGATGCCGTGGTACACGATCACCGGCGACTTCGACGTCGATTTCGGTGTCGACGAATGGCACGGCACCAACGCGTTCATCCGTGAAGGTGACCAGGTGTTCCGGACCTACTTCGTCAACAATCGCGGGGACGAGGCGCTGGGCAGCACGTGGAGCTACCTCGACCTGACCGCGCTCGGCCGTCAGGAGGCGTGGGAAGACTCGCCGGAGGACTACCCGCAGACGCCGCCCTACGCATGGTGGCGCTGGAACGACGAGTACGAGAACCCCCGCAAGTAGAGGACTAATGGCGAGAGTCGGGGCCGGCGTGACGTCGCGAACTCGTGAACTTGCGTGATCAGGCACGGAACTCACGTGTCTGGATGCCGCACTCGCATGTACGGCTCTGATTACGCGAGATACGTCTCTGATCACGTGAGTGCGGTGCCTGATCACGCGAGTCACCTTGGCCTTCCCCGCAAGTAGAGGACTAATCGCGAGGCGTGACGTCGCGAACTCGCGAGCCTTCGAAGCGTCGTCCGGTTAGTTTCCTGGGATGACCTTGAGCAGCCTGCAGGCCGTCCAGAACGCATGGAAGGCTTTCGGTACCTACGAAGCTGAGAAGATCGCCGCGGTGTTCACCGAGGACGCCGAGTGGCTGGCGCCCCAGGGCAACGCCACCGCCGTCGCCCTGGGTGCGTCGAGCCATCTGGTCGGCAGGGAAGTGATCGTCCAGTTTCTGTCCGAGGACTTCCGGAAGGTGTTCGTCTCCGACGTCGCCATCGAGTTCCGGGGCTTCCACCCGGCAGGCGACACGGTCGTGGTCGAAGAGACCATGACCGCGAAGCTGGCGAACGGCGGGACCTACCGCAACGACTATTGCTTCATTTTCGAACTGCGCCAAGGCCGGATCCATCGCGTGCGCGAGTACATGGACACGGCGAGCGGGCATCGGCAGCTGGGCTGAATTTCAGAGCGGACGCTTGACCTCCAGCGAAGTCGAGGTTCCACGATGGGATCATGAAACTGGGTGTGATCCTCCCGTCCGGCGATCTCCGCACGTCCGCGCGGCAAGCCGAAGACGCGGGCCTCGACAGCGTGTTCCTCGGCGACCACCTGATGACCGGACGTCCGTCGCTCGACAGCACGGTCGGGCTCGCGGTCGCCGCCGCGGTCACGACCCGGATCCGGATCGGGCTGAGCGTGTTCGTCCCGGCGATGCGTCCGCTGGTGTGGGCGGCCAAGCAGATCGCGTCGCTGCAACAGGTGTCCGGCGAACGGCTGATCCTCGGCATCGGTTCGGGCGGGGGAGAAGCCCAGTTCGCCGCGGCCGGGGTGCCGTTCGCCGAACGCGGTCCGCGTACCGACCGGGCGCTGCGGCTGCTCCCGGATCTGTTGGCGGGCAAGACGGTCGACGTCGACGGCGCCATCGTCGAACTGGCCCCGGCGGTGGGGGTCCCGCCGATCTGGGTCGGGAACCGGGGCAGGCTCGTGTTCCAGCGGGTCGCCGAGCACGGCACCGGATGGTTCCCCTCGCTCCTGCCGCCGGAGGACGTCGCCGCCGGGCGGCGACGGCTGGTGGATCTCGGGGTCACGAGCCCGGTGATCGCGGTCGGCGCCACCGGCGCGCTCGGTGGGGGCGAGGACCTGCCGTCGGCGGAGGACATGGGGAAGGGGATAGGCGACGTCTACGGGATGTCGCTCGAACAGGCGATCTCCTTGCCACTGCACGGTTCCGCCGAAGCCGTCGCCGAACGACTGGAGACCTACCGGGCGGCAGGGGCGGCGCATGTCGTCGTCGGGTTGAGCGGGCCGCGCTGGGCCGACCAGGTGCGCCTACTCGGTCGGGTGAGAGCGCTGCTGGGTTGAGAATCCGGTGCTACGGTCCGCCTGATCAGGCAAGATCGATCAGGAAGGATCCGGTGATGACCGCCGCGCACACCGAACACGCCGGCCACACGCACGCCCACGGCGAGGGGTGCGGCCACGTCGCGGTACCCCACGGTGACCACGTCGACTACGCGCACGACGGGCACCTGCACCGTGCGCACGACGGGCATTTCGACGAATGCGAGGCCGGCGTCCACATCCCGCACCAGGGTCACGACCACAGCCACGGCGAGGGGTGCGGCCACGTCGCGGTGCCGCACGGCGACCACGTCGACTACCTGCACGACGGCCACCGGCACGCCGTGCACGGGGATCACTACGACGACCACTGAACCGGCGTGTCATGAAAGGGTCTCATAGGACGAAAAGTGTCCTATGAGACCCTTTCATGACACTTCAGTGCACGTGCACGGCCTCCCACTCGGGGAACGGGTCGTCCACGCTCTCGCCGTCCACAGTGGACAAGCATTCGCCGAGCGAGTCCAGCAAGGCGTCCTTTTCCAGCCCGACGCCGATGAACACGAGTTCCTGCCGAGGCGTTTCCTCGACACCCTGCGGCTCGAACCGCGCGACCGACCCGGCCTGCGACCACAACCCGGTCACGCCGGGACGTGACGCGAGCGAGAAGAACCCCTTCGACCGCAGGACGGTCCCGAACTCGCCGGTGTCGAGCCGCCCGACGAAGTCCCACAGCCGTTCCGGGTCGAACGCCCGCTCGGCGCGGAAGACCACGCTGGAGATCCCGTACTCCTCGGTCTCCGGGACGTGATCGCCGTTGAGTTCGGCCACCCAACCGGGTGCTTCCTGCGCCCGTTCGACGTCGTAGCGCCCGGTGCCGAGCAGCTTGCCGAGCGGCACCCGGCCGTGTGTCGCGACGAGCACCTCCGCCGCCGGATTGAGCCGCCGCAGCACGGCCGTCAGCCGGTCGAGCGAACCGGCCGGAACGAGGTCCGCCTTGTTGAGCAGGAGCACGTCCGCGAACTCGATCTGGTCCATCAGCAGATCGCTGACCGTCCGCTCGTCCTCGGCGTACTGGTCCAGCCCGCGTTCGACGAGCGCGTCCCCGGAGGCCAGTTCCCGTTCGAAGTTCACCGCGTCGACGACGGTGACCATGGTGTCGAGCCGCGCGGAGTCCAGCAGGGTGGCACCGTCCTCACGAGCGAACGAGAACGTCGCCGCCACGGGCATCGGCTCGGAGATCCCGCTCGATTCGATGAGCAGGTAGTCGAACCGCCCGTCCGCGCACAGCCGCGAGACCTCGTCCAGCAGGTCGTCGCGCAGGGTGCAGCAGATACAGCCGTTGGTCATCTCGACGAGACGCTCCTCGGTGCGGGACAGGCTGTTCCCGCCCCGCACCAGCGCGGCGTCGATGTTGACCTCGCTCATGTCGTTGACGATCACCGCCACCCGCAGCCCTTCACGGTTGGCGAGGACGTGGTTGAGCACGGTCGTCTTGCCCGCACCGAGGAATCCGGACAGCACCGTGACCGGCGTCGTCACTCTCCACCCTGATGAAAGTGCTTCATCAGCTTGCGCGGCACCAGTTTCGTCTCGCCGTTCACCTTGATCGGCACCAGATCCGGTACGGCCGCCTTCCACTGCGAGCGCCGGGACCGGGTGTTGCTGCGCGACATCTTCCGCTTCGGGACGGCCATTACTTCGCACCTCCGCGACGCCCGTAGCGGCGGTGGAACTTCTCGACCTGTCCCGCGCTGTCCATGATCCGCTGGGTGCCGGTCCAGAACGGATGCGACCACGAGCTGATCTCGACGTTCACCACCGGATAAGTGTTGCCGTCGCTCCACTCGATGGTCTGCTCGGACGTGGCGGTGGACCGCGTCAGGAAGGCGTCCCCGGTGGAGAGGTCCTTGAACACCACGGGGTGGTAGTCGGGGTGGATGCCGGGTTTCACTGCGTTTCGTCCTTTCGGTTCGACACGTTCGCGTCGTGTTTCTCGGGGTCGATTTCCGTGTCCTCGCACGGTTCTTCGTGCCACTCGCCGAACGGATCCGGGTAGCGGAGCCACTGCTCCTCGCCGGCGGCGAGTTCCTCGTCGGACAGCAGCGCCCCGTTGAGGGCGGCTTCGACCTCGTCCGGCGTGGCCTGATCGGTCACCACGACCAGTTCCTGCGCGCGGTCACCGAACTCCGGGTGCCAGCGCAGCGAGGCGAGCGTGCGGCGGTCGGGGGAGACGTCGGCCCAGTCCGGTCCGCCGGGGGCGGCCAGCCACGGTCCCGCGTGCCCGATGCCGAGACCGCCGCCCGCCGATTCGATCCAGAGCGCCATATCCGGCTGGCTCGCCACCCAAAGCCGCCCTCGGCTGCGGACGACGCCGTCGAGCAGGACATCGATCGCGTCGTGGAGGCGTTCCGGGTGAAACGGACGCTGCGAGGTGAAGGTGAGGAGTCCGATCCCGCAGTCGGTGTGCAGCGGCGGCTCGCCGCGCAGCAGCGGACCGTGCATGTCGGTGACCTCGCCGCGCCGGGCCGTGGCGGGGACGGCGTCCAGCACGGTCTTCCCGTCCACAGCGGACAGTTCGATCCGGGGGATCGACGGCGCGACGCGGTCGAGGACGGCCGAGGCCTTGGCCGCCGACCACGCGTCGGTGGCGGCGCCGGCGAGTACGACCAGGTCGGCGAACTCCACCTGCGAAAGCGCGACCTGGGCGACGGTCCGCTCGTCCTCGGGGCTGGCCTGCAGATTCCGTTCGACGAGCGTCTCGTCGCCGGTCGAGTCGGCCAGCCAGGCGTCGCAGTCGACGACGGCCAGCACCGCCTTGAGATCGACGTCTTCGATCACCGGGCGCTCGCCGACCAGGACGTTGTGCAGTGCCCAGCTCACCGGCTCCGGCTCCATGGCCTCGTCGAGCCGGACCACGATGCGCCGCACCTGCGGCATCCGGGAGAGCTTGCGGAGCAGCGGCAAGAGGTCTTCGCGGAGCGTGCACGAGACGCAGCCGTGCGCCAGTTCGAGGATCGTCAGCTGGTCTCGGTCACCGAGCAGGATGCGCCGCTTGACCACACCGGAATGGATCTGCCGCAGGTCGTGGTGCACGACGGCGGTGCCGGGTTCGGCCAGGCGAAGCCGGTCGGCGAGGTCGGCGTTCGGTCCCGGTGCGAGGCCACTGATCAGGACGAGGGGCACGCGCGGGTTTTCGGTCACTGAAGCTCCGGGGCGTCGATGTCGGTCTGGTTCGCCTGTGTACAGTAAATGAAAACGACTATCGATATCAACTTGGGAGGGCGTATGTCAGCCGTGTGCCAGGTCACCGGCCGCAAACCGGGCTACGGGAAGCAGGTGTCGCATTCGCACCGGCGCACGTCCCGGCGCTGGGAGCCGAACCTGCAGGCGAAGCGGTACTTCGTGCCGAGCGAGGGGCGGTGGGTCCGGCTGCGGGTCTCGGTCAAGGGCATGAAGACGATCGACAAGCGGGGCATCGACGCCGTGGTGGCCGAACTCCGCGCGAAGGGAGTGAAGCTCTGATGGCCAAGAGCACCGACATCCGGCCGATCATCAAGCTCCGCTCGACCGCGGGCACCGGCTACACCTACGTCACGAAGAAGAACCGCCGCAACGACCCGGACCGGATGGTGCTGCGCAAGTACGACCCGGTCGCGCGCAAGCACGTCGAGTTCAAGGAGGAGCGCTGATGGCCAAGAAGTCCAAGATCGCCAAGAACGAGCAGCGCAAGGTCGTCGCCGCCCGCTACGTCGAACGCCGCCGCGCGCTGAAGGCCACGATCGCCTCGCCGTCGGCCTCGCCGGAGGAGAAGGCGCTCGCCGTGTCGGCGCTGCAGGCGATGCCGCGCGACGCCAGCGCCACCCGTATCCGCAACCGGGACACCGCCGACGGCCGCCCGCGCGGCTACCTGCGCAAATTCGGCCTCTCCCGGGTCCGGATGCGGCAGATGGCGCACAACGGCGAACTGCCCGGCGTCACGAAGTCGAGCTGGTGAGCAAGATGGCCCGGCAGGCCCGGGACCGCCCCGTCAAGCGTAAGACGAACCTGTTGCGCGCCAACAAGATCACCGAGGTCGACTGGAAGGACGTCGACCTGCTGCGGAAGTTCGTCTCCGACCGGGGCAAGATCCGCGCCCGCCGGGTCACCGGGCTGACTCCTCAGCAGCAGAAGCAGGTCGCCACCGCGATCAAGAACGCTCGCGAGATGGCGTTGCTGCCCTACCCCAACGCGGGTCGCTGACGCCCTCGGTCCGGGCGGCACGACGCGCCGCCCGGACCGAGGTTCCTGTGGAAGAATCGGCCGTATGACGGAGAACCCCGGACAGGCCGAGGAATTCGATCCCGAACTGCTGGAACTGTGGGCGAAGGTCTTCGGCTTCGCCCGGGCCGGCGCGACAGCGGAACTCGCCGCCTACGTCGACGCGGGCGTTTCGGCGAACCTGACCAACGACCGGGGTGACACCCTGGTCATGCTCGCCGCCTACCACGGGCACGCGGACACCGTCGCCGCGCTGCTCGAACGGGGCGCCGACGCGAACCGCGAGAACGACAAGGGACAGAGCCCGCTCGCCGGCGCGGTGTTCAAGAACGTGCCGGAGGTGGTGAAGGTGCTCATCAAAGGCGGTGCGGACCCGGCGGCGGGGGAGCCGTCGGCGATCGACGCCGCCAGGATGTTCGGCAACACCGAACTCCTGGCGCTGCTGGAGAGCTGAGGCGGTTCTCACTCGGATCGCGGTCGGGGCGGGTGTCTCTTTACACTGCCCCGATGGATGACCCGCATTACCTCTCCGGCCTCGACCTGGCCGGCCGTCGTGTCGTGATGATCGGTGGCGGAACGGTGGCCCAGCGCCGGCTGCCCCGGTTGATCGGCGCCGGCGCGCGGGTCGAACTGGTCTCGCCGCACACCACGCCGTCGGTCAGCGCCATGGCGGACGCGGGGGAGATCGTCTGGCACGAGCGCGGCTACACCGAGGGCGACCTCGCCGACGCCTGGTACGCGCTCGCGTGCACGAACGACCCCGAGGTCAACGCCGCCGTCTGCGCCGAGGCCGAACGCGCGCGGGTGTTCTGCGTCCGCGCCGACGACGGCGACCGCGGCAGCGCGGTCACCCCGGCTTCGGGACGGCACGGCGGACTGCTGGTCGGCGTCCTCTCCGGCGGGGAGCCGCTGCGGTCGGCGACCGTGCGGGACAGCATCCTCGACGGCCTCCGCGCGGGCACCGTCGCCGACGGGCGGGTACCGGTCGCCCACGACGAGCTTCCCGGGGTCGCGCTGGTGGGCGGCGGACCCGGCGACCCGGAACTGATCACCGTCCGCGGCCGCAGGCTGCTCGCCCGGGCCGACGTAGTCGTCGCCGACAGGCTCGCTCCGCGCGAACTGCTCGACGAACTCTCACCGGACGTCGAGATCGTCGACGCCGCGAAGATCCCCTACGGCCGCGCGGCCAGCCAGGAAGTGATCAACGCCACCCTGATCGACCGGGCGAAGGCGGGCAAGTTCGTCGTCCGGCTCAAGGGCGGCGACCCGTACCTGTTCGGTCGCGGGTTCGAAGAGGTCCTCGCCTGCGCCGAAGCGGGAATCCCGGTGACGATGGTCCCGGGCATCACGAGCGCGTTCTCCGTGCCCGCCGTCGCCGACATCCCGGTGACGCACCGCGGCGTCGCGCACGAGGTCGTGGTGGTGTCCGGCCACGTCGCGCCGGGCGACGAGAAGTCGCTGGTGGACTGGGATCTGCTGGCGAAGATGCGCGGCACGATCGTGCTGATGATGGGTGTCGAACGGCTTCCGCTGTTCACGAAGGCGCTCTTGGAGGGCCGCCCCGGGGACACGCCGGTCGCGATCGTCGAAGACGGCACGATGCGCACACAGCGGGTACTGCGGTCTACTTTGGACAGTGTGGTCGAGGATGCCGCCGCGGCCGGGGTACGCCCGCCCGCGGTGATCGTGTTCGGCCCGGTGGCAGGCCTGGCTCAGCCCTCCTGAGTCCGTGTTCTCAAGTCCGTGAAGGCCTCCTTGAGGGACTCTGAGTCCCTCAAGGAGGCCTTCACGGACCAAAATCACGCCGAGACGTAGAACCAGTCGGCACCGTCGTCGCCGGGGGTGTCGAATTCCTCGGCCCGGACCAGGCCGGCCCGGAGGGCCACCCGCTGCGACGCGATGTTCTCCGGCCGGACACGAGCGATCACGACGTCGTCCGGCCGGTGGGTGTGCGCCCAGTCCACCGCCGCCGTGGCGGCCTCGCCGGCATACCCGTGCCCCCAGGAAGCGGGGAAGAACCGGTAGAAGAGGTTCAGGACCGCGTGCCGCCGGTAGCCGACGATCTTCACCCCGCAGATCCCCAGCGGCTCCGGCGAGTCGTGGCGGCGGACCATCCAGTACCCGAACCCGTACCGGTTCCACTGGTGTGTCCAGCGCAGGAGCAGCAGGTCCGCGTCCCGTCGCGTCTCCATCAGGTCGGACGGGTTGTGCGCGCAGGCCTCCGGATCGGTGTGGAGGGCGAAGATGGCGTCGAGGTCGTCGGGCCCGGGCCGGGTGAGGAGCAGACGGCCGGTCCGCATTTCCTCCGCGCCCGAGTCCCGGGTCGGGGGCGGTTCAACGCTCATGGCAGCGCGCGGAGAAGTCGGCGATCGCGGTGGTCAGGCGGCTGGGGTCGAAGCGCAGTTCCACCGGGCTGCGCGCCTGGACGAACTCGGCCGCCGCCATGTCTGCGGCGAGGGTGTCGGCGTCGCCGAACGGATGGATCGGGTCACGCTCGTGCCCGATGATCAAGGCCGGGGTGTCGATCTTCCGCCGGATCGACTTGGGTGGCGCGATCCGGCCGAACAGGACGCCGTGCAGGAGTGCGGCCATCGGCGCCGGCTGTTGCGACAGCGTGTCGGTGACGACGTCGACCCACTGGTTGCCGTGCGGGACGAGTTTCGCCACCATCGCCACCCCCTGCACGGTCACCGGCAGGAACCGGGCGGCCATGAGCAGCGGCGCGAACGTGATCAGCCCGGCGACGATGGCGTTGTCCAGCACCGGCATCTCGACGATCAGCCCGAGCGCGCGCTCGGGCGCGGCGACACCCACTTCGAGCGCGACGTTGGCGCCCAGCGACGTCCCGCCGATGACGGCTGCGTCGATGTCCAGATGGTCGAGCAGCGCGATGGTCTGCTCCGCGAAGGCGGGCATCGAGTACAGCCAGGAGTCGGTGGGCCGGTCGGAGTCGCCGTGGCCGAGCAGATCGAGGGTGATCGTGCGGAAGCCGGCGCGCGCCAGTTTGCGGGCGAGCGGGGCGTGCATCCGTCTGGTCAGCATGATGCCGTGGCTCAGCACCACCACCCGATCGCCCGAACCGAACTCGGTGTAGGCGAGCCGGTGGCCGTCGTGGGTGAAGGACCCGGACAGCTCGATCGGCCGGGAAGAGCGCCCCTCTTCGGGGACGGGTGCGGGCAGGTCGGCGACCGCGGCGGCGCTACTGGCCGGGCTCATATCCCACCGTCCTTCGTCGATCGTCTGTACTCGTCGGTAATACTCGGTAGTACCAGGAAAGCATCTCAAGGCCGCCGCGGCACAGTGGCATGCACCGTCGCCGTTGGCAGTCTTTCGATCACATGAGTCAGGATGGCCCCATGACCGCTACAGCCGACAGTCTTCCCGATCTCGTTTCGCTCAAGGTGGAGATCGACGGGCACGTCGCCGAAGTGACCTTGCTCGGCCCGTCCAAGGGCAATGCGATGGGCCCCGATTTCTGGCGTGAGCTGCCGATCGTCTTCCGCGCGCTCGACGCGGACACCCAGGTGCGGGCGATCGTGCTGACCGGCAGCGGCGCGCACTTCTCCTACGGTCTCGACCTGCCCGCGATGATGCCCGGCTGGGGCGAGATGCTCGGTGGCGACGCGCTCGCCGGACCGCGGTCTAAGTTCCTCGACGAGGTCAAGTCCCTTCAGGCTAGCGTGTCCTCGGTCGCCGAATGCCGTAAACCGGTCATCGCGGCCATTTCCGGCTGGTGCATCGGCGGCGGCGTCGACGTGATCGCGGCGGCCGACGTCCGTCTGGCGAGCGCCGACGCGAAGTTCAGCGTGCGCGAGGTCAAGGTCGCGATCGTCGCCGACCTCGGGAGCCTGCAGCGGCTCGCGCCGATCATCGGCGAGGGGCACCTGCGCGAACTGGCCTATACCGGCAAGGACATCGACGCCGCCCGTGCGGAGAAGATCGGCCTGGTCAACGACGTCCACCCGGACCAGGAGACGCTGCTGGCCGAGGCGCGCAAGATGGCGCAGGAGATCGCGACCAACCCGCCGCTGGTCGTCCAGGGCACCAAGAACGTGCTGTCGGCGGGCACCGAACGCCAGATCGCCGAGGGTCTGCGGTACGTGGCGGCCTGGAACGCGGCGTTCCTGCCCAGCAAGGACCTCGGCGAGGCGGTGCAGGCCTTCCTCGAGCGGCGCGCGCCGCAGTTCAAGGGAGAGTAGAAAGAACCGGCGGCCACCCAGCGGACCAGGAGGACGATCGTGAGCGTTTCGGAGGCACATCGGGCGTTCCGTGAGGCGCGGGACTATCTGCTCGCCCATCGCGAGGACTACGAAACCGCGTATCGGGACTTCACCTGGCCCCGGCCGGCCGAGTTCAACTGGGCGCTGGACTGGTTCGACGTCGTCGCCGCCGATCCGGCCAATCAGGACCGGTACGCGCTGTGGATCGTCGAAGAGGACGGCGCCGAGAACCGCTGGACCTATCCGGAGATGGCGCGGCGCTCGAACCAGGTCGCGAACTGGCTGCGTTCGCTCGGTGTGGCTAGGGGTGACCGGCTGATCCTGATGCTGGGCAACCAGGGCGAGCTGTGGCAGACCATCCTCGCCGCGATCAAACTGGGCGCGGTCATCATCCCGGCTTCCACCCTGCTCGGCCCGGCGGATCTGACCGACCGGGTCGAGCGGGGCGCGGCCAAGCACGTGGTGATCCGCTCGGCGGACGCGCACAAGTTCGAGAACGTGTCCGGCGACTACACCAAGATCGCGGTGGGTCAGGCCGTCGAGGGCTGGAAGTCCTTCGTGGACGCCTACGAGGAACCTGACGCGTTCACTTCCGACGGGCCGACGGCGGCCGACGATCCGCTCCTGCTGTACTTCACGTCGGGCACGACGGCGAAGCCGAAACTGGTGCAGCACACGCAGGTCTCGTATCCGGTCGGACATCTGTCCACTATGTACTGGATCGGTCTGGAACCGGGTGATGTCCACCTGAACATCTCCTCGCCGGGCTGGGCGAAACACGCGTGGAGCAACGTCTTCGCACCATGGAACGCCGAGGCGACAGTGTTCCTGTACAACTACGCGCGGTTCGACGCGGTGTCGTTGATGGCGCAGATGGAAAGGTGCGGCATCACGAGCTTCTGCGCGCCGCCGACGGTGTGGCGGATGCTCATCCAAGCCGACCTGACCGTGCTGAAGACCCCGCCGGTCAAGGTCGTCGGCGCGGGCGAACCGCTCAACCCCGAGGTGATCGACCGGATCGAAAAGGCTTGGGGCGTCACGATCCGCGACGGTTTCGGCCAGACGGAGAGCAGCGTCCAGATCGCGAATACCCCCGGCCAGGACGTCGTCCCGGGTTCGATGGGGCGCCCGCTGCCCGGCTTCACGGTGGCGCTGGTCGACCCCGTCACCGGCGAACGGGCGCAGGAGGGCGAGATCTGCCTCGACCTGGACAAGCGGCCGGTCGGGCTGATGACCGGCTACGCGGACGACGACGAGCGCTCCGCCGCCGCCTTCGCGAACGGCTACTACCACACCGGCGACGTCGGCTCGGTCGACGAACGCGGCTACATCACCTACGTGGGCCGGACCGACGACGTCTTCAAGGCATCGGACTACCGGATCTCGCCGTTCGAACTGGAAAGTGTCCTGCTGGAACACGAGGCCGTCGCCGAGGCGGCCGTCGTCCCGGCGCCGGACCCGATCCGGCTCGCCGTGCCGAAGGCGTACGTCGTGCTGACGAACGGGCATGAGCCGACCGCCGACACCGCGGCGTCGATCCTGGCCTTCTGCCGCGAGCATTTGGCGCCGTACAAGCGGATCCGGCGGCTGGAGTTCGCGGAGCTGCCGAAGACGATCTCCGGCAAGATCCGGCGGGTCGAGCTGCGAGGGCGCGAGAACGAGGCCGGCGAGCGGCCGGCGGGGGAGCACCGCGAAGAGGACTTTCCCCACCTGAAGGGCTGACGGCGGCGGGTTGTGGGTCGAACGACCCACAGTACGGCGGGCGAAAACGCGTTAGCGTGCTCGGCAGTGAATCGTTGACAACCCGTGGGGGTCACGGGTCTCACCTTCCCTGCCTTGAAGGGTGCTCCTGTCATGCGAATTCGTTTTGTGCTGCCCATATTCGCCCTCATAGCCGGTGTCGCCACCGCGGTCGCCGCACCGGCGGCCGCCGATCCCGGACCGGTGACGGCGGGAGACATGGCCGCCTCCGACGCCTGCTACACCTGGGGACGCTCGCTGTCCCAGGGGGCGTCCGGTGACGACGTCCGGCAACTGCAGATCCGGGTCGCCGGCTATCCCGGGTATGGCGGTGTCCTGGCCATCGACGGCCAGTTCGGCGCGGGTACCCATGCCGCGGTCACGCGGTTCCAGCAGGCCTACGGGCTCGGCGCGGACGGCGTCGCCGGACCGGCCACGTTCACGAAGATCTACCAGCTGCAGGACAACGACTGTTCGCCGGTCAACTTCGAGTACGGCGAACTGAACCGGTGCAACTCGGACTGGTCGGGCGGCAACGTCGCCGCGGGGACGGCGAAGGCCAACGCGCTGGTGTCGATGTGGAAGCTGCAGGCGATGCGGCACGCCATGGGGGACCGGCCGATCGTGGTCAACGGCGGTTTCCGCAGTGTCGCCTGCAACAACGCGGTCGGCGGGGCGCCCGCCAGCCGCCACCTCTACGGCGACGCCGTCGACCTCGGGGCGGGCGCGCAGGGCTTCTGCGGTCTCGCGCGGCAGGCCCGTAACCACGGTTTCAGTGAGATCCTCGGGCCGGGCTATCCCGGCCACGACGACCACACGCACGTGGCGCACCGGTCCGGCCGGTTCTGGTCGGCATCCTCCTGTGGGATCTGACAGCCGGGGATCTGAGGACCGTCACTCCCATCGCCACAGCGAAGGTGGCCGTCCTCCCTTGGGCAGCGCGGCAGCGTGTTCGGTGGTGCGCCGCAGCCCCGGGACCCGTTCCATGGTCCGCCCCAGGTTGGCCGGATAAGGACGTTCCCCGGTCAACGCCTCGGTCGCGTCCAAGGCTTGCGCCGTCGTGAAGGTCCGGCCCAGCAGACCGGCGGTGAACGCGACGTCCCGCCACAGCCGGTCGGCCAGTAGTGGCCGGCAGTCCGCCACGATCCGGTCGTGGTCGAAAGCCAGCGGGGGCACCACGTCCAGCGGGGTCCAGACCACGATCCCCGGCTCGTCGAGCACGGGGCTCGTGGTCGCCCACAAGGCGATGGACAGCGTCGGGCCGCGGGGGTCGCGATTCGGCTCGTCGAAGGTGGTGAGCTGCCCCGTCGCCGAGAGCGCGCCGGGCGGTAGCCCGAGTTTGGTGACCACAGCCCGGCCGCCCGCGTCCCGGAGCCGTTCCCCGAGCCCGAGCAGCACCCCGGGCAGCGCGAGTTCCCCGTCGAACGGCTCGGCGGCCCGCGGTGCGATTCCCAGGAGCACGGTCCGGGCCTCGGGGTCGAACCTCAGGACCAGCACATCAACGGACACCGGCGTCGACTCGATCACGCGCTGATTGTCGACCCTGCCCCGACGGCCGCGGCGACCGGCTCCCGGTAGTCGGCACGGTCAGGTCCGTACCCGGTGACGGCCACCGGCAACCGGGTGCCGAACCACGCCAGCGGGTCGGGCAGGTCGACGGCGGGGGAGCCCGGGCCGGAGGAGACCCGAAGGCCGGTCGCGTCGAGATGGGTCACCGCGAGGGCGTCCACGCCTTCGCAGGCCGCGATCGCGTAGTCCAGCAGCGCCGCGTCGAGATGCCCCGCCCGCCACGCGCCCTGGTACTCCCCGGTGCCGTTGTGGGCCTCGGGAAAGCGGGCGAGCACGGCGGCGGATTCGGTGGGAAGCGGCCCCGCCCCGTGCCGGGTGAGGTAGGTCCGGGTCACCCCCAGCACGGTGTGCGGACGTCCGCCCAGCAGGGCGCGGGCGTTGTGCGGGGTGGTAGTGGACCAGGTCGTGTGCGGGTGGAACCCGTGATGCTGATCGAGGAGAACCCCCTGCGCTCCCTCGAAGACCACCCGCCCGCTATCGGCCAGCCGCCCCGTTTCGTCCCCGCCGGTGATCCGCACCGCGCCGGCGAAATCGCGGTACAGCGCCACCAGTTCGTCCACGCTGTGCGGCGGAGTGGCGAGCGGCGCGTAGAACCGTGCCAGGGCGTCGAGTTTGCGCCGCAGCACGGCCGGCCGAGCACAGTCGGCGACCGTGGGCGCTTCCCCCGGCGTCCCGATCACCTCCTGGCTCTCCACCACATCGCCCGGCGCGGCCCCTGGCAACAGCGAGTACCAGACTGTCTCGCCGATGCCCTTCCCGCACGAACCGTGCCGTCCGTCGCCGCGGGCGTTCTCCCTCGCCCGGTTGGCGTGGATATGGAACGGGGTCGTGAGCAAGGCCCGCCCGTCCACGCTCAGCGACGACAGCGGATTCCGGACGCCGGCGTCTTCCAGCTGTCGTGCCTCTTCGGCCAGTGCGAACGGCTCGACCAGGACGAACCGGGAAAGGTGGGTGGGCACACCGGCGAACGTGCCCGACCCGAACTGGCTGAACGTGTGGTGCTGCCCGTCCGCGACGACGTTGTGCGCGGCCTGCGCGCCGCCGTTGAAGCGGATGACGGCGGTGGTGGCCCGGCCGGCGCAGAGCGCGTCGACCACGGCCCCCTTGCCCTCGTCGCCGAAGCCGAGCCCGACCACCACCACATGCCCGTCCAGGAGATTCACAGCAGCACCACGTCGTCCGGGCCACCCGGCGCGGGCACCGCCGAGGTGACGGCCGTCCTGCTGCCCAGCTTCGCCAGCGCCTTGCCGACGGCCGCGCTCTCGGCGGCCGAGCCGAGATCGGCGAGGTCGGCGAGTGCGGTGTCGACGTCGACGACCTGTTCCTCCAGCCCGATGGTGGCCGCGATCAGTTCGCAAACCGCGCCGGGGTCGTCGAGCTTGAGGAAGTTCTGGCCGAGCAGGCCGCTCCAGTGCTCGCCGATCTCCGGGTCGTTGTAGTACGACGACTGATCGGGCAGCACGAAGTAGACGTGCCACTTGCGGGCCAGCTCCCGGTACACCGAGGCGGGATCGATGTCCTGCCCGACGTCGTCGCCGATGATGCGGCGGAGGTGCCGGGCCTCGAGCGCGGGCTTGTTCAGCTCGTCGCCGATGAGGAACAGGTAGCCCTTGCGGCCGCGTTTCTGCCAGGCGTCGGTGACCACGTGCCGGGCCATGAAATAGGCGGCCAGCTCGTAGGACTCGCTCTTCTGCCCGCCGCCACCGCCTTCGAGGAAGAGCGTGCGCAGCTGGTCGTCCATCCGGTTGTCCGATTCGAACTGCCCGACCTGCAGCGGAACCCGGTCGCTGTCGGCGTCGCCGATCGCGCCGAACATGACCTGCGGGTCGGCCAGGTAGCCCCGGCGCTTCAGCAGGCCGTGCAGTTTGCCGAGCTTGCCCTGCATGACCCGCGGCACGCGGCGCATCGAGCCGGTGACGTCGAACAGCACCGCGATCGGCGTCGAGTCGGCGTGTTCGGCCGAATCCCGGCATTCGCGGGTGGCGTTCGCCGGATCGAGGGCGGGCGCGACCTTCCACTTGTTCCTGGGTTTGGCGCGCAGGTCGGCGCTGTAGCCGAAATCGTCCTCGCCTTTGGCCGCGCGGAAGGTCTTTCCCGCCGCGTAGACGTTGTCGTTCCAGTTTCCGTGTCCCATGGTCAGGCTCCTGTCTCAGGGATGATGAACGGGCGGAAGGTGCGGGGGCCGTACAGCTCGCCGAGCAGGTCGTCGTACTCGTCGAGCAGATCGACGGCCTCGGGCCGCTGCGCCGGAGCGTCCTGGGTGCACCACCTGGCGAACTCGCGTTGACGTTTTTCGCCTGGTGCCACCAGATCCAGCATCAGCGTGTGCAGCATGTGGACATCGGTGGCCGCGGTGACGGGAAGTCCTTTGTGGACTTCGGGCGGGTAGTCGGCGGACCGGTCCGCCGCTATCGGGAGTGAACCGTCCTCCCCGGCGAAGGACCAGCCGATCAGGACGATGCCGTGCTGTTCCGGCTGGACCAGCACATTGTCCGCGGTGAGGTGACCGTGGACGACGCCCGCGCGATGCGCGCCCGCCACGGCACGCAGGAGGCGCCGGTGCATCCAGGCGTAGTCGCGGCCGTCGAGACCGTCCGGGAAGGCCTTCTTGATGTCGGCCAAGGTGGTGAACCCGTCGATGAGCGGCTCGAGAACGCTGAACGCCCGGTCGCCCCGCGCCACCGGGCCGGAAGTGTCGAGCAGGCGCGGGTAGTACGGGCGCAGCCAGCGGTGCCGTTCGGTGAAGCCGTCGAGCGCGCGCAACGCCGCCCACTCGGCGTGGATCAGCGGGTTGAGCGCCGGGCTGCGGACGAGCTTGACCAGATGAGGGCCGGTCGTGCGGTACGTCGTCGCGATGCTGCCCGCCGCGTGCGGGGTGGTGAGGGTGTAGGCCGACGTCGCCGTGGTGACCGTCTGACGCCGGGCGCGTTTCCAGTCGTCGTAGAGGCGGTTGAGGGTGGCGGCCGCCCGGTGGGCCCGCGGGTCGCCGGGGTTCCGGTCCGGGTGAAGGGCGGCCGCCAGCGCGCGATAGCGGCGGTGGGCGAGCTCGGGGGCGGAGTCGAACAAGGTCGTCGAGGTGGCCGCTCCCTCGATCGTCGTCACGGCCTCGTCCCTGGTGAACATAGTTTGAGTCTATGAGACTCTTACCTGTCTGGCAAGGGGGTCACAGGTGTCGTCCGCTCAGCCGCGTCCGGGGGCTGCGGTATCGCATGGCTCGGGTTGTCGTGAGTGATCCGGGTCGTTAGAACGACCCGAATCACTCACGACAACCAAGCGCCTGCCGGAGTTTCAGGGGCGGGTGGCTTCGATCTGCCGGTCGTCCTCGGTCGAGCAGGTCGTCACCGGGTCGTTCGGTCCGCTGCCGCACGTCCATGCCCCGATCACGACCGGGCCGGGACCCTGCGGCGACGCGGCTTCCGCGGGCGTGAGCTTCTGGAAGTACTCGGTCAGCACCTGCGTCGCTTCGGCGCAGTCGGCCTTCCCGTGCACGACGAGCTTGTTCTTCGCGCCCTGAAGTCCGGTGATGTCTCCGCACGGCGTCCCCGCGGGCGCCTGTTCGGTGGTGGTGGCGGGGGAGGACGGCCCGGGTGCGGCCGACGGGGCGGGATCCGCGCCGCAGCCGCCGAGCAGGACGGCGGCGAACACGGCGGTGCGGAGAGGCTCTTCATGGACCGTTCTTCTCGGGGCTGGTTCATTCGACGGGGACGACCGCGGCGAACACGTTCTGTTCGCCCTTGCCGCAACTGGTGCCGCCTTGGGCGGCGGGCGCTCCGGAGACGCACAGCCAGCCGTCGACGGTCTCGCTGACCGGTTCGTCCGAGCCCGCCGACTGGCGGCCGGCGATCCTCTTGTGGAACGAGTCGACGATCCCGGTCGCGTCCGCGCACGAGACCCCGGGCCCGTTGAGCACCTGGAGGGTCAGCCCGCTCGCCGCGGTGACCGTGCCGCACGAACCCTGTACCGGTTCAGCGGGTTTCGGCTTGGGGGCGGGATTCGGGGCAGCCGTGGGCAATGGCGCGGTCTGCGAGGGGATCGGTGGTACCGAAACGCTCGCAGTACTCGAAGGAACGGAAGGCGGCGGAGGTGGCGCGGGGGTGACGGGCGGTGGCGGATCTTCGCCCGAACAGGCGGCGAGCAGGCCGACGGCGAAACTGACCGTGAGCAGGCGCCGCCACGATCCCGTGGTCGTCGAGACGGGCAAGGCGATCCTTTCGTCGACCGGTCGTGGCCGGCCCATTCTGACCTGGCCGGACGCGATGCCGTGACATTGAGCCACGTTCGATGCGCGGGAGGTTATCGCGTCGCCCGCCTGGCCGTACGCCAGGATCGCTCAATGTCTGTCCATTGTGGACAATTAACATGCCGTTCACGGCAAGACAACACCTTGCTGCCGTTGCGAACCGATCGGACGAATCCGGGGCCAGGCCGTTAACGCCGGGCCCTGTTCTGCCGAAAACAAAAGTAGCGCCTCGGCGTGTCCCAGTCCCTGACACCGAAACCGTGAGAGCGATGAAGACCGACGAACAGAACGAGCCCGCGTCATTCCAGGCCACCGCACCGACGAGCGCGGAGCTGCCACCCACGGCCCCGTGCACCGTCGTCTGGTGCGGCGGCCGCCCGTACGTCCTGGAAAGTTCCGCCGGGCACACCCGCTGGATGGGTACCGACCACCGAGGCAGGCCCGTGGCGCTGACCAGCGCGGACCTGCAGCGCCGCGGCTGGACGCACACCCGGGCCAGCTGACGCCGGAGGATCTGCCGCCGCTGGATAGGCTGAGCGGGTGAGTACGCCCCCCGAACCGAGCGTGACCAGCGAAGAGCCGTCTTTGCTGCGGCAGGCCCTGAACGTTCCCAACATGCTTTCGATCCTCCGGCTCGCCGGGGTGCCGGTCTTCCTGTGGCTGTTGCTCGGCCCGGAGGAGGACGGCTGGGCGTTCGCGCTGCTCGTGTTCAGCGCGCTCACCGACTGGCTCGACGGCAAGCTCGCCCGCTGGCTCAACCAGATGTCCCGGCTCGGCCAGCTGCTCGACCCCGCGGCCGACAGGCTCTACATCCTCGCGACGCTGATCGCCTTCCTGATCCGCGACATCATCCCGTGGTGGGTGGTGGCCCCGCTGATCCTGCGGGAGGCCGTGCTGGGGGTCTGTGTCCTGCTGCTCCGCCGCGCCGGGTTCGCCCCGCCCGAGGTCACCTACATCGGCAAGGGCGCGACGTTCGTGCTGATGTACGCCTTCCCGTTCCTGCTGCTCACCCAGGGTGACTCCGGTCTCGCCGCGTTCGCCCGCCCGGTCGGCTACGCCTTCATCACCTGGGGCGGGGTCCTGTACGTCTACTCGGGGGTGCTGTACGTCGTCCAGACGGTGAGGGCCCTGCGAGCGGCGGATCCGGAATAGCGTCCCCCCCCCCACAAGCGGGAGGTGCCGGGCGCGCGGTCCGGCGGGATGCGAAACTCCTCCCCATCGGTTTTGAGCGAGGGCACCAGGAAAGGGGAGCGGCGTTGTCCACTCCAGAAGAACTGCGCTATACCGAGGAGCACGAGTGGGTCTCCGTGCGCGACGCAGGGCTCGTGCGCGTGGGCATCACGGAGTACGCCCAGGACCAGCTCGGTGACGTGGTGTTCGTCGACCTGCCCGAGGTCGGCAGGCATGTCGGCGCCGGCGACTCCTTCGGCGAGGTCGAGTCCACCAAGAGCGTTTCCGAGCTGTTCGCCCCGCTCGAAGGCGAGGTGGTCGCGGTCAACGACGCGGTGACCGACTCGCCCGAGCTGATCAACAGCGACCCCTACGGTGAAGGCTGGCTCATCGAGCTCCGGCTCGACGACGCGAGCAGCGTCGATTCCCTGCTCGAGGCCGAGGCGTACCAGGCACTGATTCAGGAATAGCCGCAGGCCGCGGCCCTCCGATCCGAGTAGGGGGAGCCGCGGGCCGGAGATTCGATCAGGCACGGTACGTTTGGCGTCCACAGTTCTTGAGTAGTGGCAACACACATGCGTTAGGAGAGCTCAGGTGAGCACGAACGACGGGCCCGGCGTTCCCCCGGAGCAGTCTCCGGAGCGGACCTCTGTCTTCCGGGCCGACTTCCTGGCCGACGTCGAAGGCACTGAGGCTCCTCCGGCTGCCGAGGCCCCCGTCCAGGGTGTGGACGCGCTTCCCGCCGGTTCCGCGCTGCTGGTCGTCAAGCGCGGCCCGAACGCGGGTTCGCGCTTCCTTCTGGACCGCGACACCACCAGTGCCGGACGGCACCCGGACAGCGACATCTTCCTCGACGACGTCACGGTTTCCCGGCGTCACGCCGAGTTCCGGCGTGAAGGCGGCGAGTTCGTCGTCATCGACGTCGGCAGCCTCAACGGCACTTACGTCAACCGTGAGCCGGTCGACCAGGCCGTCCTCGCCGGTGGCGACGAGGTACAGATCGGCAAGTTCCGACTGGTCTTCCTGACCGGCCCGGGTCACGGGGGCCAGGGGGCACAGTGACAGCGGCCGGGCGGCCTGATCGGGATGCGTCGCAGCGCGATGGGTTGAGCATCGGGGCCGTGCTGGCACAACTGCGCGGCGACTTCCCCGATGTCACCATCTCCAAGATCCGGTTCCTCGAGGCGGAAGGTCTGGTCCAGCCGGGCCGGACGCCTTCGGGGTACCGGCAGTTCGCTCCGGCGGACGTGGAGCGGTTGCGGTTCGTCCTGTCCGCCCAGCGGGATCACTACCTTCCGCTGAAGGTCATCAAGGAACAGCTCGACGCGGCGGATCAGGGCGCCGCGCCCTCGGCGGCGGCACCCCGGCCACCGCGGAAACTCGTTCCGATCGAAGCCCCGGGGGAGAACGGTGGCCTACCGGCCCCCGGGGACTTCGAGACGGACTACGAGATCCGGCTGACCGAAGAAGATCTTCTCCGCCAGGCGGGCATCGACGCCGCGACCCTGGCTGAGCTGCGGCAATACGGTCTCGTCCGCCCTGGCGCGGCGGGTTTTTTCGACCCGGACGCGGTCCTCGTGGCGAAGACCGTGAAGGCGATGACCGAATTCGGTATCGAGCCGAGACATCTGCGTGCCTTCCGCGCCGCGGCCGACCGCGAGGTCGGCCTGCTGGAGCAGATCGTGACCCCGGTGTATCGGCACCGTGACGAGGATGCCAAGGCGAGGGCCGATGAGGTCGTCCGTGAGCTCGCGGCACTGTCCGTAGCGTTACATACGCTCCTGGTGAAGGCCGGAATACGGGCCGTCGCCGGCGGTTGAACGAGTTCCGAGGTCCGGGAACCGCTCCGAGGCCACTTGTCAATGACTGAATGTTCGGCACCCTATGCCGTACCGTGAGAGTCGGGTTTGCCGCGAGCGAACCGAGAATGTCGGAGACAGCGAGCACAGCGCTCGGAAGACGGGTAGCGTCGGACTTGCCGTCGCTTGGTCGTCGAGACAAGCGCTGCAGCCCGTGCGCACGAGAGGGAGGCGAAGCCCGATGAGCGAAATGCGCGTCGTCGGCGTGCGGGTGGAGCTACCTGCCAATCAGCCGATCTTGTTGCTGCGGGAAACCGAAGGCGAGCGGTACCTGCCGATCTGGATCGGCTCGGTCGAGGCCACCGCCATCGCCTTGGAGCAGCAGGGAGTCCGCCCGGCCCGCCCGCTTACCCATGACCTGCTCAAGGAGGTCATCGGAGCACTGGGCCGCGAGTTGGAGCAGGTCGTCATCACGGACCTCAAGGAAGGCACGTTCTTCGCGGAACTGGTCTTCGACGGGGACATCCGGGTTTCCGCGCGGCCGAGCGATTCGGTGGCGCTGGCACTGCGGGTGGGGGTCCCGATCCATGCCGTGGACGCGGTACTGGAAGAAGCGGGTCTCATCATTCCCGACGAGCAGGAAGACGAGGTCGAGAAGTTCCGCGAATTCCTCGATTCCGTATCCCCTGAAGACTTCCGCGGCGCGGACACCTGAGCACGCCGCGAGATTTCGACGAGAAGGGGCAGCGCCGGTGGCGCTGCCCCTTCTTCGTACGTGCGGAGCTCAGGGGTGTTCAGGGTGCGGTGGCCTTGATGAACAGGTCGGCCAGTTCCCGCCCGTAGCGTTCCAGGTCCAGCTTCCGGTCGGCCGCGAACTTCGCGGCGACACCGTCGATGGCCTGCGCGATCGACAGCGCCATCACGTCCGGCGCGAAGTCGCCGAAAGCGCTTTCCTGCTGACCTTGGCTCAGCTGACGTTCGAGCCGTCCGGTGCGGAACTCTTCGACGATCAGGGCCGACATGAACCAGCCCTCGGTGTCGGAGCCGCTCGACGCCATCTCGACCATGACCCGCACCAGTTCCGGGTACGCGCCGAGGAACGCGATCTCCGATTCGACGTAGCCGCGCAGCAGCCCGGCGCGGTCGCTCGTGCCCTGGATGCGTTCTTCGAGGAACTTGTCCTTCATCCCGGTCGCGGTGGTGACCACGGCCTGCATCAGGCCGGCCTTGTTGGTGAAGTGGTACGAGATGATCCGGGTGCTGGACAGCCCGGCCCGCTCCTTGATCTTCGCGAACGACGTCTTGTGGTAGCCGACATCGGAGATCGTCGCGATCGTGGCGCCGACGATCTGGGCCCGCCGGGCGGCTTCGGTGACCGACAGTCCGAGTTCGGCCTGCACCTCTTGCAGGGCGCTCTGGGTCGAGGGATTTACTTGCATGAGTAAAAAGTAACACGGCTGAGTAAAAGTGGCAAGCGTGCTGCCGTTCGGGGGACTGTCACCAACAAGTCTCAAGATGAGCTTGAGGTCGACCGCGCGTCGCGTTGACCGGTTTGCCGGACGCGCTTACCGTCAATGGAGGTAAATCGCCACGGTGTCATTCGGAGTCCGCGTGGTTCGGATGTCTGGGGCGTTCGTTGCGGTTGACTCCGGTGCGTTCCCCCGTGGGAAGGTCCGGCTTTGTTCGCCGGCCGCCAGGTCGGGCGAGGGGAGGCATGCGTGGTCGAGGCTGGTAGCCCTCAGAAGCCGCCTGTTCAGTTCACCACTGACGGCGAGCAGGGTGAACTGTTCCCCGACTCCTCCCTCCCGGACGAACTCGTCGGCTACCGCGGCCCCGCCGCCTGTCAGATCGCCGGGATCACCTACCGGCAGCTCGACTACTGGGCCCGCACGAAGCTGGTCGCGCCGAGTATCCGCACGGCGCACGGTTCCGGTTCGCAGCGGCTGTACTCGTTCAAGGACATCCTGGTCCTGAAGGTCGTCAAGCGGCTGCTGGACACCGGTGTCTCGCTGCAGAACATCCGCGTCGCCGTCGATCACCTGCGCCTGCGCGGCGTCCGCGACCTCGCCAGGGTGACCCTGTTCTCCGACGGCACCACGGTCTACGAATGCACCTCGCCCGAGGAAATCGTCGATTTACTCCAGGGCGGGCAGGGCGTTTTCGGGATCGCCGTCAGCGGGGCGATGCAGGAGATCAGCGGCACCATCCACGAATTCCAGGCCGAGCGGGCCGACGGCGGCGTGGTCGAGACAGCGACTCCGGACGAGCTCACGCAGCGTCGTAACGCCCGTCGCACCGGCTGATCATGAAGCCGCGCGAGCGGCAGGGTAGGCTCACTTCCGCAGTCGACGAATCCGCGCGGGAGAGACCGAGCCACTAACAGCCGAGCTCGGCGCCGAAGGAGCAAGTCCTCCCCGGAACCTCTCAGGCACCCTGGACCGCGCGGATGAGACGCCTCTGGAAAGTGAGCCGGCAGGTCACCACCTGGCGGCCCCGCCGACGGTGCAAGCCCGGCTCAACTCACGGGTGAAACTCTCAGGCGCCCCCACGGGGGTACGGACAGAGTGGGGAGGGCCAGGACAATCCGTCCCGGCCCACCCCCGCGTCTTGGGAGGTCCCCGTTGGAGCCCGTGTCACTCGCCGCTCTCGAAGCCGGAACCTCGTTCGCGGACCGGCACATCGGTCCCGGCGCGGAGGAGCTTTCCCGCATCCTGGACGTCATCGGCGTCGCCTCCCTCGATGAACTCGCCGAGCGTGCCGTTCCCGCGTCGCTGCGGGAATCCGCGACGCCGCCGGACCTGCCGCCACCCGCCACCGAAACCGGGGCGCTGGCCGAACTCCGCGCGCTGGCCGCGAGGAACCGGCCGATGGTCCAGATGATCGGCCTCGGCTACCACGACACCGTGACCCCGCCGGTGATCCGCCGGAACGTGCTGGAGAGCCCGGCCTGGTACACCGCGTACACGCCGTATCAGCCGGAGATCTCGCAAGGCCGCCTCGAAGCCCTCCTCAACTTCCAGACCATGGTCGCCGATCTGACCGGCCTGGCGATCGCGAACGCGTCGATGCTGGACGAAGCGACCGCCGCCGCCGAGGCGATGACGCTGGTCCGCCGCGCGGGCAAGTCGAAATCCCACCGGTTCGTGGTCGACGAAGACACCCTTCCGCAGACGATCGAGGTCTTGCGCACGCGCGCCGAACCGCTCGGGATCGAGCTGGTGACCGCCGATCTGTCCCAAGGCATCACCGGGCTCGGCCTCGGCGGCGACTTCTTCGGAGTGCTGCTGTCGTACCCGGGCGCCTCGGGCGCGGTGCGGGAATGGGACCACACCATCGCCGAGGCCAAGGCGCTGGGCGCGGCCGTGGTGATGGCCGCCGATCCGCTGGCCCTGACCCTGCTGCGCTCGCCGGGTGAGCTCGGTGCCGACGTCGCGGTCGGCTCGACGCAACGGTTCGGGGTCCCGATGGGCTTCGGCGGACCGCACGCGGCGTACCTCGCCGTCCGGCAAGGGCTCGAACGGCAGTTGCCGGGCCGGCTCGTCGGGGTGTCGAAGGACGCCGACGGCGCGCCCGCGTACCGCCTCGCGCTGCAGACCCGCGAGCAGCACATCCGCCGGGAGAAGGCGACCAGCAACATCTGCACCGCGCAGGTGCTCCTGGCGGTGATCGCGTCGATGTACGCGGTGTATCACGGGCCGGAAGGCTTGCGCGCCATCGCGAACCGCGCTCACCGGATGGCCACCGTGCTCGCGGCCGGGCTCGCCGAGAGCGGCGTGGACGTCGTGCACTGCGAGTTCTTCGACACCGTGACGGTGTCCGTCCCCGGCCGTGCCGCGGGTGTGATCGGGACCGCGCGGGAACTCGGCGTCAACCTCAGGCTGGTGGACACCGACCACGTCGCCGTCGCTTGTGACGAGACGACGACCAGGGAGCATCTTTCCTTGGTGTGGAAGGCGTTCGGCGTCGCGGTGTCCGATGTGGACTCGCTCGACGCGGATACCGCCGACGGGTTCCCGCCGGATCTGCGTCGCACCAGCGAGTACCTGACACACCCCGTCTTTCACGCGCACCGCTCGGAAACGTCGCTACTGCGCTACCTCAGGTCTCTGTCCGATAAGGACGTCGCGCTCGACCGGAGCATGATCCCGCTCGGTTCCTGCACGATGAAACTCAACGCCACGGCCGAAATGGAGCCGATCACCTGGCCGGAGTTCGCCGGGCTGCACCCGTTCGCTCCCGCCGGGGACGCGGCCGGCCTGCTCGGTATCGTGAAGGATCTGGAGCACTGGCTGGCCGGGATCACCGGCTACGACGCGGTTTCGCTGCAGCCGAACGCCGGCAGTCAGGGCGAGTTCGCCGGCCTGCTGGCGATCCGGGCGTATCACCGTGAGCGCGGCGACGAGGCGCGGGACGTCTGCCTGATCCCGTCGAGCGCGCACGGCACGAACGCGGCGAGCGCCGTGATGGCCGGGATGCGGGTGGTCGTCGTCCGGTGTGACGACGAGGGCAACATCGACCTCGGTCACCTCAAGTCCACTGTGGACGCGCACGCGGACGACCTGGCCGCGATCATGATCACTTATCCGTCCACGCACGGGGTCTACGAGGACACCGTGCGCGAGGTCTGCGCGATGGTGCACGACGCGGGTGGCCAGGTGTACGTCGACGGGGCGAACCTGAACGCGCTGATCGGTGTGGCGCAGTACGGCAGATTCGGTGCGGACGTCTCGCATCTCAATCTGCACAAGACCTTCTGCATCCCGCACGGCGGCGGTGGTCCCGGTATCGGGCCGATCGGCGTCCGCGCGCACCTGGCGCCGTACCTGCCGAACCATCCGTTGCAGCCGGACGCCGGCCCGGCTACCGGGGTCGGGCCGATCAGCGCCGCGCCGTGGGGCAGCGCGTCGATCCTGCCGATCTCCTGGGCCTATGTCCGGATGATGGGCGCGGAAGGACTCAGGCGCGCGACCCTGACCGCGGTCGCGAACGCCAACTACGTGGCCAAACGCCTCTCGGAGCACTACCCGGTGCTGTACTCCGGGCATGACGGGCTGGTGGCCCACGAGTGCATCCTCGACCTCCGCGCGCTGTCGAAGCGGACCGGCGTCACGGTGGACGACGTCGCCAAGCGACTGGCCGACTACGGCCTCCACGCGCCGACGATGTCCTTTCCCGTCGCGGGCACCCTCATGGTCGAGCCCACCGAAAGCGAGGACCTCGGTGAGCTCGACCGGTTCTGCGACGCGATGATCGCGATCCGCGGCGAGATCGAGAAGGTCGCCGCGGGGGAGTGGCCGGTGGCGGAAAGCCCCCTGCGGAACGCCCCGCATACCGCGCGCTGTCTCGCCGGTGCCTGGGATCGCCCGTACAGCAGGGAGATCGCGGTCTTCCCGGCCGGGTTCACCGCCGCGAAGATCTGGCCTCCGGTGCGGCGGATCGACGGTGCCGCGGGCGACCGCAACCTCGTCTGCTCCTGCCCGCCACCGGAGGCCTTCTCTTCCTGAGTGTCAGCCGGGCATCTTGTCCAGAAAGCCCAGCACCTGCTTGATCCGGCCGTCCTCGACGGTGATGACGTCGAAGCCGATCGCCAGCGGCTCTTCGGCGCCAGGAGCGCCGAGGTACCACTGGAAACGCGCGATGTCGTGGTGTGCCTCGGGGGCGGCGGGCAGGCTGAACGTTAACCCGGCGAACTGGGCCTGCGCACCGGCGATGAAGCCGTCCACGCCGTCGTGACCGGTGACCGCGCCCAGCGGGTCGGTGTAGGCGGCGTCCTCGGTGAACACCTCACCGATCAGGGCGCGGCGCCGGTCCGTGTCCGTCTCGTTCCACACGGCGATGTACTGCTCGGCGATGCGCTGGATGTCCGACATGGAGTCCTCTTTCTCGTGGTGTGACTGGGTTGTGCGGTAACCGATGCCGCAACTCTGTCGGCCGAAGGTGGCTCCCGTCGATTACGCGGGAGGTAATGGCGGCCCGGCGCCCGCGGTGCGTAAGTTCGTGATCGTGACGACCACGATGACGGCGAATCGCGCGGGCAGGCCCGTCGGCGAACTCCTGCGGGAATGGCGCGACCGCCGCCGGATCAGCCAGCTCGACCTCGCCATCACGGCGGACATCTCCACCCGGCACCTGAGCTTCGTGGAGACCGGGCGCTCCCGGCCGAGCCGCGACATGGTGCTGCGGCTGGGAGAACACCTGGAGGTCCCCTTGCGGGAACGCAACCAGCTGCTGCTGGCGGCGGGCTACGCGCCCGCGTACGCCGAGAGCCGGCTCGGCGACCCGGAACTGGCCGCGATCCGCGGGGCCGTCCGGCAACTGCTGACGAGCCACGAGCCGTACCCGGCCGCCGTCGTCGACCGCGGGTGGAACCTCGTCGACGCCAACGCGAGCGTCTCGATCATGACCGACCTGGTCTCACCCGCGCTGATGACGCAGCCGGTCAACGTCCTGCGGCTCACCCTGCATCCGGAGGGTATGGCGCCGCACGTGCTCAACCTGGGGGAGTGGCGTGCCCATCTTCTCGGCAGGCTGCGGCGTCAGGTCGCCCAGACCGCCGACCCGGTCCTGACGGATCTGCTGGAGGAACTGCGCACCTATCCGTGTGATGACCCCGTCCCCGAGGTGGAGGTCCCCGGACCGGGCGACATCTTCGTCCCGTTGCGGCTGCGGCACGAAGGGGTGGAGCTGACCTTCTTCAGCACGGTTTCCACGTTCGGGACGCCGCTGGACATCACCGTCGCCGAGCTGGTGATCGAGTCGTTCTTCCCGGCCGACACGGTGACAGCGGACTATTTGCGCGCGTACGCGGCACGCGGGATGGAATGATGCTGGGCAAGGAGCCCCGCCACCGCACCCAGTGAGGATTCTTCTTCCATGGCCGCACCTTCCGTCGTCCTGAACAACGACGTAGCCATCCCGCAGCTCGGTTTCGGCGTCTGGCAGGTGCCGCCGGGCGACACGGCGAAGATCGTCCGTACCGCGATCGAGGCCGGATACCGCAGTATCGACACCGCCGCGTCGTACCGGAACGAAGCCGGCGTCGGGGAGGCGATCCGCTCGGCGGGCGTGCCTCGCGACGAACTGTTCATCACCACGAAACTGCCGAACCCGGGTCATGGCTACGACGCGGCGCTCCGCGCGTTCGACGCCAGCCTGGCCGAGCTGGGCCTGGACCGGATCGACCTGTACTTGATCCACTGGCCGATGCCGACCCGCGGAAAGTACGTCGAAACCTGGCGTGCGCTGGAAAAGCTCTACGCGGACGGCCGTATCCGTGCCATCGGGGTGTCGAACTTCCATATCCCGCACCTGCGGCGCCTGTTCGACGAAACCGTGATCGTGCCCGCGGTGAACCAGGTGGAACTGCATCCCCGGCTCCAGCAGAAGGCGCTGCGGGAGTTCAACGCCGAGCACGGGATCGTCACCGAGGCGTGGAGCCCGCTGGCGCAGGGGTCCCTGTTCTCGGACGTGACGCTGACCGCGCTCGCGGCCAAGTACGGCAAGACTCCGGCGCAGCTGGTGCTGCGATGGCATCTGCAGCTCGGCACGGTGGCCATCCCGAAGTCGGTGACGCCGTCCCGGATCCGGGAGAACTTCGACGTCTTCGACTTCGAACTCGCCGACGACGACCTGGCCGCGCTGGCCGAGTTCGACGACGGCACGCGGACCGGCCCGGACCCGGACAACTTCGACCTCGTTTAGCCCGTGTCTGGATGTGGGTTTGGTCCGTGAAGGACTCCTTGAGGGACTCAGAGTCCCTCAAGGAGTCCTTCACGGACCTGAGAATACGGACCTAACGTGTACATTCAGACAATTCGGTCAGCGGAGCCTGACGGCGCAGCGACCCAGTACGCACCGTTTAGCCTAGAAGTACGTGAAGGCCCCCTTCCCTGCGTCTAGCGCAAGGAAGGGGGCCTTCACGTACTTACCAAGGAGCTTAGGTGGCCTTGAGTCCCGCGGCGGCGAAGTCGGCCTGCTGGGCGGGCTGCTGCAGGTACTGGCGGAACGTCTGCGAGGCGCGCATCTGGACCTCGTCGATGTTCTTGCCCGCGAGCCCCACGAGCGGGTAATCGGCCGAGCGTGCGGTCGCGACCGATTCGGCGGGCGAGCCGACCAGTTCGGGCTTGGCGGTGCTCAGCTCGGTCACCCAGTAGGACGCCTCGGGCAGCCAAGCCGCGGGCATGCCGCCGATGGCGTCGAGGTTGGTCCTGCCGACGAGTGCGTCGAGCACGGAAGCCGAGGACAGCGCGTCGATCTGGATCACGACGCAGTGGTCGCGGACCACGGTCGCGGCGTTGTTCCACCGTTCCGCGGCCGCACGGACCGGCCTCTCGGCGCTGGGGGTGACGATGATTCGCATCGGGGTGTCACCGGCGGAGCAGGCCTTCGCCTGGGCCTCGGCGCGGGTGTTGAGCTCCCCGTCCGCCCAGTTCCAGCCGAACACACCGATCACGACCAGCGCCACCAGGACGAGGCAGGCGATCGGCCACGTGGCGAACTTGCGGCGGGGTGCCTTCTTCCCGACGATCCGGTGCGAACCGGTCACCTCACTGCGGCCCTGGGGTCGCTTCGGCGGGTCGAGGGGGTGCGGCACCGGCTCTTCGGCCACACTGTGTCGCCCCATCGTTGTCCTTTCGAAAGATGCGCGCACGCGCTGCGTATGCAATCAAACCGTTATCACTCTAACAGGGGACGATGTTACGGGGAATGCGATGACTCACAGTTGTTTTCCGCGTGTCGCGGACGCATTCCTTAACCCCGTCAGCAGCCGTTGGCAATGCGCTATCAGGTGCTTACGCAGAGGTGCGGCCCGGCGGGCGAAACCGGCTTGCGCACGGGCGTACTCGGCCCGGCCTTCCGGCGTCTCGATCCGCACCGGAGAGTAGCCGAAGGACGCCAGGTCGTACGGACTGGCCCGCATGTCGAGCTCGCGGATGTCCGCGGCCAGCTCGAAGCAGTCCCCGACCAGCTCGGCGGCGACGAACGGGCTCAGTTTGTAGGCCCACTTGAACAGGTCCATGTTGGATGACAAGCTACCTAGCATGGTTGGGGCACGTGATGGACTACACAGAAGCACAGCTAGACGGTACTGCCTGCATCGTGTGCGGCAGGGACTTCGTCGGCCCGTCGGTGCCGGTTGGCCACTCAAGCACGGGGTCACAGGTGTTCGCCTGCAAGGGCGACTGTGTGCAGGCTGCTGAGCAGACAGGAGACGTGTCGTGAGCGAAGAGTACGAAGAGTGCGGCGCGTACTACCGCAAGTCTGTTGTCAAGGATGGCGACAAAGAAGTTGAGTCGATAGATGTACAGCGGATGAAGTGCACCGACTATGGCGCTAGTCGTGAGCCCATCCCGTGGAAGATCGTTACCGAGTACATCGATGAGGGGATCTCGGCATCCAAGGGGCTGTACCGGCCGGACTTCATGCGGATGATGCAAGACATAGAAGCGGGCACGTTGAAGCGGCTGGTGGTTCGTGAGCAGGCCCGGTTATCCCGTGAAGACTTTGAACTGCACGTGTTCCTACGGGCGGTCAAGAAGCATGAGGTAGAGGTTCGGGACGCTAGCGGCAGAGAGATCAAGGGTGACCTACTTACCAAGATCAAAGCCGCTGTTGATACCGACTATGCAGACCAGGTTAAAAAGAACTCCACAGAACATCAGGAGTACATAGCTGTAACTGGCAAGCCGCCCGGTACCGGACATAGGCCATATGGCTATACCAAGAACTATGCCAATGTCATTGAAGCAGAAGCGGAAGTTATCCGTGAATGCGTCAAACGTGTAACCGCTGGTGAAAAGCTGTACAACATAGTCAAAGACCTGAACAAGCGAGAGATCTATAAGTACTCAGGCAAGCCATGGAAGTCACAAGACTTGTCCAAGGTGCTCAATAGGTCTGCTAACGCTGCTATCCGTACATACAAGGGTGAAGAGTCCAAGGGGCAGTGGCCAAAGATCATTGAGCCTGAAGAGTACCGGGACGTTAAAGCCATACTTGACAAGAATGAACCCTATTCAGAGACAACCGCTCGAAAGCATCTGCTTGTAGGGATTCTGGTCTGTGGTGTCTGTGGCGTGAAGCTTTCCGCCAAGAACCCTAGCTACTGGTGTAACCCCAATCGTGGGGGATGCGGGAAGATCGTACGAAACATGAAGGCCCTAGATGATTACATGATTCGCCGTACCTATGAGCACATTAAAAAGCTTCCTAAGCCTTCCGATGAGCCCAAGCAGGATGACACCGAAACTAAGATTGAGAAGCTGGAGAAGGAGCGCGAAGAGCTTAGGGAGACTCGCAGTGAAGTAGGTATGAGCTTCAAAGATTTCCACTACTTCGCTACCGAGATTGATAACAAGATCAAGGCGCTTCGCAAGCAGCAGGTAAAGACTATGCCGTTGCCGGTAGATGACGCTCAAAGCTTTCTAAAAGCCGGTACGGATAAGAAGCGGGATACCATCCGACGTCTCTATCCCGTAGTAGGGGTACTTCCGACTGGCAAGCGTGGTCGGAGGTTCAACCCTGATCAGCTTGAGTTCTAGCTCAAAGGTTCGCGGTTGTCGCAAATGTAGTATTAAGGTGAGGGGAAATACCCCCGCCAATAATTAAGGAGCTTGTATGTCAGAGCTACTGTACAGTCGGGTAACCGAGGACAAATCGGAAATCATCCTTGAAGACCGTGAAGGTACTGAGCTTGGTAGGTATCCGAACGCTGATGAGCTGCACAAGGATGCCAAGGAGAAGTACGGAAGCTTCATGCTTATCCCTAGGGAAGAGCAGCAGAAGTAGTTAGAAAACAAGCAAGCCCGGTAGCTGTTTCGGCTACCGGGCTGCTTTATGCCTACGACAAGATAACGTGGATATCCTTTGCTGTTGCTTCATCAAACGTCTCACTAGCTAGAGCTGACATTATCTGACTAATCCACTGTTCGCCTGGTAGGTCCTCCAATCCATCCATAGTGCCTCCTACATGTAAGAGCCCCTAGCAGGGAAAGACTGGGGATCACACCCGCTAGGGACTCTTCTAGTAGAGCACTTCATTTAATTGTTCTCAACTTGCTGAAAATCCAGAAAAACACCGTGACCTACTCGTTAGGTCCCCATACCTCTGAGTAGACCTGAACCGTACGTGAAGCCTTGCCCAACGTAGCGGTCACGCTCATGTCCTGGTTATTCCATTTAAAAACATAAGTGACCTGATCGCCCGGACGTAGTGAGCGGGTAGTGCATCCTCCATCACACTTACCATCGCTGGATACCAGCGGGGCAGACATGGAAATAACAGCAGGCTTTGTAGACTCGCCGTTATTCTTAACCCGAACAATAAGAGTGTTGTAAGACGTATCAGCGGTCACGGTCACACTGTCGACTAGTTCAGGCTCTACCGGGGTTGCTGGCTTGTCACTCGGCTTGGGTGCTTCCACCACAGGTTGCTTGGCGAGCTGCTGCACTGTCGGGTGTTCTACCGGCTGAGCTGTCCTAGGAACGAGCGAGGCAACACGGGGCTTGCTCGTGCTGGTCTTGGGGACACTGATGGCCGGAGAAGGGTTCTCAGGGGCTACAGACGGGGGAGTACTCACAGCGGCCGGAGTGGTCGGGTTCGAGCTGCTTGCACTCGGGGTACTGCTGGCAGGCACAGGAGCCGCTACCTGTGCAGGGGTACCACTCTCGCCGGAAGTCACCAGGACCAGGACAACGACAGTTGCAAGAGCAACCACACCAGCACTCAGAGCTACTACAAACTTACGCTTCATCGTGACCCCTTCTCTTGCGAACATCCAAGGGTAAGGCGAAAGCCAGTAGCAAACATAATTACTATCGGCTTAAACACTAAGAAGAAATCTAGTCGTTGTGTACTGCTAGCGATCAGTCAGTCACGGTACATAGCATGTGACCTTATCCGTAGAAGACCTGGTTTCCTTGTTAACTACTGTGCCGTTCTGCTTGATATGGCATTGAGCATTGCTACCAGTAGCTTCAACGATAGGTTTGGAGTTGGTACCCCATGTGTTGTTACCTAGGTCTACTGCATTGTCTTGAGCGGAGATGCTTGCTTTGCTTCCCGCGCTGATGGAGATCTCATAGGCATAGCTGCTTGCTGCACTGCTTGTAGTAGTAGGTGCTGCACTGGTTGAGCTAGTAGCTACAGGAGCAACAGCCGGGGGAGCAGACGAACAAGCAACACAACCCAGCACTACCGATACTGCAATAATAAAACGTTTCATGGTAACCCCTCTTTAAGTAGAAGACCCCATAGCTTATAGCTACAGGGTCTACCAGACAAGAACTATCACTACCCGTTAATCGATGGATATTCTAGGTAATGGCTTCTCAAGCCTAGATCATGCTTGGTGATGACGTCCGAGCAAGTATTACAAACCATAAGCAGGATATCCGGGGCTAGCTGGATAGAGACCAGTTCCCCCGAACATGGGTGCGGACCATAGTAGGTATGAGCACATCTACAATCCGCAACCCTGCTCATTCGGTATCGTCTTCTATCTCCAAGCTATCTACTAGCTCTTGCGCTGCCTTCTCAAAGGCTTGATAGCGCTTGAGATCACTGATGGTCATCTTTGCCAGATCAAACCCATAGGTCTCGGCAATGCGCTTGGCTTCTCTCAGAAGATCCATGCTTTGACTGTAGGCATCTTCGGGTGTCATTGGGCACCCCTTGTCTTTAGCTCACCTTTGGTAAACATGAGAGTTGTCTCAAACATGTTTTGCCAAGTCTCGTTAGCTAGGTAGTCGGCCATGTTGATTTCAAAGTACTCAAGGAAGTGCTTCAAGACATAGGCGCGTAGTTCGTCGTTGGTCATGCTGCACCCCTTTCAAGTTCCTCAAGTCTTATTGCAACTGCTGTCTTTAAGGTGTCCAGAGAGCCGGCTAGAATTTCAAGGTCCTCAATACTATCTGTCTCAAGGCCGATTATGGTTTTGGTGTTGTGATGCTTGGTAGTAATCCTGAAAGCGTCTGCAAGCTCTACCGGAAAGCTTACGTATACTCGTGCGTTGGTCATTGGTCTTCTCCTAAGTTGTTAGTGAAGCTCTCTAGAGCGGCTTCTGTAGCTCTTATCGCGTCTGCTAATCCACTGAACGCGTTAGTCATGTTCTCCATGTGCTGCTTGAGTTCGTTAAAGCTCTCATCCATGGTCAATCACTCGCCCGTCGTTCCAAGCTTCGTTGTTCATGATGCGATGAACACGAGTGGTTAGCCTGCCTACCTTGGCACTGAACCTCTGGTACTCCTTTGAACCTGTTTCACCCGGATAGTCAGCCGGGGGAGTAAGGAAGTCGGCTTGCTGTGCTGCTGTAAGGCTTGAGAAAGCCTTATCAAAATCTACATAGACAGCGTGTGCCTCACTGGCCAGTGTGTATCGTCCGAAAGCTTCGGCAAGCTCATACTTGTGCTTGCGGATAAACTCTCTTTCGTAGGTGTACTGGCCTGTCTCGTCCCAACGCTGAGCCTGCATCTGGCTGGCAAGCTTCTTTGCTTGGTTGTTGATGATCCGTACTAGATAGTTCTCTGATACATCAGCTTGAGCGCACTTCTCTTCGATAGAGCCTGACTCATACGTGAACCATTGGGCTACTTCTTGACGTAGGTCTTCCGGGTCTAGCTGGTGACTGGTCGCTATCTGACGGAATGAGAAGTAGTTATCTTTGCGATAGATAGCTTCAAGCCATGCTTCGGTAAATGTCTGTTCGATGGTCATCACTTGGCTTCAACCCAAACCTTGCCGGTAGTGATACGGCTGATTAGGGATGCACTGACATTGAACATTGATGAAAGCTCTTTGACAGGCATACCCTGTTTGCGAAGAGCGCGGATGAATGCAACCTTCTGCCAATTCAATCTAGGTGCCTTGTATGCAGTCCCATGCTTTACCGCGTCATCGTAGTTCTCGCGGTGTGTTCCATAGGCCAGGTTCTCTAGACGATTGTCATGCGGATTGCCGTTGAGATGCCTTGAGATCAAACCATCTGGTCGAGTGCCTACAAAGGTTTCCAATACGATTAGATGAACCTTGCGCGGCACCGCACGTTCTTCATTGGATAGCATGGTTACTGCCAAATACTGTGCTCGCTTAGGTCCTACTAGATTAAGCTTGAGCATCTTGGTACGTCCGTATTTATTGGAGCGAACGCGCCCCATGTTGGATACGTCGTAATCCTGGTATCCTGGTACTTGCTTCCAGATCTCTCCGGGTAGGTTGGTTTCACTGTTCTTCATTTAGTTGTTGTTCTCCGTATTAAAGTATTTACAACCTCTCGGCTGCATACTCTAATTATACAATGAATATGTTATTATCGTGCGAACGTCAAAATAGAAATATGCCATCTACCAGGGGCTATACCAAAGGTAACTTAACGTTTAGGTAACATAGTGGGGAAATAGGTGGAAATGCCTACTATGGCCGCACGGTAATAAAAGATTCTTGGTACAATAGATGTAAGAGCGCAAGACACGACTAAAGGAAGGATCTTCCTAACCTAGCTCAATACAAATGGATTTAGTCTCCGGGGTATGTCGTGTCCCCCGGAGACTATTTTTATGTGAAGGACACGACATGTACAAGAAATTAGACTGGCTACGCGTGATAGATACAGCGCTAGCAAACCAAGTAGAGATCAGCTACACCACCAAGAACGGCAAGACTCGTCAGATAAAGATGAGTCCTACAGTGGCGTTCATTGCGTACCACATCGCAGACAAGTTCGCGGACTGGAATACCGGGGAAGAAGTAAGGTGCTCGCACTCAAAGCTAGCTACTACCTTCCACATGTCCACTAAGACAGTCTCAGAAGCTTTCATTCTGCTATCAGAGCTTGGCTTCTTAATAAGAGACGTCACCAAAGAGACAATAGGTGGAACCAACTTCTACGACCTTGCAATGCCTAACCCTAGTTCCCTAGAAACAAGGGTCTGTTCCTCTGAAACAGGGGGTGTGTTCGAGGGAAACAAGGGGGTTGTTTCTCAGGGACAACAAACTACTAAGAGAACTACTAAAGAAACAAATAAGTTAAAGACTAATGCTAGCGTCCGCGAAGCGAACGCCCCGGCTTCGCCGGTTGTCTTCTCTCTATCTTCTATTAAGAAAGCTTCTAATCTTTTCTTTAAATTGAGAGAACCAAAGAAGGGTAACGAGGTAACCGACCCCTGTTCCCTAGAAACAGGGGTGTTGTTCTGGGAGAGAGGCAATGTCGAACAAGAGTCAGAAGACTTGCTCAACTGGGATGAGCCAATGCCGGAGCGAGAAGAAAAGATTGTCAACGTAGGAGAAGACTGGTAATCATGACAGACGAAAGACAACGGGTATTCAACGAGGGGAGCACCTTCTATGTTCTAGGCGAGTTTGACGATGATATGCGTAACGGCCTAGTTGTACCCTTAACAGAAAAGATCAATGAGCTAGCTAGTCAGCGAGACGCTGTGATCGATGTATGGGTTAGCTCAACAGGTGGAGACGCGTTCCTATGCATGGATCTTGTGCAGCGATTTGAGCTAGCCAAGTCACGCGGAATCATAGTGCGAACAATCGTGACAAGTCATGCATATAGCGCGGGGTCAATGTTGGCGGTCACAGGAACACCAGGAGAAAGATACATAGCTTCTAGTGCTGAACACCTTATCCACTATGGAACTCAGTGGGGATATTTGGTTAAGTCGCCAAGAGAGGTTGAGCGAAACGCTCAGCACCAAACACGTTGGTTTGAAACCTGCGTGAAGCACTATGAACGATATGCAAAAGTGCCAAAGCTTAGGGATCACCTTCGAGATGATCTGTTCTTTGTGAGTGCCGATGATGCTATCGCGTGGAAACTAGCAGACAAGGAACTAGGTGAACTATGAAGACATGTACTAAGTGCAAGCAGGCCAAACCCTTGAGCGAGTACTACAAGTCACAAGGCAGCAAAGATGGACTCAACACCGTATGCAAGGTGTGCTATCAGCTTCAAAGTAAAACACGAGAAGCGGAGAAGGCAGCTAGGACGTTCAAGAACAAGGTTTCAGAGTACGAGGCAGACAAGCTCAAAGAAGCCCTTGAGGAGGCGCTAGGGGAGCTAGAAGCCGGATGGAGTCCAGTAAGGCTAGATGCCTACCTAGTCAAGCTTAGAGAGGACTTCAGAGCCAGACAGAAAGAACGTGTGAAAGCTGCTGCTGCATTTCGAGCCAGTTAGACGCAATGCAGCACTCTAATATAGTGAAGAGGTTTCACTCATTTCTTCAACTCCTGTCCCTAGGTGTAGAGCAAGACTCCACCTAGGGACTCTTAATTTCCCGCTAGCAGCGACTCCTTCAACTGTGGTCATAACTAATTTCACCTGCTGCTAGCGGGTCTCAACTAAAGCATTGCGCCTAGATAATGAACGCAAAGATGCTTTTCGCCGGGAACGGCAACTAAACGAAAGACAGGGGATATAAGGCTATGGAGCCAATAATACTGGCTCTAATCGGCCTAGTAAGTGGTGGTGCACTGTTCAAGCTCATAGATATGTGGCTGAACAGACGCAAGCCCAAGTATGAGATGGACAAAGCTTTGAGAGATGAGCTACGTACATCGATAGAAGATTTATCAGCAAAGATCAAAGAACAAGACTTGAGGATAGATGCCTTGGAAGTCGAATCGGCAAGCTGGCAAGCAAGAGCACTCGATTGGTATCAACGTTACAAGATGCTAAAGGTAAAAGCCTTAGAAGTGCTCATTTCGCACGGTGTATCACTAGAAAAGGCTCAGCTTGCCCTACAAGAAGACAATGAAGAGTGGCTACATTAACTAGCTGAGCTTCGCTCAGATGAACGTCACTCGCACACGTAACGTCGCATGCTTCGCATACTCGGTTACGTCAGCACTCGTTACGTTCAGCCCCGGCTAGGGGTTACAAGGACTACCCGACGGCGGGTAAATACAAGATGGTCGTGGGACCAGAAAGGATACGCATGGATAGCGTAGAGAAGTTTTTCAAGTTCAATAATAGTAAGACTACCGAGATATTTGAGTTCAGTTGGATACAGGGCCTTGAGTTAGGTCCAGTAGAACACTGTGGAGTGCAAGGACGTAACGAACAGAGATTAGAAGTTGTATTTGATCAGCGTGACCGTAAGGCAGTAGCAGATCTATTTCGCAAGATGGCGGATAGCTTGAAAGATGATAGATAGCACACTGGCAGCAGTATTCACCTATGTCATGGTAGCTCTTCTATCTGTCCTATTGTTCATAGCTCTCTTCATCTACTAACTAAAACCTAAGGGGTAAAGACATATGACACAAGAATTAAGTAGATACGGTAAACGTATCATCCGAGACAACTATGGAGTATCGCCACAACTTATTGACTTCTCTCTAGTAGTGCAGTCAAACAACGTGGCAGTAGAGTTTAGATATGAGGACAAGGCAAAGGTATTAGAGGTTATAGATCTCATCCGCGCGGCGGTAGAGACAGACCCTGTACCAGACCCACCACCGGTAGAAGAACCACCAGGAGGCTAGGAAAGCTCTTTGTCAGGCTTGAACAGCTTTCCAAAGCTCGGATCGGAATCGGTGATAACACCTAGATCCTCTTGCATCATTGAAACTATTTGAGCGTTGCTTCTAATACCTTCAGCGTGGATCTTTACAAGGTCTAGAGCTTTAAATGCTGCTGCACTAGTTAATGATTGCATGAGGATTGCTATTATACGTTCGGTGCTTACAAGGGTAATCCCGAACTTCACAACTATTCTCATCCGGGCTACAAGCATAAGTTCGTTGTTTAGCTGGTGAAGGTCACCTTTGCTAGCTTCAAGCTTCTGCAAGTATCCTCTGATCTGGCTAATATGGTTGGCAGAGATTTCAGGCGATTGAGAATCAATAGAATCTTGAATCTTTGCGATGCCCTCTATAGAGCTGACGATACTACGAAGATGACGAAGGGTAGATAGGTATGCCTGCCTTCTATCGGCATAGAGAAGCTTGTAACGCTCTTGTATATCTTTATGTTCAAGTTCGGCTTTGTGCTTCTTATGGGTGTATCGCAAGGTAAGGAAAGTACTAAGGCCACCAGCAAGCAGGGTTGCTAGAGCAGTGATGCCAGCTACGACGGCTGTGAACCACCAGGGGCCAGCAGGAGCGGCAGGAGCGTTGTTCATGGGCGAGAAGCCTAGAGCTGGTGGGTAGACAGCACACCAGGGCACAACGTCACGGTGACGGAACAAGATCAACAATTCGCCGGCTAGCTTGGTACAGATCTTGGGACAAACAAGCGGGCAGCTCGTGCACTCGAACTCACCCTGAAAAGCCAAGAGCCCGTACAACCGAGATCCGGCCGTACGGGCTCTGAGAGCGTCTGAGACAGGCTAGTTGGCCTTCTCCAGTACGCCATCCTCAAACGCCTTGTCGATGGCTTCAATGAGCGTGTCGATAGACGGGGCACGCTCAGGCTCAGGGAATCCCAGAGCAACCACGAAGTCCTTGGTTCCCTTGCGGCTCTCCGGGGCATTGGCACCAGCCTTGAAGCCCCCGAAGTCCTTGGTGAACTTGTACTCGGCCCCCTTGGCGGCCAGGTCCTTCATGCTGTGCTTGGACTGGGGGACAGGAGTCAGGTTGGTGGTGGGACCACCAGGGCCGAACGTCTTGCGGTAGCCGTCACCAGGTTCACGGTCCCAAAGCTTGGGGTCTGTCTCGGTGTCAGCCTCTTCGGCCGCCTTGAGGTACTTCGCAACAACCTTGGCGAACGCGGTTGCTTCCTCCGAAGTCACATCAAGTTGGTAGACCTGCTCACCAACCCCGATGAAGATCTTCTCAAGCTCATCAAGGCTTGCTACCTCAGCGGCAGGCTTGCCGGACGTACCGGGAAGGTCAGATACATACGTGATCTTGACGCCCATGGTTACTACCTTTCATGTAGTTGATACCTAGGTACAAGCTAGCACATACCTTTGGTAGCCGTCATGTATGGGTCAAGGTATCCAAGCTTGTAACCCCTCAAGCTTTGAACAAGGTATAGGGGTGGTTCAGCAAAGGTAGTGGTCAACGTGGGTAAGCGGTTCTGTGCAGGGGGATGCAGGCGAGTACTAGCTACGGCCGGTCGCTGCCCTGAGTGCAAGCGAGCCAAGCAGCAGCAGCAAGACCAAGCACGAGGCACCAGCACCCAACGCGGGTACGGCTACGACCACGTACTAGCTAGGGCAGAGCTGCTAGCCGATGAACCTGTGTGCTGGATATGCGGGCTACCTGGTGCGGACACAGCCGACCACCTACGACCACGATCACGCGGGGGTAGGAGTGAGATAGATAACTACCTACCAGCACACAAGAGATGTAATAGCAGTAGAGGCAGCAAGGAATAAGGCAAGCTTAGTGCCTTAGCAATGAGCTTTACATTGAAACAAAAAGATTTTGAACTTCAAGTAGATCAAAGCCTTCTATGTATAAACGATGAATGATTGTGCATGCATGGGGAGGACTGATTGAAAAGTCTAGAGGGGTACCCCTTTGTAGACCCGCGCCTTTTGGTTCTGTGAAAAAACCGGATAGCAGCGGAAAAGTTGTCCATAGCTAAAGGCTATGCATGACTATGCAGTACCTATACATGAAGGAGGTAGATCGATGAGCTTCGAGCCACCTAAGGCAGTAATCGCGGGGGCGCTAGACGAGTGGAACCGTCTACTTCCGTACATGCGAGAACAGAATTACGACGTTGAAGAGAACGTACAACCATACGCTTCCTATTGCATTGCTGTAATGCGTAGAGACGAGTGTGAAGCGAACATAGCAGCAGAAGGCTTACTAGTTAAGTCCCGTAGAGACGGACACCTAGTACGCAACCACGCAACCATGATTCAGCAATCAGCTAATCAGACCATCTTAGAGATATCAAAACGCTTCGGGTTTACCCCGGCAGACAAGAAAGCTCTAGCTCAGGTCAAGGAAGAAGCGGGGGAGGACAAGCCTGATTGGCTTAAAGACATAGCAAGGAAGTGACCTGAATGGAGTTACCTTATGCCGATTGGAGACCGGATGGCGTAGCAGTAGATGAATACCTGTTTGATCAAAGACGTGTAGATGCCTGCATAGGCTTTATTGAAGACGCAATGATTCTAAGCTCTGGTTTTAACCAGGGCAAGAAGATGCGTTTGCTCGATTGGCAGAAGGAAGTATTTACGAAGCTGCTAGGTACCGTTCGTTGGTCATGGGAGCTTGAGCGCTTTGTAAGGCAGTACCGAAGCTGCAATATCTGGATTCCCCGTAAGAACGGGAAGACTACCATCATTGCCGCTCTTGCTATCTACCTACTGTCTATGGATATGCAGGTGTCTACCGGAGTACCCGGTAAGGCAACCATCCTGTGTGGAGCGTTGACAGCCGGGCAGGCTGATCAAATATTCAAGCAAGCTAAAGGCTTCATTCAGAAGAACAAGTACTTGAACAACCCTCGTATCTTCAAGATACGTAACGGTTGGAAAGAGATAGAGCACGTACCAACAGGCTCTATCCTCAAGGTAGTAGCTCAAGGTGATGACATTAAGCTCGGTAGCGAGCCAACAACAATCATCATCGATGAGCTTGCAGTACAGAAGAACGCTGACTTTATCAACTCACTCAAGGGTGGTCAGGGTTCAACAGCGGAACCCTTGCTTATCGGTATCTCAACAGCCGGGTATAAGAACAAGCATAAGTATGGGTTTGAAGAGTGGTCAGGCGATAAGAAGATCCATGAAGACCAGACACTCAATCCACAGAAGCTTGTCTTTATGCGTCCGTTGGACGAGACAGCCGATTGGGAAGATGAGGAGCTATGGCGTTACGCCAATCCTTCTCTAGGTCAAGCCAACTCATTTGAGTTCTTAAGAGAGCAGTACCGAGAGGTAAAGCTCAAGCCTTCCTTGCTGCCATGGTTCAAGGCGTACTACCTGAATATCTGGGGTACTTCCGGAAGCTCATGGATTGAAATGCACCGCTGGGAGCTTTCAGGACAAGCCGGGGGAGTGGTTCATAAAGAACTACTAGACGGCCGTCTCGCATATGGTGGGCTCGATTTGTCCAGCAAGAAAGACATGACCTGTTTCAGTCTCGTTCTACCGGGAAAGCCTGGCAGGGATGAGCAGAACGAGCCGGGTTACACCGTGCTTACGTGGTCTTGGGCTACTCAGTACAGCATTGATTCACGTGACGACCACATGAAGTACAAGCTAAAAGAGTGGGCGGAACAAGGCCACCTGAAAATATTCGACGGAGACGAAATCCAGTTCGAGCAAGTCAGGGACAAGATAGTAGAGCTGTGCAGCTTCTATGACGTTCAAGCCATAGGCATGGACACATGGGGCTCTAAGGATATTTCCCAGCAGCTCGAAAAGCAGGGTATAGAGATCATCGATGTTAGGCAGTCGGCTCAGATCCTAGGACCACCAACAGCACACTTTGAAGCGCTGGTATTGAACAAGCGCATCTATCACGGATTCAATCCGGTGCTGACTTGGAACCTGGAAAACGCGGCTGCTGTGACAGACAATCTTGACCGAACAATCCTTCACAAGAAGAGTTCGGCGGAAAAGATCGATGGTCTAGCGGCAACTATGAATGCTGTTTATCTGGCATATGAGCCGGCCAGTGACTATGAAGCACCACAAATTATTGAGATCGACTTCTGATCTTAGGGAGAGAACATGAATGTAAAAGCGAAGCTTTGTCTTCAACTGGTCGGGGTTATCTCGGTATGCGTTGGGACATTCCTAGTGGCGACGTGGCTAGGCCTGGTAGTTACCGGCTTGCTGCTAACCGCCATCGCAACAGGTCAGCCGGAGAAGCTGCCTGAGCAAGTCTTAGAAAAAGAGGATGACGGTTAAGTATGGGTCTATTTGGAAACTTCGAAAAGAGATCGGAGGTAGCAGCAGCTCAAGCTAGTGCAACATGGCGCGACATTATGCAGCCTGAAGATAAGTCAGGCACTATAGATGAACGTAAGGCTTTAGCAGACTCAGCCCTAGATACCTGTGTATCTACCATTGCGGATACCTGTGCAGGGTTGCCGCTGGATATTTACGAATACCAGCAGGACGCGAACGGTAAGCGTAAGCGTGTCGAGGTAGAAAAGCCTCAATGGCTGGTCCAGCCCAACGTTAACGAGCCACTGCTAGACACTCTGAAAACAACCCTTGTGTCTCTGTTGATGCATGGTAATGCCTGCTGGTTACTCATCCGCAATGAAGCGGGGGAGCTGGTAGGGGTAGAAGTCCTAGACGTAGAACGCGTAAAGGTCTACAAGGACAAGGGGCAGGTTAAGTACACCATTGATGGCAGCAACATGCTTAATGGTGAACAGATCATCAACGGTCACAATATCCTGCATTTCAAGAACAAGGCTTTGCCGGGAGAGTACTGGGGATTAAGCCCTATCGAGCTACACCGTAGAACCATTAACGGTTCACTCAAGTCAGAAGAGATCTCAACAGCGATGTTTGAGAAGGGCTTGATGACCAGTGGTGCTATCACCTATCCGGATAAGTTGGACCAGCCGGAAGCCGACCGAATCAGTAAGCAGCTCAGTGCAGCAGCATCGGTCAAGGATGGTCGAGGAAAGTTCCTTGTCATCTCTAACGGCGGAAAGATTCAACAGCTACAGATCAGCCCGGCTGATGCTCAGTTCCTAGAGCAGAAGAAATACTCAGCTATCCAAATAGCTCGAATCTATAAGTTCCCTGCCTACAAGATTGATCCCAGCGTTACCAGTACATGGGGCACCGGGATTCAAGAGCAGAACCAGAACTTTGTAGATACCACCTTGCGACCATGGATAGACATTCTTGAGTCTGTGATCAATACATACTTGGTCGAGGCCGGGCAGTACGTGAAGTTCAACCTTGACTCTATCTTGCGTGGAGATATCAAAGCTCGTTATGAGTCATACGGTAAGGCTATCTACAACGGCTTCATGGCACCTAATGAAGCTAGAAGCTTGGAAGACATGCCACCTGTCGAGGGTGGAGACACCTTCCTAGTACCTCTTTCTCAGGGAGACAGAGAACAGAACTACCGCAAGGGTGAGGCAGCAATTGCAAAACTCGTAGCGGAAGTGGAAGCACTAAAGCGCGGTATAGCGCTCAACGATAAACCTAATCCTGAAGAAGGAGGTATAATAGATTGAAGCAAGAGATAAGATCTTTTGAGTCTGAGTTTGATACTCGCTCTGAGCATAACAAGCTGGTTATCACTGGATATGCCGCCGTCTTTAATTCAAGGACACAGCTACAGCCGAGACTGTTTGAAGAGATCAGAAGCGGGGCTTTCACAAAGACCATTCAAGAGGCAGACGTCAGAGCCTTGTATAACCACGATCCTATGTACGTACTAGGACGAAACAAGGCCGGTACATTAAGACTGTCTCAAGATGACAAAGGATTGCACTACGAAGTTGATATGCCAGATACCCAGACAGGTAGAGACGTCTACGAGAGTATCCAGCGTGGAGATATTAGTCAGTCCTCATTCGCTTTCTATCCGGTAGCGGGCAAGACTCCTACTGAATGGGAACGTAGCGAAGAAGGTAGATACCTTGTTCGCACACTTCAAGAGGTAAAGCTCAAGGACGTAAGTCCTGTTACCTATCCGGCTTACCAGGATGCCACTGTAGGTGTCCGCGCAGCCGAGAACATCGCAGAAATGCGGGGGCTCGAACTAGGAGATAAAGACCTAGCAGAAGCTCTAGAGCTGATAGAAGAAGAGCAGCAGAAGCCGTCAACAGACACTTACGTTGCCCGTAAGCACATTGATACTCGCATCCTAGAGTTGCGTAACAAGTACCTTAAGTGAGCCGGTAAGAAACCACTCCGAAAGAAAGGTCTTAGCAGTAACCCTACCGGGGGTCTAAACCGGAATACATTTAAGGAACAAGTACACAGGAAATGAAGACCAACAAAGAAAGGCTTCAAGATGCACTAAAGGCGCATGAAGACCTAGTAAGTAAGTTTAATGATCTAGCAGGCCAGGAAGTAACCGAAGAGGTTCGCTCAGAGCTTGATGAACTAGACACAAAGATTGAAGCCCGTGCGGCTGAAATCGATCAGCTAGAAGCTCGTGTAGCTTCCGAAGCTAAGGTAGCTGAGACTCGTTCTCGTTACGCACACATCGTGGATGCAGCACCACAGAAGCGCGAAGAAGGTAAGTTCGGAGAAGAGCTACGTTCAGCGATTCTTGAGGGCAAGCCATTTGATGTTACTGGGGGTCCAGTTGTATCAAACATGGCTGAGTACCGCGCAGCACCCGTAAAGGCTGCTGGTGGTAACTACACCAACGATGACTTTGTAACCGCTGTAATGACAGCATTCGCTGAGAACACTGCTGTATTCCGTGCTGGTGCACGTATCGTTACTACTTCAAGTGGTGAGCCAATCACTGCACCTGTAGTAGCTAACATCGGTGGTGCTCTTACTGCTGAAGCTGCTGCTCTTCCAGAGACAACAGACAACACAGCAAAGACCCTTACCGCTTACAAGTATGGCGCTATTGCCGACTTGTCACGCGAACTTGTAGAAGACACTTCAGTTGATGTTGTTTCTCTAGTTGCAGGTCTTGTAGGCGACAACGTATCTGGTGCAGTGAATGCGCACTTCATTGCAGGTACCGGATCAAGCCAGCCACAGGGACTTATCGTAGGTGCTGGTGCAGGTGCTACCGCTGCTGGTGTTTCAGCAATCACTGAAGCCGACCTATTCGCCCTCTACTACTCAGTTAAGGACTCAGCACGTAACAAGGGAGCATGGTTCATGCACCCAACTACCGCTGCTGCACTACGTAGTCTTGAGGGTCTATGGACAATCAACCCAGCAGCAGACAACCCAGAGCAGCTATTGGGCCGTCCTGTCTTCACTGATTCAAGCATGGAGACACCAGGAGCCAACAAGCGTTCAATTGTCTTTGGTGACCCAAAGGCATACTTCGTTCGCTCTGTTCGTGGTCTACGCGTTGAGCGCTCAGACGATTACAAGTTCGGTAACGACCTTGTAGCCGTAAAGGTTGTATGGCGTGGTGATGGTGTAGTAACCGATCCAAACGCAATCAAGAAGCTAACTCACCCAGCTAGCTAATCAATAGCCGACAAGGGGACCACTTCGGTGGTCCCCTTTGGTATGGGCGGAAAGGACAAGCAATGAAAATCAAGATGGTGAAGAACTACGGCTATGACTTCGACAAACGCGGGGCATGGCTGGAAAGTGATTCTGAAGTAGAAGTAGAAGACAGCCTCGCAGCTCGACTATTGAGCGAAGGTAGAGCAGTACCAGTAGTAGAAGAGCAAGCTTCCGAGAAGAGAGCTAGGAGAGTTAAGAAAGAAGGTGCATGACTAGATGATTAAGCGTGGCAAGAGCGAGGTATTAAGACATACCTTCTATGTTGACGATACAGTCGCTGATGCAGGTACCGTGACCGTAACAGTTACTGATGAAGCTGATACACAGGTATTCACTGGTTCAGCAATCAAAACAGGTAATGAGTACTCATTTACGCTACCTGGTCAGGCAACCTTGGGAAGACTTGCCATTGAATGGAATGGTTCGCTTCTAGACGACACAAGTGCAGAGGAAGTCATTGGTAGCTACCTGTTTGAACTTGCAGAGCTAAGAGAAATATTTGTAGCACGTGACTTCAAGAAGGCTTACTCAAATAGCTTGCTTAGGGACATACGCGACCAGGTAACCGAGACCTTCGAGTCTGTGGCCAACCTGTCGTTTGTGGAACGTCGCAAGACAGTTCGAGTAAGCGTCGTTGCCGGGCAAGCGTTTCTTCCTGTCGTTGCGGTCCGCCAGGTGCTCACTGTGGACGGCGAGAGCTTCACAGGGGACTTCACCCCCAACGGTTGGGTTGACGGGCTCACAGGCAGCTCAGCGACCGTGACATACGAACACGGCCTTGACGGGGGAGTGACTGCCGAAGCTAAGGGCATGGCGCTAGAGCTGGCAGTGCATCTCACAGGGGCTCAGGCCAAAAAGACGCCGGACAACGCGGAGCAACTTACGGACGCGACCACAGGGAACACCTATCGCCTATCTCTAGTAGGAACACGAGGGATTGAAGTTCCCGTACCTCGCGTTGATGCATTCCTCAAGCGCATCAAGTTTGATGTACCGGGGGTGGCCTAATGAGTTTCACAACAGCTATTAACGTGAAAGTTTACTTAGAGAGCCGGCTAGGGGCGCTGCTTAATGACTATGAAGCAGGCATTGAAGTTGTCTATGGTCCATCAGTCAGCAATGACATACGTACAGCCGTAGCTATAGGAAATGTCGAGTGGGAATCCTACGACACAAGCTCTATGGGACCACGTCCAAAGATCTATGAAATCTACACCGTTGAATGTGCTCTGTTGGTAGAACAAGGTGATGGTTCACCACGTGACACCGATGCAACTGCACAAGACATTGTAGAAATCCTGGTCGAGGAACTACGTAGCAACAGAACACTTGGTTTCAATGTCGACTTCACCAACCTAGTTCCTCTTGGTTTGGAATCAGGGATTACTCAAGACGGTGAAGTAGGAACTATATTCAAGTTTAAGATTCAATGTGAGAAGAACCTAGCATGAGCACTCTCACTATAAGGATGCTCAAGGATTGGGCCGGATGGCTCAAAGAAGGACAAACCTACGAACTAGATTACTCGCTAGCAACCATGCTTATTGGACTAAAGAAGGCGCGGTATCACGGTGAAGCTATCAACTTGTTCAAGGGGTTCAATGAAAATAAACCGGCGGATAGCCAGGAAAGAGATGAGATTATATGGCCAACATGATTGACCAGTATATTAACGTGAAGGACGAATCTGTCTATGGCACCGCTGTTGCAGCAAACAGATCAGTAGACTTCAACTCAGAAGACTTTAAGGGCGACTACTCAAACGTCATTATTGCTTCTGGACTTAGAGCAGGCGAGTACGCACCTAATGCTAAGCGCGTTGCTCGAAACCCCAAGGGTGCGACAGGTTCCCTTGAGATCAATGGTGCAAATCAGGGTGTAGCGTTCTGGTTTAAGCACATGCTCGGTAACTACACCTTGGGTACTACTACCTCTGGCGTAACTACCCACACATGCAAGACAGGGGATACCAAAGGTAAGAGCTTCACTCTTCAGAAGAACATGGTTGGTTCCGACGGAATCGCCTATACCAAGACCTATCAAGGTGTAAAGGTAGTCGGCTGGGAGATCAGTAACTCAGTTGACGAGTACATGAAGATCAAGCTTGACCTAGACGGACAGAAGGAAACTCTAGGTGCTGGTGCTGGTCCGCTAGCAAGTCAAGCAAAGAACTTCGGCAACTCAGACAACCTTAAAGAATTCAAGTTCTACGAGGGTGTTGTTAATGTCGGCGGTAGTCAGGTAAGCGTATCTGAGATCTCTATCAAGGGTAAGAAGAACCTTGCGGCTGAACGCTACTTCTTAGGTACACAGCTTAAGAAAGAGCCAATTCAGAACGGGCAGGACGAAATAACCACTGAATTCAAGATGGAGTTCGAGGACCTTACTCAGGAACAGCGTGTAGCTTCTGCTCTTGAATCAGGTGCACAGGTATCAGTATCTGTAACCTGGACTGCAACCGAACCAGAAGCAGGCGGGGGAGTCTCAAGTATTACCTTGACCATGCCAGTTGTTTCGTTAGTAGACGCACCAAGCAGCATTGACGTAGGCAAGCTAGCCGAACAGAGCCTAACTGGAAACGTATTGTGGCCAGGTTCAGGACAGGGCGACAACATGCTTACCGCGACAATAGTTACACCAGACGCTACAGCGGTTTAATGGCGTACGTTCTTGGTGCTAACGCATTCAGGCAACTACGTGCCGACTTGAAAGAGATAGACCGGCAGGCACCTAAGCAGCTAGCCAGAATCAACAAGGAAGTTGCGCAGTACGTAGTACAGGTAGCCAGAGGTAAGGCGAACGAGCTGGGTGGAGTCTTTCGTAAGGCTGCACCAGCTCTGTCCGCATCTGGTTCAGGTTCAGCCGTAGCTGTGTTTCTGAAGAAGACTTCTAGGCCGTACGCGTTTGGTGCCGAGTTCGGTTCAAAGAAGTACAAGCAGTTCGACCCATGGCGGGGGAATCCTAAGGTCAATGCCTTTGATGGTGGACCAGGTTACTTCCTCTATCCATCTATCCGAGACCATAGAGCACGGATTGAAGAGAAGTGGACTGATGCGGTTGAAGCACTACTCAAGATATTTAAGCCTGTCTATGAAGGCTAAGCCTAGACCCCGGCTTTGTAGGGGTCACATTCATATGGAGGAAAGATGACAGACAAGGAATTTACTTTTGACTATAGATGGCAAGAGAGATTGACCCTACGAGACCGTGAAGACTTTGAGCGTGAATCAGGCTATGCATGGGATGACCTCATGAACGGTGGGGCTATCAGAACAGACGATAAGGGAAAGATCCTATGGGACAAGAATGGTGACTACCCACTTCGAGTAGTCAACATGCAGATGAACATAGCCTTTATCTACATCGTAAAGCGTACCGATGATCCAAGCGTCACTATCAACGACATTCGAGACTTACCGGGTGCTGTTCTAGATCAGCTGATGGTCAAGCAGATTCAGATGCTTCAAGAAGCTATGGAAGACGCAAAAAAAGACCTAGCCGACCAAGAGGCGAAGGAACAATCCAAGTCGTCGGCAGACCAGGGAACCGCGAAGTCAGGATCAAGAGCCTCAAAGAAGTAAGGCGAGAGCGCTATAAAGCTTATGCAAGGTTCTGTGAAGCATGGTTCGGCTGGACTTTGGAAGATGTACTAAACCTAACGTTTGAGCAGTATCAAGCCTTTGTTGAACGAGCGAACGAGAGGAATAAAGAAACGAAATAAGGTGACACTTCATGGCTGGTGATAGCCAAGTAAAGGTCCGAGTACTGGGAGACAGTAAAGACGGACAACGCGCGATGCGCGATTATGCCAGATCAGTTGCAGAAGCTGAGAAGGCGAACGAGCAATTTAATGCGAAGCTGAGCAAGTCCACCACCGTTGCTATGAAGATGCTTGGTTCAATGCCGATAGCAGCAGCGGCGGCAGGAGCAGCAACAGGAATTGCCCTAGCTGGTGTACCCATCCTATTTGGTGCAATAGCAGCAGCAGCCTTATCGAGCAACGCACGAGTCAGCTCAAGCTTTCATGAGATGACGGGCAATATCTCTGATGGTGTGAAGTCAGCAGCAGCACCGTTAGAGGGAACCTTAGTCAAGGCTATAGACAAGGTTGATTCAAGCTTCGCGAGAATGCAACCTGCCATTGAAGTAGCCATGACCAGCTCGGCGGGTTCAGTGCTCAAGCTTGTAGATGGTGTAACCGCTCTAGCAGAGAACGCCCTACCAGGTTTGGTGATAGCAAGTCAGAACAGCTATGCGCCGATGGTAGGTATGCAAAACCTGATGGCTAAAGCTGGTACCGGTGCTTCGGACTTCTTCAGAAACCTAAGTAGTGGGGCTGGTTCATCAGGAAGGATTCTTAGCGAGCTAGGAGACGTCGTCAGAGACTTCTTAGGGTTCGCCGGGCAACTGTTTGCCAACCTGAGCAACAACGGCGTAGGTGTGCTTTCACAGCTCAATGCAGCTTTGAACCAGGTCTATCAAATTATTCTTAGAGTGAGCAGCGATGGCTTACCGGTAGCAACTGGTGCGTTCAGTGGATTCATGACCATTGTATCTGGTGCGCTGAGTGTGATCACCGCTGTATCGGGTGCTCTTGGCGGATGGCTAGGCCCATTGGCACAAGTAGCAGGAGCCTTGAAGGCTGTAGATATGATTACCTTTGGAGCGGTGACCAGATCATTCGATGGTCTTGGAGCCAAGCTAAAGGAGTCACCAGGTTTCGCAGCAAAAGCCGGTACCGCTCTAGGTACAACATTGGCTACTGCGATTAGCCCGGCTGGTCTGGCAATAACTGCTTTAGCAATTGGTCTTACCATCCTTGGTGAGAAGCAACAGCAAGCAGCACGTCATGCATCAGAGCACAAGGGACGTATTCAAGAGCTGACTTCGGCAATCCAGCAGGACAACGGGGCAGTCGGTAATGCAACTCAAGCGATCGTAGCTAAGGCATTGGCTGATCAGAACGCGATAGGAAATGCTAAGGCTCTAGGTCTCAGCCTAGGTCAAGTAACCCTAGCTGCGAACGGTAATAAAACAGCACTTGATGGTGTGACAGGCTCTATCGATAGGCAGATTACTTCTGTGCTCGCAGCTTCACCAGAGAATGCCTACTTCACAGATACCTTCAAGGGTTTATCTCAGGAGATGGTGAACACTGGTAAAGGTGCTAACGAGCTTATTAGTAACTACTCATCATGGCGTGCCCATAGTCTTGATTTGAACGATGCTCAGCGTAGCCAATTGGATGCCTTGCTGAACTTGAAGGCAACCGTTCTACAGCAGAACCAAGCTGTTGGTCAGGCAACCACAATCCAGCAGGCATACCAGCAAGCCCTAGCTAATTCATCTACACAGCTAACCGCTTCACAGTATGCATCTCAAGCTACAAGCTCGGCTACTAGCCGTATGGCAGAAGCTATGAAGACCCTTGCGGACTTCACAACCGATGCGGCAGCTAAAGGGCAAGCACTAGTGACCGTGCTCGATATGCTTAATGGTCGTGTTCCTTCTTATGAAGAAGCACAGCAGACCATTAACGACACCCTAAGACAGATGGGTGAAGAGTTCGGTAAGAACATCGACAAGGCGGCGGGGTTCGGAAACCAGCTAGTAAACCTAGACGGCACAGTTAATACAACTACTGCCAACGGTTCGAGCTTGCAAAACCAGTTGGTGACTCTTCAAGGTGGGTTCGCAAACTCAGGTGCAGCCATTCAAGACCTCGTCGGTAAGGGTATGTCTTTATCGGCTGCTACCAACAAGGTAAACGGAGATCTTGGAGCACAGCAGAATCAGCTTATCGGAGTACTTCAAAAGGCTGGGTTGACCAAGGGGCAGATTGATTCATTGATCCGTACCTATGGTCTTGTTCCGAGAGATGTAACTACCAACGTTGTTGCTCACACAGGAGCAGCAGAGGCAGCGATCAACTATGCAGCGAGGGACCGAGTAGTAACTATCTCTACTTCGTTTCGTGACGTAGGTGGAGCTGGCTTCGGTAACCCAACCGGTAGAGCACGAGCTTTCGCCGATGGTGGAATTATCTACAACGACGTTGGCCGAACCTTGACCCCGATGGGAACACAGGCAGCCAAGGTCAATCCGAACACATGGCGTGTCATCGGTGACAACATGCGAGTACCAGAGTCCTTCATCCCTTGGGATGGCTCAGCTAGATCATTGAGCCTGTTAGCACAGACAGCAGATGCTTTTGGTTTGGGTTTGAGCGCGGGACAAGGTGCACCAGTAGTTGTATCCAGTGCGCCAAGTCAAGGCGTGACAATAGTCGTGAATCAATACGGCACAATCGTAGGTTCTAACGGCACACGTGAGTTTGCCGAGATACTTAAACAAGAGATTATCCGAACTGATAGAAGGGCGGGTAGATAAGAGGCAGGGGGCTTAGGTCCCCTGCCTCATTCATATGGAGGATAGAACATGGCAAGAGATTTTGAAGTTCAGATAGATAGGTCTGACGTCGCCGACTTAGCGTTTCCGGTTTGGGAGAAGCTAGAGCAGGTAAGCAAGATTGATACTTCACTTGGTAGAGACTACGAACGTGGTGGCATTAATCCAGGGGACGCAACCATTGCCTTTGAGTTCAATAAGGGTGATACAGGGTTCTCAACTGATGACCTTGAAGAGCTAGTGAATGATGACTATCTCAATGGGTTTAGCTACCTGGCATCAGACTATGTATCGCTAGCTGACAACAAGGTTGTTTTCAGGGATGCGACAGAGACAAACATTGATGCTAAGGGCAAGGTGTTCACTAGAGTTGGCGTATCGCCTGCTGCATATCAGTGGCGCATACCGTTCGATCCTATGTACGCGGCTATCATCGAACCGCTAGAGACCTATGTACTTGCGTGGTCACATTCAGAGACTTCTTATTCAAGTCCAGACCCAACAGTGACAGAGCACGCTAAAGCATTCTGGTACTCGGATGCAGGGGTGCTAGTTCGTGAGGATGAGTTCTTCACTGGCACACTTTCAACCGGGGGAGCGACACAGATAAAGGGCAAGATCAAGGCTCCCTCAAATGCTCGCTATGTGACAGTAGGTGCACAGCCAACCGGGCTAGGTTCAGCGGTCAAGGGTTACAGAGACTTTGTGTACAGCAGCTTTCAGGTTCACAAGTATGACGCTACATATGAAGCGTCGAACGGAGGTAACTACCTAAAGCCGTTCGCGATTGATGCGCTCGAAACCAGGCCACCTCAAGCAGGTACTAAACTTCGTGTCGTATCACCAGGTAACCAGTTCGATAGAAAGAAGTGGTTCCCGGTAAGAATTCTTGGTCATAACCAATACCAAAGAGCCGGCCAGGCATACAATCTATTGCCATTGGCTTACGACATAGACACAATTACAACAGTTGCGGACTTCTTCACTTCAACCAACGCAACTCTAACGCTCAACACAGGTACTCCGATATCGGGTACCAAGAGCTTGAACATCGTAACTACTGCGAGTTCACCAGCGACCATTACGTTAGGAGCTTCAAGCACTACCTTTATGGTTCCGGTTACACCAGGGGTCTTCTACAGTGTCGAGTACACAGGTAGGAACAACATTGCTACAGCAGCGTCAGTAAACATCACTGCAAACTACTTCGGTGGAAGCACCAACATGGGTACCAACGTGATGGGTGCTAGCTCTGGTCCTACATTGCATTCATGGGGCTTCACTGCACCAGCGGGTGTCTATGCCGTTCAGTTCGTCATGAGCATCTCAGGTGGAATTAGAAACATCACCGTTGATAACTTCACCGTACGAACAGCAGTAGAAGAGCCAGGGCCACACTGGAACAAGCTCGATTACATTGGTGATTTTGAGAACCTAACGGGGCTCAACTTGTCACAGTATGTTTGTACTAGCTTGGGTAACACTCTTGCTATTGTGTTTGATTCAACTCAAGCCCATAAGGGTAACCGAGTATTGAAGATGACTAAGGTCAACGGTGCTACATCGGCTAACGCCAGGTTCGGACACGTAGTGAACTCGTTCCCGGCTTACACCGAAGCACGAGGTAAGGCTAACGGTGTCGCATATCAAATGACCTTTTGGGCTAGAGCAAGTTCAGCTAATGCGAACACTAAAGTTCAAGCAGTGTGGAAGTCGAACAACACTCAAGCATTGTTAACCTCACTGCCACAACAGGCTCTCACCACTCAATGGAAGCAGTACATTTACAACTTTGCTGTACCCAGTGGAGCTACAGGTTTGCATGTTGGTGTGCAGATGGCGGGGGATGCGGCAGGTGCAATAGACGTGTTCATTGATGAAGTAACAGTAACTCGTCTACCGCCATACATCCGCTGGGATCTATCAAGCAGTACATCGAACAGTCGTATTTCTATCTATGATATTGACGCTTCTGATTCGGGTGCTGCTGCGATGCACTACGGTAATGACCTTATAGAAGACGTCAACTATGCGCATAACAACTTCTATCATTCAGGTAGTACACGTACCCGATACAAGGCTACTTGGAAGAGTGTTGGATATGACGCACCACTAGGAACTACTGCCTATGTGCAGTGGGTACCTATCACTGGTAAGTATCGTGGTGGTTTCGGAACCGACGTTGAAGGAATGCTCAAGGGATCATTCCCAGTCGAGGTATCAACTCCTATTGCTCTGCCAACAGGTGGGGGAAGTGTAGTGGTTGATGTGCTCGCACCGGATATTCCATGGTGTGCGATGGTGCCGGTAATCTACTTCGCAATGCCTAACGTGGGCGCAACCATGGGCTATGAGTTCATTGATGAATACATAGGCCCTGATGGTTACGAGAACGAGCCAAGCGTTTTGGAGAGTTCAGCTTTCCGGGGGAGTGTCGAGGTACGTAAGGACAAGACCAGTTCAGTTGCAATAGATGGAGAACGCTTCATCACTACAGCCGAGTTGCAATGTACCGACGTGCTTGGACAGCTCGGCAACGTGAAGATTAATACTCCCTACAAGCAGACTGTCATGAACGATGATCCGCTGGTCTATCTTCCAATGGATGATGACCTAACTACCATTGCTAATCTATCTTCTAGAGTGGAAGTTGATTTCAAGGTGAGAACTGTCGGTACTCCGAACAACTGGGGTATCTCTACTGACTCAAAGAGCCTCGCTGAAATAGGGGGTAGTTTCCGCTTTGAGAATCCGCCACTAGTTCCGGGAACTGTGCAGACTCAAGGGCAATTCGTCCATGGTGTCTATGACGGAACCTTGGTTGATAAGTATGAATCGAGCTATGAGGTTTGGTTCATGCGTGACGCTGGTGCGGCTCCGATGGTTGCCGATGGTTTGTTGAATCACAACAGCAGCATGCAAGCGGATGGACGTATTTACATCTGGCTTAACGGTACTGAGCTTTGGTACAAGTGGGGGCAGGCTCCGGGAGTCAAGTACATCTACAACATAGGTTCAGCTCATAACGACGGTAGGCCGCACTATGTAGCAATGACTATGAAGAACGATGTAGCTACTTGCTACTTCGATGGTTCGCCGGTAGGCACATTTACGGCTACTAATAAGTTCGTGAACAACCTTATGGTCGGTGGAAACATTCCAGAGACATACCAGTTCCACACTGGAAACCTTGGTCACTTCGCTTGGTATGACAAGGCTCTGTCTTACGCTGATGTTTATAGGCACTGGCGTGCTGGTCTCAATAATCGCCTAACTGAAACTGAGACAGCACGTATGCGCTATGTCATCGATGCAGCGAAGCAAGCTGGTATTCCGCCAGTACTGCAAACCAGGGACGGTATCAAGCCTAGTTCTACATCTAGGCTGACTCCTGCTAACTGGTCTACTGGTACTTCTCCTGCTGATCTCATGCGTAATGCAGCTGACTCAGCAAGCGGAACAGTATGGGCCGGGGGAGACGGAAGAATCATCTACGAAAACAAGCGTAGTAGATTCACCTATGGTATTACCCAGAGAAACAACACATGGGAGATAGGACCAGGAGACGACACTATCCAACCGGATGGTGATTTCGGTGCTAGTCCTGACTACACCAAGCTTATTAATGAAGTGTCCTACACAGGTAAGTTTAGTAGTGCCAAGGATGGAACCTTACGTGTGTTCCACAGAGTTTCACAGAACAAGTACGGTCGAGTTTCAATAGAAGAACGTACCGAGCTTAGTGATATGACTGAAGCCAGGGAGAAAGCTAACTGGTTGATGTACACCCATGCTAAGCCACTGACTAGGTATGACACCTTGAGATTCACCAATATCAATGCTGCTACAGATGAGTTCTGTAGAGGTGTTCGTATCGGTGACTACATCTATGGAGATCTAGTCAACAGCAACGGTCTAGGTGAAGGACAGCTTAGCCACTTTGTGGAGAAAGTCAGTCACTACATTGAGCCTCTTGAAGGAAAGCTCTTGTGGACTACAAGTATCGAGATCTCACCAGCTTATAACCAAGTTGGATGGATTATTGAAGACCCGGTCTACGGGCAAATGGATGCAGGAAACAGGATTGTTTTCTAGAGAAGGGATTGATTAATGGATGGCTACAGTACCATCACAGGATAACTGGTCAGCGGGGGAGTTTCCTACTGCTGCGAAGTTGAACAAAAACATCAGGGATGCGGTCAACTTCCTGATGAATCCGCCGGAAGCAAGACTAGCTAGGAAGCTTACTGCTCAGACTGGTCTTGGTAATGGTTCTACAACAGCTATCATCTTTGATAGCACGTTGCTTGATAACGACAGTATGACCAATATTGCTACAGCCAATACGCGAATCACTATCACTACAGCAGGTGCATACAATGTAGGTGTAGCTGCTCAACTGGTAGTAGGAGCTGACTTGGCTAACGCTAGATGGATGCAGCTATCCATTCGCAAGAACGGGGGTGTGAACATTGCTACTAGTGTTATGCCACAGTATGGCGTCGGTCTAGGTAGTGGCATGTCTTTCAGTATCCCGAACAACTGTGTTGCAGGAGATTACTTTGAGATTGTATGTAACTCGGCAGGAAGTGCATTCCAAACCAACGCGGTTGGAGATGGCGCAATGTTGTACGCTCGTTGGATCGGTAACTAAAGGCTTGTCACCTCCATATGACAAAGAAGAAGACCCCGGTATAAGGAAGAGATTCCAAGTACCGGGGTCTTTCTTTGTGTGCTGGCCGGCTCACAGATAGTAATATTAGGACTTGACTTAGTAGCTAGTACTAGTCCAAGCTATGTCTATGAACGAGATAGAGGAAGCAACCAACGCGGTGTTTGAAGAACTTCAGAAGGAAGATGGGATGTACCACGTGGTTGGAGAGAAGTTCTCCACAGAAGACCTAGCCGGGTACATCGAACTAGCAAGCCGATGGCTCAAGGATCAATCAGAGCTAACAACTTGGGAGATCAGGGAAGCCAACTGGGAAGAGATCTACAACTACTTCAAGAGCACATAGCAAAGCCGGGGCCACAAGCCCCGGCTTACTGCTGTCTGTACTAGTTGATTCGGCGGATCTCTTCGGCAAGGTCTGTCATGTCCCGTGTGCCGTACTTGTAGGCTGCTGATTTCAACGGAGCCAGCCGAACAGCCTTGCGGCCACTCTGTACCCCTGAGATGAGAGTCAGAGCCTTACGGCCCGTCTCAACGGCCGTGTCTCCTGAACCAGCCTCTAGGTAAGCATGTGCCAAGGTTGCATGCTCGAACGCTGCTGAACGTGATCCAGGCTTACGCTGCTTGAGACACGTGGTGAGATCCTTGATAGCAAGATCTGGGGAAGTCACGACCTGAGCTTGTCCAGTAACAGCGAGAATGTCTGTCTGGTTGAAGAAGCTCATCATGTCTTCATACTCACGCTCAGGCTTCACCTGTCCATAGGATTCCCATGTATGGCCGATGTAACGTTTGATGTGCTGCGTATCCCTATCCTTAAGACGACTGACAGCCCAAGCAGAGTGAGCAGCAAGACCAGCGTTGTACAGGTTGGATTGAATCTTGCTCGCAGGTACTACGGCAAGCTGATACAACTTCAAAGCTTGCTCTGCTTCACCAAAGTGCATCTCAGTCTTACCCGCACTGAACAAGGCTCGGCACTTGCCTAGCTCATCGTTGTACTTACCGGCTATCTCAAGAGCGGTAGAGAAGTGCGACATAGCTAGGTCATAGTCCCGCTGGTCTGTAGCGCACCAACCGGCAAAGCTATTAATCCAGCCCTCCATGGGTGCAAGCCGAGCACGAACGGCTTCGGACATGTCTGCCCGGAGAATCCTTTGAAGCTGCCTGATCAAAGCTTGAGCGGGTACGAGCTGCCCTGAAACCTCTTGCTCCAACCTTTGGATAGCTAGGAAGTACTTATTGAAAGCTACGGCGTCATTAGTGCCGATACGATCAAACTCAGGACTTGGCTCTAGTAGATAGTTCACATGCTCGTATGACTCATCACCGATCATCCGGGCTATTGAGTGCTTGATGAGATCAGGCACAGGGGCATCCGGGCGCGTACCGACAGACCAGCCAAGACCCATACGACCAAGGGGGATCTTCAAGCCTTCTGCGATGCGCTCAAGTACAGCCACACTCATGACCTTGCGACCATGGATGATTGCCGAGATCTCACCTTGGCGCATACCCGTGATGTCTGCCATGCCTCGCTGAGACCAACCACGATCCTTGAGCGCTAGCAAGATGGCTTGCACGTCCCGCGTTGCCAGCATGGTCGTGTACTCGGACCGGTACCAGTTGGGGAGCGCAGGGTGATCAGCCATGCGAAGAGAGTACATCGTGACCAGCGACCCAATCGAGTAACAGCAGGTCAGGAGCTTAGAGCGAAGTAGGTACTTCGCGTGTAAAGTAGTCCATGTTGGCGTGCAGGCAGCCCGGCTGCTCGAACTCGGCCTGGTTCTCCCGCGCCGGCCGGAGGGTGTTGCGCGGCCTGGCGGGCTCGGTGAAGAACCGGAACGCGTCGAAATGCCCGCACCGGATCTCCAGCGACTCGACGACGTCGTCCGTTTCGGTCGAACCGAGCCGCAGCGGAAGTTGTGAGTGACGAACCTCATTTGCGGGCTCTTGGTAAACCATTGCCCATTCATGAAGGCCGAAACAACTCAGCCTCGGCGCGCGCGACGCCGTCGCGGCCAGCAGCCGCTCGACGAACTCCGCCGTCTTCGCCCGGCCCTCGGTGAACCCGGCCGGATCCAGCATGACGCCGTCCGGGGTCTCGACGTAGCCCTTCCGCTCCAGGAACCGGTGCGCGGACGGTCCCGCGAGGACGACGTCGGGCCCAGGTTGCCAGCGCTCGACGTGTCCCGGGCGGTGCGAGTAGTAGGTGAAGAGGAAATCCAGCACCGGATGCTTCTCGCCCCGCGAGCGACGGCGCTGGTGTGGAGTCGTCCAGCGCCGCATCCGCGCGACGTGGTCGTCCTCCCGGGCCCGCCAGGCGGGCTCGGGAAGGACGATCAGGCCGGTCATGACATGACGTGGGTGCCGTCGCGGACAGTTCCCACGTATTCCTCGACGAGGTCTTCCAGCGCGACGACCCCGATGGCGTCTCCGGCGGAGTTCAGCGCCCTCGCCAGGTGACTGCCTTCCTTGCGCATCGCCGACAACGCCTCGTCGAGCCGGGCCTCGGCCCGCAGCTCGGTCAGCGTGCGCGTCTTGTCCGACGGCACGGGGGTCGACGGAGACTCGCTCACGATGTCGAGGACGTCCTTGACATGGATGTAGCCGGTCAGGGATCCGTCGTCGGCGCACACCGGGAAGCGGGAGAACCCGGTCGAGGACACCGCGCGTTCGACGTCGCCCAGCGTGGGCGAGCAGGGCAGCGTGGTGAGCTGCGCCGTCGGGACCAGGACGTCTGCCACCGTCTTCTCCACCGACGACAGCGTCTTGCTCAGCCGCTGGTGCTCGGACTGCTCCAGCAGCCCCTCGCGCCGCGATTCGCTGAGCAGTTCGGCGAGTTCGTCGGAGGTGTAGGCGGTTTCGAGTTCGTCCTTCGGCTCGACCTTGAACAGCCGCAGCAGCGAGTTCGCCACGAAGTTCAGCAGCCAGATGAACGGGTTGGCGATCTTCACCCAGCCCACGTGCACCGGGACCAGCCACAGCGCCAGGCGCTCCGGCTCGGCGATCGCGAGGTTCTTCGGCACCATCTCGCCGATCAGGACGTGCAGGATGGTGATGAACGCCAGCGCGATCGCGAACGAGATCGGGTGCAGCAGCACCTCGGGGATCCCGAGGTGCTCGAAGAACCCGGCCAGCTGATGCGCGATCGCCGGTTCGCCCAGCCGTCCGAGCAGCAGCGAGCAGATGGTGATGCCGAGCTGTGCGCCCGCGAGCATGAGCGAGACGTTCTTGCTCGCGTTGATCACGATCCGCGCGCGGGTCTTTCCCTGTTCCAGCAAGGCTTCGAGCCTGTCGCGCCGGGAAGAGATCAGGGTGAACTCGGCGCCGACGAAGAACGCGTTGGTCAGCAGCAGCACCACGACGAGGAAGATGTTGAACCAGTCGTTCATCGGGCGGGCTCCTGCTCGGGCATCACGGCGAGGTCCGCGGTGTTGCCGCTGACCCGGCGGACCTCGACCTCGGCGATCCGGAGCCGGTCCATTCTGGTCACGGTGAGGCGCCAGCCCTCGAGATCGGTGGCGGCGCCGGGGGAGGGGATCAGGCCGAGCCGTTCGAGGATCAGCCCGGCGATGGTCTCGTAGTCGCCGTCGGGCATCCGGAAACCGGTCTCGTCGGTGACCTCGTCGGCGCGCAGCTGACCGGAGACCAGCCAGCTGTCCTCGCTGACCTGTTGCGAGACAGGCGCTTCGCGGCCGTCGTGCTCATCGCGGACGTCGCCGATGATCTCCTCGACGACGTCCTCCAGCGTCACCAGCCCGGCGGTGCCGCCGTACTCGTCGACGACGATCGCGAGCTGGAAACGGGAGTCGCGCAGCCGGTTGAGCAGCGAGTCGCCGGGCAGCGATTCGGGCACCGTCGGGATGGGGCGCATGACCGAGCCGATCCGCACCGTGGCGCGCTGCGCGGCCGGGACGGTGAACGCCTGCTTGATGTGCACCGCGCCCTGCACGTCGTCGAGATCCTCGGTGTGGACCGGGAAACGCGAGAAACCGGTGCGGCGCGCGATCTCGACGAGGTCGTTGATCGTGTCGTCCACGGCCAGCGATTCGAGCTGGACGCGCGGCGTCATCAGCTCGTCCGCGGTCCGCTCGCCGAAGCGCAGCGACTTGTCCAGCAGTTCGGCCGTCGAGGTGTCGAGCGTGCCGCTTTCGGCGCTCGAGCGCACGATCGAGCCGAGTTCCTGGGGCGAGCGGGCCGACCGCAGTTCCTCCTGCGGTTCGACACCGAACTTGCGGACCAGGAAGTTCGCGCTGTTGTTCATCATGGTGATGAGCCAGCGGAACAGGGACGAGAACCGCGAGTGGTACCCGGCGACGGCACGCGCGGTCTGCAGCGGCCGGGCGATCGCGAGGTTCTTCGGCATCATCTCGCCGAGGATCATCGAGAGCGACGTCGCGAGGATCAGCGCGACGGCCAGGGAAACGCCGTTCGCGACGGGCTCGGAGAGGCCCATGCCGGCGAACAGCGGGTGCAGCAGGTCACCGATGACCGGTTCCGCGAGGTAACCGGTGATCAGCGTGGTGATGGTGATCGCCACCTGCGCGCCGGAGAGCTGGAACGACAGCGTGCGATGCGCCTTCTGCACGGTGTGCGCGCGTTTGTCGCCGACCTGGCGGACGTTCGCGTCGACGGTGCTGCGCTCGAGCGCGGTGAGCGAGAACTCAGCGGCGACGGCGAGACCGGTGCCGATGGTCAGCAGGAGGAACAGGAGAATGCCGAGAACGGCGAACAGGACTTCCATCATTCCGCACCGGCCGGAAAGTCGGCGGGAAGGATGTCCATGGGAGAGCCGGGTGTGCCACCCGGCTCGATACTGTCACCAGGTGACTGCGCGTCGCGCACGAAAAGAGTCACTCCTCAATCGGGAAAAGCCAACAAGAGACCGCCGCTGTCCTGCGGCGATGGATCAATCTTAACGCGTTCCCCCACCTGCGCGGGCGCGGTGCCGCCGCACGCTCTCCTCGACCAGGTCGAGGACGGGGCCGAGATCGTCTCCAGGCAGTCCCATCGCGAGGTGGGAGACGAGCCCTTCCAGGACGAGTTCGAGGTACGCGGTGAGGACGTCGACATCGACGTCGTCGCGGAGGATCCCGGCGTCACGCTGGCGCAGCAGGCGGCGGCGGGTCGCGGCGGTCAGCTGGTGGGACCGCTCGGCCCAGCGGGCACGGAACTCCGGGTCGGTCCGCAGCCGCCGCGAGACCTCCAAACGGGTGCCGAGCCAGTCGGCGGGGTGCTCGCTGCGGTTCGACAGCAGATCACGCATCACCTGGACGAGGCCCTGTTCGGCGACGACGTCGGCCATCCGCACGGCGTCGTCCTCGGCGAGCGCGAGGAAGAGCGACTCCTTGTCGCGGAAATGGTGAAAGATCGCGCCGCGGGAAAGTCCTGTGGCATCCTCGAGCCTGCGGACGGTGGCGCCCTCGTAGCCATAGCGGGCGAAGCACACGCGGGAGCCGTCGAGGATCTGGCGCCGGCGTGCGTCGAGGTGATCCTGGCTGACCCGTGGCATCCTGAGATCCTGTCACCGCGAACCCGGTTAATGCAATCCGTACGTACGTACTGTGACCAGTTCGCGGGAACTTCACGAGGCCGGGGAACCCGGCGACCTCGACACGCGTCCGACTGCTCTGCCGGATCGGCTGACACGCCGTCCGACACTTGGCTACGCTTTGTCCATCACGGTGCGTGAATGCTGAGGGGAAGGTGCGGGGCGTGGAGATGATCGGCGATGCCGCCAGTGCGGTAAAGGCCGTCTGGGGTGACCTCTTCCCGACGCCGGAGCCGACTGTGTACGGCGGAGGCGGCGGTGGGGGCGGCGGCTTCGAGATGAGCCCCGAGGAGCTGAAGACCGTCATCGGGCTTTGGCAGGACGAGCTGAAGAAGGTCGTCGACGACGGCGACAAGATCAACCGCATCGTCTCGGATCTCATGCCGCCGGGGCAGGACGAGGTCAGTTCGAGCTATGTGAACTCCGGTATCGACTCGCTGCTGTCCCTGCAGAAGCAGAACGAATCGATGAAGGCGTACATCGAGGGCTACATCGCCAAGCTCGAAGTCGCCCGTTCGAAGACGATGGCCACCGAAGCGGCCAACACCCTGCGCACGACCTGAGGATGCCGAACGTGTTGAGGAATCGCGCCGCCCTGGCGGCGCTCGTGCTCGTTTCCGCCGCGGTCGCCGGCTGCACGGGGGAGAACCCCGGCACGCCGACGCTGACCCCGGGAACTTCTCCGTCCTCGGCGTCGTCCGCCGCGCCGGAGGACCCGAACGTCCCGAAGGTAGCGATTCCGCTGGACGCTTCGGCGTACGTCGGTGACGCCTGCAAGCTGCTTCCGGCCGCCGCGGCGGCGGAACTGGGGTTCACCGAGCCCGGCGAATCGAAGAACGATACCAGTAATCCGGCCTGCAGCTGGGGGGTCCGCGGCAAGGCCGACTCGCTGCAGATCATCCTCGGCAGTGGCAACCGCGAGAAGGGCATGGGCGGTCTGGCCGGCCTGCACAAGGCCAAGAAAGCCGGGCAGTTGAGGTTCCTGGAGCCGGGCCCGGACGTCGACGGCTATCCGACCGTCTACTACGGAATCCAGGACCGGCGAGCGGGCGGCAACTGCGACCTCGCGGTGGGCGTCGCCGACGATCTGGCGATCAACACCAACGCCGGGGGCTACGACAACGAGCAGGATTCGTGTGAGACCGCGCAGAAGCTCGCGTCGGCCGTGCTCAAGACACTCAAGGGGGCATGAGGGTGGACGGCAAGCAGATCTTCGAGAACTTCACCGAGGGCGACACTCGAAATCTCCGTACCGCGTCTGATCGCGTCGCGGAGCTTTCGAACGCCTACGTCGACCGCGGCCTGAGCATCAAGGGGCTCCAGGAGCGGATGAAGGCGTCCTGGACCGGCGCTTCCGCGGACGCCGCGAACGCCGGAGCCGGCCCGTTGGAGCAGGCCTTCCGTGAGACGGCGGATCCCCTCTTCACGACCAGGGAATCGGTCACCGCGCAGGCCGACAGCTTCGACGAGTCGGGGCATACCGTCGTCCCGGTGCCGGACAAGCCGGAGAAGCCGAACCCGTGGACCACCGGCCTCAAGGGTGCGATCCCGATCGCCGGGCCGTTCATGGTCAACAACGACATCAAGAACTACCAAGAGGGTGTCGCGAAGCACGAGGCGGCGAACCAGAACAACGTCCGCGTGATGGACCAGTACGACTCGGTCACCAGCAACACGCGGTCCGCGCTGCCCACCGACTACGGCGTGCTCAAGTCCGACGGCGCGAACGTCAGCGTCACGACCGGTGGCGGTCCTCCGCCGATCAAGCCTCCTCCGTGGCCGGTGAAGCCCCCCAAGAAGGGTGGCGGTGACGACGAGGACGACAGCACCGAGACCAGCGGCACGAACAACAACGACAACAACCAGAACCAGAACCAGAACAAGCCGGGTGTCGGTGAAGACCGCCCGGTGAACCCGAACAAGCCGGGTGTCGGTGAAGACCGTCCGGTGAACCCGAACAAGCCCGGCGACGGCATCACCACGCCGACGAAGAAGCCGGGCACCGGCGACACGACGCTCCCGACCGGCGTCGGCAAGCCCAAGCCGGGGCAGAACACCGAGATCCCGGGCAGGGGCACCGGCCGGACTCCGGGCGAGACCAGCGACCTCATCGGTATCAACAACGGTCTCGGGCCGAACAACTCCGGTCCCGGCGGATCCGGGCAGAACCAGACTGGCACCGGGAGCGGCCGCGGCCTTCCCGGCCAGGGCAGTGCCGCCGGCAGGCTTCTCGGCGGTGAAGGTGGCCCTGGAGGCGGTCGTGGCGGTGGCCTCGGCGGCCCTGGCGGCGCCGGTTCCGGTGGTCTGGGTGCGGGCAAGGGCAGTGGCATGGGTGGAATGGGCGGCATGGGCGGCGCCGACCACCTCGCGGGTGGTCGTGGCGCCGGTGGGCGTGGCGGCGGCCAGATGGGGCCGATGGGCGCGGGCGGAAGGCGTGGCGAAAGCGACGAGGACGACGAGCACCAGCGTCCCGACTTCCTGATCGAGGCCGACCCCGACGCGATCTTCGGTACGGACCAGCGGACCAGCCCGCCGGTCATCGGCGAGTAGAGGATGACGGTCAGAACGGGCCGGGTGGACGTCCCGGTCGATGCCTTGGCGGTGCTCGCCGAACGCGAACGCGTCGGCGAGCTGCACATCACGCTGCGCCCGGAGCCGCGCTGGATCTCCAGGACCGCACGGGCCGAGGCGGAGAAACAGGTCGACACCGCCTTGGCGCAGGCCGGCTTGACCGACACTCGCGGCCGGGCATCGGTCGACTTCCTGGACTGGTTGCCGGTGCTCACGAAGCCGGCGATCGAGTACTACGGCTGGGTGAACGCCGGCGACCAGACCTACGGCGTCCTGGCGGCTTCGCTGGGTCTGCAGGCGGTGCTGGCGGTGTCGTCCGGCGACTGGGTCGGGCTGCAGGAGATCGACCGCCGCTTCCTGCCGGAGTCGCTCATCGAGCAGTTGCCCCCGGTTCCCGCCGGTGGTGGCCGGCTTCGCACGGTTCGCGCGTACGAACTCGAGGAAGCGGCACGGCGTGGCCCGGACACGCACTCCCTGCCGCCGGTCATCTCGGACATCGTCAGCCTCGTCCAGCGGCCGGTCGAGGGGAGCGGAGAGCTCTACGCGGGTAAGCGGGACGAGGTCGGCAGGCACGTCTCAGGTGAGGATCCGTTGCACTTCGCCGACACCGACTGGGGTCGCTACCTCAGCTACACCACCGGGCACGGTCACGATGCCGTGGTCCACATCGGCCCCGCGGGACCGACCGAACTGGCGGACGCGCTCCGCCACATCTCCGGCCTGCTGGGCAGCTAGACACACAAGTACGTGAAGGCCCCCTTCCTTGCGTTAGGCGCAAAGAAGGGGGCCTTCCCGTACTTGGTCCCGGGCATTCTTCCGGACTATTGTGACAGCGCTGTTGTAATGCTGGCGGGTCTGGGAGGACGAACGTGACACGGCTGTATCCGGAAATCGAACCGTACGACCACGGGATGCTCGACGTCGGCGACGGGCACCTCGTGTACTGGGAGGTCTGCGGGAATCCCGACGGCAAGCCGGCGGTCACGCTGCACGGCGGCCCGGGAACAGGCTGCAGCACCGGGCTGCGCCGCTACTTCGACCCGGCCGAGTACCGGGTCGTGCTGTTCGACCAGCGTGGCTGCGGCCGGAGCACACCGCACGCGGGCGAGCCCGAAGCGGACCTCTCCGCCAACACCACCGACCATCTGGTCGCGGACATGGAACTGCTGCGCGAGCACCTCGGCATCGAGAAGTGGCTGATCTTCGGCGGTTCCTGGGGTTCGGTGCTCGCGCTGGTCTACGCCGAGCGGTATCCGGACCGGGTCTCCGAGATGGTGCTGATGGGCCTGGCCACCGGACGTCGGCGCGAGACCGATCTGCTCACCCGCGGCCTCGGCGGCGTCTTCCCCGAGGCATGGGCGAGGTTCCGTGACGGCGTTCCCGAAGAGGATCGGGACGGCGATCTGGCCGCGGCGTACCTCAAGCTGCTCAGGGACCCCGACCCCGCGGTGCACGAGAAGGCGGCGGCCGAGTGGTGCACCTGGGAGGACGCGGTCATCCCGACTTCCCCGCCGTACAAGAGCTTCGAGACGCCGAAGTTCCGGCTGGCCTTCGCCCGGCTGGTCACGCACTACTGGAGCCAGGGGTCCTTTTTGGACGAAGGCGTGGTCCTGCGGGAGGCCAAGACGCTGGCCCACATCCCGGCGGTGCTCGCCGAGGGAAGCCTCGATCTGAGCAACCTCATCGGCACCCCGTGGGAACTGGCGCACGCCTGGCCGGGCAGTGAACTGGTGGTCGTCGACGAGGTCGGCCACAGCACCCAGGACGAGCCGATGCGCGACGTCCTCATCGGCGCCACCGACCGCTTCGCCTCCTGAAGACGCGCGTGAAGGCCCCCTTCCCTCGGCTCAGCCGAGGGAAGGGGGCCTTCACGCGCAGAGCGTCAGGGAATGACCAGCATCGGCGCGGTCTCCGGGGCCGTGGCGTCCGAACGGGTGGTTTCGGCGAGCCGGAGGCCGGTGGTGCGCGGCGAGATCCGGTCGAGGTTCCACGAACTGAGCAAGAGCGCCACCTTCGCGCGCATCTCGGTCCGCAGCCGCAGGAACGAGTCGGCCGGGTCGGCGCCGACCTCGCCCAGCAGGAGCCACCAGGCCCACGCCGCGGCGCCGGCGTTGGCGACGAAGTCCGGGATCACCGGGATGCCGCGCGCCGTCAGTCCCGCCTCCGCGTCGGGCGTGGTCGCCGCGTTGGCCGCCTCGATGACGACCTTCGCCTTGACCCCGCCCTGGTTCGCGGCGCGCAGCGCGTAGGAGATCGCCGCCGGGACGAAGATGTCGACGTCCATCGAGACGATCTCGTCGCGGGGGAGCAGCCGGACGTCGGCCGGAAGCCGGGTGCGGTCGATCTCGCCGTACGCGTCGCGCAACTCCAGCAGAGCCGGGATGTCGAGGCCCTCAGGCCGGTACAGCGTGCCCGCCGCGTCGGCGACGGCGACGACGCGCATGCCGGCTTCGTGCAGGTACCAGGCGGCGCCGCCGCCCATGGTGCCGATGCCCTGCACGGCGACGGTGGTCTTCGGGACCGCCCATTCCCATGCGTCGGCGACGCCGAGGCAGGCCTGCGCCACGCCGTAGCCGCCGACGACGTCACCGAGCAGGAGCCCGCCGGGAACCGGGGTGGTCAACCCGGCCTGGACGCGCCGCAGGGTGTGCGCCGGATCGGCCGAACGGCGGATCGCGGCGTGGTACGACTGCTCGAGCCCCAGCTTCGCGAACACCTCGTCGATCAGGTGCTGCGGCACTCCGAGGTCCTCGGCGGTGACCCAGTGGTTGTCGATCCACGGCCGCAGGAACGCGCAGAACCGTTCCAGTACACCGAAAGCGCGCTCGTCCTTCGGATCGAAGTCGATACCGCCCTTGGCCCCGCCGACCGGCAGGCCGAAGGTGGCGGTCTTGTTCGCCATCCCCCTCGCGAGGTCCTCGACCTCGGACATCGTGCAGCCCGCGCGCATCCGGGTCCCGCCGGTGGCGATGCCGGAGACCAGGCTGTGCACTACGAGGTAGCCGGTGGCTCCGGTGACGGGGTCGGTCCAGATCAGCCTCATCAGCGGTTCGGCGTTCCTCGCGGCCATGCGGCCACCTCCTTCGGGTTTAGGTCGGTGTTCCTGCGCCACCTCCGAGGGTGCGCCCAGGTGGGCACAGCCGTCCATTTACCGAATCTGAACGATGATGTGCAGAAAAACTGGTGTAACGCTCCTCGACGCGTCATCCGGCACCCGTCCCCGCACCCGTTTACGTTGGAGACATGGAGCTTTCGTTGCACCGCCTGCGGATGCTCCGCGAGCTGAGCAGGCGCGGCACCGTCACCGCGGCCGCCGCTTCGCTGCACTACACCGCCTCGGCGGTGTCGCAGCAGCTGGCGCAGCTGGAGCGGGACGTGGGCGCGAAACTGTTCGAGCGGTTCGGCAGACGGGTCCAGCTGACCGAACTGGGGCTGCTGCTGACCGAGCACGCCGAGGAGATCCTGGGCTCGGTCGAGCGGGCGACGCTGGCGCTGGAGGAGGCGCAGGCGACCGTCTCGGTGCGGCTCATGGCCGGGGTGTGGGCCTCGGTCGCGTCGGGACTCCTGCCGCACGCGCTGGCCGCGCTCGCGAACGACCATCCGGGGATCCAGGTCCGGACCCGCGAACTGGCGCCCGAAGACACCGCCGACGCCGTCCGAGACGGCGAACTGGACCTTTCGTTCGTGATCGACTACTCCGACGCGCCGATGCCGTGGGACGCCGGGCTGGAGCGCGCGGTGATCGCGGTCGAACGGCTGCACGCCGCGGTGCCCGCCGGTGCCGTGCCGTCGGGCAGCGCGTCCCTGCCCGAACTCGCCGAACACCCGTGGATCCTCGCCAGCCCGAAGAGCCACTTCGGGCGCGCGGTGCGCACCGCCTGTCATCGCCACGGATTCGAGCCCAAGATCAACCACGAGGTCGAGGAGCAGTCGACGGCGATGGCGATGGTCCGCGCCGGGCTCGGCGTCACGCTCGTCTCCGACCTCGGGCTCGGGCTCCGGCCGCCCGGGATCGACGTCGTCGCGTTGACCACACCGTTGCTTCGAACGGTTTCGATCGCTTACCGGACGACGTCGTCGCGCCGCCCGGCCTTGCAGCTGGTGATCGAGGCGGTCCGGAATGCCGCGGCGGCCCTGGGCCTGGGCACCGAGCCCGCTTTGCCCTGAATCGTCCAGTCCTGAGGGGTGGTCCGGGAATCCTGCCGAGCAAGAACGGACCTGAATTTGTCGGACCCCGCGTGTAGCGTCCGAAGTCAAGGTTTCTCAGGTATCGGACTACCGACTGGACGGCGGAAAGATGACTACTGTTCATGATTTCCCCGAGAAGTCCGGGAGCGCGTCGAACGCGACGGCGAAGGTCCTTTCGGACCGCGCCGAAGGTGAGGCGTATGTGGCTTCCGTGTGCTTCAAACACGGGCCACCGAGACTCCTCGGCGTAGAGCTGGAATTCACCGTGCACTACGCCGATGACCCCGCCCGGCCCCTCGATCCCGACGATCTGGCCACCGCGCTCGGCCCGCACACCCCGCGGACGTTGCGCCCCGACAGCCCCGCCCTCCCGCTTCCGGCAGGTTCACCGCTGAGCCTCGAGCCCGGATGTCAGGTGGAGATCTCCGCTCAACCACAGACCACGCTGCGCCACCTGGACGCCGTCGTCTCGGCCGATCTGGCCCACCTCGAATCCCTTCTCACCGCCCGAGGCCTGTACCTGGGCGAATCCGGGATAGACCCTTATCGCGCGCCCGTCCGCAAACTGGGCACGCCTCGCTATGCCGCGATGGAACGCCGTTTCGCCCCGATCGGTCCCGGGGGAGCGGCGATGATGTGCAGTACCGCCGGCCTGCAGGTCTGTGTGGACACCGGCGAGGCGGGGGACCTGACGGCCCGCTGGTCCGCCGTCCACGCGCTCGGTCCGCCCCTGCTGGCGACGTTCGCCAACTCGCGTGTCCACGCGGGACGCGACACCGGCCACGCGTCCTCTCGCTGGCTGGCGGTCATGGGGACCGAAGCGGCCCGTACCCGGTCGGGCGAGGCCGCCCGTGATCCCGCCGGCGACTGGGCACGGCGGATCCTGGATACCCCGCTGATGGTGCTGCCGAGGCAGGACGACGACGATTGGGACGCGCCCGAGTCGCTGACGTTCGCGGACTGGATCGACGGGCGCGGCGACGCGGCCGGGTTCGGCAAGCCGACCGAGGACGACCTCGCCTACCACCTGACGACGATGTTCACCCCGGTCCGGCCACAGGGCTACCTGGAGGTCCGCTATCTGGACGCGCAACCTGCCGCCAGGTGGCTGCATCCGGTCGCCCTGCTGACCGCCCTGCTCGCGCGCCCGTCCACAGTGGACAAGGTGCTCGAGCTGTGCGAGCCGGTGGCGGGCGAATGGGAGTGTGCGGCCCGGTTCGGCCTCGCCGACCGGGCGATCGCGGACGTCGCCAGTGAGGTGGTGGATCTCGGTTGCGCCGAACTCGGCACGACCGGCCTGCCACCGGAGACCATCACGGAGATCGGCGAGGGCGTGCAGGCCCTCGTGCACGGATCGAGGAGTTACCAGTCATGAGCGTGGAAAGCACCGAGGTCGACCCGCTTCGCGCGCTGAGCCCGCAAGATCTGCGGGCGCACGCGGCGGAGGCACTCACCAGGGCCCGTGAACGCAGCGTCGCGCTGACCGACGCGGTCGACGACGAGGACCTGGTCCGCCAGCATTCGAAACTGATGTCGCCACTGGTCTGGGACCTGGCGCATATCGGCAGCCAGGAAGAACTCTGGCTGGTCCGCGACGTCGGCGGGCGGGAGCCGCTGCGACCGGACATCGACGACATCTACGACGCGTTCCAGCACGCCCGTTCGGTCCGCACGGAGCTGCCGCTGCTGGGCCCGGAGGAAACCCGCGAGTATGTCCGCCAGGTGCGGGAGAAGTCCTTCGACATCTTGGAAAACGTTCCGCTGGAAGGCAGGCGGCTCACCGAAGACGCCTTCGCTTTCGGCATGATCACCCAGCACGAGCAGCAGCACGACGAGACGATGCTGGCCACCCACCAGTTGCGCCAGGGTGAGCCGGTGCTGCACGCACCCGCCCCGCCACCGGCGCGATCCGGACGGCTGCCGGCAGAGGTCTTCGTACCGGGCGGCGTCTTCACCATGGGCACGTCGGCCGAGCCATGGGCGCTGGACAACGAGCGCCCGGCGCACGAGGTCGCGGTCGACGCGTTCTTCCTCGACACCACGCCGGTCACCTGCGGGGCCTACGCCGAGTTCCTCGACTCCGGTGGCTACCAGGACCCGAAGTGGTGGAGTGAACGCGGCTGGGCGTACCGCAGCGAACACGGCATCACCGCGCCGCGGTTCTGGAAGCGGGAGCAGGACGGCTGGTGGCGTACCCGGTTCGGCGTCTACGAGAAACCCTCCGCCGCCGAGCCGGTGGTCCACGTTTCGTTCTACGAGGCCGAGGCGTACGCGGCTTGGGCGGGCAGGCGCCTGCCCACGGAACCGGAATGGGAGAAGGCCGCCCGGTTCGACCCGGCGACCGGCCGTTCGCGCCGGTTCCCTTGGGGCGACGAGGAACCCACTCCCGACCACGCCAACCTCGGGCAGCTTCACCTGAAGCCGGCGGAGGCGGGCGCGTACCCGGCTGGGGCGTCACCGCTGGGAGTGCACCAGCTGATCGGCGACGTCTGGGAGTGGACCAGCAGCGGGTTCGAGGCGTACCCGGGATTCGCCGCGTTCCCGTACAAGGAGTACTCCGACGTGTTCTTCGGCGGGGACTACCGGATCCTGCGCGGTGGCTCGTTCGGCACGGACGCGGCGGCCATCCGCGGCACGTTCCGGAACTGGGATCACCCGATCCGGCGGCAGATCTTCGCCGGGTTCCGCTGTGCCCGGGACGCACGACCGGGTGAGGTGGCCTGAACGGCATGTGCCGTCACCTCGCGTATCTCGGCGAGCCACGCTCGCCCGCCGAGCTGATCTTCCATGCCCGGCATTCCCTGCTCGTGCAGTCCTACGCCCCGGCCGACATGCGGGGCGGCGGCTCGGTCAACGCGGACGGGTACGGCCTCGGCTGGTACGCCGAAGGCCGGGAACCGGTCCGTCTCCGCCGGTCCGCTCCCTTGTGGACGGACGGCGACCTGCCCGCGCTGGCCGCGTCGCTGCGGTCGCCTGCCTTCATGGCGGCGGTCCGCAACGGCACGACGGGGATGCCGGTGGTCGAGGCGGCCAACGCGCCGTTCACCGGCGACGGCTATCTCTTCAGCCACAACGGAGTGGTGAAGGGGTGGCCCGGCTCGATGGCCGAACTCGCCGCGAAACTGCCGATCACCCGCCTGCTGACGCTGGAGGCGACGACGGATTCGGTACTGCTGTGGGCTTTGCTGCGTGAGCGGCTCGAAGCGGGCGAGGATCCGCTCGCGGCCATCAGGTGGCTGATCGGCGTCGTCGAGGAAGCCGGGCCGGGTTCGCGGCTCAATCTCCTGCTGACCGACGGCCGGACGCTCATCGGTACCGCGTGGACGCATTCCCTGTCCTACCGGGACATCGGGAGTGGTGTGGTCGTCGCCTCGGAACCGTGCGATGACGACCCGGAGTGGACTCCCATCCCCGAACGCCACGCCATCCGGGTCACCGGAGCAGGCGTGGAGATCCTTCCCCTTGAAGAAAGCACTGTCCTCGAAGCCGATCGGAGCCCTGAGGCGCGATGACCGAAGTCGATCTCGACCATCACCGCAGCGAGTCGGACGTCACCGAGCAACTGCGCGCGGACGTCCGGACCGGACTGGAAGCCGAGCAGAAATGGTTGTCGCCCAAGTGGTTCTACGACGCGCGCGGCAGTGAGCTGTTCGAAAAGATCACCGCTCTGCCCGAGTACTACCCGACCCGCAGCGAGCGGGAGATCCTCGCCGCCCGCGGAACGGAGATCGCGGCCGGCTCGGGGGCGCACACCCTCGTCGAACTCGGTTCCGGGTCGAGTGAGAAGACCCGGCTGCTGCTGGACGCGTTGTCCGGGCACGGCACGCTCAAGGAGTTCGTACCGCTCGACGTCTCCGAATCCGCGCTCGCGGAGGCCGCCGAGGCCATCTCGGCGGACTACCCGGCCCTCGAAGTCCGCGGCGTGGTCGGGGACTTCACCCAGCACCTCGACCTGCTGCCGGGTGACCGGCCGCGGCTGGTGGTGTTCCTCGGTGGCACGATCGGCAACTTCCTGCCCGCCGAGCGCGCCACCTTCCTGAGGTCGGTGCGTGAGGTGCTCGACGAGGGGGAGTGGCTCCTCATCGGGACGGACCTGGTCAAGGACCGGGAAACGCTGGAGCGGGCCTATGACGACGCGGCCGGCGTCACCGCCGAGTTCAACCGCAACGTCCTGCACGTGATCAACAACGGCCTCGGCGCCGATTTCGATCCGGCCGCGTTCGACCACGTCTCCTCTTGGGACGAGGAGAACGAATGGATCGAAATGCGCCTTCGCGCCCGCGAGTCGCTGACCGTCGACATCCCGGGCGCCGACCTGAAGGTGAAGTTCGCCGAGGGCGAGTACGTGCGCACCGAGATCTCCGCGAAGTTCCGGCAGGAGGGAATCGCCGCAGAACTGGCCGAAGCCGGTTTCTCGGTGGAGAAATGGTGGACGGACTCGGAATCGCGCTTCGGGGTGAGCCTGGCAAGATCTGTGCGTGGCTAACCCTCTGAGGCTTCTCGCTCGCGCGCTCGGCACGAAACCGTGGCTGATGCAACTCGCGGGCGGGATCATCTGGGTCGACAAGAAACTCCATCGGCTGTTCAAGGGGAAGGTGAGCCTGGTCGCGCTGGCCGGGCTCCCTTCCCTGCGGCTGACCAGCACCGGCCGCAAGAGCGGCCTGCCCCGCGATACCAACCTCCTGTACTTCCCGCACGAGGAGGACTTCGTGCTGGTCGGCTCCAACTGGGGGAGACCGAACGATCCCGCCTGGACGCACAACCTGCGCTCGCGGCCGGAAGCCGTCATCGCGCTGGCGGGCAAGGAGATCGAGGTCCTGGCCAGGGAACTCGAGGGCGACGAGTACGCCGCGATGTGGAAGCTGCTGCTGGACTTCTGGCCGGGTTACGCCATGGAGGAAAAGTCCGCTCGCCGTGTGTTACCGATTTTCGTATTAGAGAGAACCACTCGATAGGTTCGTACCATCCTTTCGGACGGTGACTGGGTAACCGGCTTGTGCGAGGCTCCCTGAGTGTTAACGCGCCGTGACGCCGGCGGTGCGCCGAGCGACATGTTCGCAGCATGTCGCCAGCTGAGGGAGGACTCGTTTTGCCGAGATCCACAAGGAGGCCGGTGCGCGGTCTCGCACTGGTAGGGGCACTCGTGGCCGGCGCCGCGTTGACCGGAATGCCAGGCACGGCGCTCGCCGTCCAGGACGGCGGGCCACCCGCCGCCCAGGTCGGGGCGACCGCGCCGGTGAACTGGGGCGCCTGCACGGCGGACCAGGTTCGCGGCGTTCCCGCCGACCAGGTCAAGCTCTACAGCTGTGCGCGCTACCGCGTGCCGATCGACCACGACAACGCGGCGCTCGGCACGATCGACATCGCGATGCTGAAGCGGGCGGCGAAGACGCCGGACAAGAAGATCGGCTCGCTGTTCCTCAACCCGGGCGGCCCCGGCGGCTCCGGGTTCCGGATGCCCATCGGCGCGACCAACTACTTCCAGCCGCAGGTGCTGGACCGGTTCGACCTGATCGGGTTCGACCCGCGCGGTGTCGGCGCCAGCAACCCGCTCAAATGCTTCACCACGCAGGAAGACGCGAACGACGTCTTCGGCGCGCAGGTCCTCGTGCCGCAGTCGCGGCAGGAGATCTCCGGCACGCTGGCCTCGTACCGGGACTACGGCCAGTTCTGCAAGAACAACGCCGGTGCGCTGCTCAACCACATGTCCACCAAGGACGTCGTACGCGACCTCGACAAGATGCGGGCGGGCGTCGGCGACCAGAAGCTGACCTTCGTCGGCTTCTCGTACGGGACCCTGATCGGGTCGACGTACACGGGCATGTTCCCGAAGCAGAGCCGCGCGATCGTCATCGACGGCAACGTCGACCCGGCACTGCGCACCAGTGACGGCGTGCAGTACGACCGGGAACGCGCTCGCGGGTTCGAGATCGCGCTGGACGGCTTCCTGCGCAAGTGCGCCCAGGTCGGGCCGAAGTGCTCGTTCAGTCCGGGCACACCGCGGGAGAAGTTCGACGAGATCCGCGACCACCTGCGCCAGCAGCCGATCAAGCTGCCGGACGGAAGCAGCTACGACCTCAACGCGTTCACCAGCACGGTGGCCGGGGTGCTGTACTCGCCGACGTCGTTCCCGCCGCTGGCGGACGACCTGCAGGCGCTGCACAACTTCCTCCACCCGCCGGCGGCGCAGACGGCACAGGCCCTCCAGCTGAAGGTGCTCCGTTCGGGTGCGAACGGGCGGGCCGACGCCGACCCGGACAGCCCGTACACCGGTGACGACTCCTACTTCGCCGTGAACTGCTCGGACAAGAAGATCACGATCAAGCAGGAGAAGGTCCCCGAGATCGCCGCGAAGTGGGAGAAGGAATCGCCCACTTTCGGTCGCTACCAGGCGTTCTCCGATATCGCGGGCTGCCCGGTGTGGCCGGCGAAGAAGCCGGACGTCTACCGCGGTCCGTGGCAGGCCAAGACCGACACCCCGGTGCTGGTCGTGGGCAACTACTACGATCCGGCGACCCAGTACCTGTTCTCGAAGCGGATGGCCGACCAGCTGGGCAACGCGCGGCTGCTCTCGGTCGACGCCTTCGGGCACTGCATCCTGGGTGACTCGCTCGGCGTGGACAAGGTGACGGCCGACTACCTGATCGACCTGAAGATCCCGGCCAACGGGCAGGTCTTCCAGCCGAACGTCCAGCCCTTCGAAACCGCCCCCAGCCCTTAAACCTGGGCGTTGGTCCGTGAAGGCCACCTTGAGGGACTCAGAGTCCCTCAAGGTGGCCTTCACGGCGTCCGGGACCAGGGCGGGGACCAGTCCCGGGGAGCTGGCTCTAGGTTTCCGGTGGGGAGGCTGGATGAACCGGAGCAGGTGGGCGAACGCCGGACGTCTGGCGCTGGCCGCGGCGGCAGTGCTCGCCGTCGCTTCGGTGATCTGGGTGGGTAACCAGGACACCGGCTATGGCCCGGTCGAGGCCACCGGTGTACCTGGCTCCTCCCTGGCCTCCCCGGCCCCGGTTTCCGCAGCCGACTACCAGCGCGCGCTCACCGATCTCGACAACGCGGCACGCCCGTTGACCGACCGGGTGATCGGAGCGGGAACGCAGGAGGACCTGCAGGCCGCGAAGGTGAACCTCGGCAGGCTCATCGAGGATCGCGTCCGGGCCTTCGGTGAACTGGTGCCGCCTCCGGAGATCGCGCAGGAGCACCGAAATCTCCGTGAAGGCCTGGCCGCGGAAGGGCGCTGGCTGAACGTGCCCCCGGCCGTGATCGCCGGCCCCGGCACCTGCGGTGCCAGGTCGCCCGGGCGGGTGATCGCCGAGCAGGTGCACGACACCGTCGAGAGCCTTTCGAACACGGACACGGCTCTGCGCAAGGCGATCGCCGCTCTCGCCGCGAAACGATTCGAGTTCGGCAGGTTCCTGCCCTCGCCTCCCGCACCCTTACCCGTCCCGCCGACCTCGCGGCCGCCCAACGGAAAGATCGTGGAGCGATCCGGTCCGCGCGGGGTCGGCAGATTGCAGATCGCCAACGGCTCCCCGTCCGACGTCGTGGTCTCCGTCGTCACCGGTGATCCCTCGAAACCCCAGGTGATGATCTACGTGCACCACGATGCGTCGGCGACCATCACCGGGATCTCGGGGGAGTACCGGGTTTACTTCAAAACCGGCGCCGGCTGGGATCCCGACACGCGGCGGTTCACCTCGGGATGCCGGTTCGAGAAGTTCGAGGAGAGCTTCCCGCCACGATCCGACTGGTGGATCGATGTGCACAAGTCCCCGGTGGGGACAGCGCGGACCGGTCCTGTCCCGGCCTACTGAGGCGGTGGTCTCACACGGTGACGCTCGCGTGGAGATCCAAGCCGTTGTTCGTGGCATACGCGTTCTCGATCCCGACCAGAAGGTCGACGATCTCGAAGTACCGGTCCCAGAACGGCGTCTCGCGCAGTGCCTCGATGAGAAGCTGGTACGAGTGGTGGTCGCGGGCCTCCCACACCCACACGTCGGTCACTCGCGCGGAGTAGAACTCGGTGTCGTAGAACCGCGAGCGGACTCCCTTCACCTTGCTCTCGATTGCCGGGAGGACTTCGGTCGTGAAGGCCTTCACACGCTGCTCGACGGTGAGGCCGAGCCATTCGGGTGTGGTCTTCACCAGGATGAAAGCGGTCACCGGGGTGGATTCCGTCGTTTCTTCGGCCATGGTGGTTCCTTTCGGTCAGGCGTAGGCGCCGGCTTCGATGTCCTCGGCCAGGCTCGGTCCGAACGGAGTCCAGTTGAGGAGTTCGCGGGTGCGAGTACTCGACGCGGACATGTCCAGTGCGAAGAACCTGCCGACGAAACCGAAGTGCTCGCCGGCGTCTTCCGGCGCGACGGACGTCACGGGGACGCCGAGCGTCCGTCCGACGGCTTCGGCGATTTCGCGGGTCGTAATGGCTTCTTCGTCGACGACGTGGAGCAGCGAGCCGGTGGGCGCGCCTTCGAGCCCCAGCCGGACGAGCCGGGCCGCGTCGGTGCGGTGCACGGCCGCCCAGGCCGCGCTGCCGTCGCCGATGTAGGCCGAGACGCCGTGCTTGCGAGCGGCCGCGACGATGGAGGCGAGGAAACCATGGTCGCCCACGCCGTGCACCGAGGGCGCGAAGCGAGCACTGATCACCCGCATGCCCTTCTCGGCGTATTCGAGGGCGAGGTTCTCACTGCCGCCGCGCATCGAATCGGGGCCGACGGCGGGGGAGGGGTCGCTTTCGGTGGCGGGACGGCCCTTGGCCAGACCCGAGAGCGCCGAGGCGAGCACGAAGGCCCGGCCGGTTCCGGTCAGCGCGCCGGCGAAGGTTTCGACGGCGCTCCGTTCGGCCCGGTTGGACATGGGCAGGTTGGCCCAATCGTGCTTGTTCGCCAGGTGGATGACGGCCTCGGCCTCGTCGGCGCCGGCGCGGAGGCCGTCGAGGTCGTCGAGATCACCGCGGCGTACACGTGCGCCCTTCCGTTCCAGGGTGGCGGCGGAGGTGTCCGAGCGGGCGAGGCCGGTGACTTCGTGACCGGCGTCGAGCAGCTCGTCCACGATGGCCGAGCCGATCCAGCCGGTGCCTCCGGTGAGGAAAACATGCATGGAAATGCTCCTTCTACTGGTTCCCGCGGGTGCGGGAAAGACGTGATTGCAGAACGACGAGCGCCCCGAGGACGAGCACACTCACCCCCATCACCAGCAGGGCCGTGCTCGTGCTCGCCACGAACGCGTCGATCACTTCGGGAGCCCTGCCGGGCGTGGTCACGGCGAGGGCCTGCGCCACGGTGTGCGGATCTTGGTTCGCGCGGATGTCCGGCGGCAGCGCCGCGACGAATCGTCCGGTGAGGATCGTGCCGATGACCGCGACGCCGAGGGCGCTGCCGAACTCCCGGGTGGTGGCCTGCAGCCCGGCGCCGACTCCGGCCTGGGCGGGCGGCAGTGCACCGGAGATGGCGCCGGACAACGTCGGAAGTGCCAGTGCGACACCGATGCCGGTGACGACGAGCCAAGCGGCGTAGACGAGATACGGCGTCTGGGAGTCGTTTGTGGACAGTCCGAGCAGTCCGGCGCCGACGAAGACGAACGCGAGGGCGATGGTGGCGTCGAGACCGATGCGGCGGGTCAGACGTCCGACGTGGCGGGCGCCGAAGATGATCGGGAGGGTCATCGGGATGATCCCGAGCCCGGTGCCCAGCACGCTGAATCCCTTGCCGTACTGCAGGAACGACGCGTTGACGTAGAACAGCGCGAACATGCCGAAGAAGATCGCCGTCATCCCGAGACTGGCGCTGCGCAGCGCGGGGACGCGGAAGAGCCGGGGATCGAGCAGTGGGTGTTCGGTCTTCAGTTCCACGATCGTCCACACGACGAACAGCACGGCGGAGCCGGCGAATCCGATGAGGACGATCGGGCTGGTCCAACCCGCTTCCGGTCCTTCGACGATGCCGAGCAGCAGCGCGACGGAAGCACCGACGAGCAGCACCGCTCCGGGCACGTCGAGCCGGCGGTCGTGCCGGGGGGACACCGGGGCGATCCAGCCGACGAACACGGCGAGTACCAGTGAGATCGGGATGGCGGCGAGGAACAGCCAGCGCCACGATCCGCCGGAAAGGACCGCGCCTCCGCCCACATTCCCGATGATTCCGCCGATTCCGGTCATCGACGCCCAGGCCGCGATCGTCGCGCCCTTGCGCTCGGCCGGGACGGCGTGCAGCAGGACGGCGAGCGTGTTGGGCAGCACGGCGGCGGCCCCGACGCCGGTGATCGCTCGGCCGACGAGGAGGAAGGGCACGTTCGGTGCGACGGCCGAAAGCAGGACGCCGACTCCGAACAGTGCCAGGCCGGCGAGCAGGACTCCCTTGCGCCCGAACCGATCGCCCGCGGCCCCGCCGGGGATCACGAGGCAGGCGAAGAAGATGACATAGGTGTCGACGATCCAGATCAGCGCCGACGCGGACGGGTGCAGGTCGCTCGCGGCCAGCATCGGGACGGCGAGGTTGATCGCGGCGACCATCCCGACGACGAGCACGACGCAGGCGCACATGACGGCGAGAAGGCCGCGCTGCGAGACCGGACGGTCCCGGTCGGCCGAGGTGTCCTCGCGAAGGTGAAGTCGAACTGGCATGTCCCTGACGCTATGGACCAGCATGGCCTTCGCGCCACGCAACATTGACAAAGGAGAGTTGCGTAAGATGCAAACCATGGCCGATCAGCTGGACCTGAACCTCCTGCGAGTGTTCGACGCCTTGCTGCGGGAAGGCAGCGTCACGGCGGCGTCCGAGCGCCTGCACCTGTCCATTCCGGCGACGAGCCGCGCGCTGGGCCGGTTGCGGCGGGCGATGGGGGATCCGATCCTGGTGCGCGCCGGCCGGGGGATGGTGCCGACACCGTTCGCGCTCCGGACCGTGCCGCGGGTGCGGTCGCTACTCGACGAGGCTTCCGCGCTGATCAGCGCGGACCGTGAAGTCGCGATCCGCGATCTCGAGCGCACCTTCACGATCCGCATCAACGACGGGCTCGCCGCGACGATGGCGACCGCGGCGGTCGAAGCGACGGCGGCCGTCGCGCCCGGCGTCGTCCTGCGCTTCGTCGCGGAAGGAACCGAGAGCACCGAGGCCCTGCGCGACGGCTCGGTCGATCTGGACATCGGCGCCGGCGACGTCGCGGCACCCGACATCCGGTCGATGCTGCTCTACCGCGAAAGGGTGGTCGGTATCGTCCGCGCCGACAGCACGCTGGGCCGCGCTCGCCGCCCGACGCTGGCGCAACTCTGTCGCTATCCCCACGTTTCGGCCTCGCGCCGCGGCCGGTCCCGTGGGCCGCTCGACGATGTCCTCGAAGCGGCCGGACTTCAGCGCCGTGTCGCGGCCGTCGTGCCGACCTCCGCCGTTTCGGCGTTCCTGGTCGCGTCGAGCGAGTACGTGGGACTCGTTCCGCAGCGGCTCGCCGAGCAGTACGGCCAGGCGCTCGGCATCCGCTGGTTCCCGCTCCCCGCGGACCTGCCGGAGATCGAGGTCCGGCTGCTCTGGCACGCCCGGCTCGACGCGGACCCGGCCCAGCGCTGGCTGCGCGACACGATTCAGGACGCGCTGGGCACTGCCTGATCCGCACTGTCCGGGCCGCCCTGTGTGAGGCGTTCAACGTCGCGCGCGGGGCGACCTCGGCGAATTCCGGTGGTATGGTCCCGAAGGTTGATCAACACCGATCGAGCACGAAAGCGAGGTGAGCGGCACATGCCGGAAGACAGTTCTGGATCGACCGGAAGTCCTCGCCGCTCGCCCCTGTGCGTGGTGCGCTGACCTTTCCGGTCTCCTTTCCCTGTCTGGCTTTGTGTGCGCACGCCAGAAAAGAGCCGGAATCATGAACACCTTCGAAATGCTGCTCAGGGTTGGCACCGGCGTCGGGCTGGGCGCGGTCATCGGGATCGAGCGGCAGTACCGCGCCCGGATGGCCGGGCTTCGCACCAACGCCCTCGTCGCCGTCGGCGCGACCCTCTTCGTTCTGATGTCAGCGCACGGTTTCGGCGGTTTGAGCACCTCCGGTGACGCCGACCCGACGCGCGTGGCCGCGCAGATCGTGTCCGGGATCGGATTTCTCGGGGCCGGCGTGATCCTGCGGGACGGGCTGAACGTGCGCGGGCTCAACACCGCCGCCACCCTGTGGTGCTCGGCGGCCGTCGGATCCCTTGCGGGAGCGGGACTTTACGTTATCGCGCTCGCCGGGACGGTGGTGATCGTCGGGGTCAACGTGCTGCTGCGGCCGCTGGGCCGGGTGGTGGACCGCCGCCCGGACAACCAGGAAGAGCACGAAACGGCCCAGGACTCGGCCTAGTGTCGCGTGACCCTGTTTGCCTTACGCCGCAGCGGCCCACGCGGCCCCTGGCTGCGTCGGAGAAAAGCCCAAGTACATCCAGTACGAGTGACTTTCCTCCGCCTTGCCAGGAACCACGTGGATCCACAGCGCCGCAAGGCAACAGGATCACGCGACACTGGCTCAAGCCGGGACGGGCTCGGCGCCGTCGAAGGGTGGGTAGCGTTCGCCGCCCACCTGTTCGGCGACGTCGATGTAGTCGGCGAGCGCGTCGCGGGATCGCGCGAGCTTCGCCATCTGGTCGTCCAGCCGTCGCAGTCGCGTGTGCATCGCGGCCAGCAGTTCGGGGCACCCGACCAGCTCCGGAGCCTCGCCGATCGCACAGGGGAGCAGGTATGCGATGTCCTCCGAGGACAGTCCGGCGCCGAGCAGATGCCGGATCTGCTTCACCCGCATCACGGCGTCCTCGCCGTACTCGCGATAGCCGTTCGCGCCGCGCTCCGCTTCCAGCAGGCTCTGCGCCTCGTAGTAGCGCAACTGGTGGGCGTTGACGCCCGTCCGGCGACTCAGTTCCCCGATCCGCATCGAATCCTCACTTGACCTTCATACCGGTATCAACGTTGACGATGGTGCCATGAACGAGAAAACCACCGCACCCGTCACGGTCATCGGCCTCGGCCTGATGGGCCGCGCACTCGCCGCCGCGTTCCTGAACGCGGGGCATCCCACCACCGTATGGAACCGGACGCCGGCCAAGGCAGATCAGCTGGTCGACGAGGGAGCCCGGCTCGCTCCGACCGTCGGCGACGCACTCGCCGCGGGCTCCCTGACGATCCTCTGCCTGACCGACTACCCGGCGATGTACGAACTTCTCGACGCGAGCGACATCGACGGCACGGCGCTGGTCAACCTGACCTCGGGCGACTCGGCTCAAGCCCGGGAAGCCGCCCAGTGGGCCGAAAAGCGCGGTGCCCGCTACCTCGACGGGGCCATCATGGCCATCCCGCCGTCGATCGGGACCGCCGAGGCGGTGATCCTGCACAGCGGGCCGCAACCGGACTTCGAGGCCCACCAGGCGACGCTCGGCGCGCTCGGCACCGTCACCTACCTCGGCGCGGACCACGGTCTGGCGTCCCTTTACGACGTGGCGGGCCTGGCCATGATGTGGAGCGTCCTGAACGCCTGGCTCCAGGGCACCGCGATGCTCAGGACCGCCGGTGTCGACGCGGTGACGTTCGCCCCGTTCGCGCGGCAGATCGCCGCCGGAGTGGCCGGATGGCTGCCCGGGTACGCCGAGCAGATCGACAAGGGCTCGTTCCCGGCCGAGGTGTCGGCACTGGAGACCGACGCCCGGGCGATGGCGCACCTGATCGAGGAGAGCGAAACGCTGGGTGTCAACGCCGAACTGCCGAGGCTGATCAAGGCGATGGCCGACCGCTCGATCGCCGCCGGGCACGGAGGAGAGCAGTACCCCGTGCTGATCGAGGAATTCGCGAAACCCAGCGCCTAGACCGGCGCTTCGTCGAACTCGGGGACGTCGGCGGACAGCAGGAACTCGGCCCCGCCTTCGAGTTTCCCGGCCATCTCGCGGGAGCGGGGGAGCATGGTCTCCTCGTAGGCGCGGACGCCGTCGGCGACGGTGGCGGCGTTCGCGAGCGCGACGGCGAGTTCGCTCGCGTCGAGCATGGCGAGGTTGACGCCGACGCCGAGTGGCGGCATGAGGTGGGCGGCGTCGCCGAGCAGCGTCACCGCCGGGTCGTGTTCCCAGGTGTGCGGGACCGGGAGGGCGAAGATCGGGCGGTCGACGTAGGGGCCGTCGTTGTCGGTGATCATCCGGCGCATCAGGGGCGACCAGTCCGCGTATTCGTCACGGAGCAGGGCACGGATGCCGTCGGTGTCGCCGATGGTCAGGCCGTGAGCGCCGATCCAGCCGACCGGCACCCGCCGGATCAGGTAGACGCGGATGTGGTCGCCGCTGTTGCGCTGGGCGAACAGGCCGCGGTCGCCGTCGGCCGCCGCGGCGCTGCCCCGGCCGACCAGTCCGGCGATCTCGGGATGCCGGTTCTCGACGTCGGAGAACCAGGCCTCCAGGAAGCTCACCCCGGTGTACCCGGGGACGGCGGGCGACACGGCCCGGCGCACCCGGGAGAAGGCTCCATCGGCGCCGATGACGAGATCGGTCTCGACGGTCGTGCCGTCGGCGAAACGCAACCGCCGAGGCCCGCCATCGGGATCGCTGATTCTGTCGAGGGCATGGCCCCACCGCACGGTTCCCGGCAGCAGGGAGTCGAGTAGCAGGGTGCGTAGCCGGCCGCGGTCGATCTCCGGTTTGAAGAGTTCGTCCGCTTCCGGGACGTGATGGAACTTGAGCTCGCCGTTCGCGTTCATCTGGCGCATTTCCTGGCCTTCGGGGCGGGCCAGCGCGAAGAACTCGTCGAGCAGGCCCGCTTCGCGCAGGGCGATCTGGCCGTTGTCGGCGTGCAGGTCGAGGGTGCCGCCTTGGTCACGTGCGTCGGGGCTCGCGTCGTGGTCGTAGACGGTGACGGCGATGCCGCGCCGCTGGAGGATTCGGGCGCAGGTCAGGCCGCCGGGTCCGGCGCCGATGATGCTGATGCGGGCTTGGGCAGGTCGTGGGGAAGTCATGTCCCCCAGAAAAGCAGAACGAGTAAAAAAGTGCAACGAGTCAACTTAGTGATCGTGGCAACCGTCGGCTATGCTCGTCTCATGACCGTGCCCCCTGTCGGCCGCCGTGAACGCAAGAAGGCGGCCACCCGGCAAGCGATCGCCGATGCCGCGCTCGAACTGTTCCTGGAGCGCGGCTACGACCAGGTGAGCATCCGGGACATCGCCGACGCGGCCGACGTGTCGACCACGACGGTGTTCAAGCACTTCAGCGGCAAGGAAGCGCTGGTCTTCGACGAGGAAGAAGACCGCGAGGCGGCACTGATCGCCGTGGTGCGGGAGCGAGCCGCCGGTCAGAGCATTCCGGACGCGCTCCGGCAGCACGTCCTCGCCAGCTGGCTGCCGGTGGCGGAGCATCCGCAGGCCGCCGAGTTCTCCGATCTGGTCGAGTCCACACCGGCGCTCCGCGCGTACGGCGAACGGATGTGGACTCGCCACACCGAGGCACTCAGCACGGCCATCGCCGACGACATCGGCGTCCCCCACGACGACCTCGCCTGCAGGGCTCTCGCTCGTTTCGTCCTCGAGATCCCGGCCGTCGCCCACGGGACCCAGGACCGCGCGGCCGCCGTCGAGACGATCTTCGACATCCTCACCCGCGGCTGGCGTGCTCCCCGTCCAGGAACCCCAAGAGGATCCGGGCGAAGTCCTGGGGCCGCTCCAGGTTGATCATGTGCGCGACGCCGGGAACGACGATGCTCCGGACGTCGTGTGCCTCCCGCTCGATCAAGGCGACGACGTCGTGGATGTCGGAGGCGTCGAGAGCGCCGACCAGGGCGAGCGTGCGCGGGGCCAGCTCGCCCGCGCGCTCGAGGGCGCGGAGTTCGTCCATCAGCGTGAAGCCGGCGAGACCGTGCCGGGTGATCGTGTGCGTGTAGAGCTTTCCGCACAGCCGCCGGATTTCCTGGTCGACGTCGGCCGGTGCTCGTTGGGGGCCGTCCACCCACATCCGCAGGATGCATTCGATGGCGGCGGGGAGATCGCCGGCGGCGCCTGCCTCTTCGAGCTTCCGGTTCTGTTCCAGGACAAAGGGATCCTTGAACTCGATGCCGCTGATCCCGGCCGCCACGAGGACGAGGTTCTCGACGAGGTCCGGGTACGTCAGCGCGAAGTCGATCGCGATCCGGCCGCCGCCGGATAGCCCGACCAGGGAAGCGCGGGGGAGTTCGAGCGCGGTCATCAGCGCGTGGAGATCGTCGTAGTGCCGGAACCGTCCGGTGGGCGTGGACGACTCGCCGTGCCCGCGGGCGTCGTAACGGATGGCGGTGTGGTGGCTTTCGAGCGCCGCCATCTCGGCATCCCAGGTGCGGGAGTCGAGCATTCCGCCGTGGAGCAGGATCACGGGATCGCCCTCGCCGCGAATCTCGTATGCCAGCTCACCGTTCTCGACCTGAACTCTCCCGCGGGTCATACGGCACGGTACCGAAGAAACAAGAACGCCCCTTTCCCTGAAATGCGGGGAAAGGGGCGTTCTCGAACAGAGTGCTTACACCTGGGTCATCTTCCGCAGGACGTACTGCAGGATGCCGCCGTTGCGGTAGTAGTCCGCCTCACCCGGGGTGTCGATGCGGACGTCCGCGTCGAACTCCACCTTGGCGCCGTCGGTCTTCGTCGCGGTGACGTGCACGGTGCGCGGGGTCTCGCCGTTGTTCAGCTCGGTGATACCCGAGATGTCGAACGTCTCGGTGCCGTCGAGGCCGAGCGACGAGGCCGACTCGCCCGCCGGGAACTGCAGCGGGATGACGCCCATGCCGATCAGGTTCGACCGGTGGATGCGCTCGAACGACTCGGTGATCACCGCGCGCACGCCCAGCAGCGAGGTGCCCTTGGCCGCCCAGTCCCGCGAGGAACCGGAGCCGTACTCCTTGCCGCCCAGGACGACCAGCGGGATGTCCTGCGCCGCGTAGTTCTGCGCCGCGTCGTAGATGAATGCCTGCGGGGCGTCGTCCTGGGTGAAGTCGCGGGTGTACCCGCCCTGCACGTCGTCCAGCAGCTGGTTGCGCAGCCGGATGTTCGCGAAGGTGCCGCGGATCATGACCTCGTGGTTACCGCGACGCGAGCCGTAGGAGTTGAAGTCCTTCTTGTCCACGTTGTGCTCGGTCAGGTACTGCGCGGCCGGGGTGCCCGGCTTGATCGCGCCGGCGGGGGAGATGTGGTCGGTGGTGACCGAGTCGCCCAGCTTCGCCAGCACACGGGCACCGGAGATGTCGGTGACCGGGGACGGCTCGGCCTTCATACCGTCGAAGTACGGCGGCTTCCGGACGTAGGTGGACTCCGCTTCCCACTCGAAGGTCTTGCCTTCGGGGGTAGGCAGGGACTTCCACCGCTCGCCACCGTCGAAGACGTCGGCGTAGTCCTTGGTGAACATCTCCTGCGTGATGGCGTAGTCGATGGTGTCCTGGATCTCCTGGGCCGCGGGCCAGATGTCCTTCAGGAAGACGTCCTTGCCGTCGGTGTCCTGGCCGAGCGGCTGGTTCTCGAAGTCGAAGTCCATCGTGCCAGCGAGCGCGTAGGCGATGACCAGCGGCGGCGACGCGAGGTAGTTCATCTTCACGTCGGGGTTGATCCGGCCTTCGAAGTTCCGGTTGCCCGAGAGCACCGAAACCGCGGTGAGGTCGTTCTCCTGGATCGCCGCGGAGATCTCGTCCGACAGCGGGCCCGAGTTACCGATGCAGGTGGTGCAGCCGTAGCCGACCAGGTGGTAGCCCAGCTTCTCCAGGTACGGCCACAGGTTGGCCTTGGTGTAGTAGTCGGTGACGACCTGCGAACCCGGCGCCATCGAGGTCTTGACCCACGGCTTGACCGCGAGGCCCTTGTCGACCGCGTTGCGCGCGAGCAGCGCCGCGCCGAGCATGACCGACGGGTTGGAGGTGTTGGTGCACGAGGTGATCGAGGCGATCACCACGGCGCCGTGGTCGAGGACGAACTCGCCGCGGTCGGACGTGCTGACCTTGACCGGCTTGCTCGGGCGGCCGCTGTGGCCGTTGGCGGCCGACTGGACCTCGACCGCGTCCTCTTCCTTGAACGACAGCGAAGCCGGGTCGCTGGCCGGGAAGGACTCCTCGACGGACTCGTCGACGTTGGTGTGCGGGACCTGCTCGCCGCCGACGTAGTCGTGGATCGACTTGCGGAACGCGGACTTCGCGTCGGTCAGCTCGATGCGGTCCTGCGGGCGCTTCGGGCCGGCGATCGACGGGACGACCGTCGACAGGTCCAGCTCGATGTACTCCGAGTACTCCGCCTCGTGCGACGGGTCGTGCCAGAGGCCCTGCTCCTTGGCGTACGCCTCCACGAGCGCGACCTGCTCGGGGGAGCGGCCGGTGAGCTTGAGGTAGCGGACGGTCTCTTCGTCGATCGGGAAGATCGCCGCGGTGGAACCGAACTCCGGGCTCATGTTGCCGATGGTGGCGCGGTTCGCCAGCGGCACGGCGCCGACGCTCTCGCCGTAGAACTCGACGAACTTGCTGACCACACCGTGCTTGCGCAGCATCTCGGTGATGGTGAGCACGACGTCGGTGGCGGTGACGCCGGTCGGGATCTCGCCGGTGAGCTTGAAGCCCACGACGCGCGGGATGAGCATGGAGACCGGCTGGCCCAGCATGGCGGCCTCGGCCTCGATGCCGCCGACGCCCCAGCCCAGCACGCCGAGGCCGTTGACCATGGTGGTGTGCGAGTCGGTGCCGACACAGGAGTCGGGGTAGGCCTGCCCGTTGCGGGACATGACCGTGCGCGCCAGGTGCTCGATGTTGACCTGGTGCACGATGCCGGTGCCCGGCGGGACGACCTTGAACTCGTCGAAGGCGCCCTGGCCCCAGCGCAGGAACTGGTAGCGCTCGCGGTTGCGCTCGTACTCGATCTCGACGTTGCGCTCGAAGGCGTCGGGGCGGCCGAACACGTCGATGATGACCGAGTGGTCGATGACCAGTTCGGCGGGCGCGAGCGGGTTGACCTTGTCCGGGTCGCCGCCGAGGTCGGTGACGGCTTCGCGCATGGTGGCGAGGTCGACGACGCAGGGGACGCCGGTGAAGTCCTGCATGATCACGCGGGCGGGCGTGAACTGGATCTCGATCGACGGGTCGGCGTTCGCGTCCCAGGTGCCGAGCGCGCGGATGTGGTCGGCGGTGATGTTCGCGCCGTCCTCGGTCCGCAGCAGGTTCTCGAGCAGGATCTTCAGGCTGTAGGGAAGGCGCTGGGAGCCCTCGACCTTGTTCAGGCGGAATACCTCGTAGGAGGCGTCGCCCACCTTCAGCGTGTCTTTGGCGCCGAAGCTGTCCTTGCTGGCGGGTGCAGTCACTTCTAACTCCAGTGGCGGGTCAGTTCGGTGTGTTCTCCGGGTCGTTCGGGTCGACCCGGAGCGAGTGTCGCGCACCCCCACCGTAGATCCGGACGCGGGATGGCACACCTCGTTCGTCGCTTCAAACAGTACGCCTGTCCTTTTTGCGTGGCAAGCCGACACGCGGGTAGGGAACGTCTCACCGACCTGCGTCCGTTCGAGTGACAAAGCGTTCGTCTGTTCGTCCCCCGTTGAGGGGAAATGGTGCCTACGGTGTGTAAGTTCCTTGTGGTGCTTCTGGTAATGATGTGACGTCAGTGGCACAGTGAGCTCGTTGTTCATGATCAGGAGGTGGGCGGATCGTGCGTGGTGAAACCGGGTCCGGGACCAGCGCCCGCCGTGGCGTGACCGTCGGGGCGTTCTGCCTCGCCCTGTTGCTGGGGGTGACGGGTACGGGTCTGGCGGTACCGCCGCCTCCGCCGAACCCCAGCGATTCGGAAATCGACTCGAGCAAGTCCGAGGCGAATACCAAGGCCGGCGACGTCGGCAGGCTCACGAACCAGCTCGCCCAGGCCGAGTCGAAGCTCTCTCAGCTCAACGACGACGTCGAGCTGAAAATGGAAGAGGCCAACAAGGCCAGGGTCGACTCGGAGACCGCGCAGGACGCCGCCGCGCAGGCCGACCGCGAGGCGCAGGCCGCGCGTACCGAATCCGACGCCGCGCAGGGCGCCATCGACAAGGCGCGCACGGATCTCGACAAGTTCGCCGCCGCCAGCTTCCAGCAGGGCAGCACGATCGGTTCGGTGTCGGCGTACCTCACCGCGGACAGCCCCAAGGAACTGCTCGGCCGCGCCCAGATGCTCGACGCCGTCGGCGGTAGCAGGCTGAACGCGCTCGACACGATGAAGCGCGCGCAGACGGAGAAGTCCAACAAGGACTCCACCGCGCGCAAGGCGCTGGAGATCGCGCAGGAGCGCAAGCGCGAAGCCGAGGCGGCCAAACACGAGGCCGACAACGCCCAGAGCGCCGCCCAGCACGCGCAGGACACCCAGGCCGTGCAGAACGACGCGCTGTCGGCCGACAAGACGAAGGTCGAGAAGCAGCTCTTCGAAGCGCAGCAGAAGGTCAGCGGTCTCCAGGGACAGCGCCAGCGCTACGAAGACTGGAAGGCGCAGAAGGCCCGTGAGGACGAGGAACGCGCTCGCCAGGCCGCGCTCGCCGCGTCGAAGCCCAGCCAGGGTGGCGGTGGCCGCCCGTCCGGCAGGCCCGTCCAGTCCGCCCCCGCCGGGGCGAGCGTCGAGGCCGTCGTCGCGAGGGCGCTGGCGCAGCTGGGACTTCCGTACGCGTGGGGCGGCGGCAACACCTCCGGCCCGACTCGCGGTATTCGCGACGGCGGCACGGCGGACCGCTACGGCGACTACAAGAAGATCGGTTTCGACTGCTCCGGGCTGATGATCTACGCGTTCGCCGGGGTGCGTGCGCTGCCGCACTACAGCGGCTACCAGTACAACGCCGGGCGGAAGGTGCCGCTCTCGCAGATGCGGCGGGGCGACATGCTCTTCTGGGGCGGGAGCGCCCGGGGCATCCACCACGTCGCGATGTACCTCGGCAACGGCCAGATGGTCGAAGCGCCGCAGTCCGGTCTGCGGGTGCGGATCGCGCCGGTACGCTACGGCGGCATCATGCCTTACGTGGCCCGGCTGATCGGCTAGGCGTGGTCTACGCGGGGATCGTGCTGGCGGGCGGTGCCGCCCGCAGGCTGTCCGGAGTGGACAAACCCGCGCTCCCCGTCGGTGGGAAACCGTTGCTGGCACGGGCTTTGGCCGCGTTGACCGAGGCGGACCCGGTGATCGTCGTCGGCCCCGAACGGCCCGGTTTCGGCGACGTCCGGTGGACGCGGGAGACCGAGCCCGGAACCGGCCCGGTGGCCGCGCTCGCGGCAGGCCTCGCGTTGGTGGACACGGAGATCGTCGTCGTTCTCGCCGGTGATCTCGCCGGCGTCCGGAAGTCCACTGTGGACAGGCTGGTGGCCGCGCTCGGTTCCGCTTCCGGTGCGGTTCTGGTCGACGCCGGGGGAGTGCGGCAGTGGCTTCTCGGCGCTTGGCGGACGGAAGCGTTGCGCGGCGCCTTGCCGGAGACAGTGGAGAACGCGTCGCTGCGGCGGACCTTGGGCGGCCTGGACATCGTGGAAGTGCCCGAGGAACCGGGCGAGAGCGACGACATCGACACGCCCGAGGACCTCGACCGGTTTTCGTGAGTGTGAAGTCTCCCTACAGCAGTGCGGCGGCGAGTGCGGCGTAGGCGCCGCCGCCGACGAGGAGGCCGACAAGGGTCCCGACCGAGACTTCGGCGGTGGTGTGGTCCTTGAGTTCGACGCGGGACCAGCAGACCCAGGCGACGCCGAGGAGCAGGAGCGCGGCCCAGGGGTTGTAGACCTGGACGAGGACGGCGACGGCCCCGGCGGCGACTGCCGCGTGCATGCTGACCTTGAACCTGGCTCCGAACGTGATCGCGACGCAGATGACCAGGCAGAGGAGTTCGGCGGCCGTGAGCGCGATCAGTTCGCCGGGTGCGTCGCCGATGATGAGGATGCCGAAGCCGACGGCGAGGAAGCCGATGCAGGCGGCGAAGGGGATCACTCGGGCGGCCCGGTCGGTGACGTGGTGGCTGTCCCACTGGCCTTTCCTGGCTCCGCGGACGATGACCGCCATCGGCAGGATCGAGCCGAAGACGCCGGTGACCAGGCCCCAGAGCAGTGTTTCGCCAAGGTGCTGGCCGGTGACCTGCCAGGCGACCGCGAGCGGGAGCAGGAGTACCCAGACCCAGGGAGCGAGCACTTCGGTGGCGATGCGGGCTGATCGCTGCCGGGCGCTCGCGGAGGTGGTTTCGGCGGGCACGGTCGACATGGGGCGGCTGCTCCTTCGTGGGCGGTATTTCCCGGCGCGACCGGGAACGTCCCGAGGCGGTTCGACATCATAAGCCGGTGAGCGACCTGGCTTCGGACGGATACGAGTCGGACGTCCTGCGTGACGGCGAAGGGTTCATCGAGGATTTCGACACTTGGTCGGCCCTGCTCGCGCTGGAGGACCTGGTCGACACGGCGCTGGGCCATCCGGAGATCGCCTCCGGGCTCCGCAGGGAGGGACTGCGCGGCGACCACGCCCGGAAAGCCGTGCTCTCCAGTGTTTCCGCGCTCGCGAGGATCCGGATGGAACGCGAGCGGCCGGGCGTGGTCTTCGAGCGCGCCCGGGGCTTTCTGATCAGGCGAGTGAGCCTGCGGGAAGTGGGCTGGCTGGTCATCACGGGGGCCTTGCTGGTGGGCTACCTGAGAGTCCTGCAGCTGTCGTGGGCGGCGATGCCCCTGGCCTTCCAGGTGGTCGGCGTGCTCGGTCTCGGCGGCGTGCTCGGGATGGCCGTCCAGATCATCGGCCGCCGGGTGCCCGGCCTGTTCGTCACCGAGGGCTGGCAGCACGCGGGAGAGTGGGCGCATCCCGAGTTGATCGGGCTCGGTGACCGGCGGGATTTCGCGCTGCGCGAGATCGTCCTGCCCGAACTGCGCGACTATCTCCGGGACCACCGGCGGACCCGCGACCGGGTGACCCTGGTGTTCGAGGAACCGGACGAGACCGCCGATCTCGAAGCGGGTCTCGTCCGGACGGCGGCGGTGAAGCGGCTGCGGCGGATCGTCGACCGGGCGGAGTCGGTGGCCGTCGCGCTGGCAGGGCACCGGGGGACCGGCAAGACCACGTCGATCCGCTCGCTGGAACAGGGTCTGCTCAGCCGGTCGGATCAGGCCGCCCCGCTGGTCGTCGTCGCCTCGGCGCCCGCCGCCTACGAGGCCAGGGACTTCGTGCTGCACCTGCACGCGCTGCTGTGCAAGGCGGTGTTGGCGAAGGTCTCGACCGGGCAGGCGGCGGTGACCGGCCGGACGCGACGGCGACGCGCGCTGGGCAGGGCTCTCCGGAATGCAGTCTCGTTCGTGGTGGTTCTGAGCGTCGTCGCGGCGATCGTCTGGCTCCTGTGGGGCGGGACGCCGCTACAAGCGGGTAAGGACCTCCTCGCGTTCGCGTCCGACGTGGCCACCGGACGGATGACGCCCCAGGAGTTGTGGACGGGGCAGCCGGTGCGGCGGCTCATCGTCGTCGGCCTCCTGGTCTTGTTCCTGCTGCGCCTGGTGTTCGGCGTGCTGGCCGCCTGCGTCTCGGCCGTGCGGTGGACGGTGAACCGGCGGCGGGACACCAGGCTGGCCGGTCTCCGGCGCCTCACCGAACAGCAACTGGACCGGATCCGGTTCCTGCAGACCTACACGACCGGATGGTCCGGAAAGCTGAGCATGCCGCTGAAGGGTGAGGCCGGCCGGACCTGGTCGACGCAGCGCGCCGAGCAGCAACTCACGCACCCCGAGGTCGTCGACAAGTTCCGCGAGTTCGCCGAACTGGCCGCGTGGCGGCTGAGGGCGGAGAAGGTCGCGGGGCGCGTCGTGATCGCGATCGACGAGCTGGACAAGATCGGGGAACCCGAGAAGGCCCACCAGTTCATCAACGACGTCAAGGGCGTCTTCGACGTGCCGGGGTGCCTCTTCTTCGTCTCCGTGTCGGATGACGCGGTGCTCGGATTCGAACAACGCGGTCTCGGTGTTCGCGACGCCTTCGACAGCGCGTTCTCGGAGATGGTGCGGCTCGAACCATTCACTTTGGACGAAAGCAGGCTTTGGATCGCCTTGCGGCTACGGGGAATCTCCGAACAGTTCTGCTACCTGGCGCACTGCCTGTCGGGCGGGCTGCCCCGTGATCTCAAACGATGTGTCGTCGAGATGGTCGATCTCGCGAACGAGGTCTACCAGCCGTCGCTCGAGGTCATCACGCGCAGCCTGGTCGCCGGAGAACTGGCGGGCAAGACCCGGGCCTTCACGGCCACGGCGGTCACCCTGGAGCGGTCGCCGGAACTGGTCGCACTGACCACGGACCTGCTGTCGATCCCGGGCACGGGCACGCCGGGAGAACTGGCCGAACTCGCCGGACGGCTGGTTCTCGACGACAGCGAGGCCACCGCGCCGATCAGCGATCTGCGGTGGCACAGCGGCTGTTTCGTGCTGTTCTGTGCCACGGTGCTGGAACTCTTCGACGACGCTCTCACCGGTGACCGGCTGAACCCCGGGCTGCACCGGCTCGCCGTCGTCCGGCAGCGGATGGCGATGCACCCGCGGCAGGCCTGGGACGACCTGGTGGAGTTCCGGAAGGACCGGGGCCTGGCCGAGTAGGCGAGGCCCACCCGCGGTGTCTGGAGGCGAAAGCGGCGATGGGGACGTGCACACGCTGACTCACGAGTCCGCGCCATGCGATACCGCGGCCGGGCTCCACACCCGTGTCGTCCATCTGAACACGCTCGCCGTCCGCCGGGACACGTGTGTCGTCTCTCCAGCCACGCGAAACCGCCGCCTGCGCACCGGCCAGCAGCCCCGCCAACGCCAAGCAAGCGGGATCACAAACTCGCCCGACGTAGGTACCTCAAACACTCGCGGCCCAAACGACTCCGAATCACTCACGACAACCCGGCCCGACCTCGCGTGACCTGTGGCGCCGCGGCCAGGCCACGAACGCTCGTCTCCTCCGAAAACTCCCACCGTCCGCAACGTGACACCCTGGCAGGCGGACCTCTCGACGTCCGCGGGCTTCGTCCGGGAACTGAAGGGGACCTTCCCGGCGTCTCACGCGGCGAAGGGCGCTTTCCTGGCATGTCATGCAGGGAAAGTCCCCTTCACAGCGGTCATACCGGTGATCCGGTTGGCTACCGTCACGAACGACTGTGTCGCCGAGCACTACGGTCACAGCCGGACGCAAGTACGCAAGCGGGGAACACAGGAGGCACGAGTGACCGAGCCCGGCTACGCCGACGGCGCGCAGCAGCAGCCCGGAACGCCGGCGCGGGACGCCCAGTTGCTGGAGCGGACCGTGTTCGAGGTCAAGCGGATCATCGTCGGCCAGGACAGGCTGGTCGAGCGGATGCTGGTCGGTCTGCTGGCCAGAGGCCACCTTCTGCTGGAAGGTGTCCCCGGTGTCGCGAAGACCCTCGCCGTGGAGACCTTCGCGCGGGTGGTCGGCGGTTCGTTCTCGCGCGTGCAGTTCACCCCGGACCTGGTCCCCGCAGACATCCTCGGCACCCGGATCTACCGTCAGGGCGCCGAGCGGTTCGACGTCGAACTCGGCCCGGTGGTGGCGAACTTCGTGCTCGCCGACGAGATCAACCGCGCGCCCGCGAAGGTGCAGTCGGCGATGCTCGAGGTGATGGCCGAGCGGCACGTGACGATCGGCGGCCAGACCTTCCCGATGCCCGACCCGTTCCTCGTGCTCGCCACGCAGAACCCGATCGAGAACGAGGGTGTGTACCCGCTGCCCGAGGCGCAGCGCGACCGGTTCCTGTTCAAGATCCTCGTCGAGTACCCGACCGCCGAAGAAGAGCGGGAGATCATCTACCGGATGGGCGTCACGCCGCCCACCCCGCAAGAGGTGCTGAGCCCGGGCGAGCTGGTCCGCCTGCAGGGCGTGGCTTCGCAGGTCTTCGTGCACCACGCGCTGGTCGATTACGTCGTCCGCCTGGTGCTCACCACCCGTACCCCGAACGACCACGGTCTCGCCGACGTCGCGGGCTGGGTGTCCTATGGTGCTTCGCCGCGTGCCAGCCTCGGCATCATCGCCGCCTCGCGGGCGCTCGCGCTGGTCCGCGGCCGTGACTACGTGCTGCCGCAGGACGTAGTCGATGTCGTCCCCGACGCGCTGCGCCACCGGCTCGTGCTGTCCTACGACGCGCTGGCCGACGGTGTCCCCATCGAGCACATCATCACGCGGGTGCTGCAGACCGTGCCGTTGCCGCAGGTCTCCGCCCGTCCGCAGGGCGGGACCGGGCAGGGCGGTCCTGTCCCCGCCGGCGCACCGGTCAGGTAAGGAACGAGCGTGAAGAACGAGAAGGGCGAACGTCCTTCGTGGGCCCCGCCGGTACTTCGCGGAGAGCGGATGGAGGCGGGGCTGCGCACGCTCGAACTCGACGTGCGCCGCCGCCTCGACGGTCTGCTGCAGGGCAATCATCTCGGGCTGGTGCCCGGGCCGGGTTCGGAACCGGGCGAGGCCCGGCCGTACCAGCCCGGTGACGACGTGCGCCGGATGGACTGGGCGGTCACCGCGCGGACGACGAGCCCGCATATCCGGGAGACCGTCGCCGATCGTGAACTGGAGACGTGGCTGGTGGCGGACCTGTCCGCGAGCCTCGACTTCGGCACGGCGCTGTGCGAGAAGCGCGACCTGGTCGTCTGCGCGACGGCCGCGGTCGCCCACCTGACCGGTGGCGGCGGCAACCGGATCGGCGCGCTCGTCTCGAACGGGGCGGGCAGCATCACGCGGATCCCGGCGCGCGGCGGGCTTCCGCACGCCCGCGGCCTGGTCCGCAAGGTCGCCGAGACACCGCGTGCCGAGGACGGTGTCCGCGGGGATCTCGCCGCGGCACTGGAAAAGCTGCGCCGTCCGCCGCGCCGTCGCGGGCTCGCCGTCGTGGTCTCCGACTTCCTCGGCGACACGGAATGGCAGCGCCCGCTGCGCGCGCTCGGCGGGCATCACGACCTCATCGCCGTCGAAGTCGTCGACCCGCGCGACATCGACCTGCCCGACGTGGGCACCGTCGTGCTGGCCGACCCGGAGACAGGGAGGCAGCGCGAAGTGCACGCTTCGGCCTTGCTGCGCAAGGAATTCGGCGCCGCGGCGCACGCACATCGGCAGGACGTCGCGGGCGCGCTGCGCCGAGCCGGTGCCGCGCATCTGGTGCTGCGCACCGACTCGGACTGGATCGCGGACATGGTCCGGTTCGTGGTGGCCCGGAAGCGCCGCTGGTCCGGTGGCGTCGCATGAGCCTGACCGGATTTGCTTCGCCGTGGTGGTTCCTGCTGCTGCTGGCGGTCGTCGGGGTGGCCGTCGGCTACGTGCTCACCCAGCGCGCCCGGCGCAAGCGCACCATGCGGTTCGCCAACCTGGAACTGCTGGAGAAGGTCGCGCCGAAGAGCCAGGGGTGGGTGCGGCACGTGCCCGCCATCCTCATCGTGGCATCGCTGCTGGTGCTCACCGTCGCGCTCGCCGGGCCGACCGCGGAACAGAAGGTGCCGCGTAACCGGGCGACCGTTGTTCTCGTGGTCGACACCTCGCTGTCGATGGAGGCGACCGACGTCGCCCCGACGCGGCTGAAGGCGGCGCAGGAGGCCGCGCGGTCGTTCGCGCAGAACATGACGCCGGGGGTGAACCTCGGGCTGATCTCGTTCGCCGGGACGGCGACCGTGCTGGTCGCGCCGACCACCGACCGCGGTGGCGTGGTGAAGGCCATCGACAACCTGAAACTGGCGCAGTCGACCGCGACCGGTGAAGGGATCTTCGCTGCGCTGCAGTCGGTCGAGAGCTTCTCGGCGATCGTCGGCGGCGCCGAGGGGCCGCCGCCCGCGCGCATCGTGCTGATGAGTGACGGGAAGCAGACGGTCCCCGACGACCTGTACGCACCGCGAGGCGGCTACACGGCCGCGCAGGCCGCGAAGCAGGCGCAGGTGCCGATCTCGTCGATCTCGTTCGGGACCACGCACGGCTCGGTCGACATCGACGGCAAGGCCCAAGAGGTCAAGGTCGACGACGAGTCGCTGAAGGAGATCGCGCGGCTTTCCGGCGGCGACTTCTACAAGGCGGCGAGCGCCGACGAGCTGAAACGCGTGTACGGGGACCTCGGCGAACAGATCGGCTACGAGCTGAAGGACGCCGACGCGAGCCGGCCCTGGGTCATCATCGGGACGCTGATCTTGATGATCGGTGCCGCCGCTTCGCTCTTCCTGGGGCAACGCCTGCCATAACCCCGGTCACCCCAGTGCTATGAACGACTCGTTACTTGCAAAATTTGCAAGTAACGAGTCGTTCATAGCATCTGGAGGGGCACGTCAGGGAGCCGCGAAGCCGTTCTGCCGCCAAGCCTCGTAAACGCTGATCGCCGCCGTGTTGGCCAGGTTCAGTGAGCGGCTCGTCGGCAGCATCGGCAGCCGCACCCGGTCGGTCACCTGCTCGGCGTCCTGCACCTCGGCGGGCAGCCCGGCTGACTCCGGCCCGAACATCAGTACGTCACCGGGCTCATAGGCGACGTCGGTGTGCCGCCGCGTCGCGGAAGCGCTGAACGCGAAGACCCGCGCGGGGAGCAGCGCGGCCCAGGCCGCGTCGAGGTCCGTGTGGACGTGGACCCGTGCCAGGTCGTGGTAGTCGAGGCCGGCCCGCCGCAGCTGCTTGTCCTCCAAGGTGAAGCCGAGCGGCTCCACGAGGTGCAGTTCGCAGCCGGTATTCGCGGTCAAACGGATCGCGTTGCCCGTGTTGGGCGGGATTTCGGGGCGGTAGAACAGGATGCGGAACACGAGGGTTGATCGTCTTTCGTTCACGGGCGCGTCGCCTGGGGTCGGCCGGGAGGCCATGAAGCCGGACGAGCATGAGGCCCGCCCGTGACCATCCCACCACAGGAGGGCTTCATGCCTTCGCTCCCTCACCCCCTGTCGCGGCGTCGCTTCCTCGGAGTCGGATCCGCCGGCGCGGCCGCCGTCCTGCTGGGGACCGGTGCCTGGAACGCCGCCGGTGCGATGCCGCTCGCTCGCGGCGCCGGAAACCCGTTCACGCTCGGCGTCGCGTCGGGTGATCCGTTGCCCGGCGGCGTCGTGTTGTGGACCCGGCTCGCGCCGCGGCCCTACGACGCCGACGGCTTCGGCGGAATGCCGCGCAAGCCGGTACGGGTCGAGTACGAGGTCGCGCTCGACGAGCGATTCCGCGGCGTGATCCGCCGGGGTTCGGTCGTCGCCACCCCTGAACTCGGCCACTCCGTGCACCCCGAGATCCACGGTCTCGCCCCGGACCACCAGTACTTCTACCGGTTCCGCACGGGTGACGAGATCTCGCCGGTCGGACGCACCCGCACCGCCCCGATCGCCTGGTCGTCGCCGCGTGAGCTGAACTTCGCGTTCGCGTCCTGCCAGAGCTGGGAGGCCGGGCACTTCACCGCCTACGACCATATGGCGGCCGAAGACCTCGACCTCGTCGTGCACCTGGGCGACTACCTCTACGAAAGCGGTGTCACCGGTGTCGGGCGTGGCACGCCGGTGGGGGCGCAGTTCAAGGGCGAGACCTTCGACCTGGCGCGCTACCGGCTGCAGTACGCGCTCTACAAGTCCGAAGCGCCGCTGATGGCCGCGCACGCCGCCTTCCCGTGGATCCACGTCAACGACGACCACGAGGTCGAGAACAACTGGGCGGGTGACATCTCGCAGATCGACACCGAGCCCGACCAGGACCGCGCGGTGTTCCGGCAGCGGCGTGCCCAGGCCTTCCAGGCGATGTACGAGCACCTGCCGTACCGCATCGCCCAGCTGCCGAAGGGCCCGGACGCCCGGCTGCACCGGCGGCTCGGCTACGGCACGCTGGCCGACTTCACCATGCTCGACACCCGCCAGTACCGCGACGACCAGCCGTGCGGAGACGGGCAGTCGGCCGGCTGCACCGACCGGCTCGACAAGGACCGCACCCTGCTCGGCGCGGAGCAGCGGCGATGGCTGCTCGACGGCTTCTCCCGGTCCCACGCGCGGTGGCAGATTCTCGGCAACCAGGCGCCGATGGGCCAGACCGACACCGACGCGGGCGACGCGACGAACGTCTACCTCGACCCGTGGGACGGCTACGTCGCCGACCGCGACCGCGTGCTTTCGGCGGCGCAGGACCGGGGTGTGCGGAACCTGGTGGTCATCACCGGCGACCGGCACCAGAACTACGCCTGGGACCTCAAGCGGGACTTCGGCGACCCGGGTTCGGCCACGGTGGCGAGCGAGTTCGTCGGGACGTCGATCACCAGCGGTGGCAACGGCGCCGACATGACACCGGCCGGCGAGAACCTGCTCAAGGCCAACCCGCATATGAAGTTCTTCAACAACCAGCGCGGCTACGTCCGGGTCAACATCAACCGGCAGCGCTGGCGGAGCGACTTCCGGGTGGTGCCGTTCGTGAACACGCCCGGCGCGCCGGTCAGCACGCGGGCCAGCTACGTCGTCGAGGACCGCCGCCCCGGCGTTCAGTCCGCCTGAACCGAAAGGAAGGCGGCGTACGCCTCGCGCACGGACGCGGGTGGCGCCGCCTTCCTGAGCGTCTTCGGATCGACGAAGACGTAGCGGTTGGTCGCCTCCAGGCACACCTTGCCGTCACGGCTGATCTCGAAGTCGATGATCATCGACGTCGTGCCGAAGTGGTTCAGGAACGCCGCCACGACGAGTTCGTCGTCGTAGCGGCAGGGCGAGCGATAGCGGAGGTTCGATTCGGCGACCACGAGGTCGGCACCATGGGCCAAGGCCTCTTCGTGGGAGCCGAAAAGGGCTCTCTCGATCTCGAAGGTGGCCATGTCGACGTAGGCGAGGTAGTTGGCGTTGAACACGATGCCCTGCCCGTCACATTCGTGATAGCGCACACGCAGCGGCATTTCGACGATCGGCTTCCGTGGCTCGGTCACCCCGCCAACCTAGTGGTCGCGCGTGAAGGACTCCTTCCCTCGGCTCAGCCGAGGGAAGGAGTCCTTCACGCGCTTGCCTACTCGATGAAGTCGATGTTCGGATGCCGCGGCGACTCGCCGTCGAACATGTGCTTGTCTCGTCCGCGGAGGTGCAGGTCGAAGAACGCGCCGATGTAGTCCCGTTGTGCGGCCAGCGAACGACGGGGATCGATGGTCCCGATGACCGCCTCACGCTTCTCCGGCGCCACGCGCGAACCCAGCTGCGGCACGACGATCTGCAGATCGCTGTAGGCCATGTGCGTGCTGCCGCCGCGCAGGAGCAGGTCCCGCTTCCAGCCCCGCTGGTTCGCCCAGAAGTCCGCCCAGCTGCGGTCGAATCCGGGCTGACGGTGCGTGTGTTCGAGCGGCTTCCCGTTCTCGTCGACCCCTTCCGCGCCCATCAGCAGGAACGGCCGGTCCAGGCCGCGTTTCGTGACTTCACCCGGCACGTAAGGACTGCCCGGGGGATAGCCGAACGCGGTCGCCATCGCGCCGTCCAGGTTGATCCCGGCGTCGACCCGGCGGTCGTGGACCATCGTCTCGCCCGCGGTGAACCCGCCGTAGGAGTGCCCGTAGGCGCCGACCCGGGACAGGTCGAGCGACCAGCCGAGCCCGCGGGGGAGCGCCCGCTTCTCCGCGTCCGGGTTCTCGCCCCGGGTGATCTTCGTGAGCTGGTCGAGGACGAACCGGCTGTCGGCGACCCGGGCGTCGAGCGCCTTCTTCATGTACTCGGGGCCTTCTCCCGGCGGTGTGGCGAGTTCCAGCCGCCCGCCGGGGAACTCGACCGCCGCGCTCTCGTAGGTGTGCGAGAGCGAGACGACCACGTAGCCGCGGCTCGCCAGATCGTCGACGATCGCCGTGTACGTCTCCCGGGGGCCGCCGAACCCGGGGGAGAAGAGCGCGACCGGCTTCGGCGCTCCGTGCGCGACGGGAATGCCGATTTCGGCCTTCCGCTTCGCCGATGCCCAGTCGATGGAGCCGGCCGGGAGGCCGAGGTAGTCCTCGCCCGCCAGCGCCTGGTCGATGACGGTGCTCATCCCGGGCGTGAGCCACGGTGCCCGCGGGCCTTCGGCGAACCGGTCCGCCGGGTAGGTGACGGTGACCATGAGTTCTCGGCGCCGTTCCGGTTTCCACGGATCGGGGCGGGACGGGTCGACGAGGTGGAGGTCGGTGGTGCCGACGTCGTAGTGGCCGGTGAGGGCCGGAGCGGTGAGTTTGGCCTGCTCCGCCGCGATGGCGGGAGCGGTCGCGGTGAGCCCGCCCGCGAGCGCGAGGCCCGCGACGAGCGCCGAACCCCGCACCACCCTGGTGTGTCTCGATGACACTGCTGGAATCCTTCCGGATCGGGGCGGCCGGGTGGGCCGCCTGCTTCCGACCTTGGCAGCGCCCCGGTACTACGCGCATCCGTCTGGAGAGGGAGGCTCGGTCACCCGTGCAGGGCACGGTAGGCCGACGCGGCCCCGGGGTGCAGCGGTACTTCGCCCGTCCCGATCAGCGTCCGGACGTCGAGGAACTGCGTTCCCACCGCGGGTGCGGGGACGAGATCGGCGGCGTGTCCGGCCAGCACCCGCGCCACGGCGGCCGCGACGTCGTCGGGCAGGGAAGGCGCCGCCAGCAGGAGGTTCGCGACGCCGATCGTGCGCAGCTCGCCGACCCCTTGATAGGCCTGCGCCGGGACCTGGACCTGGTCGTACACCGGGCCGTAGCCCGCCCGCAGCGCCGGCAGGTGGGCGTCGAGCGGGAGGAGGGTGATCGCGGTGGTGCGGTTCAGTTCCGTCAGTGCGGGCGTGGGGATCCCGCCGGACCAGAGCAGCGCGTCGACCTCGTGCGCCACCAGCGCGTTGATCGCCTCCCCGAGCAGAAGGTTCTCGGCGCGCACGGGAACTTCGGCCCGGGCGAACAGCCGGGTGCTGAACACCGCCACGCCGGACCCGTTCGCGCCCATCGCGACCGGCCGCCCGGCGAGATCCGCGAGCGACCGCACGCCGCCGTCCGCCCGCACCACGAGCTGGTGGTAGTTCTCGTAGACCCGGCCGATGGCGGAGAACGTCATCGGCACGGAGAACGGATCCGTTCCCGTCAACGCGGATTCGGCGACGTCACCGAGGACGAGCCCGAGATCGGCCCGCCCATCCCGGAGCCGGCGCAGATTCTCGACGCTGGCCTCGGTCGCGACGGCCGTCGCGCGCAGCCGCGGTTCGGCCCGGTTCAGCTGGTCGGCGAGCAGTTCCGCGAACGCGAGGTAGAAACCGCCGTTCTCGCCCGCCGCGATGGTGACTTCCCGTTCGGGGCCTTGATAGCCGGACGTCGAGCAGCCCGCGAGGGTGGCGAGCCCGGCGAGGATCGCGGTGCGCCTGGTGACGGTCATGGCGTGCTCCCCGCGAGCGAAAGTTCGACCCGGACTTCGAGCCCGTGCGGTTCCGCTTGGCGCAGCTCGAATTTCCCGCCCCGGGCGAGCACGTACTGGCTGGCGATCGCCAGCCCCAGTCCCGTTCCGCGCGGCGCGCCGTCACCCCCGGCCCGCCAGAAGCGTTCCGTTGCGCGCTCACGGTCCTCTGTGGACAGTCCGGGACCGTTGTCGGACACGATGACCGTGGCCGTCTCGGCCCCGGTCTCGTAGTCGGTGGTGATGGTCGCGCCGCGTCCGGCGTAGTGCACCGCGTTGTCCAGCAACACATCCAGCACCTGGGCGAGATCGCTTTCCGAGCAGCGCACGGTCACCGGCGCGTGGTGGCCTTCCGACGCAGCCAGGCTGACGCCCGCGTCGTCGGCCGACGGGCGCCACGCGTCGACCCTTTCCGCGAGCACGGAAGGAAGATCGCAGGGTTCGTCGTCGTCGGCTTCGCCGGCGGCAAGCCGGGTCGCCGCACTTTCGGCGAGCGCCAGCGCGAGCAGCCCGTCGAGCAGCGACTCGAGCCGTTCGACTTCGGCGACGGTCGCCCGATAGGTCCGCTGGCCTTCGCCGTCGATCCGCGCGGCGAGCGAGTCGACCCGCAACCTCAAGGCGGCCATGGGATTCCGCAACTGGTGCGACGCGTCCGCGACGAGCCGCCGCTGTTGCTCGGACGCTTCGACGACGGCATCGGACATCCGGTTGAACGACGTCGCGAGCGAGCGCAGTTCCCGGGGACCGGCCCGGTCGGGAACCTCCGCGCGGTGCCCCTCGGTCACGGCCTGCACGCCGGTCTCCAGTTCGTGCAGCGGACGCACCATCCACCGGGCCAGCAGGACGGCGAGCAGCACGAACACCGCCGCCACCAGCACCGCGCCCGCGACGATCGCGGCCCAGCGGGCGGCGACGTCGGCCGCCGCCGTGGTCACCGACGCCCGCAGCACGACGACCCCGGCCACGCGCGTCCCGGTACCGACCGGCCGGGCGAAGTACACCGGATCCGCCGACCACGGGCTCAGCTGTTCGGGGCTTTTGGCGGGCTGGTTCCGCAGCGCCGCCTCGACCAGCGACCGCACCACCGGCTCCGCGGCCGTCATCCCGCCGGTCTCCACCAACGGCACCCCGCGCGCGTCGACCACCACCACGGCCTCGCTGTATAACGACGAATACCGCGCGGCGTCGACGGCCATCGCGCTCGCGTCGGTGGATTCCACGGCCTGCTGGGCGAGGACGACGAACCGGTCGACGTCGGCGGTGCGGGCGATCACGAGCTGCTGGGTCCGCTGGGCCGCGGTCGAGCCGAACAGGGGGATCGCGAACGCGGCGACCACGGTCAGCGCGAGCGCGACCAGGACGACCAGCAGCCGGGTGCGCACCGGTCAGTCCCGGCCGAGGCGGTAGCCGAAACCCCGGATCGTGGTCAGCAGCCCCGGCCGGTCGAGTTTCGCGCGCAGCTGGGTCAGGTGCACGTCGAGCGACCGGGAGACGGCGAGGTACGCGTCGCCCCAGACCTCGTCCATCAGCTGCTGGCGGCTCACCGCGGTGCCCGGACGCGCGGCGAGCACGGCCAGTACCGCGAATTCCTTGGTGGTGAGCCCGATGTCGTGCCCGTCGACGAGCACACGCCGCGCGCCGAGGTCGATCTCGACGTCCTCGACGCGGACGACGTCGTCCTGGGGCGCGGCCGAGGCGGCGGCGCGGCGCACGACCGCGTCCATCCTCGCCAGCAGTTCGGCGAGGCGGACCGGTTTGGTCAGGTAGTCGTCGGCGCCCAGCCGCAGCCCGCGCACCACCGACCGCTCGTCTCCGCGTGCGGTGAGGACCAGCACCGGCACCGGCGAGACCTGCCGCACCTTCCGGAGGACGTCGAGCCCGTCCATGTCGGGCAGGCCGAGATCCAGCAGGATGACGTCGGCGTCGCGGTGCCGGTTCAGCGCGTCGCTGCCCCGGATCACGTGGGAGACGGTGTGGCCGCGCGCCTGCAGCGTTTCGGCGAGCGCGTCGGCGACGCCGGCGTCGTCTTCGACGAGCAGCACCCGCACGGCCACACCTTCCCGCCTAGCCTTCGCGGCTGGACACCGGCTCGGGCTGGGCCTCGTGCTTCCGGTCCAGTTCCGAGGTCTTCGAAGTCTCCCGCATTGTGCCGTACACGATCAGCGACACCAGGACACAGCCCGCGACATAGAAGAAGAACACCGATTCGTGTCCGGCGCTCTTCAGCGCCTGCGCGATGAGCTCGGCGGTGCCACCGAAGATCGCCACCGTGAGCGCGTAGGGGAGACCGACGCCGATCGCGCGGATCTTCGTCGGGAAGAGCTCGGCCTTCACGATCGCGTTGATCGAGGTGTACCCGGTGACGATCACCAGACCACCCAGCATCAGCAGGAAGGCGAGCACCGGCTCCTGGGTCCCGCCCATCAGGGTCATGATCGGGACGGTCAGCAGCGTGCCGGCGATGCCGAAGAACATCAGCAGCGGGCGGCGGCCGATGCGGTCGGAGAGCTTGCCCGCGAACGGCTGCAGGATCGCGGCGACGAGGATCGCGGAGAACAGGATCAGCGTGACCGTCCGGCGCGGGATGCCGGCCGTGTTCTCCATGAACTTCTGGCTGTAGGTGGCGAAGGTGTAGAACGACACCGTGCCACCGAGGGTGAGGCCGACGACGAGCGCGATCTCCTTGGGGTACTTCATCAGCGCGCGCAGCGTGCCCTTCTCGCCCGCGTCCTTGCCCGTACCGCTCGCCTTGGCCTCTTCGAAACTCGCCGACTCGTCCATCCCGCGACGCAGGAACATCACGACGACCGCGGCGAGCGCGCCGACGGCGAACGCGATCCGCCAGCCCCACGAGGTCAGCTGGGCCTCGGTGAGGATGGCCTGCAGCAGCAGCTGGAGGCCGAGCGCCAGCAGCTGGCCGCCGTACAGCGTCACGTACTGGAAGCTGGAGTAGAAGCCGCGTTTGCCCGGAGTGGCCACTTCGGACAGATAGGTGGCCGACGTCGAATACTCGCCGCCGACCGACAGGCCCTGGATGAGCCGGGCCACCAGAAGCAGGATCGGCGCAGCGATCCCGATCGAGGCGTAGGTCGGGGTGAGCGCGATCATCAGCGACCCGGCCGCCATCAACGTGACGGAAAGCACGAGTGCGCTGCGTCGCCCGAACCGGTCGGCGAAACGGCCCAGCATCCAGCCGCCGAGCGGACGCATGAGGAACCCGACCGCGAACACCGCCGCCGTGCCGAGGAAGGCCGCCGTCGTGTCCTTCGTGGGGAAGAAGGACTTGGCGAAGTACGTGGTGAAGGCGGCGTAGGCGTACCAGTCGTACCACTCGACCAGGTTGCCGATCGAGCCGCGCAGCACGTTGCCGACGACTCGTTTCTCGCTTACGGGCGGCGAAGCCTCGCCGATCCGGGTTGTCATCTTTGACCTCCTGTGTTCCGGCTCACGGTGGACAATCGGCGTCGGCCGGGCAAGGTCTTCGCCCGCTTCCTAACATCCGCTTAGGACGGTCGCGGTTACCCGGAGGTAGGGGTGGCGCGACTCTGGCGTGTACCGGGTGAGCCGATAACCTCAGTGCGTCAGCGGGACGAAGACGAGGCGAGGAGAGCTCTGTGGGACGGTCGGTACTGGTCACCGGCGGCAACCGCGGTATCGGTTTGGCGATCGCGAAGGACCTCGCGGCGCAGGGACACAAGGTCGCGATCACGCACCGTGGTTCCGGCGCGCCCGAAGGCCTCTTCGGGGTGCAGGCCGATGTCACGGACGCCGAGCAGATCGACGCCGCCTTCAAGCTCGTCGAGGAGCACCAGGGCCCTGTCGAGGTCCTCGTGGCGAACGCCGGGATGACCGACGACACGCTCCTCATGCGGATGAGCGAGGAACAGTTCACCCGCGTGATCGACGCCAACCTCACCGGCGCCTACCGGGTCGCCAAGCGTGCCTCCCGCGGCATGCTGCGCGGCAAGTGGGGGCGCTACATCTTCATCTCGTCCGTCGTCGGCCTCACCGGCTCCGCGGGCCAGGTCAACTACGCGGCGAGCAAGGCCGGTCTGGTCGGCCTCGCCCGGTCGCTGGCCCGTGAGCTGGGCTCGCGCAACATCACTTCGAACATCATCGCCCCCGGGTTCGTCGCCACGGACATGACCGACGAACTCGGCGAGGACCGCAAGAAGGAGATCCTCGCCCAGATTCCCTCCGGCCGGTACGCCGAGCCGTCGGAGATCGCCGCCGCCGTCCGCTACCTCGCTTCCGAAGAGGCCGGTTACGTCAACGGCGCGGTGCTGCCGGTCGACGGCGGCCTCGGCATGGGCCACTGACGTCCCCGTTTTCCCTTACTGCTCATCACATTCGGACTGGAGGTCCCGTGCCAGGACTGCTCGAAGGCAAGCGCCTGCTGATCACCGGCGTCATCACCGACGCCTCGCTCGCGTTCCACGCGGCCAAGATCGCGCAGCAGGAGGGCGCGAAGGTCGTGCTCACCGGCTTCGGCAGGCTGTCGCTCGTCGAGCGCATCGCCAAGCGTCTCCCCGAAGAGGCGCCCGTGCTGGAGCTCGACGTCACCAACCAGGAGCACCTGGACTCGCTCGCCGACCGCGTGCGTGAGCACGTCGACGGGCTCGACGGGGTGCTGCACTCGATCGGGTTCGCCCCGGCGTCCTGCCTCGGCGCGCCTTTCCTCGACGCCCCGAGCGACGACGTGAAGGTGGCCGTCGACGTCTCGGCGTTCTCCTTCAAGTCCCTCGCCGTGGCGACGCTTCCCCTGCTGGGGCGCGGTTCGTCGATCGTCGGCATGGACTTCGACGCGCGCGTCGCGTGGCCCGCCTACAACTGGATGGGCGTGGCGAAGGCGGCGCTGGAGTCGGTCAACCGGTACCTGGCCCGTGACCTGGGCCCGCAGGGCATCCGGGTCAACCTGGTCAGCGCCGGCCCGATGAAGACGATGGCCGCGAGGTCGATCCCCGGCTTCTCGGACCTCGAAGACGGCTGGGGCGGCCGCGCGCCGCTCGGCTGGGACAGCTCCGACCCGGACCCGACCGCGAAGTCGGTCTGTGCCCTGCTCTCGGACTGGCTGCCCGCCACCACCGGCTCGATGATCATGGTCGACGGCGGTCTGCACGCCACCGGCTTCTGAGTTCTTCCTGCGCGTGAAGGCCCCCTTCCCCCGGCTCAGCCGAGGGAAGGGGGCCTTCACGCGCATCAGGGGTCAGGGGAGGACGGCGTTCGCGACGTGCCAGGAGTCCTCTAGCAGCAGGTACTTGGTGATCAGGCCGTTGTCGTTCACCTCGAACTGGATGGTGAAGGCCGAGTCGATCACCTTGCCGGTGCCGCGGATGGTCGAGCGCAGACGCCCGATCGCGACGGCGTGCGGCCCGTCGGCGAGGACGCGTTCGATGTCGAACCGGTCCTTGATGAGGCCCTTGTCGAGCAGGTCGTAGAACTCGCGGATGTCCGCGCGGGTACGGCGTGGGCCGATCCACGGGACGAGGTCGGTCGCGCCGGGGATGTCCCACGCGACGTCGTCGGCGAAGAGCTCTGTGGCACCGTCGGTGTCCCCTGTGGACATTCGGCGGAAGAATTCCGTGAGGGTGTCCCGGGTTCGTTCGGACATGATTCTCCTTACTGGGTAACGGGTTCGTGAAGCAGGCGGGTGTTGTCGGTGCGCTGGACGCCGGCGGCGAAGGTGAGCGCGAGCACGGTGGCGACGCCGAGCCCGACGCTCACCCACGCGACGCTCGGGTAACCGAGACCGGCGTCGATCGACTCGCCGCCGAGCCACGGACCGACGGTGTTGCCGACGTTGAACGCGGCCGTCGTGCTCGCGCCGACGAGCGTGGGAGCGTTGCCCGCCACGGCGAAGGCGCGCACGTTCAAGGCGGGATTGACGCCGAAGCCGGCGACGCCGAACAGGAAGACGGCGAAGATCGCGACCGGCGTTTCCGGACCTGAGAGCGCGAGCAGTACGAGGGCGAGCAAGGCGATGCCGAGACCGCCGTAGAGGGTCGCGAACGGTTTCGCGTCGGCGAGTCGCCCGCCGGCCGTGATCCCGATCAAGGCGCCGAGACCGAAGACGGAGAGCACGCCCGGGACCCAGGCTTCGGACAGGCCGCTGACTTCGGTCAGCAGCGGTGCCAGATAGCTGAAGGTCGCGAAGATCATGGCCTGGGCGAGGGCGATCACGCCGAGCGCGAGCCAGAACCGGCCGCCGCGGTAGATCCGCAATTCCGTTGCCACATCGGGCTTGTCGCCCCTGCCCTGGGTTTCCGGAACCAGCGCGAAGACGCCGATCAACGCGATGACGGTCAGCGCGGTCACCGCCCAGAACGCCGCGCGCCAGCCCGCGTGCTGCCCGAGGAAGGTTCCGGCGGGCACTCCGGCGATGTTCGCGACGGTGAGACCTCCGACCAGGATGGCCAGCGCACGGCCACGGCGTTCCACCGGAACCAGCGCGACCGCGGTGGCCGCCGCGACGGCCCAGAACCCGGCGCAGGCGACGGCGCTGACGATGCGGGTCGCGAAGAGCAGGGCGTACCCCGAACCCAGCGCGCCCACGACGTGCGAGAGCCCGAAGACGACGAGCAGCGCCATCAACGTCGCGCGCCTGGGCACACGGAGGGTGGCTATCGCGAGCAGGGGAGCGCCGACGACCATGCCGATCGCGAAGGCGGAGATGAGCAGCCCGGCCTCCGGGATACCGACGTTCAGATCGGCCGCCATCCCCGGGAGCAGGCCGGTGATCATGAACTCGGACGTGCCGAGCGCGAACACGCTCAAGCCGAGTACGCAGACTGCCAAAGGCACGGGATTTCCCTCCAGTTTTGTATCGATCGGTCCAAAATGTGGTCAGCGATGAGCCCTTGGGCTTGCGAAAAGTTCGGTTACCGGGTGGCTATCGCGTCGAGTGCGATGGCGGCGACCGCCTTCATGGCCGCGGGTCCTGCGCCGCGCCGCGACATCAGCCGGAGCCCGGCGACGGTGCTGTGCGCGAACTCGGCGATGTCGGCCGGTTCGCGCGAGCCGTCGACCGTCCCGTCCCGTTGGCCCTCGGCGGCGCAGGCCGCGAGAAGGGTGAGATGTCGTCCTGTGTCGGCGTCGATCCGCGCCTTGATCTCGGGGTCTCGTTCGCCGAACTCGGCCACGGTGTTGACCACGAGGCAGCCGCGCCCGTGGTGCTCGACCTCTTCGTCGATGGTGTACGAGAACAGGCCGCGGAACCGGTCGATGCCGGTCCCGGCCTCGTCCAGCAAGGCCGTCCTGGCCTGGATGCCACGCTCGGCGTAGTGGTCGAGCGCGCGCATGAACAGTTCGTGCTTGCTGGTGAAGGTGTTGTAGATGCTGCTGCGGCCCAGGCCGGTGGCTTCGCAGAGGGCCTGGGTCGACGTGCCCTCGTAGCCGCGCACCCAGAAAGCGTCCATGGCGCGCCCGATCGCGGCGCGCTCGTCGAATTCCTTCGGCCTGGCCATGGGGGCGACCGTACCAGGTTTTGGATCGATCAGTTCAGAATGGGCCGGGTCAGCGTGCGGGGCGCCACAACGGCAAGATGGCAGGGTGGGTTACGACGCGCTGCTTTGGCTTTCGTTCGGTGGTCCCGAGGGACCCGACGAGGTGATGCCGTTCCTGGAGAACGTCACGCGGGGCCGGGGGGTCCCGAGGGAACGGCTGCTCGAGGTCGCCGAGCACTACCAGCACTTCGGCGGGGTTTCGCCGATCAACCGCCTGAACCGCGACGCGATCTCCGCGGTGGAGAAGCAACTCGCGACGGCGGGGATCGACCTGCCCGTCCACTTCGGCAACCGCAACTGGCAGCCGATGGTCGAGGACACGCTCGCGGAGATCACCCGGGCCGGGGCGCAACGCGTCCTGGTCTTCCCCACGAGCGCGTACGGCGGCTACTCCGCCTGCCGTCAGTACGACGAGGACATCGAGCGCGCCCGCGCCTCGGTCGGCGATGGTGCGCCGGAACTGGTGAAGCTGCGGCAGTTCTTCGACCACCCGCTGTTCGTCGGGGCCATCGCCGACGCCGTCCGCGCCGCGCACGCGGAACTGGGGAACCCGCCCGGAACCCGGACGGTCTTCTGCGCCCACTCGGTGCCCGAGTCCGCCGACGCCGCGTCGGGACCGCCCTCGGAAGGCGGCCGCCGCTACTCGCGCCAGATCGCCGAAGCCGCCCGCCTCGTCGCCGCCGAAGCCGGGATCGAAGGCTACGACGTCGTCTGGCAGTCGCGTTCCGGCCCGCCGCAGGTGCCGTGGCTGGAGCCGGACATCGTCGACCACATCGACGCGCTGCACGCGGAGGGCGTCACGTCGGTCGTGGTCTGCCCGGTGGGTTTCGTGTCCGATCACCTCGAAGTGATCTGGGACCTCGACAACGAGGCCGCCGAGCGCGCCGCGGAACTCGGCATGGGCTTCGCGCGCGCCGCCACTCCGGACACCGACCCGCGGTTCGCGGAGCTCGTCGTGGAACTAGTGCGGGAGCACACGGAGGGCTTGCCGGCGCGGAAGCTTTCGCCGTTCCCGGCGGCGGGATGCACGGTCAACGGGGCGCCCTGTGCCGTCGGATGCTGCGAGCCCGCGAAACGACCTGCTCGCTAGTGCCGGTCGGCCTGGTCCGCGAACACCCGCACCGCTTCGTTGATCGCCGCACAGCGCGCATGGCGGACCGCCTCGGTCAACGGCCGTAGCGCCTCAGAGCGCCGAAGCGCCGCGGACGCGGACAGTGCCCCGCCCGGATCGTCCGATTCGGCGATCGCGAGGATCGCCGCGATCTCCTCCGACCGCTGAAGCACCCGCAGCGAGCGGCCGGGCATCCCGGCGGGCCAGGGTGAATCGGTGGCCGACTTCAGCCGCGCCGAAAGCTCCGCACGCACGCCTCGCCGCTCGCTGGCGACGTCGAGCGTCTGCAGCGCACCGGCGCTCGCCCGGATCGCGTCGGTGAGGCCGTGTTCGGCCTCGCCCAGCGGGCGGTACTCGAGCGCACCCGGCATCGGCACCGAGTACACGGTCCATCGCATCAGGCCCTCGGCGATCGCTTCCGGGATCACGCCGAATCCGAGATCCGGCAGGATAACGGCCTCTCCGGTCCGTAGCGCGGCCTCGGTGAACGCGCCGCCACCGCCGAGGCCGCGGACGTCGCCGGGCACCGGAAGGAGCAACTGCATGCTCTTCGCGCCCTGCGAGCGCAGGGCGAGCAGCAACTGGACCGGGGTGGCCGCGCGGTTGAACGCGAGCGGCAGGTCGAACGCTTCGGCGGCCGCGGCATCCGCGGCGACGACGTCGTGGGCCTCTCCCCAGACCAGCAGGGCGTCAAGGACGTCGTCGGAGGCGGCGGCTCCGTTCAGCCACGCGGAGGTCCAGACCGCAAGGGTCGCACTGGATCGGCACACCGGACTGATTTTAGTCGTGCTTCGAACGAAACCGGGAAATGGGCGCGTTAACACCGTCCTTGACATCCTCCGATCGAGCCGAGGGCTCTCCGGCACCTGGAGTTGCTTCACGTCGACGGAACGCCGATCGCGACGTAGCGTCGAACGGGTGAACGACGTTCCCGCATCTTTCCCCCGGACAGCCGGGGAGCTCCGCGCGGCCGGTCACCCGCCGCGCTCGATCAAACAGGAACTGCACGACAACCTGCTCACCAAGCTCCGGGCGGGGGACGACCCCTGGCCCGGGATCGTCGGCTTCTCGCGCACCGTGCTGCCGCAGCTGGAACGCGCGCTGCTGGCCGGCCACGACATCGTCCTGCTGGGTGAACGCGGTCAGGGCAAGACCCGGCTGCTGCGTACCCTCGCGGGCTTGCTCGACGAATGGACGCCCGTCATCGAGGGCGCCGAACTGGCCGAGCACCCGCTCGACCCGATCACCCCGGAATCGCGGCGGCGGGCCGCCGAACTCGGCGACGCCCTGCCGGTGACCTGGCGTCACCGCAGCGAGCGGTACACCGAAAAACTGGCCACACCGGACACTTCGGTCGGTGACCTGATCGGCGACGTCGACCCGGTGAAGGTCGCGGAAGGCCGCAGCCTCGGCGACCCGGAGACCATCCATTTCGGACTCGTCCCGCGGGCGCACCGCGGGATCGTGGCGATCAACGAACTGCCCGACCTCGCCGAGCGCATCCAGGTCGCGCTGCTGAACGTGATGGAGGAGCGCGACATCCAGGTGCGCGGGTACACCCTGCGCCTGCCGCTGGACGTGCTCCTGGTGTCGACGGCCAACCCGGAGGACTACACCAACCGCGGCCGCATCATCACCCCGCTCAAGGACCGTTTCGGCGCCGAGATCCGGACGCACTACCCGCTCGACGTCGAGGCCGAGATGGCCGTCGTCAAGCAGGAGGCGCATCTGGTCGCCGAGGTCGGCGAGCCGCTGCTGGAGGTGCTCGCGCGGTTCGTGCGGAACCTGCGCGAGTCGCCGGTGATCGACCAGCGGTCCGGCATCTCGGCCCGGTTCGCGGTGGCGGCGGCGGAAACCGTGGCCGCGGCCGCGTTGCGCCGGTCCGCGCTGATCGGCGAGGAGCCCGCGGTGGCGCGTCCGGTCGACCTCGACGCGGTGCCCGGCGTGCTGCGCGGCAAGCTCGAATTCGAGCCGGGGGAGGAAGGCCGCGAGACCGAACATCTCGTGCACCTGCTCCGCCGGGCGGTCGCGGAGACGGCCCGTTCGCGGTTCGCCGGGTTGGACCTCCTGCCGCTGGCCGACGCCGTCGCGGACGGACATCTGGTCTCGACCGGGGAACGCGTGGCGGGCAAGGACGTTCTTGCCGCGCTGCCGGAACTTCCCGTGCTCCACGACGTCGCGGCCAGGGCCGGGGTGAGCCCGGACGAACCGGCCGGGCGGATCGCGGCGGCGGTCGAACTGGCGCTGGAATCCCTGTTCCTGTCGCGGAAACTCGCCAAGGACTCCGACGACACGACGACCGTCTACGGCCGATGACCTCCCTCCCTGATGGGTACTCGTACGGGCCGTGGCACGACGGTCCGGATCCGCTCGCGCCGCCCGCGGATCTGCGGGACGCGCTCGACGAGATCGGCCAGGACGTGATGGCGGGGGCCTCGCCCCGGTCCGCGCTGGAAGAACTGCTGCGACGCGGGACTCCGCGTACCGCCGGGCTTGACGAGCTGACCCGGCGGCTCTGGCAGCGCCGGTCGGAGATCCAGCGCCGTCACCGGCTGGATGGCACGCTCCAGGAGGTCCAGCAGCTGCTGGATCAGGCGCTGGAAGCCGAGCGGCGCGAGTTGTTCCCCGATCCGGACGACGACGCCCGGTTCCGGGAGGCGCAACTGGACGCGCTTCCGCCGGGAACGGCCGCGGCCGTGCGCGACCTCGCCGAGTACGACTGGCGTTCGCCGCGGGGCAGGGAGAACTACGAGAAGATCCGTGACCTCCTCGGCCGTGAACTGCTGGATTCCCGTTTCGAAGGGATGAAGGAGGCGCTGCGCAACGCCGGCCCGGAGGACATCGAGCGGGCGAGCCGGATGCTCACGGACCTCAACGCCCTGCTCGCAGCGCACACGCAGGGCCGCGAGGACGTTCCCGAGCGGTTCGCCGAATTCATGCGTGAGCACGGCGAGTTCTTCCCGGAGAGCCCGAAGAACGTCGAGGAACTGATCGACGTCCTGGCCGCCCGCGCCGCGGCCGCGCAACGGATGCTGAACTCGATGACCCCGGAGCAGCGGGCCGAACTGGCCGAACTGTCCCAGCAGGCGTTCGGCGATCCCCGGCTCGCGCAGCAGCTGTCCACTTTGGACTCCCAGCTGCGGGCGCTGCGGCCTGGCGAGGACTGGACGTCTTCGGGGCGCTTCCGCGGGGACGATCCGCTCGGTCTCGGCGAGGGCGCCCGCGCGATGTCCGATCTGGCCGAACTGGACGCGCTGGCCGAACAGCTCGGCCAGTCCTATCCGGGTGCGAGGCTGGAGGACATCGACGTCGAGGCGCTCGAACGCCAGCTCGGCCCGGATGCCGGCGTCGACGTCCGGCGACTGTCCGAACTGGAACGCGAGCTCCGGCGGCAGGGCCTGTTCGAACGCGCTCCCGACGGCTCGCTTCGGTTGTCTCCCAAGGCACTGCGACGGCTCGGCGAGACAGCCCTCGCGGACGTCGTCAACGCGTTGCGTGGCAAGGCGGGGCAGCGGGAGACCGAGTCGGCCGGCGCGGCGGGCGAGCCGACCGGCGCGAGCAGGCCGTGGCGGTTCGGGGACATGCAGCCGTGGGACGTCTCCAGGACGGTCCGCAACTCCGTCCTCCGCTCGGTTTCGGTGGGGGAGCGGGCCGTGCGGATGGACGTCTCCGACGTTGAGGTGATCGAGACAGAGCACCGGTCGCGCGCGGCGGTGGCGTTGCTCGTGGACACCTCGTGGTCGATGGTGCAGGAGGGCCGCTGGCTGCCGATGAAGCGGACGGCGCTCGCGCTGCACCAGCTGATCAGCACCCGTTTCCGCAACGACGCGCTCCAGCTGATCACTTTCGGGCGCCATGCGATGGCCGTCGAACTGGCCGAACTGGTGGGCCTGGAGGGCGCCTGGGAACAGGGCACCAACGCCCACCACGCGCTGTTGCTGGCCGGGCGGCACCTGCGTCGTCATCCCGACGCGCAGCCGGTGATCCTGATGGTCACCGACGGCGAGCCGACGGCGCATCTGGAACCGGACGGCACGGCGGAGTTCGACTACCCGCCCCAGCCGAGGACCTTGCTCAAGACACTGTCCGAAGTGGACAGGATGGCCAAGCTCGGTGCGTCGGTGACGGTGTTCCGCCTCGGGGACGACCCGCGCCTGACCGCGTTCGTCGACCTGATCGCCCGCCGCTCGGGCGGTCGCGTCGTCGCGCCCGATCTCGACGGGCTCGGTGCCGCGGTGGTCGGCGACTACCTGCGGACCCGGAAGCGGTAGGTCAGCGCGTCGTTATCTCCGCGCGGCCGCGGAGGCCGTGCCCCTACGCTGGGCCGATGGGGTATCCGGTGGGGAAGGTCGCGGCGTGGTCCGGGGTCACCGTGCGCACGCTGCACCACTACGACGAGATCGGCCTGCTGTCGCCGGGCGGGCGCACCGGCGCGGGCTACCGCAGCTACAGCGACGAGGATCTCGACCGGCTGCAGCGCATCCTGTGCTACCGCGAACTCGGGTTCGGCCTCGACGCGATCGCGAAGATCGTCGACGACCCGGGCATCGACGCGCTGGAGCACCTGCGGCGGCAGCGAGAGCTGCTGGAAGGGCGGATCGGCGAGCTGACGCGGATGGTCGAGTCCGTCGATCGGGTGATCACCGCGAAAGAGGTCGGGGGCGCGCTGACCCCGGAGGAGAAGTTCGAGGTCTTCGGCGAGTTCCACGAACCCGAGGGCTACGCCGAGCAGGCCGTCCGGCGGTGGGGCGACACCCCGCAGTGGCGGGAGGCGGCCGTGCCACTGTCCAAGGAGGAGTGGATCGAGGCGGAGAAGGTCCGCCAGGACTGGGTCCGCCGGCTGCTCGACGTCGTCGACTCGGGCGCTCCCGCCGACAGCGACCGCGCGATGGACCTCGCCGAGGAACACCGGCGGATGCTGGCGGCGTTCATGGGCGAGTGCGGCTACCCGATGCACCGCGAGGTCGCCGGGATGTACGCCACCGAACCGGTCCAGCTGGGGTTCCTGGTGCGCGCGCCGGACCAGCGCCCGGGGATCGGCGAGTACATCCGGGACGCCGTCCACGCGAACGCGGCCAGGGCCGGGGAACGATGATTTCGGTTACTCCGGTCGAGATTCCTTCCCACCGGACGGGAACGGCGCGCCTGCTCCGCTTACAGTCGAGGTATGCAGACTTGGTCATCGGTCGACGTGCCCCGTGTTCCCGGCACCCCCCGTCCGCTGCGGCTCCACGACACCGCGACGGGGCAGATCCGCCCCACCGCGCCCGGGGCCACCGCCCGGATGTACGTCTGCGGCATCACGCCGTATGACGCCACGCACCTGGGACACGCGGCCACGTACCTGACATTCGACCTGGTGAACCGCCTGTGGCGGGACGCCGGGCACGAGGTCCATTACGTCCAGAACGTGACGGACATCGACGAGCCGCTGCTGGAGCGCGCCGCGCGCGACCAGGATGACTGGGTCGTCCTGGGCATGCGCGAGACGGCGCTGTTCCGGGAGGACATGGTCGCGTTGCGCGTCCTGCCGCCGCGGCAGTTCGTCGGGGCCGTCGAGAGCATTCCCGAGATCGTCGAGGTCATCGCGAAGCTGCTGGCGAACGGCAGCGCCTACCGCGCCGACGACCCGGAATACCCGGACATCTACTTCGACCACAACGCGACCGGCCATTTCGGCTCCGAGTCGAACTACGACGCCGAGACCATGGCCAAGTTCTTCGCCGAACGCGGCGGCGACCCCGACCGGCCCGGCAAGCAGCACCCGCTCGACGCGCTCCTGTGGCGGATGGCCCGGCCGGGTGAGCCGTCGTGGGAGTCCGAACTGGGCGAGGGGCGACCGGGCTGGCACATCGAGTGCAGCGCGATCGCGGTCAACCGGCTCGGCCTCGGATTCGACGTCCAGGGTGGCGGCTCGGACCTGATCTTCCCGCACCACGAGTACAGCGCCGCGCACGCGGAAGCCGTCGCGGGGGACCGGCCGTTCGCGCGGCACTACGTCCACGCCGGCATGATCGGGCTCGACGGCGAGAAGATGTCGAAGTCACGCGGGAACCTCGTGTTCGTCTCGCGGCTGCGTGCCGACAAGGTCGACCAGGGCGCCGTCCGGCTCGCCCTGTTCGCCGGCCACTACCGCACGGACCGGCCGTGGAGCGCGCAGCTGCTCGCGGACGCGGAGGGCCGGCTCGCCCGGTGGCGTGACGCGGTCTCGCACGGCACCGGCCCGGCCGCCGAGGACACGGTCGCCCGGCTCCGCGACCACCTGACGGACGACCTCGACACCCCCAAGGCGCTCGCCGCCATCGACGCCTGGGCGGAAGAGGCGCTGAAGCGGTCGGGCAAGGATCCGGCGGCCCCCGGCCTGATCCGCAACGCCGTCGACGCACTTCTCGGCATCGAACTCTGAGGCAACATGGTCCGTGAAGGCCACCTTGAGGGACTCAGAGTCCCTCAAGGTGGCCTTCACGGACATACAAATGTATAACGACCTATACCGCGAGCCGACCCGCTTCCAGCCGAAGGTGCTCGCCCGCCCAATCACGCCGCAGCCATCGATCGTGAGAAGCGATGACGACGGCACCCGGCGCGGTGTCGAGCGCGGCGAACAACTCCTCGGCCAGGGTGAGCGAGATGTGGTTCGTCGGCTCGTCGAGCAGCAGGACCTCCGGGGGATCGGCGACCAGCATCGCCAGCGCGAGCCGCCGCCGCTGCCCGACCGACAGGGCGCCGACGCTGGTTCCGAGATCGCGGGGAGCCAGCAGGCCCAGACCTCGTAGCGCCGGAGCGTCCTCTCCGAGCGCGTCGGCGTAGGTCCGCTGCGCCGACCGATCGGGCTCGGCGAACACGACATCCTGGGCCAGCATGCCGATCCGCACCCCGCGTCCGCAAAGGACGGTGCCGGCCTCCGGGGTCAGCGAGCCGTCGAGCACGGACAGGAGCGTGGACTTGCCCGCGCCGTTCCCGCCGGTGATCAGGAGCCTCGACGTCGTGGTGATGTCGAGCGTCTCCAGCCGCAGCCGGCCGGGGATGTCGAGGCCACGCACCGAGATCGCCGTCTTGTCCTCACCGGGCTTTCCGGTCAGTTCGGCCTGGAATCTCAGCGGGGCGGGAGGTTTCCGCACCTGGTCGCGTTCCAGTTCGTCCAGGCGGAGTTGTGCGTTGCGGACCCGCCGCGAGATCTGCTTCTGTACCCTCCCGGTCTTGAAGTCGTAGAGCATCTTGGCGTTGTCACGCTGCGGCCGGTTGTGCGCGACGTTGCGCGCGGTGACGGCCACCGATTCGCGCAGTTCCTTCAGTTCGTCCTGTTCCTCGGAATAGCGCTGTGCCCAGCGCGCCCGTTCGGCCCGTTTCTGGTCCAGGTAGTCGGAATACGTCCCGCCGTAGCGGGTCGGCCCGCCCAGCGCCGGGTCGAGGTCGACGATGTCGGTGCAGACGGCGTCGAGGAAGACGCGATCGTGCGACGACAGCACGAGAACCCCGGTCAGCGACGCGAGGTGGTGTTCGAGGAACTCCATCGCGGCGTCGTCGAGGTGGTTCGTCGGTTCGTCCAGGATCAGCGTTCCCGGCCGCCGGATCAGCAGCGCGGCCAGGCCGAGCCGGGACCGTTGCCCGCCCGACAACGTGCCGAGCCGTCGCCCCGGATCGATGCCGCCGAGCCCGAGACCCGCGCACACGACCTCGGCCCGCCGGTCGGCGTCCCAGAGATCATGCGCCTGGGCCCATTCGAGCGCGGTGCCGTACTCGTCGAGCACCGCCGCGTCGTCCGGGCGTTCCGCGAGCGCTTCGGTCAGTTCGTCGAGTCTCGCCGACGCCTGCCGGATCTCGGCGAGCGCGTCGTCGACGACGTCGGAGAACCGGGCCGTCAGCGAGAAAGGCAGTTCCTGCAAGAGGAACCCGAGGTCGTCGCCGCGGAGAACTTCACCCGCATCGGGCTCTTCGACACCGGCCAGCAGCCGCAGGAGCGTGGACTTCCCGACGCCGTTCTCGCCGACCAGGCCGAGCCGTTGCCCGGCGGAAGCGGTGAGGTCGACGCCGTCGAGCACGACGCGGGCGCCGTAGGAGTGGACGAGGTCCTTGGCGATCAAGGAAAGGGAAGCAGACATACGACATCACCGCGTTTCGGAGCAGGAGGGATCCCGCCGGGCCTTGTCGCTTACGGGAGCCGTGCTCGACCGAAGCCGCCTCGGAGCGGGGGAGGGGATGCGGTGTCAGTTGTCCATGATGGGAGGAGTCTAACGCAACCCATGTAGCGTTAGTCAACCCCTTTGCTTCAAGTCACTCGGAACGCAGCCGCGCGGCCTCTTGTTCGGCGAAGCCGCGGCCGTCGGTCATGACGCCGAGCAGGGCGGCGAGCTGGCGCCGGTCGAGCCTGCCGAGGCGGTCGCCGAAGAACCGGGCCATGGGGGCGTAGAGGTCGGCCACGTCGCCGAGCCGGTCGGGGAGCGGCCTGATCAGGAGGCGACGGCGGTCGGCCGGATCGGGGACGCGTTCGACCAGGTCCTGTGTCTCCATCCGGTCGAGCATCCGCGTCACGGCGCCGGTGGTCATGCCGAGGGCGCGTGCCAGCTCGGTGGGGGAGGTCGCGGCGCCGCTGATCACCAGCTGGAGCCCGTGCAGCTCGGTGGCGCTGATCCCGAGACGCTCCGCCATGGCCGTCTGGAAGAGCACGGTCGCACTGACGAAGCGGGGGATCTCCAAAGCCGCCGCGGTGGCGAGTTCTCGCTGGTCAGGCATAGGGCTTCCTTGCGCAGTAGTTGACATACGCAGTTACTGAGCTGTGCAGCAGCTGCCTCGGCAAGGGTATCGAGGCCGGTTGACAAGCCTGAAGGCACCTGCAACTCTGAAAGAGAACTTTCGAAAGACTTCTTTCAGATTGGACAGGCGATGACCGCGTTGCCGCCGCGGAAGCGGATCGAAGACGTCGAGCTGATGCGGGCGCTGGCGCATCCGCTGCGTTCGGCGCTGCTGGACCACCTGATGGCGGTGGGGCCGCGGACCGCGAGTGAATGCGCGACGGCCGTCGGATCGAGCGCCTCCAACATCAGCTGGCATCTGCGCCAGCTCGCCCAGCACGGCCTGGTCGAGCGGGTCGAGGGGGAGGACGGGCGGGAACGGCCGTGGCGCGCCTGCCAGGTCGGCCTCGAATTCGGCGACGACCCGACGCTGCACGGGGCGCAACTGGCGGTCATGGGCACGACGCTCGCGCGGGAGCGGGAGCTGACCGAGCGCTACCTCGACGCCGCCGACCGGCTCGACAAGGACTGGCAGGACTCCTCCGGGATCAACACGTACTCCTTGCGCGTGACCGCGGCGGAACTGGACAAGCTGATCGAGGGGATCGACGCGCTCGTGCGGCCCTATGTCGGTGCGATCCGGGAAGACGCGCCCGAGGAGGCCCGGCCGGTGCACCTGGGGTTGCGGGCGTTCCTGCGCATCGACGCGGAAGGAAATCCGAGCACATGAAACTGCTGAGAGAGCCCGCCTTCGCGCGGCTGTGGATCGCCGCGTTCTTCTCCGAGACCGCCGAATGGATGCTGCAGATCGCGCTGCCGGTGTTCGTCTTCCAGGCGACCGGTTCGGCGGCCACGACGGCGTTGAGCATCGTGCTCGGCCTGCTGCCCGCGGTCCTGCTCAGCCCGGTCGCCGGGGTGATCGCGGACCGCTGGAACCGGCGGCTGGTGCTGTGCGTGGTGTGCGCCGGGCAGGCTGTCGTGGCGCTGCCGCTGCTGTTCGTCGCGTCCGGCGGCCCGGTGGTCGTCCTCTACGTCGTCATGGCCGGGCAGGCGGCGCTGGCTTCGCTGTTCGAGCCCACCCGGAACGCGCTGGTGCCGGAGCTGGTCGCCCGGGACGAGCTGATCGGCGCCAACGGCCTCATGAGCATCAACGGCAGCGTCGCGCGCCTCGCCGGGGGCTGGGCGGGCGGCCTTCTGCTCGGTTTCGGCGGACTGGGCTGGGTCGTCGTGGCCTACCTCGGCGTACTCGTGATCGCTTCGGCGCTGCTGGCGCGCCCGTTCGAACGTGCCGCGGCCCCCGCGCCGTCGGGGCCGCACGAGCCGGTGTTGCGGGCGTGGCTCGACGGTCTCCGCGAGATCGGCCGCGACGGACGGCTGCGGCTGGCAGGTGTCGTCGTGGTCCTGACTTCGCTGGCACAGGGGATGTTCCTGGTGCTGTTCGTGGTCTTCGTGCTCGACATCCTCGACGGCAGCGAGGGCGACGTCGGCCTCCTGCGCGGGGTGCAGGCGCTCGGCGGGCTGGCCGCGGGATTCGCCGTCGCCACCTTCGCCCGCAAGGTCGCGCCCGCCGCGCTGCTCGGCTGGGGCGGGCTCGCGCTCGGCCTGTGCTCCGTGCTGATCTGGAACCTGCCCGCGCTGACCGCGTCGCTGGGTGTCTACATCGGACTTTTCGGGCTCGTCGGCGCGCCGGGGGTGCTGGCCGGTTCGGGGATGCTCTCGCTGATCCAGACCGCGGCGTCGCCGGAACGGTCCGGCCGGGTGCTCAGCACGATGTTCGCCGGGATAGCCGGGTTCACCGCGCTGGGCGCGCTGCTGACCGGTGGGCTGATGAGCGCGCTGGGCGCCGGTGTCCTGCTGAACCTGCAGGCGGGGCTGCACGTCGTCTCGGCACTGATCGTGCTGGGCGTGATGGCGTCCGGCCGGTTACGCCAGGATGCGGTCTTGGCGGTTCCCCGGTCCGAGTGAAGCTACGGTGGTGGAGTGCCGCATCTCTTCGCCACCAGCGACCTCCACGTCACCCACGAGGGCAATGCCCCGATCGTCGACGAGGTCGTGCCCCGGACCCCGGACGACTGGCTGCTCGTGGCCGGTGACGTCGCCGAACGTGCCGAGTCCGTGATCGAGGTGCTCAAGACGCTGCGGGAGCGGTTCGCGAAGGTCGTCTGGGTGCCCGGCAACCACGAACTCTGGACCACCCAGAAGGACGAATGCCAGCTTCGCGGGCAGGCGCGCTACGAGCACCTGGTCGAGCGATGCCGGGAGATCGACGTACTCACCCCGGAGGACCCGTACCCGGTCTGGGAACACCAGGAGAAACCGCTCACCATCGCCCCGCTGTTCGTCCTGTACGACTACAGCTGGCGCACTCCGGCGGCCGAAGGGCTGCCGCTGCAGAAGGCCGTCGACCAGGCACGGGACGCCGGCGTGCTCTGCACGGACGAGTTCTTCCTGCACCCCGACCCGTATCCGAGCCGGCAGGCCTGGTGCGCCGACCGGGTCAAGATCAGCACGGAGCGGCTGGAGGCGATCCCCGAAGACCACGGGACGATCCTGATGTCGCACTGGCCGCTGCACCGCCACCCGACCGCGCCGCTGTACTGGCCGGAGTTCGCGCTGTGGTGCGGGACCACCGAGACCGAGGACTGGCACCTGCGGTTCCGGACGGAGGTCGCCGTCTACGGGCACCTGCACATCCCGCGGTCGACCGAGGCGGACGGGGTGCGGTTCGAGGAGGTTTCGCTCGGCTATCCGCGCGAGTGGCGGAAGCGGGCACGGGGGCCTATCCCGCTGAGGCGCATTTTCTGAGGTCGCTCAGGTTTCCCGGATGTCATGAAAGGGTCTTTCAGGACAAAATTCGTCCTGAAAGACCCTTTCATGACACTCACGAATAACGCGAGCTAGCCGCGTCCGGGCCCGTCCTGCCCGGGACGCCGCCGCCGCAGGTACCGCTCGAACTCGGCCGCGATCTTGTCCCCGCTCACGTCGTCGAGCGTGAACTCGGTTTCCGCGTCGCCGCGCTCCTCGAGTCCCCGCACGTACTCGGTGATCTCTTCGTCCTCTTCGGCCATGTCCGTGACCGTCCGCTGCCACTCCTCGGCCTGCTCGGGCAGCGCGCCGAGCGGGATCTCGACGTCGAGGACGTCCTCCAGCTTGTGCAGCAGCGCGAGCGTGGCCTTCGGCGACGGCGGGTGCGAGACGTAGTGCGGCACGGCCGCCCAGATCGACACCGCCGGGACACCGGCCTGGACGCAGTAGTCCTGGAGGACGCCGACGATGCCGGTCGGGCCCTGGTAGTTGTTCAGTTCCAGGCCGAACTTCGACGCGGTGTCCTTGTCGTACGCCGTCCCGGTGACCGGCACGGGACGGGTGTGCGCGGTGTCGGCCAGGAGCGCGCCGAGAGTGACGACGGTGGCGACTTCCAGCTGATGGATGTGTTCCAGCAGTTCGTCGCAGAAGGCGCGCCAGCGCATATTCGGCTCGGGGCCCTGGACCAGGACGACGTCCCGGTTGAGACCTTCCGGACGGCACACCGAAAGACTGGTCGTCGGCCAATCGACCCTTCGGGTGACACCGTCCACCATGCGTACGGTCGGTCTGCTCACCTGGAAGTCGTAGTACTCGTCCGGGCTCAGCTCGGCCAGCGGTGTCGCATCCCAGTTCAGCTGAAGATGTTCGACGGCCCGGCTGGCCGCGTCACCTGCGTCGTTCCAGCCTTCGAAGGCCACCACCATCAGCGGCTTGGTCTCATCCGGGCGGTCGCGGCCGGGCCGCTGGGTCTCGTCGACGGGCTCACTCACCGGACCAGCCTACGACCAGGCGGCCGTACGCTGTTGAGCATGTCCGATCGCCTTTCGTCACCGCTGCTCGACGCGTTGCGTACTCGAGTCCTGGTAGCCGACGGCGCGAGACCACCACTTTCGGTGCGAACTACTCCGCGAACCTGGATTAATAAGACATTCCGGACCGGAGTTTCGAACTCTCCGAAAGGGTGCGCGGCTCGCGTGTGAGGTCGCCGGCGAGTACACGCCGCCGGAGCGCCCGCGGTACAGCCTCGGCTACCGTGGAACCCGGGGCCGGCCGGCTCCCGAACAGCCGACCGATGCGATCGTCTGCCACCACCCGGAGGCGAAGTACTTCACCACCTGAGAACTAGGGGGAACCGTGACCGAACCGTCCACACTGGACGGACTCGCCGCCGTGCTGTGGGATATGGACGGCACGCTGGTCGACTCGGAGAAGCTATGGGACGTCGCCCTCTACGAGGCCGTCGAATCCCTCGGCGGCACGCTGACCGAGGAGCAGCGCCTCAGCCTCGTCGGGTCCAATATGGACGACACGGCCGCGTTCCTGCTCGAAGTCTGCGGCAAGGCCGTCACCGCCGAGTCGGTCGCGGAGATGGGCGAGTGGATCCGGCGGCGCACGGCCAATCTCTTCGACGGCGCCCTTCCGTGGCGCCCCGGTGCCCAGGAACTCCTGGAGCTGCTGCGCGCGGAAGGGGTGCCGATGGCGCTGGTCACCTCCACCGAGCGGTCACTGACCGAACTCGCGCTCAACACCATCGGCCGCGAGTACTTCGCCGCCACCGTGTGCGGTGACGAGGTCGAGGGGCTGAACAAGCCGAACGCGAGGCCGTACCAGCTCGCCGCCGAACTGCTGGGCCTCCCGGCTTCGCGGTGCGTGGCGATCGAGGATTCCCCGCCCGGCGCGGCATCCGCCGCCGCCGCGGGTTGCGGGGTCCTCGTGATCCCGAACGACGTCGAGGTCCAGCCGGGGGAGCGGCTCACCTTCCGCTCGTCACTGGTCGGGCTCGACGTGCCCGCGCTGACCGCGCTCCTGCCCTGACCGCCATGTCGCGTTTCCGCTAGACCTCGGCCGTCCGCTCGGTGATGCTTGCCTGGTGCATGAAGATTTCGAGCGGTGCGTACGGGCGGTGCAGGCGAAGGACGGCCGTTTCGACGGATGGTTCTTCACCGCCGTCCTGACCACGCGGATCTACTGCCGGGCGAGCTGCCCGGTCGTCCCGCCCAAACCCGAGAACATGACGTTCTACCCGAGCGCGGCGGCCGCGCAGGAAGCCGGTTTCCGCGCCTGCAAACGGTGCCGGCCGGACGCGAGTCCCGGCTCCCCGCAATGGAACGAGCGCGCGGACCTGGTGGCGAGGGCGATGCGGCTGATCGCCGACGGCGTCGTCGACACCGGCGGGGTGAGCGGCCTGGCGTCGCGGCTGGGCTACAGCGTCCGGCAGGTCGAGCGGCATGTGCGCGCCGAACTCGGCGCGGGCCCGCTCAGCCTCGCCAGGGCGCAGCGCGCGCAGACGGCGCGCCTGCTGATCGAGACGACGAGCCTGTCGATGATCGACGTCTCGCTGGCCGCCGGCTTCGGCAGCGTCCGCACCTTCAATGACACCGTCCGCGAGGTCTTCGCGCTGTCCCCGACGGAACTGCGGGCGCGCGTCCGCACCGAACCGGCCACCGCGCCCGGGACGCTGTCGCTGCGCCTGCCGTACCGGAAGCCGCTGTTCCCGGACAACCTCTTCGGCCACCTCGTCGCGACCGGCGTCCCCGGCGTCGAGGAGTGGCGCGACGGCGCCTACCGGCGGACGCTGCGGCTCCCGCACGGTCCCGCCCTTGTCGCGCTGAAGCCGGAGGACGGCTACATCGGCTGCCGTCTCACCCTCTCCGACCTGCGTGACCTCTCGACCGCGATCAGCCGCTGCCGCCGCCTGCTCGACCTCGACGCCGACCCGGTCGCGGTCGACGACCTCCTGGCCCAGGACCCGATGCTCGCGCCGATGGTGGCCGCCGCCCCCGGCCGCCGGGTGCCCCGGACCGTCGACGGCGACGAGTTCGCCGTCCGCGCCGTGCTGGGGCAGCAGGTGTCGACCGCCGCCGCGCGGACCCACGCGGCCAGGCTGGTCGTCGCGCACGGCGACCCGATCGAGGACGCGGAAGGCGGCCTGACCCACGTCTTCCCCGACGCCGAGGCGCTCGCGGCCCTCGACCCGGAAAGCCTCGCGATGCCGCAGAGCCGTCGGCGCACGCTGCTCGGGCTCATCGCCGAACTGACCGAGGGCGACCTCGACCTCGGGGCCGGCAGCGATTGGCTGCGAGCCCGGGAGCGACTGCAGGCCCTGCCGGGCTTCGGCCCGTGGACCGTCGAGAGCATCGCGATGCGCTCGCTCGGCGACCCGGACGCGTTCCTGCCGACCGACCTCGGCGTCAAAGTCGCCGCGAAGGAATACGGGCTGAACCCGGCCGCGCTCGTCGAGCACGGCGAACGCTGGCGCCCGTGGCGCGCCTACGCCGTCCAACACCTCTGGGCGACCGGGGACCATCCGATCAACCGGCTGCCCGCAGCATGAGCAGGAGCACTATGCGCACCCACACCGTCATCGGCAGCCCGTACGACCCGCTGACCCTGGTCGCCGACGGCGAGGGCCTCTGCGGCCTGTACATGGTCCAGCAGCGGCACCGCCCGGCCGAGGAGACCTTCGGCCATCCCGATCCGGGCGCGCCTGTCTTCGTGGAGACCGAGAGACAGCTGAAGGAGTACTTCGCCGGTCAGCGAACGGATTTCGACCTTCCGCTCAGCTTCGGCGGTACCGAATTCCAGCGGATGGTCTGGGAAGGCCTGTGCGCGATCCCATATGGCGAGACGGTGTCGTATGGCCGGCTCGCCGACCGGCTCGGGCGGCCCACCGCGTCGCGGGCGGTGGGGCTCGCCAACGGGAAGAACCCGATCGGGATCATCGTGCCGTGTCACCGGGTCGTCGGGTCCACCGGTGATCTCACCGGCTACGGCGGTGGTATCGAACGGAAGCGGCAGCTACTGGACTTCGAACGTGCGGGGGTGACGTTGTTCTGAGGTGTGATGAGGGCGGCGACACACCGGCCCGGGGCAGCGCGGCGCGAGCGCGGATGGAAGGATCTCCAGACTGTGAAGACCTTCGATGAGCTGTTCGCCGAGCTTGCCGACCGGGCCCAGACGCGCCCCGACGGTTCAGGCACCGTCGCCGCGTTGGACGCGGGAGTGCACGCCCAGGGCAAGAAGGTGCTCGAAGAAGCGGGCGAGGTGTGGATCGCCGCCGAGCACGAATCCGACGACAGGCTCGCGGAGGAGATTTCACAGCTGCTGTACCGGGTACAGGTGCTCATGCTCGGCCGTGGACTGTCGACAGAGGACGTTTACCGGTACCTGTGACGCCTTCGCGTCCGGAGAACCAAGGAGAAGCAATGCTGCGTGTAGCCGTGCCGAACAAGGGAGCCCTCGCCGCCGCCGCGACGGAGATGCTCGGCGAGGCCGGCTACCGCAAGCGACATGAGGCTCGCGACCTGACCGTGCTGGACGCGGTCAACGAGGTCGAGTTCTTCTTCTTGCGCCCCAAGGACATCGCGATCTACGTCGGCTCCGGTGACCTGGATCTCGGCATCACCGGCCGCGACCTCGCGCTCGACTCGGGCGCCCCGGTTGAGGAGATCCTCGCTCTCGGCTTCGGTGGTTCCACGTTCCGGTACGCCGCACCGGCCGGCCGGGAGTGGAAGGCCGAGGATCTGCACGGCAAGCGGCTCGCGACGTCGTACCCGCGGCTGGTCCGGGAGAACCTGAAGAAGCGCGGTGTCGAGGCCGAGGTCATCCGCCTCGACGGCGCCGTCGAGATCTCGATCCAGCTCGGCGTGGCCGACGCCATCGCCGACGTCGTCGAGTCCGGTCGCTCGCTGCGCCAGCACAATCTCGTGGCCTTCGGCGACCCGATCTGCGTGTCCGAGGCGGTGCTGCTCCAGCGTGCGAGCACCGAGCACACCCGCGCCAAGGATCAGCTGAAGGCACGGCTGCAAGGCGTCGTCTTCGCCCAGCACTACATGATGCTGGACTACGACTGCCCGCGTTCCCTGATGGAGGCGGCCATCGCGATCACGCCGGGCCTCGAGTCGCCGACCGTCGCGCCGCTCGCGGACGACGACTGGGTGGCCGTGCGGGCGATGGTTCCGCGCAAGGAGGTCAACCGGATCATGGACGAACTCGCCGAAACCGGCGCCAAGGCCGTCCTTGCTTCGGACATCCGGGCGTGCCGACTCTAGTTCCCGATGCTATGAACGGCCCGTTACTTGCAAAATTTGCAAGTAACGGGCCGTTCATAGCGCGCTATCGAGGGCGGTTCGGCTTCTTGGGCATGAGGTCGTAGAGCTTCTTCCGGGCGCCGTTGTCGTTGGCACTGCGCGCCACCGACACCTCGGTGATGAAGTCCTCGAAGACGAAGTCCTCATCCGCCGGCACGATCGCCGGGGCCGGGTGGTTCCGCAGATATCCGTCCAGGGTTTCCGCGATCTCCCGGAACGACAGCGCCTGCAGGGTTTCCGGCGCGTACGTCGTCACCGGCACGCCGTGCGCGGCGGCTTCGTTCATCACTACGCCGAGCGGGACGTGCGACAGCATCGGGATGCCGAAGCCGTACAGCTCCTGCAACGCCGCCGCCGCGTAGTGCGAGATCGGGCGGCGGTAGAGGCCCGGCACGATGCCGTAGTAGGCGATCGGCGGACGGCCGACGGTCTGTTCGACGTAGCGCACCTGGTCCGAAAGCAGGCGTAGCGCGCGGATGCTCGTCCGGTCCGGCTGCACCGGCACGAGGATCCCGTGCGACGCGGCCAGCGCGTTGTTGGTCAGCACGTCGAGCGCCGGCGGGCAATCGATGATGACGTGGTCGTAGTTCGCGAACTGGATGACCCTGGCCAGCTGCCAGCCCGGAACCCGGAACTGGTCCAGCCGCCGGATCAGGTCGAACATCCCCGGCGACGTCGGGATCACGTCGAACGCGCCACCTCGCCCGAGGTTGCTGCGCGGATGGTGGACGGCCAGGTCCTCGATCGGGCCCTTCCACACCTTGGTCAGGGCTTTCGCCAGGCTGGGCATGTCCGGGGCCACCTCGTCCAGACCGAGGATCTCGGTGGTCGCGTGGCCCTGTGGGTCGAGGTCGATCAGCAGCACCCGGCGGCCGCGTTCGGCCAGTGCGGCTGACGCGCCCACGCTGAGTGAGGTCTTACCGACCCCGCCTTTCTGGTTGACCACCGAGGTGATCTGCATGCCGAAGCGCTCCCTGCGTCTGTTGTTCCGGGAAGGCTATTGGAAACACGCCGAGAATGCGCGTCTATCAGCCCGCCTGTCGCGGCCGCACCAGCAGCGCCTGAGCCCCCGAGGCGATCGGCCCGGACACGTCGTGCAGCGTGGTCGTCGCCGTGCCGACACCGTTCGGGCCGATCAGCGTGGCCGCGTCGACGCCGATCCAGTCGCCCAGCGGCGGGCGGCGCAGGTGCACGGTCAGTTCCGAGTTGATGAACCACCACTGCCGCGGGTCGAGGAAGTTGGAGATCCCGTTGCCCGAATCCGCCAGGACGAACAGCCGCTGCAGCGCGCTCGGCTTCTCCCCGTCGACGAGGGCGACGCGCTGACGTCCCCAGACCGTCGCAGGACCGGGTTCGTCCAGCGCGCCCTTCACCCGGCGCCACTCGACGGCCTCCAGGTAGCCGCCGTGCCAGCCTTCCGGCCAGTTCGACGTCGGCCGGCCGTCCGGAGACGGCAGGGCAGGGCCTTCGGGAGTCGCGACCGCGGTGGTGTCCGACGTCGCGATCCGCCACGCCGTCGCCCTGGCGACGACCCGCTCGCCGGCGGTGATTTCGGCCTGGAGCAACTCGACCGACCGGCCCGGCCGCTCCAGCCAGGACCGCACCGAGAGTTCCTTCATCGGGGCGGGACCGAGGATCTCGATCGTCACCCGGGCTAGCTGGCTCGCGTGCGGTGCCTCGACCTCTTCGAGCGCGCGGACCAGTAGCGCCGAGGGCGGCCCGAAATGCTGCGCGTCCGGCGTCCAGGGGCCTGCGGTGTGGACGGTCGGGACGAACCCGCCGTCGCCCGACGGGACGTAAAAGGCTTCTGTCACACCGAGCACCCTAATCCGCACGGTCCAAAACGGACTCTTCACCGGGATCCGGCTCGGGCCAGCCGGGGTAGGGCGGGGGAGTGCCGCCGTACTGCGGGCACACCGCCTGGTGATCGCACCACGCGCACAGTTTGCTGGGATTGGGCCGGAAATCCCCGGTCTTGCCCGCTTTGAGGATCGCCTGCCAGATCGCCTCGAGCGTGCGCTCGAACCGGATCAGCTCCGCCTCGTCGGGCGTGTAGGCCAGGGACTGCCCGTCGGTCAGGTACATCAGTTTGAGCTGGCGCGGCACCACTCCGCGCAGGCGCCACAGCACCACGGCGTAGAACTTCATCTGGAACATCGCCTTGGCCTCGCCGATTTCCCGCGGCGCGGCGCCGGTCTTGTAGTCGACTACGCGGATCTCGCCGGTCGGCGCGACGTCGAGCCTGTCGACGTAGCCGCGCAGCAGCACACCGGAGCCCAGTTCGATCTCGACGTGCAGCTCGCAGGCCTCGGGCTCCAGCCGCCGCGGGTCTTCGAGGCCGAAGTAGGAGTCGAGAAGCTGCTCGGCCGAAGCGAGCCAGGACGTGACGGCCTCGGGGTCGTCCTGATCGAACAGGTCGATCCATTCCGGACGTTCCGCGGACAGGACCTCCCATGCCGGCGCGAGGAGCTCCTTGGCCTGCGGGGGAGTGCGATCGGCCTGCGGGAGGGCGAACAGCCGCTCCAGCACGGAGTGCACCAGCGTGCCGCGCAGCTGGGCCTTGGTCGGGATCTCGGGCAGCCTGTCGACCGCGCGGAAGCGGTAGAGCAGCGGGCACTGCTTGAAGTCGCTGGCACGCGACGGGGACAGGGCCGGCCGACGGCGCGGGACTTCGGCGCCGGGCGGCGGATCGGCGGTGACCGTGTCGGTGTCGGGCATGCAGGGAGGGTAACGCCGAGCACCGACACTTCCGACACTGACAGTTCCGGGGAGGGAACACACCGGAGCGGCAGGACCGACACCACCCGGACGGGCCGGGCGGGTTACCGGTACCCCACACCTCGGCATCTACGCTCTGATCCATGGCGGTGACGGGTGAGCAGGGTCCGCCTCGACGAGGCGTGGCGCCCGAGGGCGGGCTCCTGCTGTTCCGCGTGTCCGGAATCCCCGTATTGCTGGCGCCGTCCTGGTGGATCGGCTCGCTCATCATCGTGGTGCTCTACACGCCCTTGGTGGGACGGCTGCTGCCCGGCGCGAGCACGCTGACGTCGTGGCTGCTCGCTGCCGCGTTCGCCGTCCTGCTCGGACTTTCGGTGCTGGCGCACGAACTCGGGCACTGCCTCGTGGCGCTGCGCCTGGGCATCCCGGTCCGGCGGCTGCGCCTGTTCCTCCTCGGTGGACTGTCCGAGGTCGCCCGGACACCCCGGCAGCCGCGGCAGGAAGGCCTCGTAGCCGCGGCGGGTCCGGCGGTTTCGCTGCTGCTCGGTGCTTTCTGCGGTCTGCTCATGTTCGCCGTGCCGCCGGACGGCGCGGTGTGGCTGCTCATCGCCGAATGCGCCGTCGCCAACCTCGCGGTCGGGATCTTCAATCTCCTGCCGGGTCTTCCGCTCGACGGCGGGCGGCTGGTGCGCGCCGGGGTCTGGGCCGCCACCGGGCAACGGGAGAAGGGCACCCGGGCCGCCGTCGTCGGTGGCGGTCTCGTCGCGGCCGGGCTGCTCGTCTGGGCGCTCTGGGGACTCGCGGCCGGCAGCGAGGATCGCTGGCTGCGGCTCGGTGTCTGCGTCGTGACGGCCTGGTTCGTGATCCTCGGCGCGCGCAGCGAACTCGCCGCCGAGTCACGCCGCGGCTGGCCCGAAGGAGTGCGGCTGAGCGAGCTGATCCGGCCCGTTCTCCAGCTGCCCGCGGAAAGCCCCGTCTCGGACGCGCTGGCCGCCTCCGCGGGCCGTGGGGTGGTCCTGGTGCGCGCCGACGGTGTCGCGGCGGGACTGCTCGACGAGACGGCCGCCGCGCAGCTGGCCGGAACGTCGCCGCACGCGCCCGCCGAGATGGCCGCGGAACCGATCCGTGCCGACACGGTGCTGCTTTCCTCGGAGTCCGGTGAGGAGATCGCCGCGCGGGTCCGGGAAACGGCCGCATGGCAGTTTCTCGTGGTGGACGACGAAGGCAGGCCCGCGGGCGTGCTCCGGCGTGAAGACCTGCGAGCCGCGATGACCCGGAGCCGACCCCCGGCGTAGCGCGGGACGACCACCTGCGAGGATCGGTCGTCGATCAGGGTGTTCGTGGCTATGGAGGTTCAGTGTCGGTCCGAGGGCCGTTTCGTGTTGGTGACCGGGTTCAGCTGACCGACTCCAAGGGGCGGCACTACACCATGGTGCTCGCCGAGGGACAGGAATATCACACCCATCGCGGTGCGCTGGCGCACGACGACGTGATCGGGGCGCAGGAGGGTTCGGTCGTCACTTCGGCCGGCGGCAGCCACTATCTGGCGCTGCGCCCGCTGCTGCCGGATTACGTGCTGTCGATGCCGCGCGGCGCGCAGGTGATCTACCCGAAGGACGCCGCGCAGATCGTGATGTGGGGCGACATCTACCCGGGCGCGCGCGTGCTGGAGGCGGGCGCCGGATCCGGTGCGCTGACCTGTTCGTTGCTGCGGGCGGTCGGTTCGGAAGGCACCGTCCAGTCCTACGAGATCCGGGACGACCACGCCGAGCACGCCGAGCGGAACGTCGAGAAGTTCTTCGGCGGCAAGCCGGACAACTGGTCGCTGACGGTCGCGGATCTGTCGACGCACACCGGCGAGGTCGACCGGGTGGTGCTCGACATGCTGGCGCCCTGGGACCAGCTGGAGAACGTCGCCGCGCAGCTGGTGCCCGGTGGTGTGCTCACGGTCTACGTCGCGACGGTCACGCAGCTTTCGCGGATCACCGAAGCCTTGCGGGATCAGCAGTGCTGGACCGAGCCGGAGTCGTTCGAGACGCTCATGCGGCCCTGGCACGTCGTGAGTCTCGCCGTGCGGCCGGATCACCGGATGGTCGCGCACACCGCGTTCCTGCTGACCGCGCGCCGTCTCGCCGACGGGACCGTTTCGCCCCGCGTCCACCGCCGCTCCGGCAAGGGATGAAACGGATATAGACCGACAAAGGCCCCGTGGGACAGCGAACGTCCTGCGGGGCCTCTTTCGCGACACGCCCGGGCTCACATCACGGAACGCACCATTTTCCGTCGCGTTTCTTGAGCGGGAACGGGGTGTCCTTCTGGCCGCCGGCGCCTTCGACGTGAACGGTCACGGTGGCGGAGTCGCCACCGACCGACGGCGGGTCCGGGACGGTCGCGGTCACCTTGCCCGCGGCCTCCCATTTCCGTTTCAGCTCGGCCAGATCGGCCGACGACTGCTGCACGCAGGTGAGCTTGCCGAACGCCGTCGCGTCGTGATTGACGATGGCCGCGGCGATCGCCTCGCCGACCACCTCGACCGCCGCCACGTCCGGATCCACCGGGACGGGCCGGGACGAACTCGGCCAGGGCGGCGGTGCCGCGGCGCTCGACGCGGCCGGGTCGGAGCCGGACGGGGCCACGAGCAGCAGCCCCACCACGACACCGGCCACGACCGCGCCGACCACCGCCGCTGTGGCGGTGAGCTTGCGGCTCACCGTCACCGGAGCGTCACTTCTTTTCGGCCTTGATGTCCTTGAGACACCACACGCCCGACTCCTTGGCCGCGGTGATGGTGCCCTCCGCGACCTTGGTGCCCTGGGTCGCCCGGTAGCGCCCGGTCGCCCGGTCACCGCTTTCCTTGGCGGGTTCGGTGATCTCGAGCTTGATGGTCTCGAGGGGCTTGCCGTCGTCCTTGGGGTTCTCACTGCGGCAGACCAGGTCGAGGAAGGCCTTCTTGTCGCCGCCGCTGTAAGAGGCCGCGGCACCCTCGAAGACGTCCTGCGGGGTGGCCTTGCCGCCGGGCGCGGGGCCGGAGCCCCTGCTGGCGGAGGTGCTCGGCGAGCTCGACTTGCTCCTGGTGGAACCCGAGGCCGAGGTCTTCGGGGCCGATGAGCCCGTCGGAGCCGCACTGCTGGAACCGGGAGGCGGCGCGGCGGTGTTGTTGCCGTCGTCACCCGAGTTCAGCGCGATGACCAGTGCGGTGACCCCGCCACCGACCAGGACGACGGCACCGACCGCGATGCCGACGATGAGCCCGGTCTTCTTTTTCTTCGGCGGCTCGCCGTAGCCACCGCCTTCCGGCGGATAGGCGTTGTAGCCGCCCTGTTGCTGACCGTACTGGTCCGGCTGCCCGAACTGCTGGGGCTGAGGGCCGCTCTGCGGGTAGCCGCCCTGCTGCTGACCGTACTGGTCTTGGCCGTATTGGCCCTGCTGGCCGTACTGGCCGGCACCGGGGTATCCCTGCTGCGGTTGGGGGCCGCTCTGCGGGTACCCGCCCTGCTGGCCGTACGGATCCTGGCCGTAGCCGCCGGGCTGCTGCGGCGGGTAGGTCATGGCTGTTGCCCCCTAGCTGTTCTGCGAAAATGCTCAACTCGAGTACCGGTTCGCCTGCCCGGCGAACGTCGGCCCGATGCTAGCCATCGAGCCGGATCGCCGCTCGATTAGGGCCGAACTGATACCGAGAACCCGTTTGCACCACGTAGGAGCCGGGAACTCGTCGCAGGTCAGGGCAGGTGGACGGATTGTGACCGTGGGCCTGGAGGGCCCGGCACCGGGATGGCCTCTTGCGCGGTGGGAACGTACGTGCTGTGTGGTCATCAGGAAGGCGACGCGCCGATCTTGTAATGCGGAAAGGCCTTTTCTTGTCGGTGATCGCCGGTACCGTGGAATGAAAAGCACTCCGAGGAGGTGCCCAATGCATCATGACCTTCCCGGAGGTCGGCGCGAGGAGGCCGACCCTTCAGAAACGACCGGACCTGGAATCACATCCGACGAGCAGGCACGTCAAGTTCGCTTCCTCGAGGAGGAAGTCGCTCTGCTTCGCCGGAAGCTCACCGATTCGCCACGCCAGAACCGAGTGCTGGAGCAGCGACTCGCCGAGGCGTCGGAACGTGTGAGCCAACTCACCGAACGCAATACGAAGCTGGTCGAGACGCTCCGCGAGGCGCGTGGCCAGTTGCTCGCGTTGCGAGAGGAGGTCGACAGGCTGGCCCAGCCTCCCAGCGGTTACGGCGTGTTCGTGACCGCTTACGAGGACAACACGGTGGACGTGTTCACCGCGGGCCGCAAAATGCGGGTTTCGGTCTCACCGGCGGTGGAGATCTCGTCGTTGCAGCGCGGACAGGCGCTGCGGCTCAACGAGGCGCTCACCGTGGTCGAGGGCGGTGACTTCGAGCGGATCGGCGAAGTCTGCGCGTTGCGTGAGGTACTGGCCCCGGACGTCGTGGGCGGAAGCCCTCGTGCGCTCGTGGTCGGGCACGCGGACGAGGAGCGGATCGTCCTGCTCTCCGATCCGCTGTCCGAACAGCGCCTCAAGCCGGGCGATTCGCTGCTGGTCGACTCGAAGGCCGGATACGCCTACGAGCGCGTGCCGAAGGCGGAAGTCGAGGATCTCGTGCTGGAGGAGGTGCCCGATGTCCAGTACGAGGACATCGGTGGCCTGAAACGGCAGATCGAGCAGATCCGAGACGCCGTCGAGCTTCCGTTCCTGCACGCGGACCTCTACCAGGAGTACCAGTTGCGCCCGCCCAAGGGTGTGCTGCTCTACGGGCCTCCTGGCTGCGGAAAGACCCTGATCGCCAAGGCGGTGGCCAACTCGCTCGCCAAGAAGGTGGCACAGGCGCGTGGCGACGCGGAGGACGGGAAGTCCTACTTCCTGAACATCAAGGGTCCTGAGCTGTTGAACAAGTTCGTCGGGGAGACCGAGCGGCATATTCGCCTGATCTTCCAGCGGGCCAGGGAAAAGGCCTCCGAAGGCACCCCGGTGATCGTGTTCTTCGACGAGATGGACTCGATCTTCCGCACTCGCGGTTCGGGCGTGTCCTCCGACGTGGAGACCACGATCGTCCCGCAGCTGCTCTCGGAGATCGACGGTGTGGAAGGGCTGGAGAACGTCATCGTCATCGGCGCCTCCAACCGTGAGGACATGATCGACCCGGCGATCCTGCGGCCGGGCCGGCTCGACGTCAAGATCAAGATCGAGCGTCCGGACGCCGAAGGCGCGAAGGACATCTTCTCCAAGTACCTGTCCGACGGTCTGCCGATCCACGCGGACGACCTCGCCGAGTTCGGCGGGGACCGTCGGGCGACGTTCGACGCGATGATCCAGCACACTGTCGAGCGGATGTACGAGGAGACGGACGAGAACCGGTTCCTCGAGGTCACCTACGCCAACGGTGACAAGGAAGTCCTGTACTTCCGTGACTTCAACTCGGGCGCGATGATCCAGAACATCGTGGACCGGGCGAAGAAGTCGGCTATCAAGTCGGTGCTGGAGACCCAGCAGCCCGGCCTGCGCGTGCAGCACCTGCTGGACGCGATCGTCGACGAGTTCGCGGAGAACGAGGACCTGCCCAACACCACCAACCCGGACGACTGGGCCCGGATCTCCGGCAAGAAGGGCGAGCGGATCGTCTACATCCGCACGCTCGTCACCGGCAAGAACCAGGATTCGGGGCGGGCCATAGACACCGCCACGAACACCGGTCAGTACCTGTAGTCAGAGCCGAAGGGGTCCTTCACCGCATGGCATGCGGTGAAGGACCCCTTCGTCGCGTCTCAGACGGGTACGGGGTCTTTCAGCTTCTTGCGCGGGCTCAGCCGTCCGTGCGCGGCCAGGATGCCCAGTACGACGAGCAACGCGCCGACGGGCTGGTTCCACGCCAGAGGTTCGTCGAGGACCAGGACACCGAGCAGGACACCGACAACGGGTGTGAGGTAGGTCACCGCCGAAGCGTTCGACGCGCCCCATTCGGCGATGATCGCCGCGTTCCAGGCGTAGGCGAGACCGGTACCCAGTGCGCCGAGCGCGATCATGCTGAGGACGATCGGCGTGTCCAGGTGTACCGGCGACGTCGCGATGAACGGCGCGAGCAGCAGCATCACCACGGCGCCGCAACAGACCTGCCCGAGCGCGATGGTCGGCGCGTCGAGGTTCCGGCCGGAGATGAACCGCCGGACGTAGACGAACGAGATGCCGTAACAGGTCGTCGCGCCGAGGCACGCCAGTTGCGCGGTCAGTTCGTGCGAGACGTCGATCCCTTGCCAGACCCCGACGATCGTGAGCACGCCGAGAAAACCGAGGACCAGCCCGGTCGTCCGGGCCTTGGTGAACCGTTCGGCCGGCAGCGCGGCGGCCGCGATGAGCATGGTGATCAGCGGGGTCGTCGCGTTGAAGATGCTCGCGAGCCCGGACGAGATGTACTGCTCGGCCCAGGAGAACAGCAGGAACGGGATGACGCACAGCAGTACCGAAACGACCGCGAGATGGCCCCACAGCGCCGGATCACGGGGGAGCGGCTTGCGGCGCCAGGCGGCGATGGCGATCAACGCCAGCGCGCCGAGACAGATGCGGGAGAGTGCCACCTGCGACGGCGAAAGGCCGGTCAGGCCGACCTTGATGAACAGAAAACTCGCGCCCCACACGATCGCGAGCGCCGCGAACCTGATCGCGATTCCGAATTGTCCCACTTATCCTTCTTCCGAGTCCGCGCCTTCGGGCTCAGTGAAGCTGGATTCCACTGTGTACTCCAGCGGTTTTCGGACGTCGTGTCCGAGCTCACGGGTGCGCCTCGGCCGGGGAAACATTCCGGCGTGGTGTTCACGGTAGACGAGCGTATAACGCTCTATACTGCGACACCGTGAGCGAAACTCCAGGACGCCCTCGTGCCCCCATCACCGAAGCCGATGTCCTCGCCTGGCTGGAAACGACGGCGGTCGCCGTCCAATCAGGAGAGGTGAGCGCCCCCGAACTCATCGAGTTGCTGGGGGAGCTGCGGCGCGCTTCCGCCGCCTGCGCCGACGCGTCCGACTGGGCGCTGCTCGCCGCCAGGGAAGAGGGCGCCAGCCTCCGCCAGATCGCGCCGGTCTTCGGCAAGGGATACGTTCGGGCCCCGGCGGCCCGCCTCGAAAAGCTCCATCGGCAGGCACAGAATTCGAGCCAGTGGCTCGCGATCCTTCGCCACAAGAACGTATAACGGCCTATACCGCCGACCGGGAGAGAAGAGAATCCGGTGACAGAGTCCGAAAACCGCATCGACGAGCGGATAGCCGTCGGGCTGGCGGCACTCGGAAGGCCCGCGTACATCAACCTCGGCCGCTCCGACGTGCTCCCGCCCGGACGCGACTTCGAGGCCATGCGCGCGGCGACGTACGCCGTACTGGACGACGCGTACCGCGCGGGTGTCCGCTGGATCGACGTCGCCCGTTCGTATGGTTCTTCGGAAGACTTCCTCGCCGGCTGGCTCGCCGACCGCGCCCATCCGGACGTGACGGTTTCGAGTAAATGGGGCTACCGCTACGTCGGGGAGTGGCGGCTCGACGCCGAAGTGCACGAGGTCAAGGAGCACACCGCGCCGCGGCTCGCCGAGCAGTGGGCGGAAACCGTTGGCCTGCTGGGGAAATCCGTCTCGCTCTACCAGGTCCACTCGCTCACCGTGGACAGTCCGCTGTTCACCGACGAGCGGCTCATCGGCGCGCTGGCCGAACTCTCCGCCGAAGGTGTCCCGGTGGGATTCTCCACGTCCGGCCCGGCGCAGGCCGACGCCGTCCGTCGCGCGTTCGAGCTCGAAGTGTCCGGAACGCCGGTCTTCAGTGCCGTGCAGTCGACCTGGAACCTGCTCGAACCGTCGGTGGGCCCCGCGCTCGCGGAGGCACACGCGGCCGGGAAACGGGTGCTGGTCAAGGAAACGGTGGCGAACGGGCGGCTGGTGGTCGAACCGCCGCCGTCGCTCGCGCGGATCGCGCGGGAGCACGAGGCGGGGCCGGACGCGATGGCGATCGCGGCGGTACTGGCACAGGACTGGCTCCCGGTCGCGGTCATCGGTCCGTCGAGCACGGCACAGCTCGCGGAGAATCTCCTTGCCGCACAGGTGAAGCCGACCCCCGATGAGCTGGAAGAACTGGCGACGCTGGCCGAAGTACCCGTCGCGTACTGGCGGCACAGGTCCTGCCTCGGCTGGCACTGAGCGGCTGGACTACTCTCGCGGCAAACATCGGGCGGGTCACCGGGGAGGCTAGAGGGTGCGTCATCGGCAGGTACTCGCGGTGGCGACGGTCGCCCTGTTCGGATTGTCGGGGTGCGCCGACCGGCCGAACGACCTCGACACCTATTACGACGACCCGACACCGACTCCCACGGTCGAGCCGGTTCAGCCTTCGGTACGGCCACAGGCCGCCTCTGTGTCGCCTCCGCCGACCTCGGCCCCGGTGCCCGCGGCCGTTTCCGCCGCGTTGCTGACCGATGAGGACGTCGCCGAGGAAGAGGTCGTTCCGGGCGAGAGCAAGGTGTCCGGCTGTCTGACCGGTCTCACCCGCGGCACGAGCCGTTCGGTGGCGTGGTCGTACCCGAGCGGTTCGACGCTCGAGCATCAGGTGACCGAGTACCGCGACCGCAAGGCCTCGGAGGTCGTCGCGCAGGCGGACTGCGAGGGCAAGAAGCTCACGCTGACGAAGCCGTCCGGCATCGAGACGCAGCGGGCGTGGTGCGAGGGGACGACCTGCACCGTGTTGCTCGCCAAGGGGAACCTGGTCTCCGCACTGAGCGTGACCGCCGGGACGGAAGCACGCGCGACCGACGCGGCGAAGCGGTTGCTGCCGCTGGTGGCGCAGCGCCTGCGTTCGGCCTAGGACACGGTCTAAGCCTGCTGCCGGAACCATTCCAGTGCGCCCAGCCGTCCGTCCGGAACGAACGGGCTCGACGGGTCGTCGAGCCATGAACGCAACTCTTCGAGTGTCATCCAGCGCCCTTCCACGACTTCCGACGGCTGATGCACGAAGGCGCCGTCCCAGCGCGCCTCGAACGCGAAGTTGTGGCAGCGGATGGTGCCTTCGTCATAGACGTGGGTGAACAGCGGCCGCAGTCCTACTCCGTGAATGCCGAGTTCTTCGGCCAGTTCGCGGCTCGCGCAGTCTTCCGGTGTCTCGCCCGCTGCGACGACACCGCCCGCCCAGCAGTCCCAAGTGGAGGGATAGACGTCCTTCGTGGGCGTGCGCAGGTGCACGTAGACGGAGTTGCCGTCACCCGATCGGACCAAGACCACACCCGCGGCGTGCCAGAGCCCTCCGGCGCGGACCTCGGCGCGGGTGGCCGCCCCCACGACGGCTCCGCCGAGGTCATAGAGCGCAACGAGTTCGTCACTGCCTGACATGGGGGGCATCGTCGCACGGCTTCTACCCCGTAGGGTGGTGGGTATGCGGCGGATCATGGGAACCGAAGTCGAGTACGGCATCTCGGTGCCGGGCGACCCGACGGCGAACCCGGTACTCACCTCGACACAGGTCGTGCTGGCCTACGCGGCGGCGGCGGACGTCCCGCGCGCCAGGCGGGCGCGATGGGACTACGAAGTGGAATCGCCGCTGCGCGACGCGCGGGGGTTCGACTTGACCGGGCCGAGCGGGCCTGGGCACGACCCGGACGTCGAGGACCTCGGCGCGGCGAACGTGATCCTGACCAACGGCGCGCGGCTGTACGTCGACCACGCGCACCCTGAGTACTCGGCGCCCGAGGTGACGAACGCGCGGGACGCGGTCATCTGGGACAAGGCGGGCGAACGGGTGATGGAGGAGGCGGCGCGCAAGGCCGCCAGCGTGCCCGGCCAGCCGCGTTTGCAGCTCTACAAGAACAACGTCGACGGCAAGGGCGCGAGCTACGGCACGCACGAGAACTACCTGATGCAGCGGTCGACGCCGTTCACGGCGGTGATCGCGGGACTGACGCCATTCTTCGCGTCGCGCCAGGTGATGACCGGTTCGGGCCGGGTGGGGATCGGGCAGCAGAGCGAGGAAGCCGGTTTCCAGCTCTCGCAGCGCTCGGACTACATCGAGGTCGAGGTCGGCCTGGAGACCACCCTGAAGCGGGGCATCATCAACACCCGCGACGAGCCTCACGCGGACGCGGACAAGTACCGCCGGCTGCACGTCATCATCGGTGACGCGAACCTGGCCGAGTACTCGACCTATCTGAAGGTCGGGACGACGGCCCTGGTGCTCGACCTGATCGAGGCCGGGATCCGGTTCGACGACCTGAAGCTGGACGAGCCGGTGCGGGCGGTGCACCAGATCAGCCACGACCCGACGCTGAAGGCGCAGGTGTCGCTCGCGAACGGACGGAAGTACACCGGGCTGGACCTGCAGTTCGCCTACCACGAGATCGCTTCGGCGAACCTGGAGCGCACCGGCGCGGACGAGGCCTCCAAGGAGGTCCTGCGGGTGTGGGGCGAGATCCTGGACGCGCTGGCGCGGGATCCGCAGGAGTGCGCGGACAGGCTGGACTGGCCGGCGAAGCTGCGGTTGCTCGAGGGCTACCGCGCGCGGGACCAGCTGGCCTGGGGAGCGCCGCGGTTGCGGCTGGTCGACCTGCAGTACTCGGATGTCCGGTTGGACAAGGGCCTGTACAACAGGCTCGTCACGAGGGGCTCGATGAAGCGCCTGGTGACCGAGGAGGAGGTGCTGGAAGCGGTCACGACGCCGCCTACGGACACCAGGGCCTATTTCCGGGGCCGGACGCTGGAGAAGTACGCCAACTCCATCGCCGCGGCCTCGTGGGATTCGGTCATCTTCGACGTCGGCAGGGAATCGCTGGTGCGGATCCCGACGTTGGAGCCGTTGCGGGGTACGAAGGCCCACGTGGGGAAGTTGCTGGACGACTCCGCGACGGCCGAGGAGCTGGTGGAAGCGCTCACCGGTTCGGACTAGCGGGATCTCCTTTCCTCAGGGTTAAGCGATCACGGATCCCACGGAATGTCGGGACCGCTGGGTAGGCTAGGAAACATCGGCCACACCGGGAGGCGAGATGGCTCAGGAAAAGATCGAAAAGCACGGCGGCGGCGACTCGGACGAGGAGTTCGAGGACGGCGGACCGGCGGGCCAAGAGCGGCGCGAGAAGCTCGGCGAGGACGTCGACACGATCCTCGACGAGATCGACGACGTGCTCGAGGAGAACGCCGAGGACTTCGTTCGCGCGTACGTGCAAAAGGGCGGCGAGTAGCTCGTCGGTGGCGGCCGTCCGCGGCCGCCCGCGCAGAGCCGGCGGATCACACAGATGGGAACTTTGAGCACGTATGGAATACACCTCGGGTAAGTCGGCGCTGCCCGCCGCGTACTTCTCGTCGGCGACCTCGTCGTTCTCGGACTTCCTTCGGGCACAGGCGCCCGAGTTGCTCCCGGAGCGGCGTGCCGTGGCCGGAGCGAGCGGGCTCGACGTGCCGCACGGTACGACGATCGTGGCGGTCAAGTTCGCCGGCGGGGTGCTGATCGCCGGTGACCGGCGGGCGACGTCGGGCAACCTGATCGCTTCGCGGGACATGGAAAAGGTGCACGTCGCCGACGAGTTTTCGGCGGTGGGGATCGCGGGCTCGGCCGGGCTGGCGATCGAGATGGTGCGGCTGTACGCGGTCGAACTGGCGCACTACGAGAAGATCGAGGGCGTCTCGCTCTCGCTCGACGGCAAGACGAACAAGCTCGCCGGACTGGTGAAGGCCAATCTGGAGATGGCGATGGCCGGCCTCGCCGTGCTGCCGCTGTTCGTCGGGTACGACCTCGACGCGGAAGACGCGAAGCACGCGGGCCGGATCGTGTCGTACGACCCGACGGGCGGGCGGTACGAGGAGAACGCCGGTTACCACGCCATCGGTTCGGGTTCGCTGTTCGCGAAGGGCTCGCTGAAGAAGCTGTACGACCCCGACTCGGACGCCGAAGGCGCGATCCGGGTGGCGGTCGAGGCGTTGTACGACGCTGCGGACGACGACACCGCGACCGGAGGGCCGGATCTGGTGCGCCGGATCTTCCCGACGATCGTGACGATCACCGCGGAACAGGGCGCGGTGGCGTTGCCGCTGGAGCAGACGACCGCGGTGGCCGAGGCGATCGTGGCCGCCCGCGCCGAGCGCGGGCGCTAGCCGTCCTCCCTTTCCCTTTCCGATGAGGGCCGGCAAGAGCCCAGAAAAGAGCGGAGCACCACAGTGACGATGCCGTTGTACGCATCTCCTGAGCAGTTGATGCGGGAACGTTCCGAGATCGCGCGCAAGGGCATCGCGCGCGGCCGGAGCGTGGTCGTGCTCAAGTACCGCGGTGGCGTGCTGTTCGTGGCCGAGAACGCTTCGGCGACGTTGCACAAGGTGTCGGAGATCTACGACCGGATCGGCTTCGCGGCCGTGGGCCGCTACAGCGAGTTCGAAAACCTGCGGGTGGCCGGGATCCGGCACGCGGACCTGAAGGGCTACCAGTACGACCGGCGGGACGTCAGCGCGCGTGCGCTGGCGAACGCCTACGCCGCGTCGCTGGGCAGCATCTTCACCGAGCAGCTGAAGCCGTTCGAGGTCGAGGTCTGTGTCGCCGAGGTCAGCGCGACCGCGGCCGAGGACCAGCTGTACCGCTTGACCTACGACGGTTCGATCTTCGACGAGCCGGAGTACGTGGTGATGGGTGGCCAGGCGGACACGCTCACCACGAAGCTGAAGGACAGCTACGAGCCGGACCTGGAACTGGACGTGGCGCTCGGGGTCGCGGTGAAGGCGTTGCGCGACAACACTCCTGCCCCTCCGGCCGGCGCGAACGGTGACACCGATCCGGTGAAGCTCGAGGTCGCCGTCCTGGAGCGGGAGCGGCGCGGCCGCAAGTTCCGGCGGATCGCCGGTGCGGCGCTGGAAGCGTTGCTGCCGGCCGTACCGGAAGAGCCGGCCGAAGACGACGCCGAGGCCGAGGGCGACAAGAAGCCCGAGGACAAGTCCAAGGACTGAGCCAGAACGTGAAAGGCCCCCTTCCCGCGGTGATCGCCGGGAAGGGGGCCTTTTCACGTCACTTCAGATCACTGGGAGGGCGTGTCGCCCCACCACTGGTTCCGCGCGCCGGCCACGAAGTCCCACAGGATGAGCCGCGTGCCGTTGGCGGTGCTCGCGCCATTGGCCGCGGTCAGCTGACGGCCGCTCTGCGAGTTCGGGAAGCGGGTGTAGCCCTCGGGGAGCGAGGTGCTGCCCCACCACTGGTTCTTGGCGCCGGCCACGAAGTCCCACAGCTGGACGGTGGTGCCGTTGCCGTTGATGGAGTTGAGGTCGGCGTCCAGGTACCGGTTGTTGGCGTAGTTCTGGAAGCGGATGAAACCCTCGGGGTTCACGGAGAACCGGAAGATCTGGTGCGCGGCCTGGTCGTTGCAGTCCCAGAGCTGCACCTTGGTGCCGTTCCGGTTGATCGAGTTGAGGTCGGCGTCCCAGCACTTGTTCGGGTCGAGCGCGGACGGGACCAGGTACAGCGGGTCTTCGGCTGCCTGCGCCCGCGCACCGGCGGTGCCGGGAGCCTTGACCGGGATGAGCTTGATGCCGTTGATCGTGACCGTCTTGAATCCGTCGCCGGTGGGCTGCGGGGCAGCGGTGGCGGCGGGCGCGGTCGCGAGCGTCAGGACACCCGCGGCGGCGGCGATGATTCCCGCCAGGCGCTTCATTTTCGTCATTTTCTTTCCCCTTTGTGGAAAGCGTTTTCTCCCAGTGAGTGAAGGGGAACGGCAGCCGTCGCCGGACCACGACGAATGCGTGGCCAGTGGGTACTACCGGTGATTCCCCCTCGTGGAAGGCCCGCGTAAACCCCCGAGAAGCGGACCTTCTGTGAACATCATTCAGGTCTGAACCACTGTCGTCGAGGAGATTTCCGGGAGGGGAAATAACGCACTTCAGTCCTGTAACGGAATGGCCTGGCACACGATCACACGGCGAGGACTTTGATCAGGGGCGAGGATATCCGTGCGTATCGAGCTGACGTTGCAGGACCTGACGCGCGTCCGGCTCGCGCCCGAAGCCGACCCGTTGGCCGAGCTGGTGTCGAGCCTGCAGATCCTGCAGCGCCGCGACGCAGGTTCGGCGTTGTTCAACCGGTGGCGGCACCGAGTGCGGCTCGGGCTGCCGGAGTCGGCCTCGGTGCTGTTGTGGCTGTGCCGGCCGTACGCGCCCATTCCGGGTTTTCTCGTGCCAGGTTCGGATGAATCCGGGCTGGAACCGGGACTGGCGGCGATCGGGCGGACCGAGTCGGTGTGCCTGAAGACGGCGTTGCGGGACGCCCCGGTGAACCGGGACCTGCCCGCTTGGGCGGCGGGGCTGGCCGACGGCGACACCTCGGGGTTGCCGGTGCTGGTCCAGGCGCTGGAGGACTATTTCGAGCTGGCGCTGGCGCTGGGCTGGGACGCGGCGAAGGCGCAGGTCGACGCGGACCGGGGGATGCGGGCGCAACTGGTGCTGAACGAGGGCGTGGACGCCATGCTGACCAGCCTGCGGCCGATGGTGCGCTGGTCGTCCCCAGTGCTGGAGGTCGGGGACGGGATCGTCGGAGCCTGCGGCACCGGCGGGGCCGGGCTGGTGGTTTCGCCGACGTACTTCGCGGTGTGCCCGGTGATCGTCCCGGCCGCCGCGGACGGACCCGTCCGGCTGCTGTACCCGTCGGCGCGGCAGGCGGGCCCGTCGACCGGATACGGACGTGACGCCCGAAGATCGCCCGACACCGCCTTGGCCGACCTGCTCGGGCCGACGAGGGCGGCGGCACTTGCGGTTCTCGCGGTCGCGTGCAGCACCTCGGAGCTGGCCGCCCGGCTGGGCGTGACACCGTCGGCGGTCAGCAAGCACGCCACGGTGCTGCGGCGTGCGGGGCTGATCACCACCGCACGTGACCGCAACACCGTGCTGCACTCGCTGACCCCGCTGGGTAGCGCGCTGCTGGGCGCCTAGGCACAGTGCCTAGAGCCGGTAGATGGTGAGCGCGCTGGGCCGGGACCGGAACTGGAACTCGTTGCCGAGCGGGCCGACCTCGCCGTCGGTGGCGACGCGACGGTTGCCGTTGAGCAGCCGGACGCGCAGCTCGGGGACGTCGAGTTCCTGGTAGACGTGGCTGGCGTTGAGGCTGTTCGTCAGGGTGGCCAGGACGAACCGGGCGCGCGAGTAGGGCAGGTCGGCGCGTAGGTAGCGGACGTCGAGCAGACCCGTGTCGAGCGCCGGGCGGTGCGACGGGGCGAACCCCTTCGGCGCGTAGGTGCCGTTGCCGACGAACAGCAGCCAGATGCTGGTGTGCTTGCCGTTGAGGGTCACTTCGAGCGGTTTCGCGCGCCGGAGCGTGCGGGCCAGCGCGATCGCCGCGGAGGGCCACTTCGGATGCCGCTTCTGCAGCCTTTCCCGGATCCGCACCATTTCCGGGTAGCCGCCGAGGCTGGCGGTGTTGACGAAGTAGCGGTGGTCGTCGTCGTTGATCTCGACTTCGCCGAGGTCGACGCCGACCGCGTTGCCGGCTTCGGTCGCGGCGTCGGCGTCGGGCATGGCGCGCATGCCGACGTCACGGGCGAAGTGGTTGAGGGTGCCGGCGGGGATGAGCGCGAGCGGCAGGTCGTGGTCGGCCGCGACGGCGGCCACCGCCGCCACCGTGCCGTCCCCACCGGCGACGCCGAGCGCCCGCACGGTGTTGTCGCTCGAAGTGATCTCGTCGACGAGCTGATCGCGCAGGTCCCGTTTGGGGTCCGGGTAGAGCAGGGTGGCCTTGGGCCAGGCGAAGCGGACGTCCTCGGTCGGGTCGCGGCCGTCGATCCCGGAGTGCGGGTTGACCAGGACGAGCATGTCCTCGCCGTCGCGCATCTCGGGTGCTTCCGCGGTGTGGGCGGTGCGCCCGGGGACGTCGGGGTTCAGCGGCCACCAGTGCCGGGTGAGCAGGCCCGCGCCGACCCCGATGCTGATCCCCACGCCGACGTCACTGGGCCAGTGGACACCGGTGTGGACACGGGAATAGGCCACGGCGGCGGCCAGCGGGACCAGGGCCGCGCCGGCTTTGGGGGATTCCATCGCGACGGCCGTGATGAAAGCGGCCGCGGACGCGGAGTGTCCGGACGGGAACGACGAGGAGGTCGGGCGACGGACCAGCCGCCGGTGCATCGGCACCTCTTCGGCCGCCGGACGGCGGCGGGGGAACAGCGGTTTGCCGATCAGGTTCGCCGCGGCGCTCGCCCCGGCGATGGCGGCCACGCCCCGCAGCGCGCCTCGGCGTGTCGGGCCTTTCTTGGCCGCCAGCAGGACCGCGACACACCACCAGAGCTTGGATTTGTCCGCACTTTTGGAGAGCGCGGTGATCACGTCGTCGGCCCGCGTCCTCGGCAGCGCAGCGCTCCGTGCCATCAACCTGCGGTCGGTCCGGCCGACCTTGCGGAAAGGGCGCTTGAGCTGCTTTAACACGGTTTCACCGCTTCCGGGTCGGGCTGACATGTGCGTGATACCCGATCGGGACTTTTCGCACACCTTTCACCGAATGCAACGTACCGACCGCGTGTCGACGCCCGAACGGCGCACCGTCGGTGGGTCTTCACCGCCTACTCTGGGAGGCATGCAGCGGCGGATCTTTGGCATCGAGACCGAGTTCGGGGTCACGTGCACCTTTCACGGGCAACGCAGGCTTTCCCCCGACGAAGTGGCGCGCTATCTGTTTCGGCGTGTCGTGTCCTGGGGGCGTTCCTCGAACGTCTTCCTGTCGAACGGCTCCCGGCTCTACCTCGACGTGGGCTCCCACCCCGAGTACGCCACGGCCGAATGTGATGACCTCGTCCAGCTCGTCACGCACGACAAGGCGGGGGAGCGGATCCTCGAAGACCTTCTGGTCGACGCGGAGCGGCGCCTGGCCGACGAGGGCATCGGCGGCGACATCTACCTGTTCAAGAACAACACCGACTCGGCGGGCAACTCCTACGGCTGCCACGAGAACTACCTCGTGACCCGTGCGGGGGAGTTCTCCCGGATCGCCGACGTGCTGTTGCCGTTCCTGGTGACCCGGCAGCTCATCTGCGGCGCGGGGAAGGTCCTGCAGACCCCGCGCGGCGCGGTGTACTGCCTGTCCCAGCGAGCGGAACACATCTGGGAAGGCGTCTCCAGCGCGACGACCCGTTCACGGCCGATCATCAACACCCGCGACGAGCCGCACGCCGACGCCGAGCGCTACCGGCGCCTGCACGTGATCGTCGGCGACTCGAACATGGCCGAGCCGACGACGCTGCTCAAGGTCGGGTCGGCGAACCTGGTGCTGGAGATGATCGAGGCCGGCATCCAGTTCCGTGACTTCACGCTGGACAACCCGATAAGGGCGATCCGCGAGATCAGCCACGACCTCACCGGCCGCCGCCAGGTGCGGCTCGCCGGCGGTCGCGAGGCATCCGCTCTGGACATCCAGCGCGAGTACCACGCCCGCGCGGTCCAGCATGTCAAGGAGACCGGTTCATCGCCCCAGTCCGAGCGGGTCGTCGAGCTGTGGGGCCGGGCGCTGGAAGCCGTCGAGCAGCAGGACTTCAGCAAGATCGACACCGAGATCGACTGGGCGATCAAGCACCGGCTGGTCGAGCGCTACCGCAACAAGCACGACCTCGACCTGTCGAGCCCGCGGATCGCGCAGCTCGACCTGGCCTATCACGACATCCGCCGCGGCCGCGGCATCTTCGATCTGCTGCAGCGCAAGGGTCTGGTCCGCCGGGTCACCGACGACGGCGAGATCGAACTGGCCAAGGACACTCCGCCGCAGACCACGCGGGCGAAGCTGCGCGGCGACTTCATCGCCGCCGCGCAGGCCGCCGGGCGCGACTTCACCGTGGACTGGGTGCACCTGAAGCTGAACGACCAAGCGCAGCGGACCGTGCTGTGCAAGGACCCGTTCCGCTCGGTGGACGAACGTGTCGAGCGCCTGATCAGCTCACTCTGATTGGTCCGTGAAGGCCACCTTGAGGGACTCTGAGTCCCTTAAGGTGGCCTTCACGGATCTTCGAGGGAGAGGTACGCCGATGCGTGCGTTGCTGGTCCTGCTGGGAGCGATCGTCCCGCTCGCGTTCACCGGTGTCGCGCAAGCCGCGCCGGAGTGTCCCGATCCCACGTGGACGGAGACCCCGACCGGTACGGACGCGCAGTTGCGCGGACTGTCCGCCGTGGACGCGCAGACGGCGTGGGTCAGCGGAAGCAAGGGCACGATCCTGCGCACCACCGACCGCGGCCGCTCCTGGAAACCCGTCGCACCGCCCGAGACCGCTGCGCTCGACTTCCGCGACATCGAGGCCTTCGACGCCGACCACGCCGTCGCCCTGTCCATCGGGCCCGGCGACGCGTCCCGCATCTACCGCACCGACAACGGCGGTAAGAGCTGGCGACTGTCCTTCCAGAACAGCGACCCGGCCGCCTTCTACGACTGCATCGCGTTCTTCGACCACCGCCGCGGTCTCGCGATGAGCGACCCGGTCGACGGCAAGTTCCGCCTGCAGTCCACTTCGGACGGCGGCCGCACCTGGCGGCAGGTGCCCGCCGAGGGCATGGTTCCCGCGCTGCCGGACGAGTTCGGGTTCGCCGCCAGCGGCCAATGCCTGACCACCGCCGGCCCGCGTGACGCCTGGATCGCCACCGGCGGTGGAGCGCGCGCCCGAGTCCTGCATTCCGGCGACGGCGGGACGACCTGGGAAGCAGCCGACACCCCGCTGCCCAGCGGTGCTTCCGCCGGCGTCTTCTCGGTAGTGTTCCGGGATCCGCGCCACGGCGTGGCCATCGGCGGCGACTACGCCGCCCCGAACGCGCCCGGCCCGGCCGTCGCGCTCAGCGCCGACAAGGGGCGCACCTGGCGCACGCCCTCGGAAGCGCCTGTCGGCTACCGCTCAGGTCTGGCGTGGCTGGGGAACACGGTCATCGCCGTCGGTCCCGGCGGCAGCGACCTGAGCCCGGACGGCGGACGGCACTGGAAGTCGTTCGACACCGGCTCCCTCGACTCGGTCGACTGTGCCCGCGGCGCGTGCTGGGCGAGCGGGGCGAAAGGCCGGGCCGCCCGACTGTCGTGAGTGATTCGGGTTCTGGTGGACCCCGACGCCCGGCAGTCCTGTGACCACAAGTACGTGAAGGGGGCCTTCACGTACTTGGGGACGTGTTGAGGCCAGAGGTGCTGTTCCGAGACGGGTGAGGGGAACTTTGAGGGACTCTGAGTCCGTCAAGGAGGCCTTCACGGACCTGCGACGCTGACCTCCCAGGCCGCGTCGATCATCCGGAAGATCTCGTCCACCGCGGCGTCCGGGTCGGCCGCCACGCGGGCCAGGGAATGAGCGTCGACCACGAACCTCGCGATCGCCCGGCACGCCGTCGTGGTCTGTGACAGCCCGAGATCGGCGGCGATGGCCGCTGCCAGCGACCCCGCGTGGCGCAGCTTCATCAACTCTTCGTACTCCCGCAGGTCGGGCGAGTCGTCGATCATGCGCCAGATCGGCGCGGCGCTGTCCGCCGCGCAATGTCGCACCATGTCCCGCATTTCGTGGTGTAGCGCGGGGATGAGCGGCTCGTGCGGTGCCCGGCCGGTGACCGCCTGCGTGAGGCGGTGCTCGAAGTTCGTGTCCTGCTCGAACATAAGGGCCTCTTTCGAGGCGAAGTGGGAGAAGAGCGTCGTGACGGCCACGTCGGCCTCGGCGGCCACTTCGCGGATGCCCACCGCGTCGTACCCGCGTTCCAGGAAGAGCCGCAGGGCGGTGTCGGCGATGTTCTGGCGCGTCGCGGCCTTCTTGCGCTCACGGCGTCCGGTCGGCACGGTCATCGCCTGACGCTATCAGATGCAAATCCATAGCTGTTTCAAAACCCTAACCGTTAGTGCTACGGTCGATCGCATGAAGAAAGTGAGCTTTGCCGAATTCGGCGGTCCGGACGTTCTGCGGCTCCTGGATGCCGAGGAGCCCCACGCGGGCCCCGGTCAGGTGCGCATCGCCGTGCGGGCGGCGGGCGTGAACCCCGTCGACTGGAGGATCCGTGAAGGTCAGGTCCTGGGGGCCCATCCGATCGAGTTGCCCTCCGGGGTCGGGCTGGACGCCTCCGGGGTGGTGGACGAGGTCGGCGAGGGTGTCGAAGGGGTCGAGGTCGGCGACCCCGTGTTCGGCGAAGGCCTGAGCACCTATGCCGAGTTCGCCGTGTTGACGGCCTGGGCCCGGATGCCCGAGGGCCTGACGTTCGAAGAGGCGGCGGGGTATCCCTCCGTGGTGGAGACCGCGCTGCGCCTCATCCGAGAGGTCGGTGTGCGGTCCGGGCAGACGCTGCTGGTCAGCGGAGCGTCCGGGGGAGTCGGGTCGGCGGTGCTGCAGATCGCCCGTGACCGCGGCATCACGGTGATCGGCGTCGCCGGCGCCGCGAACCAGGACTATCTGCGCGGCCTCGGCGCCGTCGCCACGACGTACGGCGAGGGCTGGGTCGAGCGGGTGCGGGTGCTGGGCCCTGTCGACGCGGCTCTCGATCTGGCCGGCTCGGGCGTGATCCGTGAGCTCGTCGAGCTGACCGGGGATCCACTGAAGGTGCTCACCATCGCCGATCTCGGTGCGCCGGATCTCGGTGTCCGATTCTCCGGCGTGGCCGGGAGCGTGCCGGACGCGCTCGCCGTGGCCGCCGACCTCATCTCACGGGGGAAGCTCCACATCCCGGTCGAGAAGTCGTACACGCTCGCCGAAGCCGTGGAAGCGCATATCGACAGCCATGCCGGTCACGCACGCGGGCGCCGGGTCATGGTCGTCTGACTTGGTTAAACTCGAAGGACCATGACCGCACACACCGAACCCGCCCCGGATGCCGCCGAGCACCTCGTCGAGGTGTTCAAGGCACTGGCCAACCCGGTCCGGCTCCAGGTGCTGGGCTGGCTGCGCGAGCCTGATCGGCATTTCCCGCCGGAGAAGGCGATCGCCGACCAGAACGAGGTCGGCGTCTGCGTGAGCCACCTCCAGGAGAAGCTGGGACTCGCGCAGTCGACGGTGTCGGCGTACATGGCACTGCTGCAGCGCGCCGGGCTCGTGAAGTCCACCCGGGTGGGGAAGTGGACCCACTATCGCCGCGACGAGCGGCGGATCGCGCAGCTCGTCGACCTGCTCGGACGCTCTATCTGACCCTCCTCGAGTACAACGTATCGAGAATCTGCGATACTTCGATATGTTGTACTCGAGCTGAGGAGAAACAGATGGAACTGGGGCGTTTCGGGATCTGGACGTTCGACTTCGAGGACCAGCCGGCGAGCATGCTGCGCGATGCGGTCCAGGAACTGGAAGAACTCGGCTGGCCCGCGATCTGGATCCCGGAACGGGACGGCCGTGAAGCGCTGACCCACGCCGGATTCCTGCTCGCGTCCACCGAACGCGTCAGCGTCGTCAACGGGATCGCGCGGATCGGATCCCGCGGGGCACGCTGGACCCGTGGTGCGGCGCTCCTGCTGGCCGACGCCTACCCGGATCGGCACGTCCTGGGACTCGGCTTCGGAGGTGCGCGTCCCGGCGTCAAACCGTTGCGGGCGATGAACGACTACCTCGACGAGCTGGACACGGTCACCAGCGCCAACCCGCTACCGGGCGCGCCGATGCGACGTCTGCTGGCCGCGTACGGGCCGAAGATGCTCGAACTCGCCCGCGACCGGTCCGAAGGCGCGCACACCTATCACGTGACCGTGCCGCATACCGTCCAGGCGAGGGAAGTGCTGGGGGACAAGGCCTTCCTCGGCGTCGAGCACGCGGTGCTGTTCGAGACGGACCCGATCAAGGCACGCGAGATCGCCCGCGAGCACCTGCACGGGTATCTCACGTCGGAGTACAACGTCGCCAAGTTCCTCCGCCTCGGCTACACCGAAGCCGACATCGACGGTGGCCGGGGCAGCGACCGGCTCGTCGACGATCTCGTGTTCTGGGGCGATGTCGATGCCATCACCGGCAAGCTGCAGGGCCACCTCGACGCCGGTGCCGACCACGTCGGGATCCAGGTCATCGGCGTCGAACCCGGTGAGTCGGCGATGCCGTACTGGCGGCGGCTGGCCGAAGCGCTGCTGCCGCACCCGGTGTCGCGCTAGCGGATCTGACCGGTCGGGCGGACCACGATCTCGTTGACGTCGACCGAGGGCGGTTGCTCCAGTGCGTAGAGCACAGCCCTCGCGATGTCGTCGGGCTCGAGCTTCGGTTTCGACTTCGCGTCGTCCGGGATCATCGTGGTGTCGACCAGTCCCGGCTGCACCACGGTGACCCGGACACCGGTGCCGACGGCCTCTTCCCGAATGGATCCGGCGAGCCCGGTCACCGCCCATTTCGTTGCGGAGTAAAGGTTTCCGGGCCGGTGGTACCGGCCGGCGACCGAGCCGGTGAGCACCAGATGGCCCTTCGATTCCGCCAGTGACGGCAAGGTGGCGCGTGCGGTGAGCGCGGTGCCGTAGACGTTGGTCAGCACCATGTCCCGCCACTGCTCGGGTTCGGCGCCGCCGTCCCCGAAGAACGAGACCACGACGCTCTGCCCCGCGTTGGCGAACACCGCGTCCAGCCGGCCGAAGGTCTTCTTCACCGTCTCGACGGCCGACGACAGCGAGCCCCAGTCGGTGACGTCCACGGCGAGCGCGAGGGCGCGGTCCTCGCCGAACTCGGCCACGAGGGAGAGCAGCGCCTCGCGGTCGCGGGAGAGCAACGCCAGGCGGTACCCGGCGGCCGCGGCCCGGCGTGCGGTGGCTTCGCCGAGGCCGCGCGACGCACCGGTGATCAGCAGTACTCGATCGTTCATGCCTCCAAGCTATTCGGCGGGCGCGGTGTAGGTGTCCCACTGCGGCACCGGTTCACCGATGAGGGAGGCGCCGAGCCGGTCGAGATAGAAGTGCCAGCCCTTGCGAATGTCCGAAGTGTCCCAGTCGGACGCCGGCATCAGGTGCACGAAGTCGAGTACCGTCCCCGCGCCCTGCGGGGTCAAGGTCAGCTCCACCCGCCACATCGGCTGCCCGGGGTTGTCCAGATCCACGACCAGCCGTTTCGGCGGATCACACTCGCGGATGACGGCGGGATTCGGTTCCGAGCCTTCCTCCGCGGTCATCAACAGCATGATCGTGTTGCCGACCCCGGCCGCACCCGTCCACGTGCCGATCCAGCGGGCCATGCGCTCGGACTCGGTGAGCGCCGACCACACGTCGTCGATCGGGTCCGGGTATTCGCGCCGGAGTTCGAGCCGGGTCTCTTCGTTGTTCATGAGGCGAATATAACTATGAGCTTAAGTAAGCGTCAACTTATGGCACTCGCGAAGAATCGGACGCTGAGCCGTGAACCTCGGGGGAGTTACTCTCTATCGGGAAGTACGCACTTCGAGGTGCCCTACGCAGGCGGAGGTACGGCGAACCGTGGTCACGCGCACGGCACAGGAACGGCGAAACGACGAGAAACAGGCCTACGACGCCTATCTCGCGGCCTGTCCGGCCCGGAAGCTGCTCGACGAGGTCTCGGGCAAGTGGGTCAGCCTCATCCTGGTAGCGCTCGGCGACGGCCCCCAGCGCTACAGCGACCTCTCTCGTCGCATCGCCGGCGTCAGTCAGAAGATGCTCACCCAGACCTTGCGGACCCTCGAACGCGACGGCCTGCTGACCCGCACCGTCACCCCGTGCGTCCCGGTCCGCGTCGACTACGAACTGACCGAACTCGGCATCAGCCTCCGGTCCTTGCTGGCCTGTATCAAGGACTGGGCGGAGACGCGGTTCGACGAGGTCGACGTGGCCAGGGACCGTTACGACGCGCGTTCGACGGCTCTCACCATCGAGGCGGACGGAGCGGGCTAGGGTAGCCGGGTGTCCACCGCCCGCGCCGAACGTCTGGTCAACCTGGTTCTGGCCCTGCTGTCCACCCGGCAGTACCTTCCCGCCGAACGGATCCGGGGCATCGTGCCCGGGTACGCCGACGCGGCCAGCGACGAGGCCTACTTCCGCATGTTCGAGCGCGACAAGACCGAACTGCGCGAACTCGGCATCCCGCTGGAGACCGGCCGCAACTCCGCCTTCGACGCGATCGACGGCTACCGCATCGCCCGCCGTGACTACGAACTCGGCGAAATCGACCTCGCGCCCGACGAGGCGACCGCGGTCGGTCTCGCCGTCCGGCTCTGGGATTCGCCGGAACTGACCGGTGAGGCACAGGGCGCGCTGGTGAAACTCCGCGCCGCCGGGGTCGAGGTCGACGACCACGCCCCGACCATCGTCGAACCCCGCGTCCGCGCCGAACCCGCGTTCGGCCCGCTGCTCGCCGCCGTCCAGGCCGGGCAGGTGGTGCGCTTCGAGTACCGGCGCAGCGGTTCGGCCGAACGCAAGATCCGCACCCTCGAACCGTGGGGCGTGGTTTCCTGGCGCGCCCGTTGGTACGTCGTCGGGCACGACAGGGACCGTGACGCGCCTCGCTGCTTCCGGCTTTCGCGCGTGACCGGGAAGGTCGATCCCGTCGGGAAATTCGGCGTCGTCGTACGTCCGGAGGGGGTCAACCTGCTGCAGATGGTCTCGGCCAGCAGCAGCGACGACCCGTCCGCACCCATCACCGCCAGCGTCTGGGTCGCCGACGGCCGGGCCGCCGGGGTGCGCCGCCGAGGCCGGGTCGTCGGCCGCAGCAGGGCGGGGGGAGAAGAAGGCGACCTGGTGGAGATCGAGCTGTACTACCCCGAATCCGCCGCCGACTGGCTCACCGCCCACGGCCCGGACATCCTCGTCCTCGAACCCGAGGTCCTCGCGAAGTCGGTCCTGAGCCGTCTCGAGGCCGTCGCGCACGCCGGCGGTGCCCGATGAGCGCCACCGGACGGATGCCGCGGCTGCTCGCGCTCGTGCCGTACCTGCTCGCCCGGCCCGGTATCAAGATCACCGACGCCGCCCACGACTTCGACGTCACGCCCAAGCAGCTGCGCAAGGACCTCGAGCTGCTCTGGATGTGCGGTCTGCCCGGCTACGGCCCCGGCGATCTGATCGACCTGTCCTTCGAGGGCGACACGATCGTCGTCACCCACGACGCCGGCATGAACCGCCCGCTGCGGCTCACCGGCGGCGAGGCGACCGCGATGCTCGTCGCGTTGCGGGCGCTGGCCGAGACGCCCGGCGTGCTCGACGCCGACGCAGTCCGCCGTGCCATCGCGAAGATCGAAGCCGCCGCAGGCCAGGCCCAGCCGTCCGGTGTCGTCGTCGGCAGGGGAGTCCGCGAAGGCAAGAAGACCGCCCAGACGCGCGAAGCCGTCCGAATCGCCCTCACCACGAAGCGTGCCCTGCGGATCCGGTACTACACCGCGTCCAAGGACGAGATCACCGAACGCACCGTCGATCCCATGCGGCTGCTCATCGTCCAGGCCGTCGGCTACCTCGAAGCGTGGTGCCGCCGTGCCGAAGACGTCCGGCTGTTCCGGCTCGACCGCATCGACGAACTCACCGTGCTCGACGAGCCCGCCGTCCCGCCCGCGCACGCCCGGCCGACGGACATCTCCGACGGTGTTTTCCGACCGCGTCCCGATCAGCAGGAAGCGGTCCTCGTCCTCGACCCCGACGCACGCTGGGTGGCCGAGTACTACCCGTGCGAGGAACTCGACGAGCTCGACGGCGGACGGCTGCGGATCCGGATGCGCTACGCGGACGAGTCCTGGATGGTCCGGCTGATCCTCGGATTGGGTGGAGAAGCGCAGGTCGAAAGCCCTGTCTTGCTGGGGGAAGCCGTTCGTCGACGAGCGGCCGACGCGCTGGCGCGGGCACGTCACCTTGCGTCAACCTACGAGCAGTAAGGTGACGCCGTGTCGTACCTGCCGAGCATCGCGCTCGCCGTCGCCGGGCTGATCCTTTTCTTTGTTCTGCTCATCAAGTTACGCAGAGTCTTGCGCGTACTCACCCATACGATGAGCATGGTGGCTACGAACACCCGGAAACGGACAGGGCTTCTCCGCGCCCGGTCGGCCGCGCTCCGCGTGGCGATCGCGCAACGACGCGGCCTCGAAGACCGGTAACATCACAACAAGAGACTCGAGAAGGAGGCCGCAAACGATGAACGCGCTGCAGCCGTGGCACATCATCATCCTGGTGCTCGTCGTTGTTCTGCTGTTCGGCGCCAAGAGGCTTCCGGACGCCGCGCGGTCCATCGGCAAGTCCATGAAGATCTTCAAGGCCGAGACCAAGGACATGGCCGGCGGAGACAAGGACAAGGCCGCCGAGACCGAAGAGGTCGAGACCAAGCAGCTGCCGCAGGCCACCACGCCCGCGCCCGCCGCCTCGGCCGCACCGGACACGCAGGTCGCCGACCTTCAGCGCCAGCTCGACGAGCTCAAGAAGCAGCAGGCCCCCACGCCCGCTCCGGCCGAGCAGGCGCAGAAGAACGTCAGCTGAGCGGTCGTAGCAAGCAGCTTCTAGCCAGCCCAGCGGAGCCTGGTCGCGGATGAGCGCGCCGAAGTCACGGCGCGCTCAGGGTGGACCCTGACGAGAACGGACAGTCCAGTGGCGGATTCCGCCTCCGGTGAGGAGCGTCGTGGCACGAAGCGGCGCAAGCGCAGCCGTCGGGTCAATCCCGACGGCACGATGACGCTCATCGAGCACATCTACGAGTTCCGGCGCCGTCTGGGCTTCGCGCTGCTCGCCATCGTGGCCGGCGGGATCATCGGTTTCCTCTGGTTCCAGACCAGGGTGGGCCCGATCCCCTCGCTGGGGCAGATCATGACCGGCCCGTACTGCGGCATCCCGTATCAGCGGAGGCTCGGCGGAGAGCCCAACGGTCCTTGCCAGCTGCTCCAGACGGTCCCGTTCGAAGCCTTCATGATCCAGCTGAAGGTCGGTATCGCCGCGGGCGCGGTGCTGCTGGCACCGCTGTGGCTCTACCAGATCTGGGCGTTCATCGCGCCCGGTCTGTACTCGAAGGAGCGCAAGCACGCGCTCACCTTCGTCGCGTTCGCGTCGGTGCTCTTCGCCGCCGGCGCCGTGCTCGCGTACCTGCTCATCCCGAGCGCTCTCGAACTGCTGATGAACTTCGGTGGCGACCAGTTCATCACCGCCCTCACCGGTGACAAGTACATCTCGTTCATCCTGTCGCTGCTGCTGATCTTCGGCGTCAGCTTCGAACTCCCGCTGCTCGTGGTGATGCTGAACCGCGTCGGCGTCCTCAAGTACCAGATGCTGAAGAAGTGGCGCCGCGGCCTGATCATGGTCGTCTTCGTCTTCGCCGCGTTCGCCACACCCGGCTCGGACCCGTTCTCGATGATCGCTCTGGCGCTCGCTCTGGTGATCCTGCTGGAGATGTCGATCCAGATCGCCCGCTTCCACGACCGCAAGCTCGACAAGGAACGCGGAACCGAGGGTTGGGACAAGCTGGACGACGACGAGGCCGCGCCTTTCGACTACACGCCGAGCACGATCGACGACGAACCTTCGGCCACCACCGGTGGCAAGCGCTCCAGCACCGACGACGTCACCTGATCCGGGGCATGCACGCGGCGCTGGCCGTCCACCCGGCCTCCGGCAACGGTGCCGCGGGACGGCTGATGGAGTCGGTCGCGGCGAGGCTCCGGCCCGCCGTCGACCGGCTCGACGTCCTCGTCGCCAACACGGTCGCCGAATCCCGCGCGCTCATGACCGACTCCCGCGCGGCCGGGCTGGACGTCCTCATCGTTCTCGGCGGTGACGGAGCGGCCCATCAAGGCGTCCAGTTCTGTGCCGAGTCCGGTGTCGCGCTGGGGCTGGTTCCCGCCGGCACCGGCAACGACTTCGCCAGGGCGCTCGGCATTCCCGAGCAGCCCCACGCCGCCGCCGATCTCGTCGCCAGGCACCTCGCCGCCGGGAAACGGCGCCGGATCGACCTCGGCCGCGCCGGTGGCGCCTGGTTCGCCACCGTCCTGTGCTCCGGTTTCGACGCCCTCGTCACCGAACGTGCCAACCGGCTGCGCTGGCCGACCGGCCCGCGCCGCTACGACGTCGCGATCCTGGGCGAGCTGGCCGCGTTCCGGCCCCGGCCGGTCGTGCTTCGCACCGACGTCGAGACCCTCGAACTCGACGCGACGATGATCGCGGTCGGCAACACCCCGTTCTATGGCGGCGGCATGCGGATCTGCCCCGGCGCGGACCCCGAAGACGGCCTGTTCGACGTCACCGTCGTGGGCAACGCGACCCGGCGCGATCTGCTCCGCATGCTGCCCGGTGTCCGCTCCGGGCAGCATGTCTCGCATCCGGCGGTGCGGACCCTCAAGGCCAGCGAGATCCACCTCGCGGGCAGCGACCTGCCTGTCTACGCCGACGGCGAACCGATGGGCAGGCTGCCGATCGACATCACCTGCGTCCCGGCCGCCCTCACCGTCCTCGGCTGACGCCGGCGTAGTCACCCGCCTGCCACACCTGCGCCCGGAACGTGCCCGCCGACATCAGGTCGCCACGCGGGAAGAAAACGCCGCCGCAGCGGTGGCAGAACCACGCCTGCCGCCAATACGCCAGCGCGTCCGGGACACCTCGCCGGATCCGCGCGTTGCGCCTCAGCCGGAGCACGAACAGCACGGCGAACAGCGCGACCAGCGCGAACGCGCCGAACGGGAAGATCCAGGCCCCGATCGCCGCGCCCACGCGCCCGCCCGCGGTCGGTGCGGGGTTCTCGGCGAGCACCTCGTTCGCGAACGAGACGAACACGAACGCGGGAATCAGCAGGACCAGCGCCAGCGACAGGAAGCACCCGCCGCCACGGACCACCGGATAAGGGTTGAGCGCGGCCGCTGTCGCGGTCACCGAAACCCCGCGGTGCGTGGACGCGGCGTAGACCACGCCGTCGCCTGCGGGGATCGCCGTCATCGGCCCTTGCACGCGGTAGGTGGTCTGCCCGCTCTGGAACACCGCCGGCACGCTCTGCACCTGATCCACCTGCGCACAGTGCGGGCAAGCGAGCTTCATGGCGTCCCCTCTCGATCACGAATCCGGCGCTTCGATGCCGGAGGGCCGCCCGCCGTTCCCGAGATCGTCACACCGAGTGCGAACTGTCGGTGGCATGTGGAACCCTGACGAAGTGGCCACTAGCCCTTCTCAGACTCCGGCCGAGGCCTATACGGCCTCCCAGCGCCGCGCTCAGTACCCCCAGCTGACCCGGTTCGCCGCGGAATCGTCGTTCGAGTTCGACGACTTCCAGATCCGCGGTTGCGAGGCGCTCGAAGGCGGCCACGGTGTGCTCGTATGCGCGCCGACCGGCGCCGGGAAGACCGTCGTCGGCGAGTTCGCGGTGCACCTCGCCCTCTCCGAGGGCCGCAAATGCTTCTACACCACGCCGATCAAGGCGTTGTCGAACCAGAAGTACGCCGACCTCGTCGGGCGCTACGGAGCCGACTCCGTCGGCCTGCTCACCGGTGACACCTCGATCAACGGCGGCGCGCAGGTCGTGGTCATGACCACCGAGGTCCTGCGCAACATGCTCTACGCCGGGTCCTCGACGATCAGCGAACTCGCCTACGTCGTGATGGACGAGGTCCACTACCTCGCCGACAGATTCCGCGGAGCGGTCTGGGAAGAGGTCATCCTCCATCTGCCCGAGCACGTCCGGGTCGTCGGCCTGTCGGCCACGGTGAGCAACGCCGAGGAGTTCGGCGAATGGCTCGTCGAGGTCCGCGGCGACACCAGCGTCGTCGTCGACGAGCACCGGCCCGTGCCGTTGTGGCAGCACATGCTCGTCGGAAACCGGCTGATGGACCTGTTCGCCGGCGAGGAGGAACACGCTCCGGGCGCCGAACTGCGCATCAACCCCAGCCTGCTGCGGCGCACCGAGGAGGTCGGCCGCTCGTTCGCCCCCGCGGGGCTGCGCGGACCGCGAGGCCGCCGAGGCGCGCCGTCCCGGATGCCCCGGTTCCGGCCGCCGTCGCGGACCGACACGATCGAGCGCCTGGACAGCGCCGGACTGCTCCCGGCGATCGTGTTCATCTTTTCCCGCGCCGGTTGCGACGCCGCCGTCGGTCAGTGCGTGCGGTCGGGTCTGCGGCTCAACAGCCCCGAAGAGGTCGAGAAGGTTCGCCGGATCGTCGCCGAACGCACCAAGGACCTGCCGGAGGGCGACCTCGGCGTGCTCGGCTACTGGGAATGGCGTGAGGCGCTCGAACGCGGTATCGCCGGGCACCACGCGGGGCTGCTCCCGGCGTTCAAGGAGACCGTCGAGGAACTGTTCGTCCAGGGCCTGGTGAAGGCCGTCTTCGCCACCGAGACCCTCGCGCTCGGCATCAACATGCCCGCCCGCACCGTCGTCCTCGAACGGCTGGTCAAGTACAACGGCGAGGCGCACGTCGACCTGACACCGGGGGAGTACACCCAGCTCACCGGGCGTGCCGGGCGGCGCGGGATCGACGTCGAGGGCCACGCGGTCGTGGCCTGGCAGCCGGGTATCGACCCGAAGCAGGTCGGCGGCCTCGCCTCGACCCGGACGTATCCGCTGCGGTCGTCGTTCCGGCCCGGCTACAACATGGCGGTGAACCTGGTCGCCCAGGTCGGCGCCGAGCAGGCCCGTGAGCTGCTGGAACAGTCGTTCGCCCAGTTCCAGGCCGACCGTTCGGTGGTCGGGACCTCGCGGCGGATCGAGCGGAACAAGGAGGCCCTGCGGGGCTACACCTCCGCCATCACGGGCGACTTCGACGAGATGTTCGAGTACGTCGAGATGCGCGCGAAGATCTCGGCCAGGGAGAAGGCGCTCTCGCGGCAGAACACGTCGGTGCGCCGGGCCGGCACCGCCGAGTCGCTGGAGAAACTCCGAAAGGGCGACGTCATCGCCGTGCCCGCGGGCAGGCGCTCGGGTCTCGCGGTCGTCGTCGACCCGGGGCTGGACCCGATCCGCGAACCGCGGCCCATCGTCGTCACCGAAGACCGGTGGTCCGGCCCGCTCTCGGTCGCCGACTTCCCGTCGCCGGTCGAAGCGCTGGGCAACATCAAGCTGCCGAAGCACATCGAACTGCGTTCGCCCAAGACGCGGCGGGATATCGCCGCCACCCTTCGCAACGCCGGGATCTCCTTGCCCGGCAGGCAAAAGCGCCGTTCGGGGGCCAATGAGGACGGTGAGCTGGCCGCGCTGCGGCGCGCGCTGCGCTCGCACCCGGCGCACGGGCTCGCCGAACGCGAGGCGAACCTTCGCTGGATCGAGCGCTACCAGCGGCTCTCGGCCGAGACCGAGCAACTGGAACGCAAGGTCGCCGCGACCACACACTCGCTCGCGCGCGCGTTCGACCGCATCCTGCGGCTCCTCGGCGAGCGCGGCTACCTCGGCCCGGAATCCAAGGGCGACGGCGAGGACCGCGTCACCGAACACGGCAAGCGGCTCACCCGGCTCTACAGCGAATCCGACCTGCTCGCCGCCGAATGCATCCGGCACGGCGTCTGGCAGGGCCTCGGCCCCGCCGAACTCGCCTCCGTCGTCTCGACGCTGGTCTTCGAGGCCCGGCGCGACACGGCGGGGGAGCCGCGCCTGCCCGCGGGCAAGGTGTTCGACGCCTGGCAGGCGACCACGCGCCTGTGGGTCGAGCTGACCGAAGACGAGCGCCGCCACAAACTCGACCGCAGCCGCGAACCCGACGCCGGGTTCGCGTGGCCCATCTATCGCTGGGCTCGCGGAGAATCGCTGGAGAAGGTCCTCACCGCCGCCGAGGTGAACGGGCAGGAACTGTCCGCGGGTGACTTCGTCCGCTGGTCACGCCAGGTGATCGACATGCTGGACCAGATCCGCGTCGTCCTCGGCAAGGCCGACCCGGTCGGCGCCGCGGCGTCGGAAGCGGTGAAGGCGCTTCGGCGCGGAGTCGTCGCCGCAGGCGGCGCTTAGAACCGCCCGTGTCCTAGCCGCCGGTCCGTGAAGGCCTCCTTGAGGGACTCAGAGTCCCTCAAGGAGGCCTTCACGGACTTCAGGGTGAGCACGGTCGCGTCGAGTTGTCCCGACACCGACCTGGAACAGTGCGCGGGGGCGCCGACCTGTGGTTGGATCGCCGGGAACGGCCTTGCGAATACGGCCGGTGATGATGGCGGAACAGCGGAGGCGAACGATGAGCACGCCGTATGGCGGCAACGACCCGCAGCAGCAGCCCCAGTGGGGTCAGCAGCCGGGCTACGGGCAACAGCCGGGTGGCGCTCAACCGCCGAGCGGTCCGCAGCAGCAGCCGCAGTGGGGTCAGCAGCCGCAGTACGACCCGTCGCAGACGCAGCAGCAACAGCCCCAGTGGGGCCAGCAGCCCGCACCCTACGACCCGTCCCAGCAGCAGCCCGGGTACCCGCAGAGCGGTCAGCAGCCGCAGCCGGGTTACGACCCCTCTCAGCCGCAGTGGGGCCAGCAAGGTCAGCAGCCTCAGTACGGTCAGCAGCCGGGCTACCCGCCGAGCGGGCCCCAGCAGCAGCCCGGCTACCCGCAGAGCGGCCCCCAGCAGCAGCCGCAGTACGGGCAGCCGCAGCAGCAGGGCCAGTACGACTACGGCCAGCCCCAGGGTGAGGCGCAGGACAAGCCGAAGTCCAAGAAGGGCCTGTTCATCGGGATCGGCGCGCTCGTGGTGATCATCGCCGCGGTCGGTGTTCTCGGGTTCGTCACACCGGGCTGGTTCAACACCCAGGTCTTCAACAACACGCAGATGCAGACCGACGTGCAGAAGCTGCTCACCGAGACCTACCAGATCCCGAACGTCAGCGCGGTCTCCTGCCCCTCGGGCAAGGAGGTCAAGGACGGCGAGAAGTTCGCCTGCACCGCCACGATCGAGGGCAAGCCGCAGGAGGTGCCGATCACCGTGAAGGGTGATACCGGCAACTACGAGGTCTCTCCTCCCGCCGTACCCAAGTAAAGGGCGGGCGCCGGGCGCGGTCGATCCTGCATGATCGTCCCATGAGTGATTTCTCAGTGCGGCTGCTGCGATCCGACGAGGATCGGGCCGCGACGGACGTGTTCAGGCGGGCCTTGCACGTCAAAGAGATGACCGACGAGGAATGGGCGGCGATCGCCTCCTCGATGCAGCCGGATCGCGGGTTCGGCGCGTTCGATCCTGAGCTGATCGGCGCCGTTCGGTCCTTCGACACGGAAGTGACGCTTCCCGGCGGCGGCACCACGCCGCTCGCCGCGGTCAGCCTCGTCGGCGTCCGCGCCGACCGGACCCGTCGCGGCGTACTGACCGCGCTGATGCGTGCCCAGTTCGAGGACCTCGCCGACCGGGGTTGCCCGGCGGCGATGCTCCACGCGTCCGAAGGCGCGATCTACGGCCGGTTCGGTTACGGCATCGCCGCGCGGGGCAAGTCGATCGAGGTCGACAGGCATCGCGCGCGGCTCCGCCCCGAGGTTCCGGCCGGCGGTGAGATCTCGTTGCTGGGCCTGGAAGACACCATCGCGCAGTGGCCGTCGCTCTTCGACGCGCTGCCGCGGACCCGTCCCGGCATGATCGCCCGGACCCCGCATCTGTGGCCGGGTTATGAGCGGGACGTCCGCCGGGCGAACGGACCCACCGCCACGGCGGTGCACCGAGGGCCGGACGGCGTCGACGGGTACGTCACCTACATCGTCGAGCGCGCCCATTTCGGTGCTCCGTCGATCTTGAAGATCCTGTCCTTCCACCATGCGAGCCCGGACGCCTTCGCCGGCTTGTGGCGCCACCTGCTTTCCGTGGACCTGGTCGACCGCATCACCGCCGAGAAGCGGCCGCTGGACGAACCGGTCGAGTTGCTGTTCGCCGACCTGAGGCAGGTGACGGTCCAGAAGATCCAGGACGAGGGCTGGCTCCGGCTGGTCGACGTCGCCACGATGCTCGACGCGCGCACCTACCAGGGCGAACCGATCGTCATCGAGGTGCGGGATCCCTTCCTGGAGCACAACTCCGGCCGCTACCGCCTGTCCTCGGACGGCGCCGCACGCACCACGGATCCGGCGGACCTCGCGGTCGACGCCGATACCCTGTCGATGCTGTACCTGGGTGGCTGGCGCGCGTCGGATCTGGCCGTCGCGGGACGGGTCCGCGCCACCGGGGAGTCCGCCTTGGACCGAGCGGACCAGCTGTTCAGCACGCGAGTGAACTCTTGGTGCGGTACCTTCTTCTGACGTTGGAAGATCACTTTCCCCGGGGGTGGAGAAGCTTGAGCAGGCGAGCCGTTCCGGTGCTCGGTCTGTGTTGCGCCGCGTTCGCGCTGCTGGCCGGGTGCTCGGACACCCCGGCCCCCGCGCCGGCGACGAAGACCGTCACGGTCCCGCCATCGACCAGTGCGCCGGCGACCACGGGCAGCAATGCCGGTACATCAGGTGGTTCGTCTTCCACCAGCGTCCCGGGGAGAGTGTTCGACGCCAAGACCATGCAGGCCGACGTGAAGAAGATCCTCACCGAGACCTACCAGGTGAGCGACGTCGGCGACGTGCTCTGCCCGGCCAATCAGACTGTCAAGGACGGCAGCACGTTCACCTGCACCGTCCAGGTCTCCGGCGAGGGCAAGACCGTCACGATCACCGTCACCGGTGGAGACGGCCGCTACGAGGTCGGCGCTCCCGCCTGAAAATCCGTTGGGGTTCGGCGGACCCGGACGGCATTATCTCGTGCCATGAGCGATTTCCACGTGCGTGCCGTGGCCGAAGGCGAACAGCGGGCCTGCCTCGAAGTGCTCGAACAGGCTTTGCACGCCAGACCGCTGTCGGACGAGGCGTGGTCGAAGATGGCGCGATCCTGGCCGGCGGAAGGGAAGTTCGCCGCCTATGACGACCGCGGCACGCCGGTGGGGATCGCCAGCTCCTTCGACACCGAACTGACCGTCCCAGGTGGACACAACCTCGCGGTCGCGGCTGTCGACGGCATCGGTGTCCGCGCCGACTGGACCCGCCGCGGAATGCTCACCGCGATGATGGCCGTACAGCTGGAGGACATCGCCGCCCGCGGTGTCCCGCTCGCCGCGCTGCACGCCTCGGAAGGTGTGATCTACGGCCGGTTCGGCTATGGCGCGGCCACCTATGGGAAAGCCGTCCTCGTGGAACGCCCCCGGGCGAAGATTCGGGACGGCGTGGGGCGTGACGGGGTGGTCCGGTTCGTCACCCCTGCCGAGGCCGTCGAGCGTGTTCCCGCTCAGTACCAACGATTCGCAGGCGAGCGGCCGGGGTTCGTCGCCCGCCCGGATCAGTGGTGGCCGGGCTTCTTCGACCGGCTGGTCACCGGGAACGACGGCTACCGTGTCGCCGTCCACAGTGGACCCGACGGCGACGACGGGTTCGTCGTCTATCAGACCATCGACATGCGAGACCGGCAGTCGCCGGACCGCGGGGCGCTCCTCGACATCCGCGAAATGCACGCCGCGACCCCGCGGGCTTGGGCCGGTCTGTGGCGTTTCCTGCTGTCGGTCGACCTGGTCTCCGCCGTCGCCGGACGAGGCCGCCCGGTGGACGAGCCGGTCGCCGCACTGCTCACCGACCCGCGCGCGGTGAACACCACCGAGGTCCTCGACGACCTCTGGGTCCGGCTCATCGACGTTGAGGCTTCGCTGCGGGCCCGCACCTACGGCGCGGCCGAACCAGTGGTGCTCGAAGTCCTCGACCGTCAGCTTCCGGACAACAACGGCCGCTATCTCGTCGGCCCCGGTGGCGTGGAACGCACCACGGCGGCCGCGGAACTACGGCTGGACGTCGACACCTTGGCGTCGGTGTACCTCGGCCACGGATTCCTGAGCCACCTGGCGCAGGCAGGCCGCGTCGAAGTACTGGACGAGGCCGCGGTCGCTCGCGCCGACACGTTGTTCCACACGCCGCTCGCCCCGTGGTGCGGGACGTTCTTCTAAGACGGGTTCTCTAAGCCGGGTTGCGGCGGGGTTTGATCCGTACCTGCGGCAGCGTGGGTGCGGGCAACCAGGCCGTGGTGCCCTGATACCCGTCCACCTTCCCGAACCGGTCGGACCGCGCCTGCCAGGCTTCCCGGTACTCGGCGATCTCGTCGTGGCTGCGGCCCACGAAGTTCCACCACATCACGAGTTCCTCGGTGAACGGGGTGCCGCCGAGCACGAGCACACGGGCCGGCTCGTCGCCGGGGTTGGCCAGTTCGAGCCGCCTGGCTTCGGGCGCGAGATACGCGAGTTCTCCGGTATTCAGCGCGGTTCCGGCGACGGTGACCGAGCCGATGTCCTGCAGCACACCGTGTTCGAAGGCCGGATCGACGTCGAGCGCGAGCGTCACGCCCGGTTCCAGGGTGAGCTCGGCGCCCAGCAGGGGAGTGAACGCCGGGACCGGTGACGTGGCGCCGGCGAGACTTCCCAGGAAGACCCGGGCGGTCGCGCCGGGCAGGTCCAGCACCGGCGGCGCGTAGTGCCGGAAGTCCCGTGCGGTGTCCCGGTGCTCGTCCGGCAGCGCGATCCACAGCTGCACGCCGTGCAGCGTCCGAGTGTCCTGAGTGGACACCTCCGAGTGGGCGATCCCGCGCCCGCCGGTCATCAGGTTCAGTTCGCCGGGCCGGACCATGGCGCGGGTGCCGATGCTGTCGCGGTGCTCGATCTCCCCGCTGAACAGCCAGCTCGCGGTCTGCAAGCCGGTGTGCGGATGCGGCGCGACGTCCATCCCGCCGGACCCCGAGACGTCTTGCGGCCCGTAGTGGTCGGCGAAACACCACGCCCCGATCAGGGACCGTCGCCGCTGCGGCAGCGTCCGGCGGACACGGATCGCGCGCGGCCCGCCGAGCGGAACCTCACGCGGGCTCAGCACCGTGACGCCGTCTCCCGGCCGGTCCCGGCAGAGGAGTTCGGACGGGTCGGCCTCGGTGTTGCTCACGGCTTGGGGAGCGCGGCGATCAGCCGCTCCACCGAACGGCCGAGGTTCCAGCGTTCGGCCAGTTCCGCGACCTTGTCCGGGTCGACGGGCTCGGACGGCACCGTGTCCGGACGGGACTGCTCGACCGGCGCGTCGGCCGCGACCCGGACCACGGTCGGTGCGACCGCGAGGTAGCCGGCCGCGTCGGAAAGCCGCAGCCGGGTCTTGAGCGGCACCCGCGCGTCACCGGCGTTGGACGCGTCGATCAGCTCCTGCAGCGAACCGAACTGGGTGATCAGCTTCGCCGCGGTCTTCTCGCCGATCCCGGCCACACCGGGCAGCCCGTCCGACGGGTCTCCCCGAAGCGCCGACATGTCGGCGTACGCGGCGCCGGCGTTCTCGACCGGGACGCCGTACTTCTCGGCGATCTCGGCAGGGCCCAGGACCTCGGCCTTGTTCCAGCCTTTGCCGACGTAGACGATCGACGTCGGGGTCGGCTCCGTGCGGACCAGCTGGAACATGTCGCGGTCACCGGTGATGACCTCGACCGCCGATTTCCGCTCGCGGATCGCGAGCGCGCCGATGACGTCGTCGGCCTCGTACCCGGCCGCCTCGGCCGTCGCGAAGCCGAACGCCTCCAGCAGTTCGAGGATGATCGGCACCTGCGGGGTGAGGGTGTCCGGCACCTCTTCGACGTCGCCGCCGTCCGGGACCTCTTCGGCCACTCGGTGCGCCTTGTAGCTGGGCAGCAGATCGGTGCGGAACTTCGGCCGCCAGTCCGCGTCCAGGCAGGCGACCAGCCGGTCGGGCCGCCGGTCGGTGAGGATCCGGGCGACGGTGTCGGTGAACCCCCTCACGGCGTTGACCGGCGTCCCGTCCGGAGCGGTCATCGACTGGGGCAGGCCGTAGAACGAGCGGAAGTAGAGGCTCGCGGAATCGAGGAGAGCGAGTGGTCCGGTCACGCGGACAGCCTGCCATGTCCGGCCCGGAATGTCCGTGAAGGACCCGACCCCCAGCCGAGTCCTTCACGGACATGGGTCAACCGGCGTAGGGGCGGACCCGGCGCGCGTCGCGCAGCGCGATGGCCCACCAGTTCAGCTGGTTCAGCAACGTGGTCGCCGCGATGTCGGCGCCTTCGGCGTCGCGGTGCTCGCCGTCGGGCCCGAAGTTGTCCCAGGCGTAGGGGAAGCTCACGGTCTCGCGGATCGTCATGGCGTGGAGTTCGGCGAAGACCGGGCGCAGATGCTCGACCGCGCGCAGGCCGCCCGAGATCCCGCCGTAGGAGACGAAACCGACCGGTTTGGCGTGCCATTCGGGGCCGGTGGCGTCGAGCGCGGACTTGAAGGGGCCGGGGTAGCTGTGGTTGTACTCGGGGACGATCACGACGACGGCGTCCGCGGCGGCGACCCCGGCCGAGAGGCCGTGGGGGGATTCGGCGAGGTCGATCAGGGACAGGGAGACGTCGTCGCGCTGTTTGGCGCGGTCGAGGAACCAGTTCGTGATGACGGGCCCGAAGCGGCCTTCACGGACGCTGGTCATCACGACGGCGAGCTGGTAAGGCGTGTTCGTTGTCATGACGAGAACCGTAAAACCTCAAGTTAGGGTGAGGTCAAACTCCAGAACCCGCCTTTTTCCAGGAGGCAATCGCAGAGAACTCTTTGCAAAGGATCCTCTGCGGTTCTAGGGTGGCGTCATGGGGAAGAACGAGCGGTATCTCGCGCGGGTCGACGGGCGCATCCTGCGCGCGTTGTCGCATCCGTTGCGGGTCCGGATCCTGGAGCTGCTCCGGGAGGACGGACCGGCGACGGCGTCCGGGCTGGCGAAGCGGGCGGGGGAGAGTTCAGGGACCACGAGCTGGCATCTGCGCCAGCTGGCCGAAGCCGGCCTGGTCACCGAGGACGTCGAACGCGGCAACCGGCGCGATCGCTGGTGGAAGGCCCTGCACGAAGGCGATCAGATGCGTGCCAGGGACTTCATCGGCGACCCCGAGCTCGCCGGTCCCTTCAGCGCCTACGCCCACACGATGATCGAGCGTCGCTACGCCGCCGAAGCGCAATTCGTCGCCGAGGTGCGGGACTGGGCCGACGAGTGGATCGACAACGTCGCGTTCCACGACTCGCCGCTGTCGCTGACCCCCGACGAGACGGCCGCCTTGAGCGACGAGATCCTCGAGGTCATCGGCCGCTACCGCCGCCCGGAGAAGGACGGCGACACCCAGGTCCGCGTCCACTGGGCGGCCTTCCCGAGACGATCGCGGCCGGAACGCCCGTGAGCAGGTTGCCACTGAGGGCCCTGGTCGCGGCTTCGGGGATCTCCTCGGCCGGGGTGACGATGACCCTGATCGCGATTCCCTGGTTCGTCCTGCAGAGCACCGGCAGCGGCACCAAGACCGGCCTCGTCACCGCGGCCGAGGTACTCGGGCTGATGCTCGCGGCGATGCTGGGCGGGCCGATCGTGGACCGCGTCGGCACCCGGCGCGCCAGCGTCGGCGCGGATCTGCTGACCACCGTCACAGTGCTGCTGATCCCGCTCGCCGTCGGCACCACCGGGCTCGGCTTGCCGGGACTCATCGCACTTTCCTTCGTGATGGGCGTGTCCCGAGGACCGGCCGACACGGCGAAGCAGGTCCTGCTCGCGGGAGTCGCCGAACTCGGTGGGATCCGGACGAGCCGCGCCGCGAGCGCCGTCGAAGCGGCGATGAGGACCGGCCGGATGGTGGGCGCGCCCGCCGCCGGCGCGCTCATCGCGCTGATCGGCCCCATTCCCGTGCTGTTCGTCGACGCCGGTGCGCTTCTGTTGTCCGCCGCGCTGGTGTTCGCCGTGATCCCCGCGGCGGCCGGTCCGCCGAGGTCGTCGTCTGGCGGCTACCTCGCGGAACTGCGAGAAGGACTCGGCTTCCTCAAACGCGATGCCGTGCTGCGGGCGATCGTCGGGATGCTGATGCTCACCAGCTGCCTCGACTTCGGGCTCATCGGCGTTCTGTACCCGGCGTACGGCGACCAGGTCCTGCACAGCGCCGCGCTCATCGGCGCGATGATCACCGCCGTCGCGGTCGGCGCGCTCCTCGGATCGGCGCTCTACGCCTGGGCAGGGCACCGGTTCTCGCGTCGCTCGGCGATCCTGGCCGCCGTCGCCATCGTCGGTGCGCCCCGCTTCGCGCTTCTCGCGCTGGAGCCCGCGCCGGTGGTCCTGCTCGCAGGCCTGGTGGTGACCGGGATCGGTGCCGGTGCGATGAATCCGATCCTGCTCCCGGTGGTCTACGAACGGGTTCCCGAAGCCTTCCGTGGCCGCGTGCTCAGTCTTCTGGTGGGCGGCGTGCTGGCGGCGACGCCGCTCGGCTCGATGGCGGCCGGGCTGCTGCTGGACGGCATCGGACTGGTCGGCGCGCTCACCGCTTTCGGTGGCCTGTACCTGATCGCCACCACGTTCCCGGTGATCTTCCGGGTCTGGCGGGGGCTCGACGATCCCGCCCCGGTCGGGGGTGACCGGCCGGTGAGCCAAGGCGCCCGGACCGACTAGGCTCGCCCTCATGTCGCGCCGTTCCCTGCACAACCCAGCCCCCGATGTCGCCAGCCTCCGTGCCCGCCTCGATCGGGCCCGCGCGGCGGCCGTCGCCGCCGACACCGACGCCCTGCTGATCGCGCCCGGCTCGGACCTGCGCTACCTCATCGGTCAGGCCGGGGGGTCCTTCGAACGGCTGACCACGCTGGTGATCCCCGCCGACGGCGTCCCGGCCCTGGTGCTGCCGAAGCTCGAGGCACCCGGCTACGCGGACGTCCCGGCCGCCGAACTCGGCATCGACATCGTCACCTGGGTCGACGGCGTCAACGCCTACGAACTGGTCGCCGACAGGCTCGGCAAGCCTGGCCGGGTCGCGGTCAGCGACTTCACCCCGGCCCTGCACGTGCTCGCGTTCCGCGGCGCGCTCGGCGACGCCGAGCTGACGCTGGCCGGCCCGATCGTGCGCGAACTCCGGATGCGCAAGGACGCCGCGGAGATCCAGGCGCTGCGCGACGCGGGCGCGGCCATCGACCGCGTGCACGCGCGCGTCGGTGAATGGCTCCGCGCGGGCCGCACCGAGGCCGAGGTCGGCGCGGACATCACCGCGGCGATCGTCGAAGAGGGCCACACCCACGCGGACTTCGTGATCGTCGGCTCCGGCCCCAACGGCGCCAGCCCGCACCACGACGTCTCGGATCGCGTCATCGAACGCGGCGACGTCGTCGTGGTCGACATCGGCGGCCCGATCGCCGAGGGCTACAACTCCGACTCCACCCGCACCTACTCGGTCGGTGAGCCGCGCGACGCGGACGTCGCCGAGACCTACGCCGTCCTGCAGCGGGCCCAGCGCGCCGCGGTCGAGGCCGTCCGCCCCGGCGTCACCGCCGAGCAGATCGACGCCGCCGCGCGCGACATCATCGCCGACGCCGGCTTCGGCGAGTTCTTCATCCACCGCACCGGCCACGGCATCGGCCTCGACGTGCACGAGGAGCCCTACATCATCAAGGGCAACGCGCTGCCGCTCGAGCCGGGCATGGCCTTCAGCGTCGAGCCCGGCATCTACCAGCCGGGCCGCTGGGGCGCCCGTATCGAGGACATCGTCGTGGTCACCGAGGACGGCGTCGAGTCGGTCAACCGGCGGCCGCACGATCTGATCGTGCTCGACGCATGACCGGTTCTCTGGAGCCGCTGGACAAGGCGATCGCGCAGGAACTGGCGGCGGACGGACGGCGCAGCTTCACCGACCTGGCCGAGCGGGTCGGGCTTTCGGTGTCGGCGGTGCACCAGCGGGTGCGGCGCCTGGAGCAGCGCGGGGTGATCCTCGGGTACACCGCGCGGCTCGACGGCGAGCAGATCGGCCTCCCGCTCACGGCGCTGATCTCACTGACCCCGAACGACCCGGCCGCGCCGGACGACTATCCGCAGCGGCTGGAGCACATCAAGGAGATCGAGTCCTGCTACTCGGTCGCCGGCGACGAGTCCTACATCCTCCTGGTCCGGGTGGCTTCGCCGCTCGGCCTGGAGGACCTGCTCCGCCGTATCCGGGAGGCCGCCAAGGTCTCGACCCGGACGACGGTGGTGCTCTCGACGCCGTTCGAGGGTCGTTCGCCCACGTTGTGAAAGGGGAGGGCTTGCGCGGCGCTGGTACGATAAAAGGTATGGCAACACGTAAGGTCACTCTCTCACTCGACAGCGGTGCGCTCGAGTTCGCCGAGCGGGCCGCCAAGGCACACGGGATCTCGGTCTCGTCGTGGTTGTCCAAGGCCGCCCGAAGGGAAGCCGTCCGAACCGGATATACCCCGCAGCGCGCACCGGTCGCACCGTCCGCCGAATCGGACGAGGCGGAGCTGTCCGCCGCGGAGAAGGATTTGCGTGCACAGGGGTGAAGTCTGGACGTACCACCCCCCGACCGAACCGGCACGGCAGCGCACCGTCGTGCTGCTGTCCTCGGACGGGGTGAACGAATCCGAGCGGCCTTGGCTGCTCGGTACCGAACTGCTGGACCGTGATCCGCAGGACATCCTCGGCGTCGCCGTCGACGCGCGCTATTGGGTCTCCACGCTGAACCTCACGCGCCTGTACCGGCCGTGGTTCGACGAGAGGATCGCGGAGATCGACCACGAGGTCCAGGAGCGGATCGACATCGCGCTGCGCGCGGCGCTGGACCTCTGACTTCTGCGCTCAGCGGGCGATGACCTCGGGTGCGGCGTGTAGTTTGCCGTCGGGCCCGGAGAGGCACGAGGCGTTGCCGCCCCGTGCCGCGAGGAACTCGTTGAGGCAGTTCGCGACCTGAGCGTGCCCGTTCGCGTTGGGGTGGAACGACTCCTGCAGCGCGTGGCTCGCCCGGTCCACCTGGCCGAGGTCCCGCAGCTGCAAGGTCAGCCTGCTGAACCACTCGTTCGCCGGGTCGCTGGTGCACGCCTCGCGGCCGGTGCCCGCCCGGGACAGGTCGAGGAACCGCGCGGTGGTCGCCCGTGACGCCTGCTTGAGCCCGTCCGCGAGCACGGTGACGCCCTCGCGGCCCATCCATTGCAGATCCTCGGTGCGGAACGGGCATCCGTTGAGGCTGCGCAACGCTTCCGGGATCTTCGGGCCGACTGGGGAGGCGTAGGACATCAGCACCAGCTGGTAGTCCGCCGGGATGTAGCCCGCCTGCGCCAGCACCTTCTTGACGTCGGCGACGGCGTTGGTCACCTTCGGCACCATGGCGTCCACTTTGGACTTCCAGGTGGCGCGGAGTGCCTCGCTGCACGGGGGATTCTGCGGGGAGAACCACGCCTTGAAGCATTCGCTGACCTGAGCGGAGAACTTCGGCTCGTCGTTCGCGCCGACCGCGATCACCACCGCGGCCACCCGGTGGTCCTTGATCAGGTTCGCCAGCTGCTGCGCCTGCGACGGCTCGGTCCACTGCTTGGCCTCACCGAGCGCGATCTGCTCCGACGGCGCCCCTGAGCACGCCAGGTTCACCCGCGCGGTCACGTCGGGGATCTTGACCTGCTCGACGAAGGCGTTGGAGGAGCGATGGCACCAGTTGCCGCCCTGCCCGTTGGTCGTGGGCGTGTAGTCGCCCGCGCCCTCACCGGAGACCGTGCTGTCGCCGAGGGAGACGACAGTCAGCGGCCCCGTTCCCGGCGGGCCTTGGCGCGGGACCGGCTGCCCCGGCCGGCTTTCCGACCCGGAGAAGGCAATGAACCCGACGAGAACCACCACGAACGTGAGCGCGAGTGCACCCCACCACCACCGAAAACGTCGCATCGTCACCGGATTCTACGGACACCCGGCCCGACCGGGTGATCACATCCGGTGTGACGTCCGTTCGAACACGCGTGTCGTCCGGTCCGCTGCTACAGAATCCGGTACATCCGGTGGTCGATGCGGCCTGGACCGTATTCGCCGTAGCCGACCACGACCAGTCCGCTCAGCCAGGAGTAGCGCTCGTCGGAGGTCTCGAACCTGGGCGTCGGTCGTACGTAGCTCTCGTCGACCGAGAGCCGCTCGCCGTCGGCCAGGCGCTGCCGACCATCGGGCGGGAAACGGAGTACTCCGTTCGACTCGTAGTGGATGAGCGCTCCGTCGTGGGTGCGCAGGGTCGCGCGAACGTCCATGCGACTGATCCCGTCGGCTCCCAGTGACACCCAGTCGCCGCCTCCGGGCAGCATTTCACCGCGGAAGCCCGGTCCGGTGAAACGGCCGCCTTTGGTCACGAAAGTCATCCGGGTGCCGAGCGCGGTCGAGATCATCCGGGCCGGTTCCAGGTCGATGCTGAGATCGCAGAGATGCTCGACGGGCAACGCGTCGAGCAAGGCCCGATCGAACAGGGGAGTGGTCGTGTCGGCGGCACTCATGCGGCCCTGCCTTCGAACGCGGCCTTCAGTTCGGCGAAGTCGAAGAAGGTGTCCTTTCGTGCGACGAGGCCGTCGGATGCCACCTCGACGACGTCGAGGCAGTGAACGCCTCGACGATCTTCGCCGGGCCGTTGGAAGGTCAGCGTCCAGTCCAGAACCCAATGGCCGCTACCGAAAAGCACGCGTCGCTCGTCGAAGCCGAAGCCCGGGTAGAGCTCGAAGACCAGCGCGAACTCACGTCGCAGTGCGTCGCGGCCATGGACCGCGACACCGCGACCATGAGCCTGGAACTGCGAGTCAGGGGTGTGCAGAGCAACGATCGCGTCGATGTCGTGTGCTTCCCAAGCGGCGAAATATCGCTTCGCGATCGCGGAAAGATCCAAGGTTGTCGATGGGGTCGTCATGGAACTCCTCAGTTCGGATACACCGACGCTAGGGAATACGGTCGTACGTGTCAATACGTACGACCGTATCTAAGGGTACGATCGTATTCATGACTCGGACAGGCGACGCACGCCGCGGCGCGATCGTCGATCGCGCCATGCACATCGCGTCGGTCGAAGGCATCGAGGGGCTGACGCTCGGGCGTTTGGCGGAGGCTCTGCAGACCAGCAAGAGCGGCATCCAGACCCTTTTCGGCACCAAGCAGGAGCTCCAGCTCTCGATCGTCTCGGCGGCATCGCAGGTCTTCGAGCGAGATGTGTCGCTGCCCGCCGAGCGGCAGCCCGCCGGGCTCGCGCGGCTGCGGACGCTGATGTCGTTGTGGATCGACTACCTGGAGACCTTCGAGGGTGGATGCCTTTTCGTCGCTGCCGCGAGCGAACTCGACGGCCGGCCGGGACCCGTCCGGGACGCGGTCGCAGGCGCCGTCGCCCGAGCAGACACCCTGCTCCGACGTGAGGTCGAACTCGCCCTGCGCCTTCGGGAGCTTCCGTCGGACACGGACGTCGAGCAGCTCGTCTTCGAACTCCATGCCATGGTGCTTCAGGCGAATCACGATCGTCAGCTACTCGGCCGCAAGGACGCCCTGACCCGCGCCCGTAACGCGGTCGATGGCCTCCTGACGCCTCGACTTCGCTGAGTCAGGCACCGACCCGGCGCGCGATCGCGATCACGGGCAGGCTCGGCTGCGAGCGCCGGTACCTTGATCACCATGACGCAGACCCCAGGCCCGGACGCCGAACCCCGCCGCCTCGCCGAGCTCGCGCTCGCCTCCGGCGATCCGACGGCCTGGTTCGAGCCCCTCTACGCCGCCGCCGAAGCCGGACACGCGGTCGTGCCGTGGGCGGGAGGCAAGCCGAGTCCGGAACTCGTCACGTGGGCCGAGACCGCGAAGCACTCGCCGGGTCGCGGCGCGATGGTCGTGGGGTGTGGCTTCGGTGACGACGCCGAGTTCGTCAGCGCGCTCGGCTATCGCACGTCCGGGTTCGACGTGTCCCCGTCGGCGATCAAGGCCGCGAAGCAACTCCACCCCAGCTCCGCCGTGGACTACTCCGCCGCGGATCTGTTCGCGTTGCCGGAAAACTGGCGACACCGGTTCGACCTCGTCGTCGAGATCATGACCGTCCAGGCGCTCCCGCGCGATGTCCGTGCCGAGGCCGTCGAGAGCGTCGCGGGACTGGTCGCGGAGGGCGGGACACTCGTGATCGGGGCCGTCGCCGAGGAAGGCATCGACGAACCCTGGGACGGCCCGCCGTGGCCGCTGACCCGTGAGGACGTCGAATCCTTCACCGAACACGGGTTGCGACTGTCCACACTGGACCGAGTCCGGGATGGCGCTCGGTGGTGGGCGGAGTTCCGGCGCCCATAGGTCACTTGTCGTAGTCGAGCCACCCGCAGACGTAGTAGTTCCGGTCCTCGTTCTTCTCCACGTTCCACGAATAGGTCACGTCGCCGGCCGCCCGGCCGGTGCGCGCGTTCCGTTGCGTGATCTTCGCCTGCACGGTCACGTACTCCATTCCGGGCGGGATGGAGTACGGCAGCATCTCCCAGCGCTCCACATAGTGCCCGTGGAGTTCGAAGCCGAGCAGCGTCTCACGCAGACGCGGACAGGTTCCGCTTCGCAGCGCCATCATGTCGTGGTTGGCCAGGCCGTTCATGTAGACCTGGAACACGCGGTCGATCGCGGCCGGTTCCAGCGACGGAGCAGGTGACGCACTGGTGGTCGGCGTGACGGTCAAGGTCTCGGTCTGAACCGGGGTAGCGGTGTACGAGGTGGCCGTCGGCTCGGGGCCGTCGGGCAAGGCCGGCAACCCGCCTCGGCACGCCGACAGGGCGGCGCCGAGGCCGATCAGGAGCACGCCCGCACGGACACGCGAAGTCATGGGTTTCATCGTCGCCGACGCTAGGCGGGCTTCATGAAATTCGGATGAAAGCCCGTCAGCAGTTCTCCAGGAAGTGCCTCAGCACCCGCGTGCCGAAGCGGAGCCCTTCGACCGGCACTCGTTCGTCGACGCCGTGGGCCATTGCCCGGTAAGGGAAACCCTCCGGCAGCCACAGCGGCGCGAAGCCGTAGCAGTCGATTCCGAGCGGGCCGAACGCCTTCGCGTCCGTCCCGCCACCCATGCAGTACGGGACCACGACCGCTTCGGGGTCCTGTGACCGCAGCGCGTCCGCCATCGCGTCGAACCACGGCGAATCCACCGGTGCCTGGATCGGCGGCTGGTGCGCGACGAACTCCCGGGTGACACCCTCGCCGAGCATGGCGTCGAGTTCGGCGAACAGGTCCGCTTCGGAGCCGGGCAGCACCCGGACGTCCACCTGGGCCTCCGCCGAACTCGGGATGACGTTCACCTTGTAGCCCGCGTCGAGCATGGTCGGGGTCGTGCTGTTGCGGACCGTCGGCACCACCAGCGCTCCCGCCGGGCCGAGCCGCGCGATCGTTCCGTCCATATCGGACAGATCGACCGCGACGCCGAGCGCTTCCCCGGTGCGTTCCAGGAACGCTTGTACCGTCGGGGTCAGCTGGGCGGGCCAGCGGTGCGCCGCGATCTTGCCGAGCGCGGTGATCAGCCGGGTGACCGCGTTCTCGTCGTTGGGCCGCGAACCGTGCCCGGCACGTCCCTTGGCGGTGAGCCGCAGGTGCGCCGTGCCGCGTTCGGCGGTCGCCACCGGGTAGAGGCGCACGGTCCGGCCGTCGGCGGCGGGAACGTGGTAGGTGTACGCGCCCGATTCGCTGATCGCGGCCGCGCAGCCGTCGAACAGATCTCGGTGCGCCGCGGCGAGCCAATGCGCACCGTATTCGCCCTTGTCCTCCTCGTCGGCGACGAACGCCAGGACGATGTCCCGGCGAGGGCGGGCGCCCGCGGCGAAGGCGGCGATCACCATCGCGCAGAAGTCCTTCATGTCCACCGCGCCGCGGCCCCAGAGGAACCCGTCCCGGACCTCGCCGGAGAACGGGTCCACCGACCAGTCGGCCGCGTCGGCCGGGACGACGTCGAGATGCCCTTGCACGAGCAGCGCGGGCAGGCTCGGATCGGTGCCGGGGACCCGGGCGATCACGTTCGCGCGCCGGTGCGCGGACTCGATGATCTTCGAGTCGATCCCGATCTCCGAGAGCAGTGAGGCGATGTATTCGGCCGCCTCGCGCTCGCCCTCGGAATCCCCGTTGCCCCGGTTCGTGGTGTCGAACCGGATCAGCCGCGAACAAACGTCGACGACATCGATGTCAGCGTTCTTGCGAGAACCCGCGTCCGCGATCGCGTCAGAATGGTCGCGAAGCTCGCCCTGCGTTTCCATGTCAGCCATAGATTCCTTGCACCGCCCCGGCCGCGATCGCCGTGACGATCTTGAACGCCTTCATCGCCTCGGTCATGTCGGCCGCGTCGAACCCGACCTTCCGGACACCGATCTGTTCCACCGTCGGGATGACCGCGGCGGCTTGCGCGAGATGGCTCGCGTCGAACTCGACCTCGATCCGGTGGGGAGTCGTGAACCGCTCGACCCGGCCCGCCCGGTTCATCGCGTCCGCCGCGGCGGACGCCAGCAGTTCCGCGGTCCTGGCCGGCGGGAGGCAGATCGCGGCGTACCGGCTGACGCATTCCTTCACCGTCACCATTTCGGCCTCGGGCGCGTAGTCGCGAGCGTCGTCGCATGCCTTGTCGTCACCGGACACCACCAGCACCGGGACGCCGTACTCGGCGGCCATCGCGGCGTTGAGCCTGCCTTCGCTGGCCGGGACGTCGTCGAGCCACACACCGGTGATCTGGTTCTCCAGGTAAGTGTGGGAGAGGACGCCGTCGAATCCGGCACCGGCGTGGTAGCCGAGGAACACGACGCCGTCCATGCCGCTGTCGATTCCCTGCATCATCGAGAGTGGTTTGTGCCTGCCGGTGAGCATCCGGGCGCGGCCGTCGAGGTCTTCGAGCAGGAGGTTCCGCTGGGAGGAATGCGCCTCGTTGACCAGTACGTCGGTGGCGCCGGCGTCGAACAGGCCGGCGATGGTCGCGTTGACGTCCCCGGTGAACAGGCGCCGGAACCGTTGCCACTGCTCGGTACCGGGGATGACGTCCTCGGTCCAGGTGACGCCGGTGGCGCCCTCCATATCCGCCGAGATCATGATGCGCATGCCGGGCACTTTAGCCGAGGTGCTTTGCCTTCGCCGCCGGCATCAGGGCCACGAACCAGAACGCGGGTAGACCGCCCAAGCGCGCTCCCAGGCGGCGGTCCGGCGCCGGTCGAGCACGAGCCGGGTCGCCCGGTGGATCACGACCAGTGCGGCGATCACCGCGAACCACAGCCAGAACGCGACGAGCACGGAATCGAACACGGCCGTCGACGCGGTCTTCGGTGCGGAGGTGAGTTCGCCGCGGGTGTCGACCCAGATCGGCACGGGTGAACCGGCGGGGCTGCCGGGGGAAGCGACGACGGGCCCGGTGTGCCGGTCGCCGCGCGAATCGGTCCAGGCCGCGTCGGTGGTCGAGTCGTCGATCCCGACGCTCTCGCTGTCGGCGATCCGGAGGGGTGCGGCCTTCAGGAGATACGCCGTGGTGGCCCGGTGGTTCGCCGCGTCGGAGGCGGCCGAGGCGACCTGACCGCCGTAATGGGCCGAACCGGCGGTGGCCGCGACAGGGATCGCGAGCAGGGCGGCGAGGATGAGGAGCTTCAGGAGGAGGGCTTCGAAGCGGTCCGAGTTGCGGGCGAGCGAGTTACGCCCCGGGAAGAGCCGTCGTCGGAACCGGGCGACCGGACCGTTGGACCCGTGCACGAGGACCCCATTCCCTCAAGACCGCGAATACCTCCACCTTGGATTGTCGGTCACTCCGGCGCCGATGTCGCGGTAGAGGGACACAGACCACTCTGTGAATCCGTACACAGCCGTTAATTCGTTTTGCCCGTCCGCGTTCTCCGGCTACCTTCGTGCACATGGGCATCTTGTTCTTCCTGTGATCCGGGCCTTCGACGCGGCCCTGGCGTAGAGCCTTCGCTCCGCCGGGCCGCGTCCTTCCGCGTGCGATCCCCCTTTTCTTCGTGCGCGGAAATCGCTCCCTTCCCGATCGCGATCGGCTCTGCCGAGAATCTCAGGAGGACGCCCATGCGTGCCCCGCATCAGACCGCCGGAACTCAACTCGTGCTTTCCGGCGTCACCAAACGTTTCGACGACCACGTCGTCCTCGACCAGGTCGGCTTCACCGTCAAACCGGGGGAGAAAGCCGGTGTCATCGGCGACAACGGGTCGGGCAAGTCCACTTTGCTGCGGCTGATCGCCGGGCACGGCGAGGCGGACAACGGCACGGTCACCGTCACCGCGCCGGGTGGCGTCGGCTATCTCGCGCAGACGCTGGAACTGCCCGGCTCCGCCACCGTCGGGGACGCGATCGACGTCGCGCTGTCCGATATCCGGGAGCTGGAAACCCGGCTGCGGGCGGCCGAGGCGTCCTTGGAAACCGCCGAGGACCTGGTCGCGTACGGCGATCTCACGACAGCCTACGAAGCGCGTGGCGGTTATGAGGCCGATGCCAGGGTCGAGGTCGCTCTGCACGGGCTCGGGCAGCCCGGCCTGGACCGGGATCGTGCGCTGGGCACCCTGTCCGGCGGGCAGCGGTCCCGGCTCGCGCTGGCCGCCACCTTGGCCGCGGCACCCGAACTGCTGTTGCTGGACGAGCCGACCAACGATCTCGACGACGAAGCCGTCGCCTGGCTGGAGAACCACCTCCGCGGGCATCGCGGCAGGCTCATCGCGATCACCCACGACCGGATGTTCCTCAGCCGTGTCACCACCACGATCCTCGAGGTCGACGCCGATCGCCGGACCGTGTACCGGCACGGCAACGGCTATCCGGGCTATCTCGCCGCGAAGGAGGCGTCCCGGGCCCGGTGGGTCCGGGAATACGAGGAGTGGCGCCAGGACAAGGCCCGGCACGAGGCGCTGGCCGACGTGAACATCGACCGGTTCTCGGCCATCCCGCGCAAGGCCCCGGCGGCCTTCAGCGGGGCGGGTGCCTTCCGGGCGCGGTCCCGTTCCCACGGGGCGATGAGCCGGATCCGCTCGGCGCGGGAACGGATCCAGCGGCTCGAAGCCGCGCCGGTCCCGCCTCCGCCGCAGCCGCTGCGGTTCACGGCGCGGATCGCCGGTGGTGAGGCCGAAGTCGATCGGCACGTGGTGAAGGTGGACAACGTCGCGGTGGCCGGACGGCTGCTGCCGACCTCGCTCAGCGTGCTGCCCGGGGAGCGGGTGCTCGTGACCGGTCCCAACGGCGCGGGCAAGACCACCCTCATGCGGGTACTCGCCGGGGAACTGGCCCCGTCGACAGGCTCGGCCGATCGGGCGGGCCGGATCGGGTACCTGCGCCAGAACGGCGGCCTCGCGGGCGACACCCGAACCGTGCTGGAGGTGTTCGCGGCCGGGTACGGCGAGGAGGACGCCGCCGGGAAACTGTTGTCCTTGGGCCTCTTCCGGGCACCGGACCTGCGCAAACCGGTCCGGGAGCTGTCCGTCGGGCAGCGCCGCAGGCTGGAACTGGCCAGGCTGGTGACGGCCGGGACCGACCTGCTGCTGCTCGACGAGCCGACCAACCACCTGGCTCCGGATCTGGTGGAGGAGATGGAGCAGGCACTGGGCGAGTACGGCGGCGCGCTCGTGGTCGTCACCCACGACCGGCGGATGCGGCGGACGTTCGTGGGCAGGCGGCTCGAACTCGCACCCGAACCGGTCGCCGTCTGACCCATCGCCGTCCAACCCCATCGCTGTCCAGCAGAGCGGCCGTCTACAGGGGACAGTCCCCTGTAGACGGTCACTTCAGCGGTACGAGCGGACCGTCGACCTTCGCCGGGTTGAGGCAGCTGTTCAGCCCGTCGACCAGCGAGCAGATCCCCGGTTGCCGCTTGAGCCGGTAGCCCTGCGCCACGCCACCCGCCGTGACCAGTCCCTGGTACGCGGGAACGGCGTCCGTGGGGCGCCGGGTCAGCGTGGGATCGGTGAGGACGTCCACCGTGTACAGCCCGAACCGGGCTCGGTAGCTGCCCCATTCGTAGTTGTCGGTCAGGCTCCAGTAGTTGTAGCCGATGAGGTTCATCCCGTCGGCCTTCGCCCGCTGGAGCCAGTAGACGGTGTCGCGGACGTTGTCGCCGCGGGTGTAGCCGGCGTCGCGTATCTGGCCGTTGTCGGTCGCCATGCCGTTCTCGACGACGTACAACGGCAAGCGCGGGAAGCGGTTGTGGTAGCTGCGCAGCGCGTAGTAGATGCCTTCCGGCTGCAGCTTCACGTCCCAGAACTTGTCGGAGGCGGCGGCGAACACCGTCCAGTTGTCGACGCTGAGGCCGTAGTAGTAATCGATGCCGATGAAGTCGAGCTTGTCCTTGACCTGGTCAAGGAAGAACCAGTCGGCCATGCCGTTGACCCCGGTGATGTAGGCCTGGTTGCTGGTGACCTTCGACGTCGGATCGATCTCGTGGATCAGGTCGTAGGCCCGCCGGTGCGCCTGCACCACATTGGACTGCGCGGCGAAGTACTGAGTCGCGTTCAGCGCGCCGACCTTCTGCTCGTTCTTGAGGAAGATCAGCGGTTCGTTGAACGTCACCCACAGGACCTCCTGGCCGGCGTAGCGCTGGACGATCCGGCGGCTGAATTCCAGCCACGCGTCGGCGGTCCGCGTCTCCGCCCAGCCGCCCTGATCCAGTGCCCAACCCGGGTAGACCCAGTGGTTCAGCGTGATCATCGGCGTCATCCCGGCTTCGCGTACCTGCCGGATCACGTCGTCGTAAAAGGCGAGTGCCGTTTCGTCCCACTGCCCGGGCGCGGGCTCGACGCGGGCCCACTCGACACCGAAGCGGTAGGTGTTGACGCCGAGCCCGGCCGCCAGGCGGATGTCGTCGGCGTAGCGGTGCCGGAAGTCCACCGAGTCCCGGTACTCGTCGACGCCGTCCTTGCCCGCGGCGCGGTCCACGAACCGCTTCCAGTTGCTGTCCGGGGCGCTGCCTTCGGACTGGTAACCCGACGACGCGACGCCCCAATAGAAGTCACGGGACCAGCCGTCGTCCTGCGATGCGGACGCGTTCACGGCGTTCAGTGTCGCGCATAGTGAGACGGCGACCGCCAAAGCCAGCGCCCGGCGTAACCTTCCCCGATGTTCCGGCCACTTCGTCGATCGTTCACGGCTGTCCGCGTCTTCCGCCATCTTGCGGACGTTAACGTGTGTGAACGGTGTAAACAAGCGGCCGTCCGGGGACTTCGACGATGACGTTGGGGAGATGATCGATTTGACCGGCAACCCGGTCCGCCATGCCGTCTACCTGCCGCCTTTCGGCCCGTTCGGCGAGCCCGCGGTGCTCGTCGACCTCGCCGTGCGCGCGGAGGCCGCCGGCTGGGACGGCTTCTTCCTGTGGGACCACGTGGTCGCGGACACGATGCCCATCGCCGACCCGTGGACGACGCTCGGCGCGATCGCGCACGCCACCAGCGGGCTGCGGTTCGGGCCGATGATCACCCCGCCCGCGCGGCGCCGCCCGTGGGTGGTCGCCCGGCACGCGTCCACGGTCAGCCGGCTTTCCGGCGGCCGCCTGATCCTCGGCGCCGGCCTGGGCTCGGACGAATCCGGTGACTTCAGCCGGTTCGGCGAGCAGACCGACCTGCTGACCCGGTCGGCGATGTTCGACGAAGGCCTCGACGTCATCCGCGCGATCTGGTCCGGCAGGCGGTTCGACCACGACGGCGCGCACTACCAGGTCGCGCTGGCCGAAGCCCCGCCCGAGCCGTTCCCGATCCCGATCTGGGTGGCCAGTTCCACCGACAACCCGCGGGTGGTGCGGCGGGCGGCCCTGTGCGACGGGATCTTCCCGAACCCCGAGGACCACACGCCGACCGCCGAGGAGATCGCCGAAACCCACCGCGCGCTCGGCCTCGCCGGGCTCGCCCCGGACCGCCCGTTCGACATCGCCGTCGCCGGGAACGCGAGTCCCGCGTGGGAAGAGCCGATCAAGGTGGACCTTCCCGCGCTGGCGCGGGCCGGGATGACGTGGTGGATGGAGTCGCTGATGCACCTCGATCCGCTGGAGCTTTCGCAGAAGATCGTGGACGCGGGGCCGCCGCGGTGGTGATCTCCGCGTCGCAAGTAGTCCTCTAGTCGCGCATGGGTCGCGCCTGGTCCACAGTGGACAGTCGTTGCGTCGGGGGAGAGGGGTTCGATGTCTGACGAGCCGGACGGGGCCAAGCTCGACGGACATCACACGCTGCATCTGGAAACCGGGGTCGCGCTGATCAACGCCCTGACCGGAGCGCACGTCCACGGCAAGCCGAAGCGAACGTTGAGAGGCGAGGACCTGGTGCGCGCCGCGGCGGGCGTGCTCGGCGACGGCGGGACGGGGAACGGTCACGTCGATCCGTTCGACGCCGAACGCCTGCACACCCTCGCGTCGCGGCTGCGCGCGGTCATCGAGGCGCTTTCCCTTGGTGAGAAAGACAAGGCGGCCGGTCTGCTCAACCGGGTGCTCGCCGAGAGCGACGCGCGCCCGTGCCTGCACCGCCACGACAACCGGTCATGGCACTTGCACTTCCACAGTCCCGAAGCCGATCTCGTCCAGCGGTGGTCGGCCGGGATGGCGGTGTCCGTGGCCGCCGCGCTCGGCGACCACATCCCGCATCGCGTCGGGCTTTGCGCGGCGCCTCGCTGCGATCAGGTGTACGTCGACGTGAGCCAGGCCCAGATCAAGCGCTTCTGCGGGCTGGCCTGCCAGAACCGGGTCAAGGCCGCCGCCTACCGGGCTCGCGTCCGGCGTCCGGATCCGTGACTCCGCCGGGTGTCGCGTCGATGTACCACTCGCGGTTGAACACGAGACCGAAGACCGGCGCGGGAAGCCGGGTGAGCACGCGCATGAGCGGCGCGAGCCTGCCGTTGCCGGTCACCTGCGAACCGTGCGCGGCGATGGCCGCCTGCTTGGCCTTGGCGAAGCGGCGGACGCCGAAGGTGTGCGTGATCTCGGACCTTCCACTGTAGGCACGCAGCAGCGCGTCGACGTCGTACCGGAACGGGATCCGGAGCAGACGCACGATCCGCACCAGGCGGGCGACGGTGTCGCGGGGGATGGTCGCCTCGAACAGCCGGACGTCGCCGGCCAGTTCGGCCGCCCGGGTGCCGACCTCGTGCACCTTGACGTGGTCGCGGTGGCCGTAGCCGCCGTTCCGGTCGTAGCTCAGCAACACCGACGCGCGCTCCTCGCGCAGGATCGCCACGAGCCGGGCAGCCGCCTCGTCGGTATCGGCACGGACAAAGCGAACCCAGCCGGGCGGATCCGGGTAGAGGATCGCGCCGTGACCGCTCCCGGCGTACCCGAGATGCACGACGCGCCGGACGCCCAGCACCTTCGCGCTCGCCTCCAGTTCGGCCATCCGTGACGGGTCCTCGCCGTCCATGCCGATGGTGGCGACCACCAGCACGACCCGATGGCCGTCGGCGGCGGCGCGGGCGAGCGTGCCGCCGGTCAGCAGCGCCTCGTCGTCGGGATGGGCGTGGAAGGCCGCGATGGTCGTCACGCTCCGAGCATGCCCGAGGTCAGGGAAACAGTCGGTGGTCAAGTCTTGACCGTCCGTCGAGCTCGTGGGTAATCTCTCCTTTACTTTCCAATAGTAAGGAAAGTTTCCTATTTAATCCCGCCGCCCTGACCGTCGACGTGCCAACGCCGGTGCGCCGACGCGAGAGGAGAAGCCGAATGCGTTGGGACAAGATCCGTCTCCGGGTGACGGCCGCACTGGCCGCCGGACTACTGGCCCCGATCGCCGCCGCGAGCACCTCGATGGCGACCGAGACCGTGGCCGAACCCGCAACGCAGGCAGCCGCCGCGCTGCCGCCGGGCAGCCCGGCGGCGATCAACGGACAGCTGAAGGTCTGTGGCCTCCAGCTCTGCAACCAGGCCGGTAAACCCATCCAGCTCCGGGGCATGAGCACCCACGGAATCCAGTGGTACAGCCAATGCGTGAAGACCGCTTCGCTCGACGCGCTGGCCAACGACTGGAAGGCCGACGTCCTCCGGATCTCGATGTACATCCAGGAAGGCGGCTACGAGACCAACCCGCGCAAGTTCACCGACATGGTGCACGGGTACATCGAAGAAGCCACCAAACGCGGGTTGTACGCCCTGGTCGACTGGCACCAGCTCACCCCGGGCGACCCGAACGCCAACCTCAGCCGCGCCAAGACGTTCTTCACCGAGATCGCCCAGCGGCACAAGGACAAGACCAACATCATCTACGACATCGCCAACGAGCCCAACAACGTCAGCTGGGACCGCGTCCGCAGCTACGCGGAGCAGATGATCCCGGTCATCCGCGCCCAGGACTCCGACGGCGTCGTGCTGGTGGGCACCCACGGCTGGGGCTCGCTCGGGATCTCCGACGGCCGCACCGAGGCCGACGTCATCAACAACCCGGTCCGTGCGAGCAACTTCATGTACACGTTCCACTTCTACGCGGCGTCGCACAAAGCCGAGTACTTCAACGCGCTGACCCGCGCCGCGAGCAAGATCCCGCTGTTCGTGACCGAGTTCGGCACCCAGACCGCCAGCGGTGACGGCGGCAACGATTTCACCAACTCCCAGAAGTACCTGGACTTCCTGGCGTCGAAGAAGATCAGCTGGACCAACTGGAACTTCTCCGACGACAACCGTTCGGGCGCGGTGTTCAAACCGGGCACCTGCTCGGGCAGCTCGTTCACCGGCACGGCTCCGCTGAAGCCCGCCGGTGTCTGGATCCGGGACCGCATCCGTACCGCGGACAACTTCCCGACCTCCTGATCCCGGCAGCGCGTAGGTCAGGAAAGGGGCTTTCAGGACAGATTCTGTCTTGAAAGCCCCTTTCCTGACGTCTCAGTCGAGCGGAGCGCGCTATCGAGTGCGGTAGCCGCCGTCGACCTCCTTCACCGGCTTGTGCGGGAACCGGCGCTCGGCGTACTCCCTCGCCGGTGAACCCGGCCGCACGTACAGCATCTCTACTTTGTCCTGCAACGGTTTCACCACCGTCCCGAGGAAACCGCGGCGATCGTCGAGGTAGGGCCCGAGCACGTCTTCCCCCGCCGGACAGACGGCCATGCAGTAGGCGGCCTTGTAGTTCGGCTTGAACGCGAGGCTCTGCCACATCGACACCCCGATCGGGCAGGCCGCGACACAGAGCTTGCATTCCAGACAGGGGTTGTAGTCCAGCGCTTCGCCGTGGGAGGACACCTCGGCGCCGACCAGGAGCGTCGCCAGCAGGACGAAGTTGACGAACTTCGGGTGGATGACATTGCGGTGGAGGCCCATGGCGCCGAGCCCGGCCGCGACGGCGACCGTTTTGTGGGCCACCACCCAGATCCGGCCGGGATAGTTCTCCATCTCCATCGGAAAGGTCGCGGACGGGTTGATCGCGCGGTACCCGGCGTCCTGCAGGGCGCGGACGATCGTGTGCCCGGCCTCGTTGATGATTTCGCCGCCACGGTGGAACTCCTGATTGGCCACGCTGCGCGCGGGGGAGCGGACGTCGTCGCGATTCAGCCGGACCACCAGCGAGACCAGGGTCTTCGTGCCCGGCAGCGCACGCAGGACGTGTTCGCGTTCCCCGGCCAGATCCGGATGGCCCAGCGAGACCGCCGCCGCGTCGTCGGCGCCCGCGGCGAGGCAGATCTCCTTGAGCCAGGCGGCATCGATCACCGGTGACGGTTCGCCCCGTGGTCTGGCGAGCACCGCCCGGACCGAGGGATGGTCCGCCAGTTTCTTGGGAAGCCGGCTCGTCACAGCGCCTCCAGGATGGTCGCGTTGGCCTGGCCGCCGCCTTCGCACATCGCCTGCAGGCCGTAGCGCGCGCCGTGGTGGTGCAACGCGTTGACGAGCGTGCCCATCAGCCGGGTGCCGCTCGCGCCGAGCGGATGACCCAGCGCGATCGCCCCGCCGTGGACGTTGACCTTCGCCGGATCGGCCCCGGTCTCCTGCTGCCACGCCAGCACGACACTGGCGAACGCTTCGTTGATCTCGAACAGGTCGATGTCCTCCAGGCGCAGACCCGCGCGCCGCAACACCTTCTCCGTCGCCGGGATGACGCCGGTGAGCATCAGCAGCGGGTCGGAACCGGTGACGGCGAAACTGTGCAGCCGGGCGCGGGGACGGAGCCCGAGCTTCGCCGCCGTCTCACTGGAAGTGATCAGTACCGCGGAGGCGCCGTCGTTGACCGGGCTGCTGTTGCCCGCGGTCACCGACCAGTCGATCTGCGGGAATCGTTCGGCGATCGCCGGGTCCTGGAACGCCGGGCGCAGCTTCGCCAGCGTCTCGAGGTCGGTGCCGGGCCGGACCGACTCGTCGGCCGAGACGATGCCGGAGGGCGTCTCGATCGGCACGATCTGGCTCGCGAACCGCCCGAGCTGGTGCGCGCGGACGGCCTTCTGATGCGACGACACGGCGAACGCGTCCATCGACTCCCGGCTGAGCGACCACTTCGCGGCGATCAGTTCGGCGCTGATCCCTTGCGGCACCAGGCCTTCCGGATAGCGTTCGGCGACGCCGGGGCCGAGGGGATCGGTGCCGGGCAGGACGTTCGACCACATCGGCACGCGGCTCATGGACTCGACACCGCATGCGATGACGACGTCGTAGGCGCCGGCCATGACACCCTGCGCGGCGAAGTGCACGGCCTGCTGGCTGCTCCCGCACTGCCTGTCGACGGTCGTCGCGGGCACGCTCTCGGGCAGTCCGGCGGCGAGTGCCGCCCATCGCGTGACGTTCTGGGCCTGCTCGCCGACCTGGTCGACGGCGCCGCCGATGACGTCGTCGATGAGCGCCGGATCGAGACCGTTGCGCTGGACGAGCGCTTGGAGGGTGTGGGCCAGCAACTGGACAGGGTGGACCTCGTGCAGGGAGCCGCCCGGCTTGCCCTTGCCGATCGGAGTCCGGACGGCGTCCACGATGACCGCGTCGTGCATGGCAGCCTCCTAGCTGAGTTGGGATATCCAACTCACTCTGACATCGAGTGGGTTGGAAATCAAGACTCACTGGGTTTACGCTGATCGCATGACCGAAGGGCCGAGGGACTGCTCGATCGCGAACGCGATGGAGGTGATCGGGGAGCGCTGGAGCCTGCTCGCGCTGCGCGAAGTGTTCTTCGGGGCGCGGCGGTTCGACCAGATCGTCCGCAACACCGGCGCGAGCCGGGACATCCTGACCGCGCGGCTGCGCAAACTCGTCGAGACGGGGATCCTCGAAAAACGGCTCTATGAAGAGCATCCGCCGCGCTACGAGTACGTGCTCACCGATGCGGGGCACGCGCTCAACCAGGTGCTGCTGAACCTGATGGCGTGGGGCGACGAGTACGTGACGGAGGGGCCGCCGCCGACGGTGTGGCGGCATGCCTGCGGGGAGGACCTCGCGCCGGAGACGGTGTGCGCGCACTGTCGTGAACCGGTGCGGGAGAAGGACATGACCTTGGTGCGGACGACGCGCCGGGCTCCGTGAGCGTCATCCTGACCTGCCGCGTTTAGTCCTCTAGTTGCGGTAGATGCGCGTGCATCTACCGCAACTAGAGGACTAAACGCGGGTTGTCGCGAGCCACTTCCGCTCGATCAGCCGCAGCAGAGCGGGATAGACGAACAGGTACCGGAACGGCTTGATGAACGCCATGTACGCGGCGCCGAACCGGCCGTTGGGTTTCACCAGCACCGCCATCTGACCCCGATAGTGCCCGGGTTCGTCCTCGACCCAGGCCAGATGCAGGACCCCGTGCATGGTCCGATTCGCCAGTTCCGCGGCGAATTCGTCGTCCAGCCGGTAGACCGGCGTGAACGGCAGCCAGTCCTCGTCCGGGCCGGTGGGGGTATCGCGGAGGTCGTCCGGCAGCCGGTCCCGCAGCGACTCCACCCGGGAATCGAGACCGGAATCCCGTTCGTCCAAACAGAACAGCGTGCCGAGTTTCCAGCGCAGCGACCACAGTGCCCGCACGATCAGCGGTGCCCCGTCGGGAAAGTCGCCCGACGCGAACTGCTTCACCAGCCGGTCGAAGTCGTCCGGCCCGCCAGGGGTTTCCAACGCCCAGACGTCCTCGATGTCGAAGTCGCCGGCGATCTCGTGGATGCGCCAAGAGTGCGTGGTGTGAGCCGTTTTCGCGAGTTTCATGCCGACACCAGCGAGGTGATCTCGCGCGGCCGGACCTCGCGTTCGTCGTAGGCGACGTCCACGTCCGCGGTCGCCAAGACCTGCATCGAAGCCGCCTGCGCCGCTGGGGATTCCCAGCGCACGATCGAGACGACTGCGTCGCCCGCGGCGGTGACCCAGCAGTCGGCGGCGAGGCAGCCCGGTGTGGATCGCAGGACTCCGGCGACCTTCTGGACCCGGTCGACGAACTCGTCGTGATGGTCGGCGTGCGGGTAGTGCATGGCCACGAATCCGACGTTCATGTCTTTTGTTTCCTCCCAGTACGTTCCGCCATCTATACGGTAGCGTATATATCGCGATCGTGGGGGAACGGTGACGGGGGATACGGTGACCACATGGCAGCTGAAACCCGGACCCCGCCGAGTGCCTGGATCGACGCGGGGCTGCGCGCACTGTCCATCGGAGGCCCTGACGCCGTCCGCGTCGAGGCGCTCGCGAAGACACTCGGGGTCACCAAAGGCGGTTTCTACGGCCACTTCGCCGACCGCGGCGCGCTGATCGAGGAAATGCTCGTCACCTGGGAACGCATGAGCACCGGCGAACTGTTCGAACGCGTCGAGCGCGACGGCGGGGACGCCAGGGCGAAGATCCGGCGCGCGGGGATGCTCGCCAGTGACGAACTCCTGCCGATCGACCTCGCGATCCGCGATTGGTCCCGGCGCGATCCGGCGGTCGCGGAACGGCTCCGGCGGGTGGACAACCAGCGGATGGACTACCTGCGTTCCCTCATGCGCGCGATCTTCGCCGACGAGGACGAGGTCGAAGCCCGTTGCCTGCTGGCGTTCTCACTCGTCATCGGCAAGCACTTCATGGCCGCCGACCACGGCGGCCGCAGCCGTGACGAGGTCACCGAACGCGCCGGGCAACTGCTTCTCGACGGCTAGCCCGGCCAGGCCAGAGCGCGTGAGGGCCACCCTCAGGGACTCTGAGTCCCTGAGGGTGGCCCTCACGGCATCGCTCACCCCCAGCGCAACCCCTAGGCGGCTTCGAGGACGAAGAACAGGAAGCTCGGGGCGGTCGCGAGCAAGGGGAAGTCCTCGGGGAACAGTTCACGGGCGGCCGGCACCGGCTGGGGCTCGCTGATGACGGAGATCCGGAAGCCGGCCGCGGTGAAGGCGTCGGTCATCGCGTGCAGCGGCCGGTTCCAGAAGCTGAACCGGAGGGTCTGGTCACCCAGTGGCCATTCCTGGATCGAGTTGTAGGTCTCGAAATAGTCGGGCCTGCGCCCGGACATGCGCTCGATGCAGTATTCGGCCGTGGGGTGATTGACCGAGGCGATGAGCCGGCCGCCGGTCTTCAGCACACGCCGGATCTCGGTGAGCGCCGGCCCCCAGTCCTGGAGGTAGTGCAGCACCAGGGACGCGATGACGTCGTCGAACGCGTTGTCGGGGTGAGCCAGCGGTTCGCCCAGGTCGGCGACCCGCAGATCCGCCTCGGCGCCCAGCCTTCGCCGGGCCTGCTCCACCATCCCGGCGCTCTTGTCGAAACCGGTCACGAGGGCGCCGCCGTCGCGCAGCGCGGCGAACAGGGGACCGGAGCCGCAGCCGGCGTCGAGGATCCGCCGTCCGGTCACATCCCCGGCGAGGGCCAGGGTCGCGGGCCGTTCGTAGTAGGCGTTGTTGAGGCTGGTCTCGTTCTCGGCCGTGTACGCCTCGGCCAAACCGTCATAGTCGTTCGCCCGCGCGGAATCCGTCCCAGTCATAGGATCCACCCTGGCACAACCGGCCGGTGCTCAGTCGTCGTCCTCTTCGGGCGTGGTCGGGACCTGCTTGCGGGCGACGTAGATGAGCAGCCCGATGATCACCACGGGGCCGACGAAGATCAGGATCTCGTCCCAGCCGCCTTGGTGCATCATCATCACCCGCGCCGCGAGGGTCATGAGCCCGAGACCAGCGCGATCCCGAGCGCGGTGTAGCCGATCATCAGCGCCAGCATCGGGTACTGGCCCACCTTGACGTAGTTCGTGCGCAGGACGCCCACGGAACGATCATGCGCCGAGGTTACGGCCAGGACGTGCCCGGCGACGATTCCGGCGATCTGCACCAGCGCGATCACGCCGGTCGAGACGACCGTGTAGTCGATCGCGCGGCCGAAACCCTGCTGGCCGGAGAACACCGCGAACGAGAAGTAGTGCGCGACGGTGTACCCGACCATGATCGGGATCAGCGACGGCGCGAACGCGGGATACGGGTCGAACCCGCGGCGCAGGTACGGCCTGGTCAGGCTGATGGAGCCGGCGTACGCGCCATAGGTGAGCGCGATACAGGCCGCGAGGCCGGCGGTACCGCCGAGGACGCCCGCGTCGAGCGACGTCCAGAAGGGGAGCCGGGTCAGCCCGTCGAACGCCGTCGACCCGAGCACCACCAGGACCAGCGCAGTCAGCCACGGAGCGGGCGTGATGGTGAGCAGGCCGTCCAGCGGATTCCTGAGCACGAGCCGTCCGTCGGCGCGCCTGCCGAAGGGGGAGAGGGCCGCGATCAGGCGCGCGTAGACCTCGAAAGCGTCGCCGCGGTCGAACCAGCGCGGCCCGAAGACCACACCCAGAGCAATATGTATAACGGCATATACGGAGCAGAACGCCGCGATGGCTCGCGGCGAATCCGAATACGGAAAAACCAGCTCGAGCCAGAGAAACGCGACGAGTCCGGCGATCGCGGGCAGGTATCCGGCCCGCTCCGGCAGATCCTTGTTGCGGACGGGGAGCAGGGCAGCGATCGTCCTGAGTGGATTCAGTCGTCGCCACACCGGCCCGAACAGCAGGGAAAGCGGGACCAGGCCGACCCAGAACCACACGTAGAACCAGGCCGGCGCCGGGTTGCCGGCCGAGTTGTCCGGGCCCGCCCAGGCCATCGCCAGGAATCCCGCGAACAGGACGACGCCGAGCACGCGGAGTGCGATGTGGACGAAGGCGCTGTCCACGAACCGTTGCAGGGAACCCGGAATCGCCCGGCCCGCGTCCGCGCCGCGCAGCTTCGGCGTCTTCCAGAGGATGGTGAGCGCGAAGAACGAGATCACGACGGCCGCGGCCCCCGCGTAGAGCGCGAGCCACAGCGGGACCGGCAGATCGGACCGGCCGCCGAGACCGTGCGCCAGGATCATCCGGTCACCCGGAGCTTGGTCACCGCCGCGCCGCTCTTGTGCAGTTCCACCTCGAAGATCCCCTCGATGTTCGCGGTCAAGGTGATCGTCCCCGGCACGCCGGGCTCCAGCTGGGCGGCCCTGTCGTAGCCGTGGACGTGCAGTTCGTCCGGCTGGTCGGAGGTGACCTCCAGTGCGACGTTCTCGCCGTTGCGCACCGGGACCTCGTCCGGGCCCGCCGTGCGCTTGCCCTCGGTAATCGAGAACTTGACGGTCTTGGCGCCGGGAGCCTGCGTCGGTTCGGCACCGGTCGGACTCGAACATCCCGCCACCGCAAGCAAAGCGGCCACGGTGAGCCCGCAGATCCCGCTGATCCTCCGCATCGAGGTTCCTCCCTGTCGTTCGCCCCGGCTTGCCTAGCCGGGACCTGACCCCTATCGTGTTACCCCAAGGTAACAGTTACTTAGGTTAGCAGGAAGGCGAGCACGGTGTTCATGGCTCAGGAGAGCCCGCCTGCCGGCGGCGCGCAATTCGGGCAGATCGTCATCGCGGGCCTGATGTTCACCGCGGTCTTCCTCCCACTGGCTTTTTTCGTGCTCCGCGAACGCGCGGGGAAGCGGACGATCGTCGGACGGATCGCCGACTGGACGGGTGACTTCAGCGGGCTGCCACGCTGGGCCGCGCTGCCGATGGTCGTCGCGTTCCTGTCGGGGATGTCGGCCCTGATCGGCGTCTACTGGGACGTTCCGATCCACATGGAACTCGGCCGCGACGAAGGGCCGCTCGCGAACCCGTCGCACTACCCGATCTACTTCGGACTGATGGGCATCTTCGCCGCCGGCGTGCTCAGCGCGACCCTGGCGACCAAGAACCTCCCCAAGCGCACCTTCCGCATCGGCCCGCACTGGCGGGCTCCGATGGGCTCGATCCAGATGATGGCGACCGGCCTGATCGGGATCGCCGGGTTCCCGCTCGACGACGTCTGGCACCGGCTGTTCGGGCAGGACGTCACCGAATGGGGTCCCACCCACGTCCTGATGATCGGCGGCGGCGTCAGCGTCGTGCTCGGTCTGCAGTTGCTCCTCGGCGAAGCCCGCCAGGTCGGCGCGACCGGCCCGATCGTGCGCCTGCTCGGCCCGGTGCTCGCCGGTGCCTGGATGATGGGCGCCTCGGCGTTCCTGATGGAATTCGACCTCGGCGTCCCGCAGTTCCCGATGCTGTCCCAGGTCGTCCTCGTCGGCCTGATCGGCGCCTGGACACTCACCTACGGACGGCTTTCCTGGGGACCCGGTGGCGCGCTGATCGTCGTCGCGGTCTTCCTCGTCTCTCGCGCTTCCTTCACCGTCATCCCGCTGTTCGCCGACCTGCACGTGGCCTCGTTGCTGCCGTACATCGCCGAGGCGGTGATCATCGAGGTCGTCGCGCTGGTGATGCGCAATCGCCAGGGTTACTCCTTCGCCGCGGTGGCCGGTCTGCTCGTGGGGACCGCCGGGATGCTCGCCGAGGCGGCGTTCACCCAATGGCTGATGCCGAACCCGTGGCCGACCGCCCATCTGCCGTTGTTCGTCCTGTTCGGTACCGGGGCGGCGCTGGCGGGCGCGTTCATCGGTGTGTGGCAGTACCAGCGGGTCGAGGAGACGGCGACGCTGGTGCCCGCCGCGGGCCCTCGGCACGCGGTCGGCCTCGTCGGCGCGCTGGGAGCGGTCGCCCTGATGTCCTCGGTCGCCGTCCCGGCGGATCCGGAGGCCGGGTTCACCGCGGACGTCCGGCTGACCGAAGCCGCCGCCGGGCTGCCGATCTCGGACCCGCACGGCGGCGGGACGCCGCGCTGGGTCGACGCGACCGTCACGATCTCCCGGCCGGATCTGGCCGACGACGCGGTGTGGCTGAACGGGTTCTCCTGGCAGGGAGGCGATTTCTTCACGGCGCCGCTGGAGAAGATCGGCGACGGCGTGTACCGCACCGCCGAGCCGCTGCCGGTGTACGGCCAGTGGAAGACCGGGATCCGCGTGCACGTCCCGAACCGGGTGATGGGGCTGGCCCCGATCTACGCGCCCGCCGACCCAGCGGCGAACGCCCCGGCGATCGACGCCGCCTCCGGACCGCGCGAGTTCATGTCCGAGATCGATTTCCTGCAGCGTGAGCGGAAGTCGGAGACGCCGGCCGTGCTGTGGACGATCGCCTACGCCACCGTCGGCATCCTCTTCGCCGCCATGTGGGCGTTGTTCGCGTGGCTCTACGCGGCCGCCGCCTCCGCGCGCCGCCGAGAGGTCTCCGTCAGCTGAAGCCCGTGCGATCAGTCCTCTGGTTGCGGTCCTCGCACGTGCGAGGACCGCAACCAGAGGACTTTTCGCTTTGCTCGCACTTCGTTGCCACGTATCGATTGAGCATCATCGCGCGCAAGCTTTTTGCAAGTCCGTTCTCCTTGAATAGCCAGGACACAGGGCAAGTTCCCTCGTCATACGCGGATTCAGTGACCTAATGCTATGTAAGTGTCACTAAAAGTAGCTGTTGACCACGCGATGACGTCCTCCGTGCACGAGCCGTATTGGCGTGTCATTGCGCGGTTACCGCGACATGTGGTTACTTTTCCGCCTCGGGGGTTGGTACACAGCGAAATTCGATGGGGTGGTCTTCGTGCGCACAGAGCGTTTTCCCAGGCGGCAACGTGGTCTCCGCGTAGTCGCGGTCCTTGCCGCTTCGGCGGTGGCGGCGGTGCCGTTCGCGCCCACCGCGGGGGCACAGCAGCAGGGCAAGGTGCTGCGGGTGGCGCTCACGACCGGGATCGACCACCTGAACCCGTTCACCGCCTCGCTGTCGGCGGCGACCCAGGTCGGCCGGTTCAACTACGAGTTCCTGACGCTGCCCTCCGCCGAGGACACCCAGCCCACGGGTGGGGTCGCCGAGTCGTGGAAGACCTCGGACGACAAGCTCACCTGGACCTTCACCATCCGCCAGGGGATGAAGTGGTCCGACGGCAAGCCGGTGACCGCGCAGGACCCCGCGTACACCTTCCAGCGGATGCTCGACGACGAGAACGCCCGCACCGCGAACGGCAGCTACGTCACCAACTTCGAGTCGGTGTCGGCGCCGGACGACAAGACGCTCGTCATCAAGACCAAGGCGCCGCAGGCGAGCATGACCTCGCTCGACGTCCCGATCGTGCCCAAGCACATCTGGGAGCCGATCAAGGACCTCAACGCTCCCTCGACCGACGAGATGGCCGTGGTCGGCGTCGGTAGCGGGCCGTACCTGGTGACCGAGTACAAGAAGAACGAGTTCGTGAAGTTCAAGGCGAACAAGGATTACTGGCGAGGCGCGCCCAAGGTCGACGAACTGCAGCTGTTGCAGTTCAAGGACGCCGAGGCCGCCGTCAACGCGTTGAAGCAGGGCGAGGTCGACGTCATCAACCGGCTCACGCCGACGCAGTTCGACGCGCTCAAGGGCGAGAAGAACATCACCACGAACAAGGCTCCCGGGCGCCGGTACAACGAGCTCATCGTCAACTTCGGCGTCAAGAACGTGGCCGACCAGCCGATCGGTGACGGCAACCCGCTGCTCAAGGACATCCGCGTCCGCAAGGCGATCGCGCAGGCCATCGACACGCAGGCGATCGTCGATCGGGTGATGAGCGGCTACGGCCAGCCCGGAACCGGTGTCGTGCCCGCGATCTACAAGGCCTTCACCTGGACCCCGTCGGACACGGAGAAGACCAAGTACGACATCGCGGCCGCCAACGCCACGCTCGACCAGGCGGGCTTCGCCAAGGGGGCGGACGGCATCCGCGTCGCTCCCGGTGGCGCGAAGCTGGAGTTCCGGCTCGCCGGCCACGCGAACCGGCCGTTCGACCAGCGCACGGCCCAGTTCATCGGCGGCTGGCTCAAGGACATCGGCATCGCCGTCAAGCAGGAACTGGTCTCCGACGACGAGCTGGACGACCGCACCACCGCGGGCAACTACGACCTCGCGATCTCCGGCTACGGCACCTCGCCCGACCCGGACTACGCCCTCGGCCTGAACACCTGCGCCGCGCGCCCGAACGCGCAGGGCAACGGCGGCACGTCGGCGACGTTCTTCTGCGACCCGCAGTACGAAGAGCTGTACAAGAAGCAGCTGACCGAGTTCGACCCGGCCAAGCGCGCCGAGATCGTCAAGCAGGCCCAGGCCGTGCTGGCCAACCAGTACGTCGACGTCGTCCTGGACTACGACAACGTGCTCGAGGCCTACCGCTCGGACAAGTTCGCCTCGTTCACCAAGCAGCCGCAGCCCGACGGCGCGATCCTCGAACAGTCCGGCTACTGGGGCGTCTACGGCGCCACCCCTGTCGACGCGGCGGCGGCCAACTCCGAGGACAGCGGCAGCAACACCGGATTGTGGATCGGCATCGGCGCGGTCGTCCTCGTGGTGCTCGTCGGCGGCGGCGTGCTGCTCGGGCGTCGCGGCAAGTCGGCCGACGACCGGGAGTAAAGGACCGCGTTGACCGAAGCACTCAGTTCCCTCGACCAGACCTCGGCGCTCGTCGATCCCGACGAGCGCCGGGGTGGGACCGGCACCACCCGGTTCGTCCTCTCCAAGATCGGCGGCGCGCTGGCGAGCCTCGCGCTCGTCGTCGTGCTCGGGTTCTTCCTGTTCCGGACGCTGCCCGGCGACCCCGTGCGGTTCATGGTCCGCGACCGGCCGACAGATCCGACGATGATGGCGGAGCTGCGGGACCGGATGGGCGTGGACAAGCCACTGCTGCAGCAGTTCTGGAACTACCTGGTCGCTCTGATCCAGGGCGACATGGGCGACTCGTACCTCCAGAAGCGTCCGGTCATCGATCTGATCGGTGAGCGGTTGTGGCCCACGATCCTGCTCGTGGGCAGTGCGACCGTGCTCGCGATCGCGCTCGGCCTCTGGCTCGGCATCCGCGCCGGCTGGCGCCGGGGGAGCAGGTTCGACAAGGTCCAAACAGGACTCGCGCTGACCCTCTGGTCGGTCCCGCAGTTCTGGCTCGGGCTCATGCTGCTGGTCGCGAGCAACGGGCTCTTTCCCAGCCGGGGCATGCATTCCCCGGACGCCGCGCCAGGTTTCTTCAGTGAAGGACTCGACGTCCTCCACCATCTGGTGCTGCCGTGCGTGACCCTGCTGGTCGTGTTCTACGCGCAGTACATGCTGGTCATGCGGTCTTCGCTGATCGGCGAGATGAACGCGGACTACCTCACCACCGCGCGGGCCAAGGGGCTGCGGGACGACCTCGTGCGCAAGCGGCACGCCGTGCCCAACGCCCTGCTCCCGACGGTGACGCTGGTCTTCATGCAGTTCGGCATGGTGGTCTCGGGCGCGGTCTCGGTCGAGGCCGTGTTCAGCTGGCCGGGGCTCGGCCAGCTGCTCTACGAAGCGCTGCGCGGTCCTGATCTGCCTGTGCTGCAAGGAGTCTTCGTCGTGCTCGCCGGCGCGGTGGTGCTGATGAACCTGCTCGCGGAGTTGCTCTACCGCGTGCTCGACCCCAGGGTGCGGACGGCATGACCACAGCGGAGAAACCCGGCTCGATCGTCTGGCGCCGCCGTCGCGCGGCCATGGCGAAGCACTGGCACGAGTTCGTGATCAACAAGGCGGGCGTGTTCGGCCTGGCCTTCCTCGCCGTCATCACCGTGCTGGCCATCCTGGCCCCGGTGATCTCGGACGAGTCCGGTCTCGACGTCACCAAGGCCACCGGCGGTTCGCTGAACCCGCCCAGCGGGGAGTTCTGGCTGGGCACCGAAATCGACGGCCGCTCGGTACTGCTGATGACGTTCTGGGGAGCGCGGATCTCGCTTCTCGTCGGCTTCTCGGCGGCGTTCCTCTCGGTGCTGATCGGCACGATCATCGGGATCGCGGCCGCGCACTTCGGCGGGTGGTTGTCCGGGCTGCTGCTGCGGTTCACGGACTTCTTCCTGGTACTGCCGTCGCTTGTCCTCGCCGTGGCACTGGCCTCGGTGCTGGAGCAGGGCACCATGACGGTGATCATCGCCATCGGCGTCACCGCCTGGCCGAGTACCGCGCGACTGGTCCGGGCCCAGACCCTGACGATCGAGAGCCGTCCGTACATCGAACGCTCGAAGGCGCTCGGCGGCGGTCACCTGCACATCATCGGCAAGCACGTCCTGCCCGGCGTCATGCCGCTCGTGCTGGCCAACACCACCCTCGTCGTCGGCAACGCGGTGATCGCGGACGCGACACTGGCCTTCCTCGGCGTCGGCAATCCGAACACCATCTCCTGGGGCGCCATGTTGCAGGCCGCGCTGAACAACGGCGCGATCAGCAAGGGCGCCTGGTGGAACCTGCTGCCGCCGGGCTTCGCGATCGTCGTGGTCGTACTCGCCTTCACCCTCGTCGGACGCGCGCTGGAGACCGTGCTGAACCCGCGCCTGAAGGGACAGCACTCATGAGCCCCTTGCTCGAACTGAAGAATCTCGGTGTCACCTACACGACCGGGAGCGGTGAGGTCGCCGCCGTCCGCGGCGTCGACCTGGTGCTCGAACCCGGCGACACGCTCGGCGTGGCGGGGGAGTCGGGCTCGGGGAAGTCGACGGTCGCGATGAGCGTGCTGCGGCTCCTCCCGCGTTCGGCGAAGGTCAGCGGGGAGATCCTCCTCGACGGCGAGGACATCGCGGCCATGAAATGGGGCAGGCTGCGCGCCGTGCGCTGGGCCGAAGCCTCGATCGTGTTCCAGGGCGCGATGCACGCGCTCAACCCGGTCCGCAAGATCGGCGAGCAGATCGCCGAGCCGATCCGCCTGCACCCGCCCGGCGGCAAGGCCCTTTCGGAAGCCGAGGTGCAGGCCAGGGTCTCGGAACTGCTCGAACAGGTCGACCTGCCCACCGGCCGGGCGGGCGCCTACCCGCACGAGCTCTCAGGCGGCCAGAAACAGCGCGTCATGATCGCGATGGCGCTGGCCTGCTCGCCCCGGCTGATCATCGCCGACGAGCCGACCACCGCCCTCGACGTCATCGTCCAGGCCCAGGTGCTCGACCTGCTGGGCAGGCTCGTCGCCGAACAGGGCATCGGGCTGATCATGATCAGCCACGACCTGTCCGTCCTTGCCGCGACCTGCCGCCGCATCGCGGTGATGTACGACGGCGAGATCGTCGAGGAACGGCCGAGCGCCGAGCTGATGGGCGCGCCGCGGCATGAGCACAGCAAGGCGCTCGCGGCGGCGTTCCCGACCGTCGGCGACCCCGTCTCGCGCTTCGCGCCGGCCACCAGCACCCCGCTGCCGCCGGAACCGGACCGCGGCGGCGACCAGCCCGCGTTGCTGGAGGCCGAGGACCTGCGTGTGAGCTTCCGCGACCGCACCGGCAAGCGGATCAACGCCGTCGCCGGGGTGACCCTCCAGGTGCGGCGGGACGAGATCGTCGCGCTGGTCGGCCAGTCCGGCTCGGGGAAGACGACGCTGGCCCGGACGCTGCTCGGACTGCAGAAATCCGACTCCGGAGCGGTGCGCTACGACGGCAAACCGGTCCCGCTCGGCGGTGCCGGGCTCAAGGCGTACCGGCGGCAGGTCCAGCTGGTCCTGCAGGACCCGACGAGCGCGCTGAACCCGAACCACACGGTGTACGAGGCCGTCGCGGAAGGACCAAGGATCCACGGCCTGGGCGCGAACGAGCACGAGATCGTCACCAAGGCCCTGGAAGCGGCCGAACTGAGGCCCGCCGACAAGTACTTCGACCGGCTCCCGCACGAACTGTCCGGGGGCCAGCGGCAGCGCGTCGTCATCGCGGGCGCGCTCGCGCTCGACCCGGGTGTCCTGGTGGCCGACGAGCCGGTGGCGTCGCTCGACGCGTCCGTCCGCGGTGAGATCCTCGCGCTCCTGCTGCGCCTGCGGCGTGAGCTGGGTCTCGCCGGGCTCGTGATCACCCATGACCTCGGGCTGGCCTGGAACATCGCGGACCGGGTCGCGGTGATGTACCGAGGGGAACTCGTCGAGGTCGGTACCGTGGAAGAGGTCCTGCTGGACCCGAAACACGAGTACACGAAGTCACTGCTCGCCGCGTTGCCCGGGGGTACCGCCCAGCGGGCGGCGGCCGACCGATGAGCGACGGGTTTCCCGTGCCGGACGCGGAAATACCCATTGCCGCGCACTCGCACAGGCGCGGTGTGTAACCTCCAATCTCGAAATGGCGACCACGACAGACTCCCCGCAGACGCCCTCGGCCGGCTCGCTCGGCGAGCGGCTCCGGGTGCCTTCCCGGTTCCCGTACCGCACCATCGCGATGGGAACCATAGGCAGCACGCTGCTGATGCTGGCCGCGCTCGGCGCGGGCGGCATCCTCATCCGTGACCCCGTCCTGGGGCACGGTCCACTGTCGTGGATCCGCTACGGCCACGGCCGCATGCTGGCCAACACGATGCTCTACACGGGCTTCGCGCTGATCATCTGGGCGTGGGTCCGGCTGGGCCGCTACGCGCTGGCCGGCCGGATCGGCAGCCGTCCGATCGTGATCGCGGCGGCCTGCTGGATGGCGCCGCTGCTGGTCTCGCCGCCGCTGTTCACCCGGGACGTCTTCTCCTACCTCGCCCAAGGCGCCCAGTTGCTGAACGGGCTCGACCCGTACGCGAACGGCCCGGCCGAACTGGCCGTGCTGCCGGACGTCGTGCAGAACGTCCACCCGCTGTGGCAGACCACGCCCGCCCCGTACGGCCCGCTGTTCCTGCTGGTCGCGAAGGGGATCGTCTCGGTCACCGGCAACGACATGATCGCCGGGGTCATCGCGACCCGGCTCGTGCTGATGATCGGGCTCGTCGGGATGCTGTGGTCGCTGCCGCGGCTGGTCAAGCACCTCGGCGGCAAGCTGCCGATCACCCTGTGGCTCGCCATCGCCAGCCCGATGACGGTGATCCACCTCGTCGGCGGCCCGCACAACGACCTGTTGATGCTGGGCTTCCTCACCATCGGCGTCCTGGCCGCGCTGGAGCGCAAACACGTCCTCGCGATCGTCCTGGTCACCGTCGGCATGCTGATCAAGCCCACCGCGGCCTGGGCGCTGCCGTTCCTGGTCTGGGTCTGGGCGAACCACCTGCCAGGCGACCGCAAGGTGGTCAACTTCTTCCGCGCGGGCGCCGCGTCGGTCGGGATCTTCCTGCCGGTGTTCGTCGTCGGCACGTGGCTCTCGCTCGGCTCGGTCAACCTCGGCTGGCTGACCGGCCTGAAGGCGCCGACGCTGATCGCGAACTGGATGAACTTCCCGACCGGGATCGGCGAGGTCTTCTACTCGCTGGTGAACCTGGTGATCGACGTCGAGGTCTCGCCGTTCGTCACCGTGTTCCGGGCGATCGCGATGGTCGGCCTGTTCGTCTTCGCCGGCCGCCAGTGGTGGCTGGCCCGCAACGGCGGCAACCCGGCGATCCACCGGATGGCGATCGTCCTGCTGGCCGGCGCGATCGTCCCGCCGCCCTCGCTGCCGTGGTACCTGACCTGGGGCTTCGTGGTCCTGTCCGCCTTCGAATGGCGCCGCCGGAACCTCGCCGTCGTCGTCGCGGTGTCGGTGTTCGTGACGCTGGTGTACTACCCGACCGGCGAGCAGGCGCTGTACGACTGGTGGTTCATGGCCGGGGTCGTCGCCGCGAGCGTCTATGCGGCCGCTTCGCTGCTTCGTCCGGACCCGCTGGGCGTTGTCGCGGCCTGGCGAGGGAAGCCGGTGGAGCAGTTCCTGCCCGCTGAAGCCCCTCGCTCCTGACGACCTGGGGGGAGTGCTGGCGGGTACCTCAGTTCGAGGAGTCCGTGAAGGCCACCTTGAGGGACTCAGAGTCCGTGAAGGAGGCCTTCACAGACAGCTGCGACGACCAATGAGAAATGTATAACGCCCTATACGGCAGGGCGACTTCTGCTGCCGTGAAACGGCAGCAGAAGTCCAAAAGCAACTAAGAAGCGCGCCAGCCTCGCCAGGAGTGGACCAGTGTGCTCACGATGGCATGCGGAGCGGGCATCGCTTCGTACTGCGGGTACTTCTCCCGCAGAAGCCGCGCCGGAAGCGCCTGCTCGGCCGGATCGGTGAGTACTCGTGCGACGCCGTCCGCCCGCGCCCACCACAGCTGGGACCAGTCCTCGTCGTAGTGATCGGTCAGGAAGCCGACCACCGGGTTCTCCGCGATGTTCTTCAGTCGCCGCAACGCCGTCGTGCTCTTCGGCTTGTGGTCGATCGCGAACACCACCGAGTCGCCTTCGAGTACGAACGTCACCGGCACCAGATGAGGCACGCCGTCCGAACCCGTGGTCGCCAGCCTCGCGATCCGTTCGCCTTCGAACCGGGCCCGGGTTTCCGCCGCCGTCAACCGCATGCCGTCAACGGTACCGCCGCGGGCTAAGCCGAGCGCCGTACCCGCAGCACGTTGTCCGTACGCGTCCCAGCCTGTCCCTCGGGCCCGGGGAAGTCGCGCTCCACCACGTCCTGGAGTTCCACCGTCCATTCACCCGCGGGCAGTGCCAACGCTTCGAGCACCTCGGCGGGCGTGGGGAAGTGGACGTCGGCGTGCGGCGGCTCTTTCAACCATGTGGGCCAGCCCGCGTGCCCGGCGACCAGCAACGTGCCGCCCGGCGACACGGCGTCGGCGGCCCGGCGGAGTGCTTTGTCCCGCCCGCCGTCTTCTTCGACCGGGGAGTGGAAGAACTGCGCCGAAACGAGGTCGAACCGTCCTTCGGGGAGCGACTCGGTGAGGTCGTGGCGCTCCCAGGCGATGCCGTCGACACCGGCTTCGGTCGCATGCCCGGCGGCGCGCTTCAGTGCGGTGTCCGAAATGTCGACGGCGGTGACGCGCCATCCTTGCTGGGCGAGCCAGATCGCGTCGCCGCCTTCACCGCATCCGAGGTCCAGCGCCGTGCCGGGTGCCAGCGGAGCGACCTCGCGCACGAGGAGCGGGTTCGCCTTCCCGCTCCAGACCTGGTCCTTGTCCCGGTAGAAGTCTTCCCAGAATTGCCGTGAGGAGTCCATGACCGCAAGATGCCCGCGATCCGGAAGAGCGCGCAAGTTCCGTTGCTGTTACGGCAAAAGCGTGATCGTGCCCGCATCGGCGTCGAGGGTCGCGCGGGCGCCGAGCGGGATGGTCGGCGACGCAGGGACGTGGCCGAAGCCGAAGTCCCACACCATCGGCACGCCGAGCGGGCCCAGCCGTTCCAGGAGCAGATCCCGGATCACCCCGGGATCCCCGCATGACGCCCACGATCCCAGCACGACCCCCTGCACGCCGTCGAACCAGCCGGACCGCAGCAACTGCGTCAGCATCCGGTCGATCCGGTACGGGCTTTCGGTGACGTCTTCCAGCAGCACGATCGCGCCGGCGGCCGAACCCTGTTCCGGCGTGCCGAGCCCGGCGGCGAGCAGGGCGAGGTTGCCGCCGATGAGCGTGCCGGTCGCGGTACCGGGTACCAGTGGCGACGAAGTCGGCGACGCGATCGTCCGGACACTCTCGGGTTCGAACAACGACAGCCGCAGGTGTTCCGCGGCCACCGCGTCGAACAGCACGCTCGCCGGCATGGGGGAGAACAGCGTCTCCAGTCCCCAGTGGACATTCACCGCCCGGTGCAGCGCGGTGATGTCGCTGGACCCGGCGAGCACCTTCGGCCCGGCGGCGCGCAACGCGGCCCAGTCGATCAGGTCGAGCATCCGCTGGGCGCCGTAGCCGCCACGTGCCGCGAGGACACAGGTCACGCCCGGATCCAGCCAGGCCTGGGTGAACTCTGCGGCCCGTTCCGCGTCGGGTGCGGACAGGTAGCCCTCGGGCGTCGCGCGGACGCATGCGCCGACGCGGACCTCGACACCCCAGCCGTGCAGCACCGGCAGTGCCTTGTCCACGAGGTCCGCCGGCACGGGACCCGCCGGAGCGATCAGGGCGATCGTGTCGCCCGGCCTCACCTTCGGCGGCTTCACCGGCTGAGCGGGAGCGTCGCCACGCCCGGGGTCTCGAAGCCGAGGATCTGGCCGTAGAAGGACAATTCGGCTTCGAGCGCGGCGACGATGGTCTCCGCTTTCCGGAAGCCGTGCTGTTCGCCTTCGAACCGCAGGTAGGCGTGCTCGATGCCGCGTCCCGCGAGTCCGGCCACGAACCGGTCCGCCTGCTCGGGCGGGCAGATCTCGTCCTCCAGCCCCTGCAGGAACAGCAGCGGCCCGGCGAGGGTCCCGGCGTTGTTGATCGGCGAGCGGTCGAGGTAACGCTGCTCGGTCTCCGGCAGCGGCCCGATGAGCCCGTCGAGGTAGCGGGACTCGAAGTCGTGGGTCTCGCCGCCTTCGCCGGTCCACTGGTAGAGGTCGAGGATCGGGTACATGACGGTGCCCGCGCGGTAGGTCGTCGTGGTGGTCAGCGACGCGGCGGAGGTGTATCCGCCCGCGCTCCCGCCGCGGATCGCGAGCCTGTCGCCGTCGACGGTGCCCTCGGCGGCGAGCGCTTCCGCCACGGCGACGCAGTCCGCGACGTCGACGACGCCCCACTGCTCACGAAGCCGCTCGCGGTAGGCGCGCCCGTAGCCGGTCGAGCCGCCGTAGTTCACCGTGACGACGGCGATGCCGCGGCTGGTGAAGTACGCGATCTCGAAGTCCAGGACCGCGCTGTCGCGGCCGGTCGGCCCGCCGTGCGGGTACACCAGCAGCGGTGGCCGTTCGCCGTCCGGCGCGGCGAAGTCCGCGTTCGCGGGCAGGTAGACGAAAGCGGGAACGCGAGCGCCGTCCTCGGTCTCGAAGATCCGTTCCGCCGGCGTCGAGAGGTAGTCCGGTGACGGCGGCGCGGGTACGGACGCGAGTTCGGTCAGGGACCCGGTGTCGAGGTCGATCTCGAGTACGGCGCCTTCGCGCTCCGGTCCGGCGGCGACGCCGGCGATGCCGCCCGCGTGGACCGCGAAACCGTTGGTGGACCACGCCGTCAGGTCGGCCGCGGCGGCCACCGGGGTGACCTGACGGGTCGCCTCGTCGAGGATGGCGAGCTTGCCCGACGCCAGGACCGCGTGCTTGCCGCCGCCGAGCTGCGTGAACCAGCGTGCGCCGAGTTTCCACAGCGCACCGCCGATTTCCTGCTCGACGGGCGCGAGATTCGTGCTCTCACCGTCGAGCCCGACGCGGTGCAGGTTCCACCAGCCGCTGGGATCGAGGAGCGCGAGCAGGCTGTCCGCGGTTTCCCACTCGACCTGGCAGACGGCGACGTCCGCGGCACCGGCGAGCACTCGGTGCGGGCCGAACGTGCCGTCCTCCAGGACGTCGGCGACGCAGAGTTCCGTGCCGTCCCAAGGCATCGCCGGGTGGTTCCAGCCGATCCAGGCGGCCCGCGCGCCGTCGGGCGACAACTGCGGTGCGGTGAGGAAGTGGTGGCTCGCCGCCAGCACGCGTGCGGTGCCGCCGCCGAGGGGGAGCGCGATGAGGTCGCGGGCGATGTCGGCGCGGCGCGGGCCGGTGCTGCGTTCGCGTACGAGCCACACCTCGCCGGGGCGGCCGGGGCGGAGGTCGCCGTAGCGGATCCCGTGCCGGGTCGTGGGTTCCGGGGTCAGGGCGGTCGTTTCGCCGGTGGTCAGATCGCGACGGTAGACGCGCTGGTCCGCCCAGTGGGTGAAGACGAGGACGTCGTCCATCACCAGCCAGGGCCGGCCTCCGTACTCGTGCACCCGGTTCCGGACGTTCCAGGGAGCGGGAAGGACGTCTTCGACCGTGCCGTCCGCGCGCGACCTCACGAGCGTGACGCGCCCGCCTTCACCGGTTCGGGCTTCGGCCCACCAGACCTCGTCTCCGGCCGTTCCGAGCCATTGCGCGCTGACTCCCGACGCCGCGACGTCCGCGGCAGACAGGGGAGACGTCCAGGTGCCGTAAGGGGCGATCTCAACCACAGGGGAAGACTAGGTTCGCCACTTTGCGCGTGGTGGCCCGGGGCACACCCGTGACAACCCTTTCCGCGCGGCGATTTCGCCCACGGCTGAACGGTGGGGCGGCGGATGCCGATCATGGGGTGGTGGCCTAGGGTCAAAGGGCCATGTCTCGCGTAATCCATGTCTTCCGCCAGCCCGACCGGTTCGTCGCCGGGACCGTCGGGGAACCCGGCGACCGCACGTTCTACCTCCAGGCGTCCGAAGACGTTCGCACGATCAGTGTGACGATCGAAAAACAGCAGGTCGTGGTCTTGGCCGAACGGCTCAGCTCGCTGCTGGAAGAGGTCGCCAACCGGTTCGGCGCGGACGTACCGGCCGACGCGCCCGACGAACTGCTCGACGTCGATCCCCTGACCGTTCCGGTCGAGGAGGAGTTCCGCGTCGGGACCATGGGTCTCGGCTGGGACGCGGACAGCAGCGCCGTCGTCATCGAACTGCTCGCGATTACCGAGGGCGAGGTGGACGAAACGGTCGTTCTGGACGACACCGAGGAGGGGCCGGACGCCGTCCGTGTCTTCCTGTCCCCGGGTGCGGCGCGGGCGTTCGCCGAACGTGCCGACCGGGTGGTCAACGCCGGCCGCCGTCCGTGCCCGCTGTGCGCCGAGCCGCTCGATCCGGCCGGGCACATCTGCCCGCGGCAGAACGGCTACCGGCGCGACGTCGACGTCATCGAGGACTGACCCGGTGGCGGACACTCCACGGGATCTGGTGGCGCGCGGCAAGATCGACGTCGAAGGCAGGCTCGTCGCCGCGTCCAACGTCACGCTCTTCTGCAAGATCGAACTCGACGGTGTGACCGGCAATGTCGTCTACAAGCCGGTTTCCGGTGAACGGCCGCTGTGGGACTTCCCGGACGGGACGCTCGCCGGCCGCGAGGTCGCGACGGCCATGGTCGCCGACGCCTCCGGGCTCGGCGCGATCCCGCCCACCGTGCTGCGCGACGGGCCGTTCGGTCCGGGCATGGTGCAGTTGTGGATCGAGACCACCGATGAGGATCTGGTCGACGTCCGTTCTCCCGAAAGCCTTCCGGACGGCTGGCGTGTCGTGCTGCACGCGCACGACCGCGACGGCGAGCCCGCGGTGCTCGCGCACGCGGATCGCCAGGACATGCGGGAACTGGCCGTGCTCGACATCGTGGTCAACAACACCGACCGCAAGGGCGGCCACGTGCTCGCCGGCGCGGACGGCCGGATCTACGGTGTGGATCACGGCATCTGCCTGCACACCGACCCGAAGCTGCGGACCGTGCTGTGGGGCTGGATCGGCGAGCGGCTCACCGAAGCCGAGGTCGGCAAGCTGCGGGGACTGCGCGAGAAGCTGGACGGCGAGTTCGGGGAAGCGCTCAGCGAGCACATCACCGGGTTCGAGATCCGCGCGATCGCCGAGCGCACCGAGGTGCTTTTGGCCGAGGGTGTCTTCCCCGCGCCGGGGGACGACTGGCGCGCCATCCCGTGGCCGCTGTTCTGAGGTCCCGATGACAGTGGTGATGGACGATCAGGCTCGGGCGCGCCTGGTCACCCGGTTCGGTGAAGACGTCGGCTCGTGGTGCGATGGTCTGCCCGCGCTTGTGGCGCGGTTGGCGAAGCAGTGGGGTCTCACCGTCGTCGATGCGAAGCCGGGCAACACCGGCCGCACTCTGATCTGTGCCGGGGACGACGGCGTCAAGAAGGTCCTGAAGCTGACCCCGGATCACACGATCGCCGAGACCGAGGCCGCCGCGCTGCGTGCCTGGAGCGGCTGTTCCCGCGTCGTGCAGGTGCTCGGTACGGAACTCGCCGACGGTGCGATCCTGCTGGAAGGCATCGATCCCGGCACGCAGTTGTTCGAAGCGGGCGTCAACGTCCCGTGGGCCGAGATCGGTGACCTGCTGACCCAGATCCACGCGGTGGCCCCGCCCGCCGGTTTCTCGACGCTCGAAGACCGCGTGGTGTTCATGTACACGCTCGCCGAGCAGGGCTTGCGCGGATCCGCGGCCGAAGCCGCACTGCCGTTGGAGACACTCGACCGCGCCCGGCTGCGGGCGCTCGACCTCGCGACCAGTGGGGGAGCGACCTCGATCGTGCACGGCGATCTGCACCCGGGCAACGTGCTCGACGGCGGGCCTGGCCGGGGAGCGGTCGCCATCGACCCGCGTCCGAGCGTCGGCGACCCGGACTTCGACCTGGCCGATTGGGTCACGTTGCCGATGATGGACGGCGGAACTCTCGAAGACGGCTTCGACGCCCTCGCGCCGCATCTGCCCGGGTTCGACGCCGAGCGCGTCCGGGCGTGGTGCGTCGCGCTGTCCCCGCTGTTCGTGATCCGCCCGCTCAGCCGCGGTGAGCGGACGCCGTTCATCGAAGCGATGCTCCGGATGGCCGCCTGACCGGCGTGGCGGGGCGACGCTGACCTCGGCCGCCGCTAGCGTCGTCGGCCGTGCGCTCTCATTCGTATGACGACGTGCTGTCCGGGCCGCGCAAGCGGAAGATCCCCGAGGTGCCGGCCGAGCCGGGACTCGTGGTCGAGGACCCGGCCAGCGGATATTGCGGCGCCGTGGTGAAGATCGAGTACGGCAACGTCGTCCTCGAAGACCGGCATGGCAATCATCGCGTGTTCCCGCTGGAGCCGGCGGGATTCCTGCTCGAAGGCAAACCGGTGACGCTGATCCCGGCGAAACCGGCGCCGAAGGCACCGGAACGGCAGATCTCCGCGTCCGGCTCGGTCCACGTCGCGGGACTCAAAGCCCGCGTCGCGCGCGATTCACGCATCTGGGTGGAAGGCAAGCACGACGCCGAACTCGTCGAACGGGTCTGGGGACACGATCTGCGGGTCGAGGCCGTCGTGGTGGAGCCTCTCGACGGCGTCGACGTCCTGTCCGACCGGATCGGCGCGTTCGGTACCGGACCCGGGCGCCGTCTCGGTGTGCTGGTCGACCATCTCGTCGCGAACAGCAAGGAATCCCGGATCGTCGACGGAATCCGTGACGAGAACGTGCTGATCACCGGGCATCCGTACATCGACATCTGGGAAGCGGTGAAACCCTCGGTCGTGGGCATCCGCGCCTGGCCGAAGATCCCGCGGGGCACCGAGTGGAAGGAAGGCGTCTGCGACGCGCTCGGCTGGGGCGAGCCGTACGAGGGCTGGCAGCGGGTCCTGGCGGCTGTCGGCAGCTACCGCGATCTGGAAACACCGCTGATCGGAGCGGTGGAACGGCTCATCGACTTCGTCACCGATCCGGGTGAGGAGTCTTGAATGCGAGGTAGCCGCGAGGTCACTCAAGGTCACGCGTCGGTCACGTCGGTTTCGCTTCTTCGGTATGAATCGGCGCGATCTGGGAGCATGAACGCATGACAGGCGCTCTCATCTGGCTGATCGCCGGCATCCTCTTGATCATCGCCGAGCTCCTCTCGGGGGACCTGTTCCTGCTCATGGTCGGCGTCGGAGCCCTGTTCGGGGCCGGCTCCGCAGCCTTGACCGGGAACCCGTTCATCGACGTCGCGGTGTTCGCCGTCGCGTCGGTCGGGATGCTCGCCCTCGTCCGCCCGGCCCTCAAACGCCGGTTCCTCTCGGGACCGGACATCAAGACCAACACCGACGCGCTGATCGGCGCGCGAGCGGTAGTAGTGTCCACTGTGGACGTCGAAGGCGGCCAGGTGAAGCTGGCGGGTGACGTCTGGTCGGCACGGTGCATGACCGAAGGGGAACCGATCGCCCCGGGTACGTCGGTGACGGTCGTCGAGATCTCGGGCGCCACGGCGGTCGTTTCGGCCGCGCTGTGAGCCGGACGGCCGCACAGCAACAGGTTTCTAAGTAAGGGGAAGGTAGTTGTCAGAGACAGTGGTGTTCATCGTCGTCGGGCTGCTCGCGTTGTTCGTGGTCGTCGTCGTGGTCAAGGCGATCATGGTCGTGCCGCAGGCGCAGTCCGCTGTGATCGAACGGCTGGGCCGGTTCCGGACGGTGGCTTCTCCCGGCCTGACGTTTCTGGTGCCCTTCCTGGACAAGGTGCGGGCGCGGATCGACCTTCGTGAGCAGGTCGTCTCGTTTCCTCCGCAGCCGGTCATCACGGAGGACAACCTGACGGTGTCTATCGACACAGTCGTGTACTTCCAGGTCACGGATTCGCGGGCCGCGGTCTACGAGATCTCCAACTACATCGTCGGTGTCGAGCAGCTGACCACGACGACGCTGCGAAACGTCGTCGGTGGCATGAGCCTCGAGCAGACGCTGACCTCGCGTGACTCGATCAACAGCCAGCTTCGCGGTGTGCTGGACGAGGCCACCGGCCGCTGGGGCATCCGTGTCGCGCGAGTCGAGCTGAAGGCGATCGACCCGCCGCCCTCCATCCAGGACTCGATGGAGAAGCAGATGCGTGCCGACCGTGAGAAGCGCGCGATGATCCTGACCGCCGAAGGTCAGCGTGAATCGGCGATCAAGACCGCGGAAGGCCAGAAGCAGAGCCAGATCCTCTCGGCCGAAGGTGCCAGGCAGGCGACCATTCTCGGCGCCGAGGCCGAACGGCAGTCGCGGATCCTGCGCGCTCAGGGTGAACGTGCCGCTCGCTACCTGCAGGCGCAGGGTCAGGCGAAGGCGATCGAGAAGGTCTTCGCGGCGATCAAGGCGGGGCGTCCCACGCCTGAGGTCCTGGCCTACCAGTACCTGCAGACCCTGCCGCAGCTGGCGCAGGGTGACGCGAACAAGGTCTGGATGATCCCGAGCGACTACGGCAAGGCGCTGGAAGGGTTCGCCCGTGCGCTCGGTGCGCCGGGCGACGACGGCGTGTTCCGTTACGAGCCGCCGAAGGACGACGTCGCCGAGAAGCCGGACCTCGAGGACGAAGAGGTGCAGGGCTGGTTCGACGTTTCCAGTGACCCGAAGGTCGCCGAGGCCGTCGCGGCCGCGGAAGCCGTGGCACGCAAGGAGGTTCCGGCGATCGGCGTCTCGTCGCCGCGACAGGAGCCGCCGGCCGCGCCTCAGGTTCCGCAGGCATCGGGGGCGACCGAAGCTCCGGCCGAGCCTGAGCAGCAGCAGGCCCCGCCTGCCCGGTTGCCGCAGCCCCAGCCTCCGGCGCCGCAGGGAGGTCCGTACCAGGGCCCTCCGGGACAGGCGCCGGGTGGTAGCGGACCGTTCCCGCAGCAGGGTCCGTTCGGCGGGCCGCAGGGTGGGCCGCCGCCGCAGCGCTGAGCAAGAGCCGAAAGGGCCGTCCTGGACGAATTCTGTCCGGGGCGGCCCTTTTCGTGGGTTTGCCTTGCCCCGCCTTCAGGGTTGTTCGGGAGAATCGTGGCGTGCGGCGGCGTTCCACAGGATGGCGATGGGCGCCTGGCCGGGTTTCTCTCGTCCGGCGAACTCGTCGAGGAGCGCGTCGACTCTTCTGTTCAGTTCAGCCTGGTCGCCTGGATCCAGTCGCAGAACGGCCCGCCGTGTGTGCTGGGGGACTGACGGGTCGTTCTCGCTGATCTCCGCGCGGTGTGCGTCCAGGATCGCGAGGTCGACCTTGGCCGTGAGATGGCGATCGCTCGGCGGCTCGAGGTTGAGACGCCAGGTTTTCTTGGTTGCCCGGTAGGGATGTTCCCAGGCTCCTTTGTGCCCTCGCCGTGGAGCCTCGGCCACGAGAAATCCGGTTGAGGTCAGTGCCCGCAACCTGCGTAGCAGCGTGGCGGGTGCGACGTCGAGGCGTTCGGCGAGCTGCTGGTTGGTCCAGGCCGTGTCCAGGCACAACCGCAGGACGCGCCAGCTCAGCGGGTGGGAGAGCGCGCGCAACTCTTCAGGCGTCGCGGCTGGGTCCTCGATCTGTCCGGCCATTGACAGGACTGTAATCGATTTGCATACTCGAAATCAATTTCATTCGATGAAATCGATGAGGAGTCGACGTGGACTCGGTCAAGGAATACGTGCGGCGGCACCGGCCGCGGCACGAGCAGGAGCTTGCCGACTGGATCGCGGTACCCAGCGTGAGCGCTACGGGCGAGGGCATGGAACGGGCCATGCCGTACGCGCTGGAGTTGCTGGAACGCAGCGGGCTCAGCGCACGGGCCGTGGAGACCGGCGGATGGCCGATGGTCGTCGGGCACGCGGCGGGTCCGGCGGATAGTCCGCACGTGGTGATTTACGGGCACTACGACGTTCAGCCGGCGGGGCCGCCGGAGGAATGGCACAGTCCGCCGTTCGAGGCGAGCATCCGCGACGGCCGGATGTACGGGCGTGGCACCGGCGACAACAAGGGGCAGCACCTCGCCCAGCTCCTGGCCCTCCGCGCACTGCGCGAGATCCATGGGGGACTGCCGTGCTCGGTGACCGTCGTGCTCGACGGCGAGGAGGAGATCGGCAGTCCTCATCTGGCCGGCACGCTCGAGGGGATGCGGGAGGAATTGGCCGCTGATCTCGCGGTGTGGAGCGACGGGCCGGTGCACGACAGTTACGAGCCGACAGTCGCGCTCGGAGTGCGCGGTGTCGTGGCCTTCGAGATCACCGTGCGGGGCGCGAACAGCGCGCTGCATTCCGGAAACTGGGGCAACGTCGCGCCGAATCCGGCCTGGGAGCTGATCTGGCTGCTTTCCACTATGCGCGCATCCGACGGCCAGGTGACCATCGACGGCTACGACGCCGGCGTAACGCCCTTGACCGACGCCGAGCTCGACGCGCTGCGAGCACTGCCGATCGACCCGGCCGCGATGCTGGCGGGAGCGGGACTGGACCGGATGGATGTCAGCCGCGGTCAGGACGTCAACGAACGACTCGCGATGCCCACGTTCAGTATCAACTCGTTGACCTGCATGGACAACGACGAGCACCGGACGGTCATCCCGTCGGTCGCGGTGGCCCGCTGCGATATGCGGCTGGCCTGCGGGCAGCGGGCGGAGACGGTCATCGACGCGGTCCGCGCGCACGTCAGTGAGCACCTGCCGCACGCCGAGCTGCAATTCGGGGCGACCATGGAGGCGTCCCGCACCTTACCGGACGCACCGTATGCCGACCTCGTGCTGCGTGGGGTGACCGAGGCACACGGGAAGCAGGCATTGGCCGTTCCGGCGCTGGGCGGCAGCCTGCCGATCTCGGCACTCACCGAGGGTCTGGCGCTGCCCTGCTACGGCATCGCGCTGGCGAATGTCGACGAGCGTAACCACGCGCCGAACGAGAACTTCGAACTGGAGCGGTTCCACCAGGGCATCGTGACCGCGGCCAGTGTCCTGTCCAGCATCGGCCGACGATGAACGCGACCGTGCGGATCGTGGCGGCGGCCTCGACCGGGAACATGTTGGAATGGCTGAGTTTTACCGCCTACGCCTTGGTCGCCGATGTCATCGCGCGGCAGTTCTTCCCGTCAGCCAACCCGGTGACGTCGTTGATGCTGGCGCTGGGTACGGCCGTGGCCGCCTACCTGGCCCGGCCGATCGGCGCGGTGGTGCTGGGGGTCTACGCCGACCGGGCCGGCCGGTTGGCGGCCTTGACCGTGGCCATCCGGCTGATGACCCTCGGCTCGTTGCTGATCGTGATCCTGCCCGGCTACCAGCAGATCGGCGTGCTCGCCCCGATCGGGATGCTCCTCGCTCTGGTGATCCAGGGATTCTCCGCGGGCGGTGAGTTCGGCTCCGCCACCGCGCTACTCGTCGAGAGTCACGCCGGGCGACGTGGCTTCATGGGCAGCTGGCAAACCGCCAGCCAGGCCTTCGCGGTCCTGCTCGCGACCGGACTGCTCGCGACCACGAGCTCCTTCCTGAGCCCCGCGCAATTCGATGCGTGGGGCTGGCGGATCCCGTTCGTGGTCGCCCTGCTCCTCGGCCCGGCCGGCTACTACATTCGCACCCGGCTACGGGACTCACCCGAGTTCATCACCGCGCGTGCCACGTCCGACGCCGGACCGACTCGCCCACTGGCGAACCTCTTGCGGAACGACAAGGCACGGGTTCTGCTGGTCATGGGCATGATCGCGATATCGACGGGGTTCTCCTACCTGATCACCTACATGCCGACGTTCGCCATCCGGCAACTCGGCATGTCCCCATCGACGAGTTTCACCGCGACGTTCGTGACCGGTGCCGTCCTCACCGTGTTCACTCCCGTGGCCGGACACCTCTCCGACAAAATCGGGAGAACCCGGATGCTCACCGCGGCCGCCGCCGTCATCGCGCTCATCAGCATCCCGCTGTTCCTGCTCATCCGCGCCGTACCGGAGATGGTCACCCTGGTGCTGGCCTTGGCGGTGATGGGCCTGGTCAAAGCCTGGTACGCGGGCCCCTTGCCCGCGGCCATGGCCGAAATGTTCCCGGTCGGCAACCGAGGCACCGGGCTGTCGATCAGCTACAACATCGGCGTCATCCTCTTCGGCGGAGTCACCCCACTGGCCATCACCCTGCTGATTTCGGCCACCGGGTCCAAGCTCGCGCCCAGCTACTGGATCACCGCGCTCGCACTGCTCAGCGGTACCTGCGTGGTGCTCGCCCGCCGATACCGGAGCTGAAAGTCCCTTTCAGGTCGTGAGGAAGTCCAGCGTCCGGTACTCGTCGACCACCGCGGCGAGTTCGGCCCACGGTCAGGTAGGCGTCTTGGTCGTCATGCTGCGCTCCGTAAAGTGGAGGGTTCCGCTTTACGGGCGGCTTGAGCGGGCGGGGTGCGCAGCCGGACCACGAGGGCGACCACCATGACCACGAGGGTGCCGGCCAAGGTCACACGATACGCGGACACGATCTCCGCCAGGAGTGCCGCGTCGGCCGCCGGGTCGTCCAGTGCCGCGAGACTTCGCCCGCCGGTGGCCAGCGCGATCAGCCCGGTGAACAGGGCGCTCACCGCGGCGGTGCCGACCGCGTTCGCGACGGTGCTCGTCAGGGGCAGGATCGCCGAGCCCGAGGCGAGGTCCGGGCCGTCCAGGTCCCGGCCGGCGCTCGCGATCGTCGGCATCGTGATCGCTCCGGTGCCGGCACCTTGAAGAGCCGCGAGGATCGCCAGCAACGCGTACGGCGTATCCGGCCCGAGGACCAGCGCCGTCAGCCCGACGGACGTGATCGCCAGGCCCAGACCGGTCCCGACCACGGCCCGTGAGCCGAAGCGTTCGAGGACGCGGGCGGCGATCTGGATGCTGGCGCCCATCCCGATCGCGCCGGGCACCATCATCAGCGCGCTGATCAGGGCCGAATCGCCGCGGATGACCTGGATGTAGGTCGGCATCAGCAGCATCGAGCCGAAGTACGGCGCGGAGTACAGGGCGAGGATCGCCGTGTTCCGCCCGAACGTCCGGTCACGCAGGAGACGGACGTTCAGCAGAGGCGCGTGATGCCGCCACGACCGGCGGACGAACGCCGCCACCGAAGCCAGCCCGGCGAGCACGATCACCGCGCGGACAGGCATGGCCGTCGTCTCTTCGCTGAGGCCGTAGGCCACCGCGACGACACCGGGAACGAGCAGGAGTGCGCCGGTGATGTCCATCGGGCTCCGCTCGGCTGTGGGCGCCGCGGCCGGTATCCAGCGCAGAACCCCGGCCATGGCGAGCAGAGCGGGCGGCACGGTGATGAAGAACAGCGCCCGCCACGACAGGCTGTCCAGCAGGACTCCGCCGAGCAGCGGGCCGAGGATCGGCCCGACGAGCAAGGGGAGACCGGTGATCACCGTCATCCGGGCCCGGCGTTCCGGTGACACCGCACCGAAACCGAGGGTCATGCCCAAGGGGTTGATGAGCCCGCCGGCGAGGCCCTGGACCGCCCGGGCGGCGATCAGCCAGCCCAGATCGCCGGCCGCGCCGGCGGCCGCGGACGCCGCCGTGAACACCAGTAGTGCGGCGAGGTACACCCGGCGCGCACCCCACCGCTGAGCGAACATCGCGGCGAGGGGCATCGCCGCGACCATGCCGAGCGCGTAGGCGGTGGTGATCCATTGGATGGTGGTGAGCGGTGCGTCGAAGGTCGTCATGAACTGCGGCACGGCGACCACGACGATGGTGGTGTCGAGAACGGCCAGCAATCCTCCGAGCGCGACGACCGTCGCGACGCGCAACTCCTGGCCGGACAGCCGGTTCATGCCGCACTCGCCTGTCCCGCGATGCGTCCGGCGCGCAGGGTGCGGGCCCACCGGCCCAGTTCGGACATCGTCGCGACCAAGGCGGCGGGCTCGCCGTCGGTGCCCTCGTAGCCGTCAGGGCCGAGCCGGGTCCACAGAGCGTTGAGGTCGATCAGATCGACCACCACGCCGTCCAGCCCGGCGAGCTCGGTCAGCAGCCAGCTCGTGATGGCGTCAGCGACCCGCTCGTGCCGGACGCCGCCGATGATCACGGCGAGCCGGAGCGGGGATCGGGTCTGTGCGGTGGTTTCAGTGCTCATGCAAGCGACGCTAGAAGTTCGCCCATAGTCGAGCTCAAGTCGCTGCGGCGTGGATCACTCTGTCGTCGTGGACGGCTTCACCGCCTTCGAGTCACCGCCGAAGGCCTCCGCGGCGGCGCTGACGCGAAGTTCTTCGAGCTCGCCGATCTGCCGCCGGGCCCGGGTGAGCAGGTCGTCGAGCCGCCCGGCGTCGAGGCGCGGATCGGTCTCGGCGCGCACTCGCAGGGTTCGCCAGCCGGCGGCCTTGCCTTCTACGCCCAGGCGCATCGCCTCGAATTCCACGACCCGGCTCAGCGGGGACCTGGACACGAGACGCCCGTTCGGCTTGAGCCGCGCGGCCTTCTCCACCGCCCAAGCGGCCACCGCCTTGTAGCGGCGGACCGGGACGTCCAGCGCCGCCATACAGGTCAGGAGTGCGGCGCGGTCGTCGGCGATCTCGTCGGCCAGGCGGCCGAGCGTGCCCTCGGGGTCGCGGGCGCGTTCCGCACCGGCGAGCCGTTTGGCGAGTTCGGTTCCGGCGATCGCGCCGGCCAGATGGTCGTTGAGGTAGATGCCCAGCAGAGCGGGATCGGGGGAGGAGGTATGCATGGTCGAGGCATACCCGCTTCCCGGTGAGGGAAACGGATCGGCACTGGACCTCGACTCAGGTCGAAGGTGCAAGGTGGTCGTCATGGAGCGACCGATCTTCGACATACCGGGCTTCTTGGCCGAGCGCGCCCGGCCCGCCAGCGTGGCCACCACGACCGGCCGCGGCAACACCGCGTTGGCGATGATGTGGTTCGTGGCGGAGGACCGCAGGTTGTGGTTCCACACGCCCGCGGAGACCGGCCGCCCGGCCCCGTTTCTGGACGCGGCGCGGCATGAGCGCGAGGTCGCCGTCATGGTCGCGACGTTCGATCCACCCGACGACGTCCGTCAAGTGCGGATGACCGGGCGCGCGCGGCTCGAGGCCAAGGACGGGGCACGGGTACGTCGCATCTACGAGCGCTACGTCCCTGACTGGAACGCGGCGTGGGCGGATCACGCGGCGTCCCCGAACGCTTGCTTGTGGTCGATGTCGCCGGAGCGGGGGATGGCCGTGACCTATCCCGGGCTGGAGAACGGACCGGTCTTCCGATGGTCGAAGCCGGTTCGGCCTGGCTGGTCAGTTCTTGATTCCGTCTCCGAGGGATAGCAGCAGCTTGCGCAGCAGCGACGTGAGGAGCTCCTGCTCGTCGTCGTTCAAACCGTCGATCAGGTTGCGCGCGTTGGCAGCGTGCCCGTCGATGAGTTCTTCGGCCAGCCGCCGGCCTTCTTCGGTCAGGGTGGTCCGGACCGTCCGGCGGCTTTTCGTGTCCGCGGTTCGGGTGACCAGCCCTTTCGCGACGAGGCGGTCGATCCTGTTGGTCAGTGCGCTCGGGGTCACCATCACCGCGCAGGCCAGATCGCTCATGCGGAGCGTGCCTTTGTCGCCGACCCGGAACAGGGTCGCGAGCACGTCGTATTCCCAAGGTTCCAGGTCTTTTGTGTCGAAGTAGCCCTTCATTCCCTGCTCGAGCAGCTTCGAAGCGCGGACGACGCGGACCACCACTCCGACCGGGAATGCGTCCAGCTGGGGCCGGGTCTCCGCCCACTGCTCGATGACCTTGTCCGCGGCATCGTCCATATCCGGAAGTGTAACAACGCTTCGATGCTGAAGTGTTTGACATCGACGATGGCGCGCCACTATGGTTCCGACATCAAATAGTTCAATCTCAAAGTGTTCAAAATTGAAGCAAGGGATGTGCGATGCACTACGTGGTCATCGTCAGGACTGACGACACTCCGGACAGCGACCTGGGGAACTACCTCGCCAACGTCGGCGCGACCCTGGAACCGTTCAGCGGAGACCTTCTGGCGTTCGCGTCACCCGAGCGGCTCGAAGGCACGGTGGCCTATACCAAGACGGCTGTGCTGTCGTTTCCGTCCGAGCAGGACGCTCGGGGCTGGTATGACTCTCCGGCCTACCAAGAGCTGGCGGCCTGGCGGATCGGCGTGATGGGCCACCAGGTCGAGTTCAACCTGGTGCCCGGACTGAACTGAGACGGCCTTCGGTCGGGGCGGGCCTGCTCCTGCCAAGGCGACCGGTTGAGTAGCATCCGGGTATGCCATCACCATTCCAGGGCACCGACTCATGCCCGATCCGATGACCGACCGCTTAGTTTGTTTAGGTGATTCGTTCACCGAGGGGGTGGGCGACGAGGACCCGTCGTCCCCCAACGGGGTCCGCGGCTGGGCCGACCGCGTCGCCGGCCAGCTCGCGGGCAACCACCCGGACTTTCGCTACGCGAACCTCGCGATCCGCGGCAAGCTCCTCGGGCAGGTCCTCACCGAGCAGGTGGAACCCGCGTTCGCCCTGAACCCGGACATCGTGACGCTCTACGCGGGCGGCAACGACCTGATGCGGCCGAGGGTCGACATCGACGCCCTCCTCGAGGACTACGACGTCGCGGTCGGCAAACTCGTCGCCACCGGCGCCCGCGTCGTCCTGTTCACCGGCGTCGACGGCGTCGAGGACGCGTTGTTCCGCCGGATCCGCGGGCGGGTCGCGATCTACAACGAGCACGTCCGCGGGATCGCCGCCCGGTACGGCGCCCTGCTCGTGGACATGTGGGCGATGCGGCAACTGCGTGACCGGCGGCTGTGGGCCGCCGACCGGCTGCACCTGAACGCGCTGGGGCACAACGAGATCGCGATCGCCGTCCTCGACGCGCTCGGCGAGCCGCACAAGCTCACGCCTGCCGAACTGGGGCCGCGCCCGATGCTCAGCCCTCAGGAGCGGCGCACCGAGAACCTCCACTGGGGCAAGGAACACGCGGTCCCATGGATCAGGCGGCGGCTGCGCGGCGAATCATCGGGCGACACGCTCGCCCCGAAGCGGCCGACCATGGATCCCTACGCCTGACGCGGCCGGAGCCCGTCGAACATGATGCAGATCGTGCGCGATCTCAGCTCAGGACCGGCGTGCTCCGCCGCCTTCGCCGTCCCGATGATCACCGGGATGAGCTCCTCGACGCCCAGATCCTTGCGGGCGTCCCCGGTGTCCTGCGCACGGCTGAGCAGCACCCCGAGGGCGTCCTTGAGGCGTGCGCCGATCACCGACCCCGCCGAGGGAACGCTGACCCCGGCCGCCGACAGCGCCTCGAAGTAGGCGTTCTTGGCGCCGGCCATCTCGATCCAGCCGGTCAGGAAGCCGAAGAAGGCAGCACCGGGATCGGACGACTCGGCGGCCACGGTGGCCTCCGCCTCGTCGGCGAAACGGTGCAGCCGCGCGAAGAGAACGGCTTCCAGCAGGGCTTCCTTCGTCGGGAAGTGCCGGAATACCGTGCCGACACCGACTCCGGCCGCACGGGCGACCTCCTCGGTCGGCGCGCTGGTGCCTTTGGCCGTGAAGACGCGTTCCGCGGCCTCCAGCACCCGAGTCCGGTTACGGCGGGCATCGGCTCGGAGCGGTTTCTCGTCCGTCACAGCGCGGATCCTAGACCCGACCCCACCCGCGCGGGGGACCCTAGGTCGGCATTTCGGCAAGTCACGCAGGGCACATCCGCGTTTAGTCCTCTGAACGCGGGTCACTCGTCGAGATCCGACGCGCCTTCTCGTCCCTCCGGCGTGTACAGCAGGAGAAACGCCAGGACACCCGCGATCCCGGCGACGATGCAGACGTTGTCGGCCACCGACGTGCCGAACGCCGTCACCAGGGGGCCGGAGCCGACGATGATGCCGATGGTCTGCCCGGCGATGACCACGACGCCGCCGAGAAGGAAGGCGAACAGGCAGACGCGCGTCGCTGCCAGCAATATCCGATACATGGGGATCACGCTCCGGTTCAGTGGGGCAGCCACAGGACGCCGACGGCGATCAGCACGCCGAACAGCAGGGTGGGCAGCAGGTAGTAGACGACGACCGGGACGAAGATCCGCACCGGGTTGATCTCGGCGATGCCGGCCGCGACGTACAGCGGTGCCGCACCCGGTGGAGAGCATCCCTCCGACGACGCCCACACGAGGATGGCGGCGAAGGCGACGTGCGGAGGGATGCCGGCGGCGGTCAGCGCGGCGAACGCGACCGGGCCGACCGCCGCGACCGTGGAGGTGGTGTTGAGCGGTCCCGCGACGATCACGATGACCACGCCGACCACAAGAGCCGCGACGAGCGGGGAAACGCCGGTGAGCCCTTCCAGATAGGGCTTGAGCTGGTCGTCCAGGCCGAGCGTCTTCAGCACGTTCGACGCGGCGAACGCGGAGATCATCGTGACCCCGACCAGGCCGAGCTTGGGCCCGACGGCACCGAAGAGGCCCCACCACTGCGCCCGGCCCTTCGGCAGCGCCTTCCGCTCGACGAGCAGCCCGACCAGCAGCATCACGATCGGCAGCCAGATGAGCAGCGGGATCGCGTCGGGAGCGTCGATGCCGATGCGGGCCGAGACGAAGTCCGCGGTCGGCGGGGCGGTGAGCAGGATCGGGACGGCGATCGAGCCGAGGACGACCAGCGACGGCCAGCCTGCCTTGAACGACGCGCGCAGCGGATGGATGTCCTGCGGTTCCATCGCCTGTACGCCGCGGCGCTTGACGATGACGTAGGCCATGATCAGCCGCATCCCCACCATCCACGCCCCGGTGACGAAGATCGTCGCGACGATGTCGCCCGCGCTGAGCACCGGCAGGACGGTCGGTGCGGCCAGGAGAATGAAGAACGCGCCGCTGAACGGGAAAGTGGCCCCGACACCCGCGTTGCCGGACAGCACGAGAGCCGCAGTCTCACCGCTCGCCTTCGAACGTTTCATCCAGGGGATGGTGATCGACCCGACGGTGGCGACGATCGCGGCGCCGTTGTGGGCCACCGCGCCGAACAGGCCGGAGGCCACGGTCGCCGCGTAGGCCGATCCTCCTCGGCGGCGGCCGAGGAACGAGCTGAGGATGTTGACCATCCGCTGCACCAGCCCGGTCCTGGTGAGCAGTTCGCTGACGAAGACGAACGCCAGCGCGGCGAAGGTGATCTCGGACTTCAGCCCGTCGACCAGGCTTTCCCAGGCCACGGAGAAGAACTCCGTGCCCGCGAACGCGGCGGTGACGAGGAATCCGACCACCATCGCTTCGCCGATGTTGCGTTTGAAGACCGCGTTCCACACGACGATGGCGGCGATGAACGCGACGAGGGCCAGGATCGCGTTCATCTGCTGGTCCTTTGTAGCCGGTGCTGGGGGACGGATCGCATGGGGAGGGCCTCCGGTGACGTCATTGGCAGAGGGGGAGATCAGTCGGTGATGAGGCCGGCGTCGCGGTAGGCGGTCTTCGCCTCCGGGTCGGAGAGGAAACGCAGGAGTCCCGCGGCTTCGGGCGCGGCCGAAGTGCCGAGAGCGGCGGACAGTTCGCTGTAGTGCTGGGCCCCGTCGGGGAGCGGGCCGATGATCCGCGCCTGCGGGACGAACTTCAGCTCGCTGATCTGCTGGACGGCGAGGTCGGCCCGCCCGTCGGTGACAGCGAGCGCGGTGAAGCCCTTCTCGACGACGGTGGCGCGTGCGTTGACCTCGGCTTCGATGCCCAGGTCCCGGATCAGCCCGGCGAAGTAGATGCCGCTCGCCCCGCTGCGTGAATAGGCGACGGACCGCGCCGAGGTCAGGGCGGTGCGCAGGGCGTCCACCGTGGTGATGTCCGGGCTGGCCAGTCCCGGCGCGGTCGCGATGCCGATGCCGCTCTTCGCCAGCACGACGCGGGATTCGGGGGTCACCGCGCCGGAGGCCGCCAGTTCGGTGAAGGACTCGCTCACGGCGATCACCACATCCGGCCGCGCGCCTTCGGCGATCTTCTTGACCAGGATGGTCGTGGGGTCGAACGTCACGTCGACGTCGACAGCCTGCTCTTTCGTGAACGCGTCCAGCAGGACTTCGTCGAGCGCCTTCTTCACCGAGAGGGCGCTGAAGAGACTGAGCCGGGTGGTCATGGTGTTTCCCTTCGAGCATGGAGGTCTTCGCGTTGGCGGCCGGTCAACGGCCGGGTGGAAAAGCCGTGCAGGAGAAGGAAGATCTCGGCGGTGTGTTCGAGTTCTTCCAGTGCGTCCAAAGTGGAATCGAGGTTCGCGCCGGCGACCACCGGGCCGTGGTTGGCGAGCAGCACCGCCGAGTGGTCGACGGCGGCGCGGGCGATCGGCTCGGCCACGCGGATGTCTCCCGGCGGGTGATACGGAATCAGCGGAAGGCGCCCGACACGCATCGCGAAGTAGGCCGTGAGCGGCGGGATGGCGTCGTCCGGGTCGAGGCCGGCCAGACACGAAACGGCGGCGGAATGCGTCGAATGGGTGTGTACGACGGCGTTCGCGGTCGGCCGCTGCCGCAGCACGGTCGCGTGGAGGAACGCCTCCTTCGACGGCGGCGGCCCGGCGACGTGCCGCCCGTCCGCGTCGATCACCGACAGGTCGCCGGAGCGCAGGGTGCCGAGACACGCGCCGGTGGGCGTGACGAGAAGGCGATCGCCGTCGCGTACCGAGATGTTGCCCGTGCGGCCGTGAGTGAGTCCTCGGTCGAACAGGGAGCGGGCCGCGGTGACGACTCGCTCGCGCTGGAGCCGGTCGCCGGTCATGAGCCCGCCTCCGACGCGGTCGCGAGGAGGCCGGGATCGCCGAAGTTGCCCGACTTGAGCAACAGGGCCGGCTGGCCGTCGTCCACGGGGTGGATCCACGGCACTCCCGGTGCCGCTTCGGCCCCGATGACGCCGCCACGCACGCCGAGCGCGGTGACGATCGCCCCGGAGGTCTCGCCTCCGGCCGCGACGAGACGGCGTACACCGCGCTCGGCGAGACCGAGGGCGATGAGCCCGGTCGCCTTCTCCAGCACCTCGGCCGACCGCGTGGCACCGAGTTCTTCCTGCGTGCGCTTGAGGTCCGCCGGATTCAGCGACGAGTAGATCAGCGGCCCTTCGGCACCGTTCAGCGAGTCGTACCAGGCCAGTGCCGCCGTCGCGAGGTCGTCCGGATCCGGTGTGCCCACCGCGTCCAGCCGGTGGGTGGGACGGCCGAGCCGCACCAGGACGGCGATCTGTTCGAGGGTCCGTGCCGAACAACTGCCGGACAGGACCACGGCCTGGCCATGCGGTGCGCGGATGTCGCTCGCCGGGGGAGCGGTGGACGTCCGGGCGAGGGCGAGTCCGGCCGCGAGACCCGCCGCACCCGCGACGAGCGGGGCGTCCGCGACAACGCGGCCCAGCAGCCGCAGATCGTCTTCGGTGAGTGCGTCGGCGAGGACGTAGCCCTCAGCCTGCGAGACGGCCTCCCGTACCGTGCTTTCGCCGCGCCGGACGACGTCGTGCGTGAGCAGGGCGATGGGTGTGTCCGTCTGTGCTCGGAGCAGCCGGGGAAGATGGGAATCGGTCATCGGGGTCGCCGGATGGTCGCGCATGGGCGACTCCGCGAGCAGGGTGTCTCCGACGAACAGGTGCCCCTGGTACTGCGTGCGTCCGTGCGCCGGGGAACTCGGAGTCGTGACGACCGTGCCGGCCTGTAGCGCTTGCGACAGCGCGTCGAGGACCGGGCCGATGTTGCCGCGAGGCGTCGAGTCGAAGGTGGAGCAGTATTTGAAATAGACCTGGTCCGTTCCCCGGTCGCGTAGCCGGTGCAGAGCGTCCAAAGAGGACGCGACCGCGTCGGCCACCGGGGTGGAGCGGCTTTTGAGCGCGATCACGACGGCGTCGTGTGCGGGCAGTTCCTCGGTTTCGGGTGGTACGCCGAAGAACAGCAAGGTGCGCAAGCCACCTCGGCGGAAGGCGACCGCGACGTCGGTCGCACCCGTGAAGTCGTCGGCGATCGCGCCGAGCACGCCGGTCATCCCTCGATCACCGCCTTGAGCCTCACCGCGGCGCTACGCGGTCCCGACACCACCGGAAGGCCGAGTGCCGCTGAGAGTTCGTCCGCGGCGGGGGAGAGCGAGTACTGGGCCAGCAGGACGAGGTCCCATCCGGCGGCGTGCCCGCGGCAGGTTTCGACGAGCTTGTCCGGAGCGTGCACTCGGCCGACCTCGACGTCGATTCCCTTGTCGTAGGCCGCCTGCTCGAAGCGCGCTGTCGAATCGCTCAACGCCGAGGCCAGGGAGGCGACCATGAGCACCTTGGCGTGGCCGCTGGCAAGTGCTTCGTCGAAGGCTGCTTCGTCCGGGGCCAGCACCGGGACCGGCGCGTCGGTCTGCTTCGCGATCTCGCCGTAGAGAGAACACGTGAGCAGTACGCCGTCGGCTCCACCGGTCACCGCGTAGTCGATGAGGCGGCGCATCCGGTCGTCCAGCGCGGACGTGCGGCCGCTGTGGCCGACGTCGGCCAAAAGGCGGTCGTCGAGAATGTTCCATGGCTGGGCCCGCGGGAATTCCGTCGCCAGCGCGTCTACGGCCGGGCCGATCGCCGCCGGCGTCGCGCTGATCAACGCGATACGCGGGCTCATCGGATCTGCTCCTTGACCCAGGTGAGCCCGGCCGCGGTTTCGGTGGCGGGCCGGTACTCGCAGCCGATCCAGCCGTCGTAACCCTCGGCCTCCAAAGTCGCGAAGACCTCCGGCCAAGGGACGTCGCCGGTGCCGGGTTCGGCCCTGCCGGGCGCGTCGGCGATCTGGATGTGCGCGGTCTTCGGCAGGAACTCCCGCAACGCCGCGACGACGTCCTTCTCGTCGATGGACGCGTGATAGACGTCGAAGAGCAGGCCGACGTGCTCCTCGCCGAGCGCGTCGGACACCGCTGCGGCATGGGCCTGGCCGTCCAGGATGAAGCCCGGCGCGTCCTGTTCGTTCTGTGCCTCCAGCAGAAGCCGGATCCCGGTGCCGCGTGCGCGTTCCGCCGCCCAGGCGATGTTCACGACGTACTGCGCGAAGGCGCGATCGCGGGAGATGCCCTCCGGCCGGATTCCGGCGGGCAGATGCAGAAAGGAACTCCCCAGGGCCACGGCGTAGTCCAGGCCGAGTTCGACACCGGCGCGGAACTCGGCCGCACGGCCGGGCAGGCACGCGTAGCCGAGGCGTTCGGGCGAGCCGGGTTCGCCGGTGGGGGAGTTGATCAGGATCTGGGCCAGGCCCGCGTCGGCGAGGCGCCGGGCGAGGGTGGCCGCCGGGAACGGATAGGGCGAGGCGTACTCGACGGCGGTGAAGCCGGCCGCCGCGGCGGCGTCGAAGCGTTCCTCGAACGGCAGTTCCGTGAACAGCCATTTGAGGTTGGCGTCGAGGCGCAGTCCCTTGTGGAGGATCATCGGCCCTCCGTGTATTCCGGGTTGACGAGGTTGCCCGGGGTCCGCCCCTGCAGCGTGTCGATCACCTGGCGGGCGGCCATCAGGCTGGAGCGGGAGCGGGCCTGTTCGGTCGCGGCCCCGATATGCGCGGTGACCACGAGGTTGTCCAACCGCCGCAGCCTGCTGTCGATCGGCAAGGGCTCCTCCGTGAGCACGTCCAGGGCGGCGCCGGCCAGCGCGCCGTTCTCGAGCGCGTCGGCGAGGGCTTCTTCGTCGACGACTTCGCCACGCGCGGTATTGATCAGGAAAGCGCCGGGCTTGACCTTGCGCAGCGCGGACGCGTCGATCAGGTGACGGGTGGAGTCGTCGAGGAAGATGTGCAGGCTGAGGAAGTCGGCCTCGGCCAGTACCTCGTCGAAGGTGCCCGCCTCGACGCCGGTCTCCGCCAGGAAGTCGTGGTCCAGCCGCGGATCGTGGGCCAGCACCCGCATCCCCAGCGCCAGCGCGAGGCGCGCGACGGTCTTGCCGATCGAGCCCAGCCCGATCAGGCCGAGCGTCGAGTCCTCGAGTTCGCGGCCGCTGCGCTGCTCCCACGCCCCGGCCCGCACGCTCGCGATGTTCTGCGGGATCAGGCGTGCGCAGTTGAGCATGAGCGCCAGTACATGTTCGGCGACCGACCGGCGGTTGGCGCCGGGCGTGTAGGTGACGGCGACGCCGCGCCGAGTCGCGGCATCGAGGTCGATGTTGTCGTAACCGACGCCGCAGCGACCGAACACCTTGAGCCGCGCCGCGGCCTCGATGACGTCACCGGTGAAGGCGTCGGTACCCGCGACGATCCCGTCGGCGTCGCGGACGACGTCGGTCAGCGACCGCCCGGTGGCCTCGCGACGGGCGGGGGAGGCGAAGACGGTGTCGAAGCCCGCGTCCGAGAGCAGGAGGTCGACCTCGCCTCCGGGTTTGAGGTAGGGGGCCGTCACGAGCACACGCATGGTCATCCGGTTCGTTTCTCCTGTTCAAAGCTGGCTGATGAGAAATACTATAGGATCTGTGTCAATAGTATAGGGAGGCGAGAGGCGGGCTCGCGGACGAGCGGGATATCGTGAACCGACTAAGGAGGGACACATGGCTTCCCCGCGGAAGTCCGTGCGGCAGCCGCTCGCCGACCGGATGTACGAGGTGCTGCTGGGGCAGTTCACCGACGGGCGGTGGTCGGCGGGGCAACCGGTCAACATCGGTGCGCTGTCACGGGAACTCGACGTCAGCCAGACCCCGCTCCGGGAGGCGCTGGCGCGTCTGGAGCACACCGGGCTCGTCCGTCGTGAGGCCCTCAAGGGCTACCGGGTCGCCCCGCTGCTCAGCGAGTTCGAGCTGATCAAGCTGATGGACGCCCGCCTGGTTCTTGAGCCCGCGCTGGCCTATGAAGCCGCTCGCCGCACCACACCGGAGTTCCTGAGTGAGGTCCTGGAGAGCGTCGACGACCTCGCGCGCGCCGCCACGTCGCCGGACACCGCGGCCTTCAGCGCGTACTGGACGATCGACGAACGGTTCCATCTCCTCATCGCCGCACAGGCGGACAATCCGTTCCTGGAGAAGGCTTACCGGTCACTCGGCGGCCAGGTGCAGCGGTTCCGGTTCTTCGCGAAGCTCGGATCGGCGCGTGGCGCCCCCGGGCTGGCGGCAGAGGAGCACCGCGCCGTCTACGAAGCGATGACGGCCGGCGACGCCGATGGGGCAGCGGTCCGGATGCGTGAGCACATCCAGAACGCGAAGCTGCGTGTCCTGGAGGACCGCAGGGCGGTCGAGGGGAGCGCCTCGCCGACCCTGAAGGGCGCCGACGCTTAGAGAACGAAGACTCTCGATGACCTCGAGTTGTCCTTCTTTAAGTGTATAACGCCCTACACATCAGGGCGAGGTAAGAGATCAACTTCTGGGTCGACCGAGCACCTGACTCACCTGACCAAAGCCAGCAAAAGACGTGGACAGGCTCGATAGATTCCGGTCATGAGCCCGTCTTCGATCCTCGCCATGGCCGATCTCGCCACTCCGATGTCGATCCGGGTGGCGGCGACACTCGGCTTGGCGGAGCGCGCGGGGAGTGCGGGAGCGACGGCGGCGCAGCTCGCCACCGAGACCGGGACGTCCGCGGCCGCGCTACAGCGCCTTCTCGATCATCTGGTCACGGCCGGCGTCTTCGCTCTCGACGCCGAGAACGGACGCTATCGGCCGACCAGTCTCGGCGACCAGATGCGGGAAGACGCTCCGGCGGGGATCAAACCCCTGCTGGACATCACCAGTGCCGGCGGTCGCGCCGAACTCGCCTTCGTCGACCTGCTCGAAACGATCACCAGCGGCAAGACCGCGTATGCGCACCGGTACGGCCGGGAGTTCTGGGCCGACATCGACGCCGAGCCGAAGCTGCGAAGCTCCTTCGACGCGCAGATGACCTGGCGTTTCCAGAAGCAGGCGCCGCAGATCGCCGAACGTGTCGACTGGAGCCGTTTCCCGCGCATCCTCGACGTCGGGGGAGGCAACGGAACCGTCCTCGCGGCGATCCTCGACGCCCACCCCGGCCTGCGTGGCGACGTCTTGGACCTGCCGCCGTCCGCGGCCGCCGCGGCCGAGAGGTTCGCCTCGATGGGCCTCGATGACCGGGCCGGTGCCCTTCCCGGGAGCTTCTTCGTGCCCTTGCCCGAGGGCTACGACGTCTACCTGCTGTCCGACATCGTCCATGACTGGGACGACGACCACGCGCGCGAAATCCTGACCAGGTGCCGTCAGGCCGCCGCGCCGGACGGCACCGTGGTGCTGATCGAGCCGGTGCGGGAGCAATCCGGTACGGGGATCGACCTGTTCATGCTGATGTGCTTCACCGGCCGCGAACGCACGATCGGCGAACTGACCGGACTCGCCACCGGCTGCGGGCTGGTTCTGCGGAACTCCGGGCAGGCGTCGGACGGGCGGATGGCGCTCGAGTTCACCGTCGCCGCCTAGGCGTTGTGGTCTGGCACACGTGCCCTGGCGAGGGTTTATGGGGGACCGAGAGGCGAAGCGGCTTCGTATTGTGGACACTCAGAGCGTGCTCCGAGAAGTCGACGATCTTGATCAGCCCGCCCACTCACCGACGGCGCCGCGGTCCGCGCGCCCGGCGCGTGTGCAGGTCTTCGAGAGATTCCTCGACCGGCTGGCCGTCTCGCCCTATCCGCGGGCGATCCTGCTGTATCTCGTGATCCGGACCGCCAGTGTCCAGCTTCTCGGCATGCTGGCGTCGAAGCACGGTGAGACGCTGACCGACCGGCTGACCGCGTGGGACGGTCAGTGGTACCTGAGGCTGGCGGTGCACGGGTACGCCGAGCTGCCGGGGACCTTGGACGCGGCAAGACTGCCGTACCCGGACGCGCCGATGGCGTTCTTCCCGCTGTATCCGAAGTTCGTCGGCGTGGTGATGTGGCTCGGCGCCGACGTCGTCACGGCGGCGCTGCTCGTGTCCGCGCTGGCGGGTCTCGCGCTGGCCTGCGGGTTGATCCGCATCGGGCGCTGTGTGTCGGATCAGGGGGACCGGGCCGGTTTCCTGCTGGTGGCGTTGTGGGCCGGGGCGCCGATGGCGATCGTGTTCTCGATGGCCTACACGGAGGCGGTGTTCTGCGCTTTCGCGGTGTGGTCGCTGGTGGGAGTACTGGAGCGCCGGTGGTTTCTGGCCGGGTTGTGCGCGTTCGCGGCGGGGCTTTCGCGGTCCACGGCGGTCGTGCTGGTGGCGGTGGTGGTCATCGCGGCGCTGATCGCGGCGTTCCGTCGTGCCGAGGAGCGGATGCCGGCGCTGATCGGTGCGCTGGTGGCGCCGCTCGGGGTGGTGGGATATCTCGGGTTCGTCGCTTACCGGACCGGTAGCTGGACCGGGTGGCAGGACATCGAACTGCGTGGCTGGAACACCGAGTTCGACTTCGGTGCGGAGACGTGGGACTCGGTGGTCACGCGGTTGACCGGGGACGAGTCGGTGTTCAGCACGCTGACGGTGCTGTTCCTGCTCGGGGCGGTGGCGCTGGCGGTGGTGGCGCTGTGCATCCGGGTGCCGTGGCCGTTGGCGTTGTACGGCATCGGGGTGCTGGCGCTGGCGATCGGTACGCGGGGGCTGCCGGATGCGAAGATCCGGTTCATTCTGCCGGCCTTCCCGGTGTTGATCCCGATCGCGATCGGTCTGTCAAAGCGGCGGACGGCGACGGCGGTGGTCGCGGCGACCGTCTGGGTGGTGCTGGGCGCGTGGTTCTCGGCGCATTCGCTGACGGCGTGGCGGTACGCGATCTAGATCATTTGCCGGGTCCGGTGGTCGGCGACGTGGACGCGGGTCGCGCAGCGGGTGGTGCAGAACCGGCGGCGGCCGTTGCGGGAGATGTCCACATAGGCCGTGTCGCAGCCTTCTCGTGAGCAGATGCCGAAGCGGTCTGGTGCGTCGCAGACGAGGTGGGCGAGTCCGCCCGCGGTGTAGGCGCGTACGCGGGCGACGGGTCCGGCGTGTTCGTCGACGTAGTGCAGGTGGGGTGCTTTGCCGTCGTGGGTGGAGATGTAGGGCTGGGAGGCTGAGTCGCGCAGGAGTGCGTTGACGAGGTCGACGCGCTGGTCGGGGTCGGCTTCGAAGACGGTGCGGAGGCGTTTGCTCCAGGCTGCGATGTCGGCCGCTTCGTGTTCCTTCACGGTGGTGATGACCATCCGGTTCTTGAAGATCGCGAGCAGGGTGGCGGGGCTCGCGGCGTCGCCGAGGTTGATCAGGTCGGAGGCGATCTGCGCGGCCGCCCCTCCGTAAGGGTTGAAATGCATTGACTCATTACAGCACCATCGGGGCATGGAAGAGAACACCTGCCCGCGGTGCGGTTGGCCGCTGGCCGAATTGCCCGGGGCCACAAGGAACTCTCAGCGGGTTTCCCAGGGAAGGCTGGAGTACGTGCGGTGTCTGTGCGGGAGCTGGCTCGCGCGTGTCGACGGCGTGGTGATCGGCGCGACGAAGTCCCAGCTGGGGACGGCTCAGCTTTGACGGTGGCGCGCTTCGGCCAGTAGTTGCGCGAGGGCGTGCACGGGAGAGGTCTCCAGCTTGTGCCGGTGCGCGTCGTAGCGGTCCCGGGTGGTGCGGATGTCCGCGTGGCCCAACAGGTCCTGGACTTTCTGGACCGGGACGTCGTTGGCCAGCAACAGGGTTCCGGTGGTGCGGCGCGCGGTGTGCGGGGAGATCGTGTTCGCTTCGGGTAGTCCGGCGGCGCGGGCCTGTGTGCGCAGGAGGAACCAGACGTCGCGTTGTGCCAACGGTTTTCCGCCGATTTTGGCGCTGTCGTAGCGGTGGGGCATGGTCGCGAGCAGCGGGCCGGTCAGTTCGTCGGCGCGGACGCCGGTGCGGGTGGCGCGGAGTTCGAGGTAGCGGCGCAGCGGGTGCTGGGCGGCGGGGACGAGCGGGACGAAGTCGCGGTGGCCGCCTTTGGCGGTGTAGCGAAGGATCGTGTGCCCGGCGTCGGTGTCGAGGTCGCGCACGGTGGCGGTGGTGAGGCCGGAGACGCGGAGACCGGTGTAGAAGAGGATCGCGACGACGGCGGCGTCTCGCCAGGAGGGTTCGGTGTCGTTGGTGCGGGCCCGGTTTTCCATGTGGTTGAGCAGTTTCGCGGTGGATTCGCCGCCGAGCGCGGGCAGTGGCGGTGTCTTGCCGGTTTTGGGCCGGGTGACCGCGGAGACCGGGTTGCGGTCGGCGATGTCGTTGGACTGCAGGTACCGGTACCAGCTGGAGATGCCGGCGAGGGTGCGCGCGACGGTGGTGTCGGCGGCGGGCCGTGGGGTGCCGTCCTTGCCGGTGACGGTGAGGGTGTTCTTCCAGGCGTCGACGTCGGCGCGGCGAGCCTGGAGGGGGTCGAGTCCGGTGCGGGCGCACCAGCCGAGCCAGGCGGAGAGGTCGGCGTAGTAGGCGCGGCGGGTGTGGTCGGTCTTGTCGGTCTCGAGCCAGAGCGTGGTGATGTGCCGGATCGCGTAGCGGTCGAGCGGGTCGGCCGGGGGGAGCGCGGGCAGGAGCGCGACGGCTTCGGCGAGGACCTGTCGCCGGTTCTCGGCCCTGGTCTCCGGCAGCCTCAAAGCGGCGGGCACGAGTTCGGCGGACATCGCGATCATGCTAGCGGCAGATTCCCCGGGTTCCGTGAAGGACTCCTTGAGGGACTCTGAGTCCCTCAAGGAGTCCTTCACGGAACTGGAACGCTGAGGGTCAGGTGTAGTAGCCCTCGACCGGGACGCGGGCTTCGTCGAACAGTGCCGGGCCTTCGAGCCGGACGCCGGGGCTGCTCACGGGCGGTTTGAGCGCGGTGATCTGCTCATTGGAGAGGGCGAAGACGACGCGTCCGAGGCCGGAGCGGTCGATGGCGCCCTGGCACATCCCGCACGGTTGGCAGCTGGTGTACATGGTGGTCTCGGCCGCGGCGGCCGGGGTGAGTTCGCGGGCGGCCCAGACGGCGAGCTTCAGTTCCGGGTGCAGGCTGATGTCCGCTTGCGAGATCGTGGTGTTGTGGTCCTCGACCAGTACGGCGCCGTCGGGGCCGACCAGCAGCGACCCGAAGGGCGGGTCGCCGTCGGCGCGGGATTTCGCGGCGAGTTCGATGGCGCGGCGGAGGAATTTCTCGTCTTGGTCGGTCATGATCGCTCCAGTTCGGGACGGTACCGGCCCAGTTGCCAGTGGGCGGCGACGGTCGCCAGGGCCTGCCATGCGGCTTCCGGGCGGAGGGTTTCTTCGGGGTCGCCGGAGAACGGGTCGAGGACGACCGTCTCGGCGCCGAGGTGGCGAAGCTGATCGAGGTCGTCGACGACCTGCTCGATCGTTCCTTCGCCGGCGCGGCGTTCGGGCCCGGTGACCGGCTGGTCGGTGAGGTTCAGCAGGATCCGCGGGGTGAACGCGGGGATGGGCCGGTCGTGGGCGTCGGCGATGGTCTTGACGCGGGTGAGTGCTTCGCGCAGCCACGGGAGTGTGGTCCGCAGGGGGTGCCAGGCGTCGCCGATCCGGACGGCGCGGCGGATTCCGGCGTCGCTGTTGCCACCAACCCAGATCGGGATCTTCCCGGCGCGGTAGTCGGCGTCGTCGGCCCAGGCCGCGCGGACGGCGGTGAGGTGGTCGTCGGTCAGCCGTCCGCGTTTCTCGAAGGGGACGTCGAGCGCTTCGAACTCTTGGCGGGCCCAGCCGGAGGCGACGCCGAGCACGAGCCGTCCGTTGCTGAGGCTGTTGAGGTTCGCGGCCATGCGGGCGATCAGCAGCGGGTGGCGGTACGGGACGATGAGGACGGTGGTTCCGAGCCGGATCCTGTCGGTCACGCCGGCGAGCCACGACAGGGTGGTGAAGGGCTCGTAGAACGGCGCCGGGTACTGCTCGGCGACGTCCGGGGTGATCGCGACGTGGTCGGAGACCATCAGCAGGTCGTAGCCGAGGCCTTCGACCGTGGCGGCCCAGCCACGAAGGATTCCGGGGTCGGTACCCGGTCCGAAATTGGGGACGTTGACACCTATTCGCACAGGTAAAGGCTATCGGTGAGGCGGAAATCCGGGAAGAGATCATTCCCTCCGTATGGGCTGGTTCGCCGTGGATCTGCCGGTAGGATGGCGGAATGACCGAGATTCTCGATGCGACGGACTGGGCGATCCTCGGCGAGCTTCAGAGGGACGGCCGTCTCCCGCTGACCGAGCTGGGGAAGCGGGTCAGCCTGAGCGCGTCGGCGACGACGGAACGGGTCAAGCGGCTGGAGTCGGCCGGGGTGATCACCGGGTATCGCGCCGACGTCGACCTGGAGAAGGCCGGATATGTGGTGCTCGCGGTGGTGCGGTTGAAGTATCCGGGGAGCAAGCACGCGCCGTTGCACAAGCTGCTGGCCGAGCGGACCGAGATCCTCGAATGTCTTCGCACCACCGGGGATGACTGCTATTCGCTGAAGATCGCGGCGCCGTCGATGGGGCGGCTGGAGGAGATCGTCAACGAGCTGGCGGTGTTCGGGAGCACGAACACCAACATCGTCTACAACCAGACGTTGCCGTATCGCGGTCCGCAGGGGCCGTGACCCGGTGCGGCCCGGTGGAGCGGCCGCACCAGACGACTTCGCCCTCTCCGGCGCTGATCAGCCCCGCCTAAAGAAGTGGACGGGATGATGTCCGGGCTTGTAACTTGCGGTCGACCGTGACACCGCCCGAGGAGGTGAGACCCATGAACGCTGTATCGCTGTGGGTGCTCCCTCTTCCGTCACGGCCGGGCGACTGACGTAGGTGTCGCCGGGAGCGCCTCGCCACCAAGGCACTCCCGAAAGGCAACACCTATGCACTTTCCGCAATACACCCACGACGTGATCATCGCCGGATGCGGGCCGGCCGGCGCGATGCTGGCCGCCGAACTGAGGCTGCACGATGTGCGGGTACTCGTTCTGGAGAAGGAGACCGAGCCCGCGTCGTTCGTCCGCATAGTCGGTCTGCATATCCGCAGTATCGAGCTGATGGCCATGCGCGGGCTGCTGGACCGCGTTCGCGAACACGCACGACAGCGTCCGGCCGGAGGTTTCTTCGCCGCAATCGCCAAACCTGCGCCCGAGGGCCTGGATTCCGCGCACGCCTATCTGCTGGGCATCCCGCAGCCGGTCATCGTTCACCTGCTCGAAGAACATGCGAAAGAACTGGGTGCCCAGGTCCGGCGCGGTTGTGCGGTGGCCGGGTTCGAGCAGGACGACGAGGGCGTGACCATCGAGCTCGCCGACGGGGAACTGATGCGTTCGCGTTACCTCGTCGGCTGTGACGGCGGGCGCAGCACGGTGCGCAAACTGCTCGGCGTCGGCTTCCCCGGCGAACCCGCCCGGTCCGAGACGCTGATGGGCGAGATGGAAGTGGGCGTGCCGCAGGAGGAGATCGCCGCCAAGGTGACCGAGATCCGCGAGAGCAACAAGGTGTTCAGTCTCGGGCCTTTCGGCGAAGGCGTCTATCGCGTCGTCGTCCCCGTCGCGGGTGTCAGCGAGGATCGCGCGGAACCCACCCTCGAGGACTTCAAACGGCAGTTGCGCGCCATCGCCGGAACCGATTTCGGCGTGCACTCCCCGCGCTGGTTGTCCCGCTTCGGCGATGCCACCCGGCTGGCCGAACGTTATCGGGTCGGACGGGTGCTGCTGGCCGGCGATGCGGCGCACATCCACCCGCCCGCCGGCGGACAGGGGCTCAATCTGGGCGTTCAGGACGCGTTCAACCTCGGCTGGAAACTGGCCGCGCAGATCCGCGGCTGGGCACCGGAAACCTTGCTGGACACCTACCAGGCCGAACGGCATCCGGTCGCCGAGGACGTGCTGGACAACACCCGCGCCCAGATCGAACTGCACTCCACCGAACCGGGCCCGCGGGCCCTGCGCAGGCTGTTCACCGAACTGATGGACTTCGACGAGGTGAACCGCCATCTGATCGAGAAGATCACCGCGATCGACATCCGCTACGACTTCGGCGCGGGCCCCGACCTGCTCGGCCGCCGCCTGCGCGACATCGACGTGAAACAGGGCCGCCTCTACGGTCTGCTGCATCGCGGCCGCGGCCTGCTGCTGGACCGCACCGAACGCCTGACCGCCGGCGGCTGGTCGGACCGGGTCGACTACCTCGGGGATCCCGCCGCGGCACTGGACGTCCCGTGCCTCCTGCTCCGCCCCGACGGCCACATCGCCTGGATCGGCGACGATCAGCAGGACCTGGACGACCACCTCTCCCGCTGGTTCGGCAAGCCCGCCTGACGGGGTCGGACCTAGCGGTCGTCGTACGACGCGCGGGCGGCGTCGATGTGCGGCAGGTGCGTGATGCTCCACTCGAGCAGTGGTGCGGTGGCTTCGCGCAGGGTCCGGCCCATCGTGGTCAGTTCGTAGCTGACGTGCGGCGGCATGACGTTGCGGACCGTGCGCGTCAGGATCCCGTCGCGCTCGAGGTCGCGCAGCGTCACTGTGAGCATGCGCTGGCTGATGCCGTCGATGGCCCGCTTGAGCTCGGTGAAGCGTCGCGGCCCGTCCTTGAGCATGCGCACGATCAGCAGCGCCCACTTGTCCCCGACGATCCCGAGGACTTCGCGGGCTTGGCACGGGTCCTGCATGGTTACCTCCTGAGAACCGGGGCACCGAAAAGTGCCGTATTGCCAGGTGTGCGTTGGGTGGATCACGATCTTCTCGGTTACCAAAGAGTACCGAGGCACGAGGAGGAACCGCCGACCATGGCCACATTTCTGTTGGTACACGGCGCCTGGCACAGCGGGCGGAGCTGGGATCGGGTGGTCCCGCTGCTGGAGTCGGCCGGGCACCGGGTGCTCGCGCCGTCGCTGACCGGTTACGGCGACAAGGCACACCTGCTGGGCCCTGAGGTCGGGCTAGGCACCCACGTTGACGACGTCACCGGCCTGATCGAAGGCGAGCGTCTCGACGACGTCGTGCTCGTCGGGCACAGCTACGCGGGGATGGTCGTATCGGGGGTTGCCCACCGGGTCCCGGAGCGGATCGCGCGTCTGGTGTTCCTCGACGCGATGGTTCCCGAAGACGGCGAAGCCGCGGTCGATGTCCTTCCAGTCACCAAGCGGCTCATCGACGTCGCCGTAGACGGCTGGCGGGTTCCGCCGATGCCGGAGCAGCCGCCGCCGCTGGGCTTGTTCGGGGTCACCGATCCCGAGGACGTCGCCTGGTTGCGCTCGATGCTGTCGGACCAGCCGGTGCGGTGCCTTCAGGAGCCGGTCCGGCTGGACGACCCGGCCGCGCGCACGATCCCGCGTACGCACATCCACTGCGTCGGGGCCGGCCCGGCGGGCATCACCCGGCGTCCTGTCCCGGCAGGCGAGCGGGTGCGGGAGTTGCCGACCGGCCATGACTGCATGATCACCATGCCCGTCGAGCTCGTCGGGCTGCTGCTCGAGGCGGCCTAACTGAGCTACGACGACCCCTGACGGCGTGACCTGTACCGAACATGTTCGCTCCGAACTTGTTCGTACCGAACATGTTCGGTACGGTCAGATTATGGCACTTGAAGAGACCCGCCGGAGCCGCCGGGATCGACCGGCCAAACCCGCACTGACCCGCGAGGGCATCGTCGTCGCGGCGGTCGGGATCCTGCGCCGGGAAGGCCTGCAGAAGGTCACGATGCGCCGCCTGGCGCAGGAACTCGACACCGGCGCGGCGTCGCTCTACGTCTACGTCCGCAACACCGCCGAGCTGCACGCCGCGATCCTCGACGAACTGCTGGGCACGATCGCCCCGCCGCCGGACGACGGTGACTGGCGCACGAAGCTCGAAACGTTGCTCGCCGCCTACACCGCGATGCTCCTGGAATACCCCGGTCTCGCCCTCTCCGCGCTGGTGGCCCGCCCGAGCGGCGAGCACTACCTCGGCCAGGTCGAGACGCTGCTGACGCTGCTCGAAGAAGGCGGCGTCCCGCGAGAACAGCGGGCCTGGGGCGTCGACGTCCTCCTGCAGTTCGCCACCGCGACCGCGGCCGAGCACGCCGATCAGCAGCCGGCGGACGAGTGGGACGCCCTCGCGCGCGCCGTCCAGGACGTGGACGAGCGGGCCCACCCGCGGATCGCCGCGCACGCCACCGACCTGCTTTCCGGGCAGCCGCGGCAACGGCTGTCGTGGGGCTTCCAGGTGCTCATCGCCGGAATCACGCACACCTCCGTGCCCTCGGAAGTGCCCTCGGAAAGGAACGAGACATGACCACCCATCACCCCATCGCGATCATCGGCGCCGGCCTCGGCGGACTCACCCTCGCCCGCGTCCTGCACGTCAACGGCATCGAAGCCGCCGTCTTCGATCTGGACACCTCACCCTCCGCCCGCACCCAGGGCGGCATGCTCGACATCCACGAAGAATCCGGCCAGGAGGCGCTGCGGGCGGCCGGTCTCCACGAGGAGTTCCGCACACTCGTCCATCCCGGCGGTGAAGCCCTGCGGATCCTCGACAAGCACGCGGTCGTCCATCGGGAGGAGGCCGACGACGGCGACGGCGGCCGTCCCGAAATCGCCCGGGGCGACCTCCGCGACCTGCTCCTCGGCTCCCTGCCCGACGGCATGGTGCGCTGGGGCTCGAAGGTCACCGGCGCACGTCCCCTCGGCGGCAGCCACGAAGTCGCGCTCGCCGACGGCACGACGTTCACCACCGGCCTCCTGGTCGGCGCCGACGGCGCCTGGTCGAAGGTCCGGCCCCTGGTGTCCGACGCGAAGCCGTCCTACGAAGGGCTCTCCTTCATCGAGGTCCATCTGCACGACGCCGCGACCCGCCATCCCGCGAGTACCGCGCTGGTCGGCGGCGGCATGCTCTTCGCACTCGGCGAGGGCAAGGGTTTCCTCGCGCACCACGATTCCGGCGGAAGCCTGCACGTCTACGTCGCGCTGAAGACCGGCGAAGACTGGATCTCCACCGTCGACTTCACCGACACCGCGGCGGCGAAAGCCACGATGCTCGAACACTTCGACGACTGGGCCGACGGCCTGCGCGCACTGATCGCCGACGCCGACGGCGAACTGACCCCGCGCCCGATCCACGCACTCCCGATCGGCCACAGCTGGGACCGCGTCCCCGGCGTCACGCTCCTCGGCGACGCCGCACACCTGATGTCCCCCTTCGCCGGCGAAGGCGCCAACCTCGCCATGCACGACGGAGCCGAACTCGGCCTGGCCATCGCCGCGCACCCCGGCGACGTCGAAGCAGCCCTTGGCACCTATGAGAAGGCGCTGTTCCCCCGAAGCGAGGCCTCCGCCGCCGAATCCGCCGAGAGCCTCGTCCTGTGCTTCGCCGAAGACGCACCGCAACCGTTGCTGGAGCGCTTCGCCTCCTACCGCTGAGGCAACCTCGGCCCGGCATCCGACGTGTAGCGGGCAGAGGAAGCACTCCGAGGGGGAGTCCGTGAGCAAACAGAACAACGCCAGGGCCGAACCGACCCTGGCGGAAATCGAGGCAACCCGCGCCTGGCTACGCAAGCGCGGGGTCGAGGTGGACCTGCCGACCAGGATGCTCACCGTCCGGATCGGTCCCCGCCAATCGTTCGGCATTGCAACGCGGCCCCTGTGGCACCTCGGTTCACTGGCGGCGGCATTCGGACTGTTCATCGCGTCCGGCTTTCTCCCCGTGGTCGACTACTCCGAGATGGCCGAGAGCAGGTACGTCCACCTCGGCATCGCCACTATCCAGCTCGGGATCTGGCTGTCCTTCCTGTATCGCGAACGGCAGCTGGGCGGCTTGCCGGATCGGCGCTCCGGGCGCCCGTCCGCGTTGGAAGTTCTGGGCGGCTGGTACCTGGTCTCGCTGCTGATCACTTTCGTCGGCGGCGGGGCGCTGGGCGTCACGATGTACCTCACGACCCCCGCGCGGACGTACGCGTGGACCTGGCTGGCCGGGCTCGGCTGGGCCGCCCTGTGCTGTTCGGTGATCCTTCTCGGGACGCTGCTACGCGGGGTGCGTGCCGACGACGAAGCTTCGGCGGCCGTCGATAGAGCCCTGCGCAATCAGGACTGCTGGATGGTGGTCCCCGGGATCTATGCGCTGGCGGCCCTGGTCGATCCGCTCTTCAGTCACCGGTCCCCGGCCGGGTTCACCTGGTGGCTGGTGCTTTACGCCGTGGTCTCGATCGCTACGACGGTGATCGGTGTGGGGCGGCTGCCGCGGCACCTCGACCTTCCGCTGGGGGACTACGAGACATCCACTCGTCACGAAGTCGAAGGGGGACGGCGGTGAAAGCGAACACGGGCCGGTCAGGGGAACTCAGGCCGGCGGAAGTCGCCGCCACCCGTACGTGGCTGAGCAAACGCGGCATCGAGGTGAACGAGCCGACCAGATTGCTCTCCCTCCGGATCGGCCCTCGCAGCAACCCCGTGGAGGGGAGCAGCTTCCGGTGGATCATGGGGGCGGCGATCGTGGGCGCGCTGCTGAACTTCGCCTACGGGTACCTGGGGGAACTCCCGGGTGTCCGTGCGGAGGACATGACCGACACCAGCTATCTCTACTTCTTCGCCACCTGCACGCAGCTCGCCTTCTGGCTGGCGATCTTGCGCCGCGAGCGGGCGCTGGGTCCCTTGCCGGTCATGGACGAACGCTCCGGACGGCCATCGGCACTGGCGGTCCTGGGCGGCTGGTACCTGGCGTCGTTCCTGATCACTTTCCTCGGCGGCGCGGCGCTCGCCGCCGCCATGTACCTCACCACCCCGGACAAGACCTACGCGTGGAGCTGGCTCGGTGTGCTCGGCTGGGCTGCCCTGTGCTGCGCGGTGATCCTCTTCCAGACGCTGCGACGCCCGGTCTACGCCGAAGACACGGCATCGGCCGCCGTCGACACCGCGCTCCGCACCACGGACAGCCAGATCGCGATGACTGCCGTCTACGCGCCCGCCGTCCTGCTCGACCTGCTGTTCAGCCACCGGGCGCCGGCCGAGTTCACCTGGTGGCTGGTGGCCTACGCCGTCCTCGCCGTTGCGACGACGGTGATCGGCATCCGGCGGCAGAACCGGCGTATCCGCACGCTACCGCCCGGCGACTACGAGGCCTCCGACTTTTGAGATCACCGCGCACGCCGTCGAGGTTGATACGCGACCTCGCAGAGCGCCTCGCCCGTGTGATGTGCGTCATGCCGGCCATTGCGGGTTAACGTGCCCTGCAGGTTTGTCGCGGCTTCTACCAAGCATAACCTCGCCTGGTGAACAGGCTTGGACCGGTTGTGAGGGGCTCTAGGCCTTCGTGTCGCGTGGTTGGGGTGAACACTTCCCACGGCTCAGGCGAATATCCGATGTGACTAGGGCTGAGCGGTGCGCCGCGGCAAGTGGGGTGGACGGTGATGACCGACCGGACTTGTGCGGGGACGACCTTCAGTCGATCTTCCAGAGCTTGTTCGACAAACATGCCCGGGATGTGCGCCGATATTTGGCCAGCCGCGCCGGGCCGGTGGTAGCCGACGATCTGGTCAGTGACACGTTCCTGATCGCGTTGCAGCGGCGGGCCAGCTACGACCCGGCACGGGCCGGAGCCCGCGCCTGGTTGTTCGGCATCGCCACCAACCTGCTGCGCCAGCATGCCAAGGCCGAAAACCGGTACCTGCGGATGACCGCCCACGATTTCGGCACGCAGGTCACCCCCGGTCATGCCGATCAGGTGGCCGACCAGGTCGACGCTCAGGTCAAGGTCCGGGAACTGGCCGCTGCACTGGCCGACCTCGCCCCGGGGCATCGGGACGTGTTGTTGCTGGCCAGCTGGGGAGAGCTGGATGCCAGTGAAATCGGTGCGGTACTCGATATTCCCGCAGGCACTGTCCGTTCCCGCCTGCACCGGGCCAGACGGCTCCTCCGAGCCCACACAACAACCAAGGCCCTACACAGTCTGGAAGGAGAGCGCACCGATGACTGAGGACAACATCCGCCATTTGTGGACGAACGACGAGCTGGACAAGGCACTGAACTTGCTGCGCGCCGAGGACCTCACCGACCAGCGGCCCCTGGCCGCCGCCAACAACGTCCTGCTGAACGCGGTGCGGTCCATCGAAGAAGAGGACACTCCTGTGCCTGGACCCACCCCACTGACCGAGGTTCGGGGAAAGCCGGCATCCCCCCTTGGGCGGCGCTGGTGGATCAGTGCCGCCGCGGCGGCGGCGGTGATCGCCGTCGGGGCCACCGCGGCGATCACCGGAACCGACCATGGTGAGCCTTCGGCCCAGTCGTCGGCGGCCGCGCCGGGAGTGAAGTTCGTGTCGGTGCAGCAGGCACTGAATGCCGCCGCCGACAAGATCCAGGTCGCCGGTGAGACTCCCATCCCCGCAGGCAAGTTCCGCTATATCGCGACCCGCACCTGGATCCTGTCGAACGACAGCAGGGTCCCGGTCGCCTTCTCCGGCGAAAGGCTGGCGCAGACCTGGCAGCCCAGCGACTTCGACGGGGAATGGCTGCTCAAAACCGCGCCCACAGGGAACAGGAAATGGCTCATCGGCAACGAGCAAATTCTCGAGACCTTCAAGAAAGCACAAGGTGGCGGGCTCGTCGCGGAGTGGCCGAGCGGTGAATGGCGCGCCACGAGCGGAAAGTTCTCCGGCCTGGCCATGTCCTTTGTCGGCCGGTCCGCCGACAAATGGGGCACACCCACCAAACAGCGACTGGACGGGTTGCCGCGTGACCCGCAGAAGCTGTACGACCTTATGGCGGCCGACTTCTCGGTGGTGAACAAACCCAAGCTCGGCGGGGTACTGGACGTCGCCACACAGCTGCTCAAAACCGGTACCTTGCCGGCCGACCTCAAGGAGTCGCTCTACCGCGCGGTGGCCAAGATCCCCGACCTCAAGGTGACCGAGCAGGTGGCCAACCTCGACGGCCGCACGGGCGTCGCACTGGGCGTCGACCCTGTCGACGGCACCTTCCGCATGGAAATCATCGTCGACCCCGCTACCGGCGAATTCATCGGGCAACGCATGACCCGGCTCAAGCCGGATGAAAACGACATCACGACAGCGGGCATCAAACCTGGCACCGTGACCTACTCCAGCTCCGTCCAGACCACCATCGTCGACAAGCAGGGAGCTGTCCCGCCAGGAAACTGACTCCTACGAGTAGGTCCGGCTCAGCGGGATCGCCTCCCCGAGCCCGGCGAGCTTGTGCGGGTTGCGGAACGCGTAGATCCGGCTGACCTGCCCGTCCTCGATGACGAAGCCGATCGCCGAATCGAGTTCGCCGCCGATGTCCACCCGAAGCGCCGGGGCGCCGTTGAGCCACACGGCCTCGACGTGCGCGCCGGGCACACGATGTGGGAAGCCCGCGAGAAGCCTCGACACTCGCGCGGCCCCGGAGATCGGTTCCAGGAATGCCTGCACCACTCCGCCGCCGTCGGCGACCATCACCACGTCGGGCGAGAGGATGTCGAAGAGTCCCTGGAGGTCTCCGGTTTCGAGGGCTGAGCGGAACTTCTCCACCGCGGCCTGCTGATCGGTTTTGCTGACCGCCATCCGGGGACGCCGGGCCGCCACGTGTTCCCGGGCGCGGTGGGCGATCTGCCGGACCGCCGCCGCGGACTTCCCGACCGCGCCGGCGATCTCGCCGAACGGCGCGTCGAACACCTCCCGCAGCACGAACACCGCCCGCTCCGTCGGGCCGAGGGTCTCCAGCACCGTGAGCATCGCGATCGAGACGCTTTCCGCGAACTCGACGTCCTCGGCCACGTCAGGGCTGGTCAGCAGCGGCTCGGGCAGCCATTCCCCGACGTAGTCCTCTCGTCGTCGCGTCAGCGTGCGGAGCCGGTTGAGCGCCTGCCGGGTCACGATCCGCACCAGATAGGCGCGCGGGTCGCGGATCTCGTCCTGGTCGACGGCCGCCCACCGCAGCCAGGTCTCCTGCACGACGTCTTCAGCGTCGGCCGCCGAGCCGAGCATCTCGTAGGCGACCGTGAAGAGCAGGCTGCGATGGATGACGAACGGGTCTTCGCTCATGCCTGCACGACCGTCTTCGGCGCGAGCGGCCGCAGTTCGCACGCGGCGGCGAAACCCTGCGCTTCGATCCCGAGCGCGCTGTTGGTGCGGGTGGACATGTTCGCGAACGCCACCGACGCGGTGAGCTCGACCAGCCCCGCCGGGCCGAGTTCCTTGAGCAGCGCGGCCGCCAGTTCGTCGGTCACCACGGTCGGGGTCTGGCTCATCGCCTCGGCGTACTCCATCACCCGCCGCTCCAGCGGGGTGAAGACGTCCGATTCGCGCCACCTCGGCACCTCACGGGCCTTCTCCACGTCGAGACCTTCGTTGTGGGCATGGAAGTAGCCGAAGTCGAGGCACCAGGTGCACCCGACGAGCGACGCGACGGCCATATGCGCGAACGACTTGAGGTTCGGGTCCACGGTGTCCCACTTGTCGACCTTGCGGCCGAGCGCGCTCATGTTCAGCACCACGGCACGGTGATGCCACATCACCTCGGCGGGTTCGGGTACCTCGCCGAACATCCGGCGGCTGAAGGTCTTCACCAGCCGCCCGCCGATTCCGGTGAGCTCGGCCTTGGGAACCCTGGTCGTGCCGGTCATGTCTCCTCCTGGTGTCGCTGGCTTCGGCATGAAGACACCAGGCGAACGTGGGTTGTGACAGCCGGGTTCAGACCGGTTCGGGCTGGGTGCGCCGGGCGTAGGCGCGGGCGGCCCGGGCACGGTCGCCGCACCGGACCGAGCACCATTGACGGCGGCCGTTGCGGAGGAAGAACCGGCTGCAGGGGGCGGATCCACAGGCGGCGAGCCGTTCGGCGTCCGGGCCGGTGAGCAGATCCGCCGCGTTGGCCGCGAGAGTCGCCAGCGCGTGCTCGACGATCTGGGTGATCGGATGCGGCGCGGTGCGGCACAGTCCCTGGATCGGGTCCCAGCGCAGAAGCGCCGCTGTCGGAGCCTTGCTCAGCGCGTCGTTGACGGCGGTGAGAGCGCTCTGCGGTGCCGGATCCGAGCAGGACCGCGAGGCGAACAGCACCCGCACCTGTTCGCGCAGCGACCGGACCTGCGCCGCGCACATCTCTCGCAGTTCGGTCTCCGGCGGGGCGAATCCCTGCTCGACCAGCCACCGGGTCGCGCTGTCCGGCGTCCCGAGCTCATCGGCGAACTGACCGCCGGGCAGCGCGACGGCGGTGTTGGCGAAGGCGAGCGCGACGTACTGCTCCGCGCCCGGTGCGGGCGGCAGGACAGCGGTGTCGAGGTCGGTGCCGGCGTTGTCGTCCACGCTCTCATGGTAGGCGGAGGCCTCAACCATGAGAGAGCCTCACGGATGTGGTTGCACTCTTCCGTGAGAACGGTCTAGGGTCACTCACGGAAAGAACAATACCTATCCGTGAGGTGGATGATGACAGTCGGCGCGAACTCGGTCAGCGAACAGGTCCCCGTCCAGGTCTTCGGCGGGCCGACCGCTCTGATCGAGTACGGCGGCCTGCGGTTCCTGACCGATCCGACCTTCGACGAGCCCGGCTACTACCCGGGGCCCGGCGGAAGTCCGGGCCTGACCAAAATAGCCCCGCCCTCGCAGAACCTCACCGACCTCGGCCACGTCGACGCCGTCCTGCTGTCCCACGACGAGCACGCCGACAACCTCGACAACTCGGGCCGGAAACTGCTGACCGAGGTACCGCTGACGCTCACCACACCCAGCGGCGCGGGCCGTCTCGGCGGCACCGCGAAGGGGCTCGCGCCGTGGGAAACGGTCGAACTGGCCCGCCCGGACGGGGGAGTGGTGACCGTGACCGGCGCACCGGCGCTGCACGGTCCGGAAGGCGCGGAGAAGGTCACCGGCGACGTCGTCGGCTTCGTGCTGACCGCCCAGGACCTGCCGACGGTCTACGTCAGCGGCGACAACGCCTCGCTCGACGCCGTCCGGCAGGTCGCCGAACGCTTCGGCCCGGTCGACACCGCCGTGCTCTTCGCCGGGGCCCCGCGGCTGAAGCCGGTCTTCGACGGCGCCCTGCTCGTCCTCGACAGTGCCCTCGCCGTGGAGGCGGCGAAGATCCTCGACGCGCGCACCGTGGTAGCCGCCCACCTCGACAGCTGGGACCACTTCACCGAAAGCCGTGACGACGTGGTGGCCGCCTTCGCCGCCGCCGGCCTGGCCGACCGCCTGCGCCCGGCCTGATGCCCCGGCACCTGACCGAGCCGGTCACCGAGCCCCCGGGGCCTTCGCTGCCCCGGACCCAGAAACGCACCCTGCTCGTCCTGACCGTCTCGCAGGTGCTCAGCGGCGTCGGACTGTCGGCCGGGGTCACCGTCGGCGCCCTGTTGTTCCAGGACATGCTCGGTTCCACCGCGATGGCCGGACTTCCCAGCGGTCTCCTGACCGCCGGAACCGCGCTCGCCGCCGTCGGCGTGGGCCGCCTGTCGCAGTCGAGGGGCCGCCGCCCCGGGCTGGCGGGCGGCTACGTCGCCGGAGCCGTCGGCAGCGCGGGGATCATCGCCGGCGCGGCCACCGGAAGCACGATCCTCATGGTCGTCGCCCTGGTCCTCTACGGCGCGGGTGCGGCGGCCAACCTCCAGGCCCGCTACGCCGGGGCGGATCTCGCCGCCCCGGCTCGCCGGGCCCGGGCGGTGTCCACCGTCCTGGTCGCCACGACACTGGGAGGAGTGGCGGGGGCGAACCTCGCCGCGCCGACCGGGGGCCTGGCCTCGGCACTCGGGCTCCCGCCCTTGACCGGGCTGTTCCTCGTCTCCGGAATCGCCTACGCCCTGGCCGCCGTCGTCCTGCTCGTCTGGCTGCGTCCCGACCCGTTCCTGCTGGCCCGCACCCTGCCGCCGGACGAGCGGGCGAGTCCCTCGGCAACCGGTTCGGAGCACGGTCTCCTTGTGCGGCAAGGCGTTCTCGTCATGGTCCTGGCCCAGATCGTGATGATCGCGATCATGACCATGACGCCGATCCACATGCTCGCCCACGGGCACGGCACCGGCGCCGCCGGACTGGTCATCGCGCTCCACGTCGGCGCGATGTTCCTGCCCTCGCCGCTGTCCGGAGTGCTCGTCGACCGCTACGGCCGGAAGGTGATCGCCATCGCCGCGGCGATCACCCTGCTGATCGCCGCCGTCGTCGCGGCGGCCGCACCGGCCGATTCCTTGACGCTACTGACTTTCGCGCTCATCCTGCTCGGACTGGGCTGGAACCTCGGCATGGTCAGCGGCACCGCGATCATCACCGACGCCGCACCCGTGGCCACCCGCGCCAAGACCCAGGGGACGGCCGATGTCGCCATCGCGATCGGCGGCGCGGCAGGCGGGATGTCGTCCGGCTTCGTCGTGGTCGGCGTCGGCTATCCCGTGCTCGCCCTCGCCGGCGGTGTGCTGGCTCTCGCGATCATCCCCGCCGTCGTCCACAGAGGACGGAAATGACAAAGGCAGAGAGCTCTGCACTCCCTGCCACTTCTAACATATAGCGCACCCTGGGGCTTGCCACAAGACCCGGGTCATGCCGCAGAATCTCCCGGCTGAACCGCACCGGAGTTCGAACGGGGGATTGCATGATCGACGTGATCGTGGCGGGTGGTGGACCGACCGGCGTGATGCTGGCGAGCGAGTTGCGGCTGCGCGGCGTCCACGCTGTCGTGCTGGACAAGGAGCCGGAGCCGACCAAGGTCGTCCGCGCGATGGGTCTGCACGCGCGCAGTATCGAGATCCTGGACCAGCGAGGGGTGCTGGACAGGTTTCTGGAGCTCGGCCAGAAGTACCCGGTCAGGGGTTCTTTCGCCGGTATCACCAAACCGGTCCCGGACGGGCTGGACACCGCGCATCCCTACCTGCTCGGCATTCCGCAGACCGTCGTCGAGCGGCTGCTGAACGAACACGCCGCCGAACTCGGCGTCGAGATCCGGCGAAGCAGCGAAGTCGTCGGGCTGAGCCAGGACGACGACGGCGTCGACGTCGACCTGGCCGACGGCACCAGGCTGCGCGCGCGTTACCTCGTCGGCTGCGACGGCGGCCGCAGCACGGTGCGCAAGCTGCTCGACGTCGACTTCCCCGGCGAACCGAGCCACATCGAAACCCTGCTGGGGGAGATGGAGCTGACCGCGACCCCGGACGAACTGACCGCCGTGATGACCGAAGTCCGCAAAACCCAGCTGCGGTTCGGCGCCATGCCCCTCGGGGACGGCGTCTACCGCGTCGGCGTACCCGCCGACGGCGTGACCGAGGATTCCCGGGTCCCGCCGACCCTCGAAGAGTTCAAGCGGCAGCTGCTCGACGTCGCCGGAACCGACTTCGGTGTGCACTCGCCACGCTGGCTCTCCCGCTTCGGCGACGCCACCCGGCTCGCCGAGCACTACCGGCGCGGCCGTGTCTTCCTGGCGGGGGACGCGGCGCACATCCACCCGCCGACCGGTGGGCAGGGACTCAACCTCGGCATCCAGGACGCGGTCAACCTCGCCTGGAAACTGGCCGCCGCGATCGACGGCCGGGCACCGGAAGGGCTACTGGACACCTACCACTCCGAACGGCACCCGGTGGCCGCCGACGTACTGGTCAACACCCGCGCGCAGATGCAACTGATGGCCCTCGACCCCGGCTCCCAGGCCCTGCGCAAGCTGCTGACGGAACTGATGGACTTCGACGACGTCAACCGGCTCCTGATCGAGAAGATCAGCGCGATCGGGATCCGCTACGACTTCGGCGAAGGACACGAACTGCTCGGGAAACGGCTGCGGGACCTGCCCTTGAAACAGGGACGCCTCTACGAGCGGATGCACGACGGCCGCGGCCTGCTGCTCGACCAGACCGGTCTGCTTTCGGTACAGGGCTGGGAAGACCGCGTCGACCACGTCGTCGAAGTCAGCAAGGAGCTGGACGCGCCCGCCGTCCTGCTCCGGCCGGACGGCCATATCGCGTGGGCCGGGGACGATCAGCAGGACCTGACCGGCTCCCTGCCCCGGTGGTTCGGCGCTCCTACGGGCTGACGTCCTGCCCGCGGCGCAGCAGTTCGTTGAGCCGAGCGGCCTGACGCGTGAGATGAGCGCGTTCGGGGAGATTGTGCGCAAGCTCGGCGGCCTCGGCGTAGAGCCGCGCCGCGGTCGCCGGGTCACCGTCACGCTCATGGAGGTACGCCGCCACGGCGGAGTGCCGGGGCAGAGCGGGGTCGAGCTCCGCCAAGGCGGCGAGGCCGGCACGCGGGCCGTCGGCCTCGCCGACCGCGACGGCCCGGTTGAGGCGGGCCACCGGGTTGTCGGTGAGGCGCACCAGCTCGTCGTACCACTCGACGATCTGCACCCAATCGGTCTCCTCGGGCACCTGGGCGTCGGCGTGGAGCGCGGCGATGGCGGCCTGGGCCTGGAATTCCCCCAAGCGGTCGTGGGCCAGCGCCGCCTGGAGCACCTCGACGCCCTCGGTGATCAGACGCGTGTCCCACAGGCCGCGGTCCTGCTCGGCGAGAGGTACGAGGCTGCCGTCGGCGCGGGTCCGAGCCTCACGCCGCGCGTGGTGGAGCAACATGAGCGCGAGCAGGCCCGCCACCTCGTCATGGTTGATCCTGGCCGCCAGCTGACGGGTGAGCCGGATCGCCTCGGCGGCGAGGTCGACGTCGCCCGAGTAGCCCTCGTTGAAGACGAGGTAGAGCACGCGCAGCACCGTGGCGACATCGCCGGCCTGGTCGAACCGGACCTCCGAGACGGTCCGCTTGGCCCTGCTGATGCGCTGAGCCATGGTCGCCTCGGGCACGAGATAGGCCTGCGCGATCTGCCTCGTGGTCAGACCGCCGACCGCGCGCAGCGTCAGCGCGACCGCCGAAGCCGGCGTCAAGGACGGGTGAGCGCACAGAAAGTACAGCTGCAGCGTGTCGTCCACCGCCGTGCCCGGACCGGGCACGGGTTCCTCCTCGACGAGCACCTCGCGCCGCCTCCGGGAGGTGGCGGCGCGGGTGGTGTCGAGGAACTTCCGCCAGGCCACGGCGACCAACCAGCCCTTGGGGTCCCGCGGCGGATCCTCCGGCCACACACGGACCGCTTCGATCAGCGCGTCCTGCACGGCATCCTCGGCCGCCGCGAAGTCTGCTCCGCGACGGACGAGGATGCCGATGACAGCGGGGGTGAGGGTCCGCAGCAGGGAATCGTCCACCTGCATCACTCCGTGATGGTCGGCGGTACGCCGTAGGCCGGGCGCAGTTCGAGCCACTCGTGGATCGGTTTCCCGCCCGCACCCGGAGCCGCGGACAGCTCGCCCGCCAGTTCGAGCGCCCGTTCGTAGGTCTCGACGTCGATCACCATCCAGCCGGCGATCAGGTCCTTGGTCTCCGCGAACGGGCCGTCGGTGACCGGCGGCCGCCCCTCGCCGTCATAACGGACGAACGTGCCTTCCGGGGCAAGCGCCAGCTCGCCGACGAACTCGCCGGTGGTCCTGAGCCGATCCGCGAAGTCCTGCATGTACTGCACGTGGTCCGTGATCTCCTCCGGCGTCCACTGGTCCATCATCACGTCGTTGACCGCGGCCGGCGCGCCGCGGTAGTGCTTGAGCAGCAGGTACTTGGCCATGATGTTCTCCTTAATGCGTTACGGGCTCATTCTTCAATCCCCGGGACGCAGCCACATCCGGGATCTCGACATCCGCCGGGAAAGTTTTTCCTGGCAAGATCGAATCCATGCCCATCAAGACACTGCGGATTCCTACCCCGGACGGCCAGGCCGACGCTTTCGCCGCCTTCCCCGACGACGGCGAGCGGCACCCGGGCGTGCTGATGTACATGGACGCCCTCGGCCTCCGGCCCGTGCTGCAGGAGATGGCCCAGGAACTCGCCGGCCACGGGTACTACGTGCTCGTCCCCAACGTCTACTACCGGCACGGCCCGGCACCGGTGGTCGACCTTCCCGACCACATCACGGCCGAGATCCGGCCCGAACTCTTCGGCAAGCTGATGCCCTTGGTCCAGGCCCACACCACCGAATTCGCCCTGCGCGACGCCGACGCCTACCTCGAGTTCCTCATCGCCCAGCCCGAGGTCAGCCCCGGACCGGTCGCCGTGACCGGCTACTGCATGGGCGCCGTCCTGGCGATGCGGGCCGCGACCGCCCACCCCGACCGGGTCGCCGCCGTCGCCGGCTTCCACCCCGGCGCCCTGGTCACCGACGCACCCGACAGCCCGCACCGGCTCGTCTCCAGCCTCACCGCCGAGGTCCACCTCGGGTTGGCCGTGAACGACCTGTCGCCCGAGGGCATCAGTGAGCTGAGCCAGGCCTTGGACGCCGCGGATGTCCGCTACACCTGCGAGATCTATCCCGACACCGTCCACGGGTTCACCATGTCCGACACCGACGCCTTCAACCCCGCCGCGCTGAAACTCCACTGGGAGCGGCTGATTCCCCTGCTGGACCGGGCCTTGAGCACCGAGTGACCTGATCTCGCCCGGATGTGCCACCGGCTCAGGGTGCGACGGTGCGCAGAACGCAGTCACGCAGCAGTGCGCGCCGCTGAGCGTGGAGGTCCGAGGGCTCCGTCGCGGTGGCGGCGTAGACGTTGCTCACCGGCGACCAGGCCATGGACATGGCGATGACCAAGGCCATCACGTCGAAGGGGTCGCCCTGCCTGATGCGCCCGGCGGCCTGGGCTTCGGCGATGGCTCGAAGCTTGTGGTCGTCGTAGCGCTCGTGCTCCGCGACGAGATACCCGGCCGGGCGCCGCTCCAGACGGGCCCAGGTGGCGAGGCGGATGAGATCGGGACGGGCGAGATACTCGTCGTAGAGGCGCACGGCCCAGTCGGCCAGGTCCTCGACGTCGATGGGGACGACGTTGGTTATCCGCTCCAGTGAGGCGAAGAAGATCGCGTCGAAGAGCTGATCCTTACCGCCGAAGTAGCCGTAGAGCTGAGCCTTGTTGGTCCGAGCGGCGGTGATGATCCGATCGATACGGGCCCCGGCGATGCCGTACTGGGCGAATTCCCGCGTGGCGGCATCGATGATCCGCTGGTAAGTCGCGGCCCCACGCGCGCTCGATGGCTGATCCGACATACCCCCACACTAGCAGACTGACCAGTCTGTTTGCTGATTCACACGAGGTTGCCTACTCTGAAATAGACCGAACAGTCTGTTTAAGGAGAAGGATGCGCACCACCATCGGCTGGCAGGCAGACCCCACGACGCGCTCACTGCGCCGCACGACCCTCCAGCGTCGGGACCTGCGCCCGGAGGACATCGCGGTCCGCGTCGACTACTGCGGCGTCTGCCACAGCGACCTGCACGCCCTGCACCAGTTCACCGGCGACACGGACGGAATCCTGGTACCGGGGCACGAGTTCACGGGCACGGTGAGCGAGGCCGGCAGCGCGGTCACCGGCTTCGCGCCGGGAGACCCCGTGGCCGTCGGCAACATCGTCGACTCATGCGGAACCTGCCCGATGTGCCGAGCCGGCCAAGAGAACTTCTGTCGCGACTTCCCGACCCTGACCTACGGCGGGAGCGACCGGCAGGACGGCGCGACCACCCTGGGCGGCTACTCCCGCGAGTACCTCGTGCGCGAGAAGTTCGCCTACCACCTGCCCGCGGGCCTCGATCCGGCCGGAGCGGCCCCCTTGCTCTGCGCCGGCATCACCGTCTGGGAACCGCTACGAGCCCTCGGGGTCGGCCCCGGAAGCACCGTCGCCGTGGCCGGACTGGGCGGTCTGGGGCACCTCGCCGTCAAACTGGCCGTCGCGCTCGGCGCCACGACGTCCGTCATCAGCCGCTCCCCGGACAAGGCCGGCGAAGCACGCAGTCTCGGCGCGGACGGCTTCGTCATCTCCACCGACGACGCACAGATGGAAGCCGCCCGGGACCGATTCGACGTGCTCATCGACACCATCTCCGCTCCCCATGATCTGAACCCCTACCTGCGCACGGTCGCCATGGACGGCACCCTCAGCCACCTGGGCCACCTCGGGCCGGTCACCGTGGACACCACCGACCTGCTCATCGGCCGCAAGAAGCTCAGCTCCGCCGGCAGTGGCGGTCGCCCGTCCACCGCGGCGATGTTGCGCTTCTGCGCCGAGCACGGCATCACCGCCGACATCGAACTGCTGCCGTCGTCTCAGGTGAACACGGCCCTCGAACGCTTGGGGCGCAACGACGTCCGCTACCGCTTCGTACTCGACCTGTCCGACCTGGACTGATCGGTCTTCGGCTACCGGGCCGGGGTGGAGGTCGCGTACCGCGGGCTCCCACTGGGCCGGTAGACCTGGATCGTCACGCCACTCGAGGTACCTCGCGAGTCGACCAGTTCCAGTGCCGTGTCCCGGCCGGCGGCGGGGAACAGGCGCGTGCCCTGGCCGACGATCACGGGATAGGTCAGCAGGATCATCTCGTCCACGAGGCCGTCGGCGAGCAGCCGGCGGACCAGGTCGCCGCTGCCGTGCACCTGCAACTCGCCTCCCGGCTTTGCCTTCAGCTCGCGAATAGCGGCCACGAAGTCACCGGAAAGGACGGTCGTGTCCGCCCAGCCCGGGTCGGTGAGCGTGGTCGATGCCACGTACTTGGGCCGCGAGTTCAACGCCGCCGCGATGGGGCTGGTGCTCGGATCCTCCATCGCTCCCCACGAACCGGCGAAGATCTCGTAGGTTCGACGACCGAACAGGAACGCGTCGGCGCGCTGGTAGACCTCGCAGAGGTACGTCTCGACCTCGTCGTAGAACAGTGGCAAGGCCCATCCGCCGCGCTCGAACCCGCCCCGGCGGTCCTCGTCCGACCCGCCGAGTCCTTGCATCACGCCGTCGACGGAGACGTTCGTGGTGATGGTCAGTTTCATGATCGCGGTTCCCTTGCGGTTTTCGGACGCCCTCTCGTGGACGTCCTCTCACCCCTACTACGAATTCCCCGGCTCAGATCCGACATTTGCCGGCTGAATCTTTGCGGGACGAGCCTGCGACGGCCAAAAACCTATCGCCGACCAGGCAAAACGCTCTCAGATCGCCGCTGAGCGACGAACGACGCCCACCGGGTGTCAGCACCCTCGCCGCGCACAGTTCGCCCGCGGGCCGATCCGCCGATTCCGGCGCGTACCCAGTCGCGGGCGGCCGTCATCTCCGTTCTTCGCCACCCCAGGACGGCACTCAGTTATAAGGGTCATTATCACGGTGCATACCCTTGAGTTTGGTTACGCGCGTCCATGACGGTTAACTGGTAACGCGTATCGCGTGCCGACAGAAATAAGCTGGACATGTACATCATGTCTATGTACTGTTTCCGGCATGAGCAGGGAATTCAGGGTTTCGACGCCGGGCTTCCTCGTATGGCGGCTCTCGATGAAGTGGCGAGCGGCCATGGACAGGGCCTTGGCTCCACTGGGGCTGACCCACGCGCAGTACGCGGTGCTGTCGTCGCTTTCAGGGATGCAGCGGGAGGGGCTCGTGCCGAGCCAGCGCGCGCTGGCCGATCACACCGGCCTGGAACCGCTGTACGTCTCGAAGCTGGCCCGCGCCCTGGAAACCGACGGGCTGATCGAGCGCACTCGCGACCCGGTCGACACCCGGGCCGTCCGGCTGTCCCTCACCACACGCGGCAGCGAGGTCGCCGGCGAGGCGATCGCGATCGTCCATCCGCTGCTGGACCGGCTGACCGAACCGCTCGGTGAGCGCGTCGACGAGTTCGTGCGCGAACTGAACGCCCTGCTCGACGTTTCTCTGGATCCCACGGAATGAGGTCACCATGCCCGACATCGCGGTACTCGACTCGACGATGCACTACGAAGAACAGGGGAGTGGGACGCCGATCGTCTTCCTCCACGGCAATCCGGTGTCGTCCCACGTGTGGCGGAAGGTCCTGCCGCTGATCGACGGGCCGGGGCGGCTGCTCGCGCCCGACCTGATCGGCATGGGCCGCTCCGGCAAACCGGATATCGGCTACAAGTTCGACGACCACGCCCGCTACCTCGACGCCTGGTTCGACGCGCTCGGCCTGGACGAGGTCATCCTGGTCGGCCTGGACTGGGGCGGGGCGCTCGGCTTCGACCGGGCCGCGCGGCATCCGGAGCGCGTCCGCGGTGTCGCGTTCATGGAGACGATCCTCAGACCGATGACCTGGGCGGAGTACCCGGAATCGGCCCGCGAGCGGTTCCGCGCGTTCCGGACGCCGGCGGGCGAGAAACTGGTGCTGGAACAGAACATCTTCATCGAAGACGCGATCAAGCGCACGATCCTGACCGGTCTGAGCGACGAGGACCACGACGTCTACCGCGCGCCCTACCCGACGCCCGAGAGCAGGCGGCCCCTGCTGGAATGGCCGCGCGCGATGCCGATCGACGGCGAACCCGCCGACGTCGTGGCGCGCATCGAGGCCTACGACAAGTGGCTCGCCACCAGTGACGACGTCCCGAAGCTGCTGCTGACCTTCGACGGATCACCGGCCCTGCTGGTCGGGCCGGAACTGATCGGCTGGTGCGAGGAGAACATCTCCGACCTGGAGATCGTCGCCTGTGGTGCCGCCGCGCACCTGGCACCGGAAGACCGGCCCGCCGAGATCGCCGCCGCGCTCACCCGCTGGGCGGACGAGCGCGGCCTGCGCACGACGAACACGGTGCCGCACGCCTGATACCTCGCCGTCAGGACTTACCGGCTCAGCCGGGCGCCGCCGGTGTTAAGGAAGCGTTCCAGAAGTCGGCGTAGCGGCCACCGCGGCGGAGCAGCTCGTCGTGGCGTCCTTCTTCCACGATCCGGCCGCCGTCGAGAAAGGCGATGCGATCGGCGCGTTGGACCGTTCGCATCCGATGAGCGACCATCACCACCGTCCGGCCGGCCATCAGCCGTTCGATGCCCTCGTGGACGGCTGTCTCGTTCACCGGGTCCAGCGCGGAGGTCACTTCGTCCAGAAGCACGATAGGCGCGTCCTTCAGCAGAGCCCGCGCGATCGAGACGCGCTGGCGTTCGCCTCCCGACAGCAGCGTGCCGCCCTCGCCGACCTTTGCCGCCCATCCGCCGGGCAGCCGCTCGATCACCTCGTCCAGCCGCGCGGCGCTCGCCGCCGTCCGCAGCTCAGCCTCGGTGGCCTCGGGGCGGCCCAGCCGTACGTTGTCCTCGATCGTGCCGTCGAAAAGGTAGACGTCCTGGAAGACGATGGCGATCCTCGCCATCAACTCCTCGGTGCCGATGGCGCGCACGTCCACGCCGCCTACGCGCACCGCGCCCGCGTCCACGTCGTGGAAGCGCGCGAGCAACTGCAGCAGTGTGCTTTTGCCCGCGCCTGAGGGGCCGACCACGGCAAGCCGCTGTCCCTCGGGCACGGACAACGACAGGTCCTCGAACACCGTGCGGTCGCCATACTGGAAGGCGACGGACTCCAGAACCAAGCTATGACCCACCGGCTGGATCGGTTCGGGTGCTTCCGGTAGCGGCTCGGTGCGCAGGACCGCGTCGAGTCTGGCCAGCTCGGAGCGCGCGGCGCGGAGTTTGCCGCCCATGTCGGCCAGCGACAGGACCGGATCGGCGCAGCGGGCGGCCAGCACCAGGATCGTCAGCACCTCCGCGACACCGATGCTCCCGCCGAGCGCGAGGTAGGTACCCAGAACCAGCAACACGGTGAACATCGCCTGCACCACGAGCGTCAAGCCGATCATGCCGGGCAACACCGACAACACGGTTCGGCGGGAGGCGCGCTGAAGTTCCCGCAGCGCGTCGTCGAGCAACGCGAAGCGTTGGACGCTCCGGCCGCCGGTGCGCAGCACCGGCTGGGCCTGGAGGAACTCGATGACCCGCCCGGTGGCCTCGGTGTCCCGTGCGTGGCGGTCAGCATCGCCTGCGGCCATCGAGCGGCCGGTCCAGATCTGGATCGCCGCCACAAGCGGCACGGCGACCAACGCGGCCAGCCCCAGCTGCCAGTTGAAGGCGAGCATCACGCCAACGATCGTCACCGGGGTGACGAAGGCGGAGATGTAGGGCGCCAGCAGATGCGCGAGCACGCCCATCGTCTCCAGCACGCCCTGGCCGGCAAGGACGGACACCTCCCCGACTCGGCCGGGGCTGTACCAGCCGAGGGGCAGCCGGGCCAGATGATCGCCGAGGCGGTGATACATGCCACGCAACAGCGTGGTTCCGGCGCGGAAGCCGAACAGATCGCTGACATAGCGCAGCACCGCGTAGATCGCGACCGCGCCGCCGAACGTGATCAGCCAGGGCAGCGCTTCTTCGGGGTCGCTGCCGAACAGCGCCGCCAGCACGGGAACCAGCAGGGCGTAGGACAAACCCTCGACGATCGCGGTCATTGTCATCAAGACCACGGTGCGACGCACTGGCCGGGCGTGATCATGGCCCAGGACGTGCAGCAGCATGCGAATCATCAGTGCTCCTTGGATTGCCAGAAGGCGGCGAACTTTCCGTTCTCTGCCAGGAGGTCTGCGGGCCTGCCCTGCTCGACGATCGACCCGTTGTCCAGCATCACGATGGTGTCGGCGTCGGCGACCGTCTCCAGGCGGTGGGCGATGACCAGGATCGTGCGATCGCTCTCCAGCGCCGCCAATGCCTGCCGTACCGCCTGCTCGGTCTGCGGGTCGGCAAAGGCGGTCGCCTCATCCAGCACCAGGACGGGTGTGGCGGCGAGCAGGGCCCGGGCGAGTGCGATCCGCTGTGCCTCGCCACCCGACAGCCCGGCCTCCTGCCCGAGCACCGTGTCGTAGCCGCGTGGCAGGTCAAGAATTCGATCATGGATGTTCGCCATCCGGGCTGCGCGGACCACGTCGTCGAAATCAGCGTGTGGTACGGCAAGTGCGATGTTGTCCGCGACAGAGGCGCGCAGCAGGCGAACGTCCTGGAAGACGAAGGAGACAATGCGGTAGAGGTCATGGCTGCTGAGCTCGCGCAGATCGACGCCGCCCAGGGTGACCGAACCGTGGGTCGGGTCGAAGAAGCGCGGGAGCAACTGGACCAGCGTGGACTTACCGCTGCCCGAGGGCCCGACGATCGCGGTGACCGTGCCCGGTTCGAGGACCAGGTCGATCCCGCGCAGCACCTCGCGATCGGCTTCGTAGCCGAAGCGGACGTCACGCAGTTCCACCCGGTGGCCCTGCGGCGCGATCGGGTGCGCGGGCTCCGGCAGCGGCGCCACCTCGAGCACGTCCCGGATTCGGCCGATCGCGCGCTTGGCGGTCTGCAGGTCGTTGAAGCTGTGGGCGATGAGGGCCGCCACCGGAGCGGTCAGGCCCAGTCCCAGCAGCAGGAAAGGCAGCAGGTCGGCCGGGGGCAGGCCGCCGGCCGTGATCAGGGCGGTGCCGCCGATCAGGACGACCAGCAGCACGAACGGCGGTGACAGCACCAGCTGCATTCCGGCGGCGATCACGGAGAGGCCGCGCACAAAGCGAGAGAAGATGCCGACGAAATCGTCGGTGGCCGTGCGGAACCTGCGGTGGGCGCGCCCGGAACCGCCGAACGCCTTGACCACCGAGATTCCCTGGACGAACTCGACGACGGAATCGGCGATCTGCCCCATGGCCGCATCGAACTGTTTCTCCTCACGCAGCCGGGTCGGGGTCATCATCAGCGGGACGTGCGCCACGGCCAGCACCACCGGGATCAGCGTGATCAACGTGAGGCGCCAGTCGATGGTGAACAGGTAGACCAGCGAGAGCAGGGGCACCACGAACGCGGCGACGAGCTCGCCGGGGGCATGGGCGATGAACGGGTGCACGGCACTGATGTCCTCGCCCACCACTTTGGCCAGCTCCCCGGTCCGGCGCCGGGAGAACCAGCCGATCGGCACGCGTCCAAGCCGCGCGGCCAGGTGCCTGCGAAGAGCCAGTTGCACTCGGCCGTCGAGAAGGTGCCCGATTGCCGACGATGCGGCGGTGAACAGCAGTCGGACGAGCAAGCCGATCGCACCGGCGATCACCACGAACCAGACATGATCGTGATCGATCGGGCCAGGCGCCAGCAGGCTGCGCCCCAGTTCGATGACCGCCAGCAGCGGCGCCAGACCCGCGACGGCGCCGAGCACCTGCAAGATGACAACGGCGGCGAAGCTCCATCGGTAAGGGCGCAGCAGCCCTTCCGTGGACTTTCCCGCCGCGTCATCGGCGTCCAGTGAGGGCGGGGACTGCTCCCTCGTCGGCGCAAAGTCGGTCGTGGTCATCGCTCTCCTGTCTCGGCGTGCTTGTCGGTTTGACGAAACGGCTTCTCCGGCCCGGTCAGCCGTGCATCGCCACGCCGTACAGAGCCGCGAGCGCGTCGTCGATGGGATGGGGCTGCGGCCTGCCAGAGGAGTCGAGCTTGTTCCACCGCTGCAGGTTCGTCGCGACGGACATCTGCCGCTTGCCGTCGGCGCTGGTCATGGCCAGTGCTCCGGCACCCCAGACGGTGCCGCCATGCCCCCAGAAGGTGCCACCGGGCATCTCCATCGGGTACAGGCCCAGCCCGTAGTCGATGATCTTGCTCTCCTGGGAGAGGACCCGGACAGTGCGCCGCATCTCCGCCAGCGACGACGGGCTGACGATCTCCCCGGCGAACAGCAAGCCGAAGAACCGGTTGAGATCCGCGACGGTCGAGATCAGCGAACCCCCCAGCCCCGCATACGACATGTCGAAGACGCTGAAGTCGTGCGGCGGCTCGATCATGCCGAACCATGCCTCGTACATCTGCGAGTGCGGCCCGTTGACGTGCGGACTGTCCGGAAATTCGGTGTCTCGGAGTCCGGCGCGCTCGATGACGTTCTGGGTGATGTACTTCTCGGCCGTAATACCGGTTACCTGTTCCAGAAGTTGGCCGAGGAGCAGGTAGTTGGTGTTGGAGTACAGCCCCGGCGTGCCGCCCGGCGGGCCGAAGGCGGGCGCGCTGACACCCATCTCGATCAGGCCAAGGGGGTCGAACCGGGTGAACCGGTGGTCGTAATGGCTCTGGGGCGTTGTGTCCGCCAGGGCCGGAAAGGGCTTGAGGGCGGGGTAGGCGTACCGGAGGAATTCGGCGAAGCCGCTGGTGTGGTTGATCAACATCCGGACCGTGATCGCATCGCCGCGTTCTGCGGGAACCAGCTTCGGCAGATAATGGCCGATCGGCGCGTCGAGCCCGATCTGACCGCTTTCCACCTGCTGCAGCACAGCGGCGGCGGTGAAGGTCTTGGTGATGCTGCCAACGCGGTGCCGCATGTCGGCGGAGACGGGGCGGCCGGTGGCGACGTCGGCGACCCCGGCGGCACCGCACCAGACCTGGTCGCCGTCACGAACCTCGGCGAACAGGCCGGGCATTCCGGCGCGGTGGACGTTCTTCAGGGCGGTGTTCAGCTCCGCGGGACTTCTCATGACAGGCGTCCTTCCGTGGGTACGGACTCATGTTGCCAGGATGCACGCGGTGCGTGCAACACCGAGTGCATGAGTTAGGCTGAGAGCCGGCGAGAGGGGTTAGATGACAGGCAGAAGGCGCTGGTCGACCGAGGACATCCTGGATGCGGCGGCGGAGTTGCTGCGCACGAGCGACGCCGAGTCGTTCAGCGTGCGCAAGCTCGCAGCGGTGCTCGGCACCGATTCGTCCAGCCTCTACCGGCACTTCCGCAGCAAGACCGAACTGCTGCGCGCGGTCGCCGACCGGATCCTCTTGGCCGCTATCGACGGCTACCAGCCCGAAGGTGACTGGAAGCAGCGCATCATGACGCTGGCCCTGCGCATGCGAGAGGCATTCGGCCAGCACCCCCAGCTCGCCGCGGTCTCCGGACGCTATGGCTCAGGCGGCACCGGTTCCCGGCTGATGATGGAAGAGGCGCTGCAGGCGCTGCGTACCTCGGGACTGCCCGAGGCGGAGATCCCCGCGCGCTACCACCAGCTCGTGGTCCTCGTCGCCGCGTTGATCTCCTCCGAGGCAGGGGTCAGCGCCCTCACCCCCGAAGAGTACGAACAGGGAATGGAGCTGTTCCGCGTCTCTGTACTCGGCGCCGACCCCGAACGCTTCCCGGCTGTGGCCCATTTCGCCCGCGACATCCGCCCGCTCGGGGTGGACCGCCGCGCCGCGTTCGAAGAGATCCTCGCCGCGCAGCTTGCCCACATCGAGGCCACGATCTGCCTGAGCTAGTGTCGTGCGGCGCTGCACTCTGCGCACAGGACCGGGTTCGCTGGTGGCGATAACGGCACCGGGCACACGCCCGCGGCCCTACCGTGGCCGCATGAACTCACCGATCACGGGCACCGCCGCCGGCGTGCCGTTCACCGCGTTGCCGCCTGACGGCGACGGTGCCGCGCCGCTGATCGTCACCTGGCACATGCTCGACGCGCCGAGGTCGGACGCCGCGTTCGCCGCCGCGCTGCCGATGCACGGCCTGCCCGCGTGGCGGGTGCACCTCGGGATGCCGATGTGCGGGGCACGCATGGTCGACGGCAACATGGACGCCGGGGCGGAGCTGATGCGCAAGGACGTCCTGATGTCCGTTCTCCACCCGTTCGTCCAGCAGGCGGCCGAGGAGTTCCCGGCCGCGCTGGCGTCGATCCGGGCGCAGCTGCCGGTCGGCGACGGTCCGATCGGGGTACTCGGCGGCTCGCTGGGCGGGGCCGTCGCGCTGCAGATCCTCGCCGGCACGGACATTCCGGTCTTCGCGGGTGCGGTCGTGAACGCCGCGATCCGGATGCGGTCCGTCGTCGACCTGTTCCCCGGCGACTATCCGTACGACGCTGAATCCGAGAAAGCCGTCGACAGCCTCGATTTCCTCCCCCAAGCGGCGGTCATCGGTGACCGCGCGCCGCTGCTGGTCGTCAGCGGCGCGCAGGACCACCCGGCGCTGCGTGCCGACGCGCTCCAGCTCGCCGCCGCCGCGGGCGAACGAGCCGAACTGCTGTCGATCCCCGGGCTGGAGCATCCGCTCGCCGACGAGCCCGGTATCGAGCCCGCCCCGCAACGGCCCACGACTCGCGAGGTGGACGCCGGTCTGACCACGTGGTTCCGGCGACACCTCGCGCAGGCGGGCTGACCTACGACACCATGCCGCCGTCGACCCGCAGCACCGTGCCGGTCACGTAGGAGGAACGGTCGCTCAGCAGCCACGCGGCTGCCTCCGCGACCTCCTCGGGTTCGGCCACGCGCCCCAGCGGGGTCTGGGCGTTGAGCCGTTCGAGGATGCCCGGCGAGCTCTCCACCCAGTCGCCGAACATCTCGGTCATCGTCGTGCCGGGGGCGACGGCGTTGATCCGGATCCCCTCCGGCCCGTAGGTGACGGCGGCCGACGCGGTGAGACTGTTGACGCCGCGTTTCATCGCGCCGTACGCGGGAAGTTCGGGGTTGGCCATCAGGCTGCCGACGCTGGTGTTGTTCACGATGGCCCCGGTTCCCGCGGTGGCCCGGATCGCGGCGATCTCGGCGACCATCGACAGCCACGGGCCTTTCAGGTTCACCTCGTAGATGTGGTCGAAGTCGGCCTCGGTCACGTGGTCCATCGGTCCGGGTGGGACGTTCGTCGCGCCGTTGTTGAAAGCGACGTCGAGCCGGCCGTGCAGGTCCACCGTGTGGTCGACGGCCGCGCGGATACTGGCCGCGTCGCCCAGGTCGCACACCACGTGGTCGGCGATCCCGCCCGACGCGCGGATCTCTTCGGCCACGGTCTTGAGCTGGGTCTCGGTACGTGCGGCGAGCACCACCCGGGCACCTTCCCTGGCGAACAGCCGCGCCGCGGCGGCACCGATCCCTCGCCCGGCGCCGGTGATGAAAGCGACCTTGCCGTCCAGCAGGCCCGAAACAGTCGTGGAGTTGGTCATGGCTCCGAGCGTCCACCGGCTCCGGGCGGCTATCCAGGCATCGGCGGTACCTGGATAGCGCGGGCCCATCACGCACACTGGGGAGGTGGACGGAGCAGAACTGGCGAGCTTCCTGCGCGGCAGGCGTGAGCGGATCACCCCCGCCGACATCGGCCTGCCCGCCGGGCCTCGCCGCCGCACACCAGGGCTGCGCCGTGAAGAGGTCGCTCAGCTGGCCTTCATCTCCACCGAGTACTACACGCGGCTGGAGCAGGCCCGCGGTCCACGGCCGTCGCGCGAGGTCCTGGCCGGACTGACCAGGGCGCTGAGGCTGTCGGACGCGGAACGCGATCATCTCCATCACCTCGCCGGAGCACCCCCGGGCCCTCCGCCCGGTCCTTCACGGGAGGTGCGGCCGAGCATTCTCGCGCTCTTGCACCGCCTCCCGCAGGCGGCGGCGATCGTGCTGTCCGCGACCTACGAGGTCATCGCGTGGAACGATCTGGCCGCGGCGCTGATGGAGGACTTCTCGGCGCTGTCACGGCGTGACCGCAACCTCGTCCGGCGGACCTTCCTGGGGCCACGCCCGGAAGAGCAGCGGCTGTACGGGGTGTCGGACGATGGCGAATTCGCCGCCGGCGCGGTCCGGAGCCTGCGGGCCACCGCCGGTCGCTACCCCGACGATCCCGAGGTGACCGGGCTGGTGCGGGAGCTTCTCGACGGCAGTGAGGAGTTCGCCCGGTTGTGGGCCGCGCACGAGGTGTGCGCCGAACCTGCCCTGTGCAAGACCTTCCAGCACCCGGTGGTCGGCCCGGTCAGCGTGAACTGCGACGTCCTCGGCATCACCGACCGGGATCAGCAGGTCGTGATCTACACCGCCGATCCCGGTACTCCCTCCGAGGAGGCGTTGCGGCTGCTATCGGTCATCGGGACGCAGCGGATGGACGTGCCGCTCTGAGCCGACCGGTGGGTTTGTAGGTTCCCTCGATACCAGCGAGGACACGTGGGGATCGATCCGCAGCGCGGTCGCCAGCGCGAACCGGCCCGCCGGGTCGTCGATCGTGCCGCCGAACAACGTCCGCAACTGCCGGATCCGGTACCGGACGGTCTGGACATGGACGTGTAGTTCGACGCCGATCGCCTGCGGCTGGTCCGGCCGCGCGAGCCACGCGGCCAGGGTCGCGGTGAGCCGCTGCCGGGACGGTTCGGGCAGGCCGGCGAGCGGCGCGAGGACGTCCTTGGCGAACTCGGCGGCGAGTTCCGGATCGGCGGTCAGGAGCAGGTCGATGTGGTGGTCGGTGGTGTGCACGATCGCGCCGGTGCCGAGTGCACCGGTGCGCGTCAGCCGCCACAACGCGCCCGCGCGGCGAGCACTGAGCGCGGCCGAACGCAGCGGTACCACCGGTCCCACGCCGGCCTGGTCGGGATCGAGGAGATCGCGTAGCCGGCCGAGATACCACTCGAGGCGGTCGGCGGGCATGACCACCGCGGTGAGGTCGTCGTGCCGGCCGACCAGTACCCGGCTCGGCATCCGGTCCAGCAGCCGGGGGACGACATCTTCGCTGGTGACGGCGATGGCGAGCCGTCCGGGCAGTGCCCACGCGGCCTGGCTCGCGGCGTCGTCGAGCACGTCACGGGCAGCCGCCGGTTCGGTGAGCAGGAGCCCGAGAAGCCGGTCCCGCCGTGCTTGCCCCGCTCGTGCGGCCTGCGAGCGCGCTTCGGCGTACCCGTCGGCGGCCGCGGCCGAGAGTTCGGCGATGAAGGCGAAGAGCCCTTCACCCAGTTCGACGACGGCCTGGGTCGGGAGATCGGCGGCGGGCGCGCACGAGGTGAGCTGACGCCAGACACCCAGCGCGGCCGACTGGTAGAAGCCGAGCATCTCCTCCAGGCTCCGGCCCGCCGTGTGCTGCGCCCGGCCCTGTGCCCGGTAGACCTGGCGGTCGGTGGTCGTGTCGGGATGGCCGAACTCGCCGAAGAAGGCGTTGAGCGCGAGGCCGACGGTGGCCTGGAGGTTCGTGACCGTCCGGTCGTCCAGCGGGGTCCGGAGCCCGGCGTGCACCTGCTCCATCGCGGCGGACGCGATCGCGGCGATATCCGGCTCCAGCCGGGCCAGCACCGAGGCGTCCAGCCGGCGCCACGGTTGTGCGGACGCCTTCGTCATAGAGGCAACCTACAAAACTCCGGACAAGAACGCGCGGCTCGAATCTAGTGATTCACCCACCGCCCGGCGGACGCTGTTCCCGGCATTCGACGACGCATGCAGGAGGCGGCAGTGACAGGTTCTCGCTGGGCAAGACTCGCTCGTATCGCCGCGGTGGCGGGCACCGCACTGACTCTCGTCGGCATCGGGACACCGGCGCTGGCCGCACCGGAACGCCAGGTGTACGTCGCCATGGGGGACTCGTTCTCGGCCGGTTCGGTCGTTCTCCCGCAGAGCGACCTGCTCACCTGCGCCCGGTCCGCGATCAACTACGCGGGCCTGCTGGCGAAGCAGATCAAGGTCGACGTCCTGCGTGACGTCACCTGCGGAGCCGCGACGACGAACCACTTCGTGAACCCGCAGCCGGGCATCATCTCCGGGACCAACCCGCCGCAGTACGACGCGTTGTCGGCCGACACGACACTGGTGACCGTGGGGATCGGCGGCAACGACATCGGGCTGGTCGGGCTCGCCACCTCCTGCGTCAACCTGCTGCCGGTGGGCACGTCGTGCAAGGCGACCAACACCGCGGGCGGCGTCGACAAGTACGCGACCAGGATCGACGCCTTCGCCCCGACGTACGGCACGGTCATCGCCAAGATCCGCGAACGTGCCCCGCAGGCCAAGATCCTGATGGTCGGCTACCCGACGGGGATCAAACCCGGCGGCTGCTGGCCGCTCGTCCCGGTGCTGCCGCAGGACGCGGACTACATCCAGGGCAACATCGACCGGCTCAACGCGCGGATGTCCGAACAGGCCGCCCGGCACGGCGCCACCTACGTCGACATCCGCATACCGAGCATCGGCCACGACGCGTGCCGGCCGATCGGCGTCAAATGGATCGAAGGCCTGATCCCGTCGGTGGTGAACAACAGTTTCGCGCCCCTGCACCCGAACGCCGCCGGGCTCGCGGCCGTGGTGCCGAGTATTCGCAAGGTGCTTTGAGCGAGGGTCTCTCTCCGGTGTCATGAAAGGGTCTTACGGGACAAATCTTGTCCCGTAAGACCCTTTCATGACATCCGCGATCCTTTAGGCGGTGGGCGCCCAGTACAGGAGCCGGTTCGGCGAACCGGAGCCCGGGTTGGTCACCTTGCCCGGGGTGGCCGCGTTGATCAGCGCGGTGGCCACCTGGGCGGGCGTGGCGGTCTTGTTGTTCTGCAGGAAGCGGGCCGCGACACCGACCACGTGCGGGGTCGCCATCGAGGTGCCGCTGATGGTGCTGGTCGCGGTGTCGCTGGTGCTCCACGACGAGGTGATGCTCGTGCCCGGCGCGAAGATGTCCACCAGGTTGCCGTAGTTGGAGAAGCTGGAGCGGGCGTCGGTGTTGGTGGTCGAGCCGACGGTGATCGCCTGGGTCACGCGGGCGGGGGAGAAGCCCGAGGCGTTCGCGTTGGAATTCCCGGCGGCCACGCCGTAGGTGACGCCCGCGGCGATCGACCGGCGGACGGCGTCGTCGAGGGTGGTGGAAACGCCGCCGCCGAGGCTCATGTTGGCCGCGGCCGGCTTGACGTGGTTGCGGGTGACCCAGTCGATGCCCGCGATGACACCGGCGGTGGTGCCGCTGCCGGAGTTGTTGAGCACGCGGACGCCGTAGACCGTGGCGCCCTTGGCGATGCCGTACTGCGAACCGGCGATCGTGCCCGCGACGTGGGTGCCGTGGCCGTTGCCGTCCTGGGCGACGGCGTCGTTGTCGACGAAGTCGTAGCCGTTGCGGGCGCGGCCGCCGAAGGTCTGGTGGCTGATGCGGACACCGGTGTCGATGACGTAGACGTTCACGCCGGCGCCGGTCGAGGTGTAGCTGTAGCGCTTGTCGAGCGGGAGGTTGCGCTGGTCGACCCGGTCCAGGCCCCAGGAGGGCGGGTTGACCTGTGTCGCGGTCGCGCGGACGACCTGGTTCTGCTCGACGGACTCGACCGATGCGTCGGCGGCGAGCCGCTTGGCCTGCTTCTCCGACAGTGACGCGGAGAATCCCTTGAGCGAGCCGTTGTAGACCTGCTCGACCTTCGCACCGAAGCGGTTTGCCAGCGCGCCCACGACGCCGGTGTCCTTCAGCGTGACGATGTAGCTGTTCGGGATCGCCTCAGGGGCGCCGGCGGCGAGGATCTGGCCCTCGGCGGCTTGTGCCGGGGCGGTGGTGACGCTGATCGCGACGGCGACCACGCTCGCCATTCCGGCGCCGGTCAGCCAACGCGACTGTCTCGTCTCTCGCATGCGTTTCGTCCTGTCGTTCGCAGGGGGACCGGCCGGTCAAGACCACCGCGGCGGGAAAACGGTCCAGCACGACCGCATGGGACGGCACCTGCCGAAGCCCACGAAGATCGAGGTTATTGAGCGTTTGACATGTCCGATATCGACTGAATGGGGCAGGACCAGACCTTCGTCTGGCGGCCATTGGCGGTGGGTGCCCTGCACGGAAAGTGCCCGGGAGTGCCTCCGTACCCTGTGAGCGGAACCCCTCTCGATCATCTGGAGCCCGAACCGCCGTGCCAGTCCCACTGAACCTGCTAGCCGACTGCGAGAACTGCTTCGGTTTGTGCTGTGTCGTACCGGCCTTCGCGGCGTCGTCCGATTTCGCGATCACCAAACCGGCCGGCCAGGCGTGCCCGAACCTGCGCGAAGACTCCCGGTGCGGCATTCACGACAAGCTCCGGAAGACGGGCTTCACCGGCTGCACGGTCTACGACTGCTTCGGCGCGGGCCAGAAGGTCTCCCAGGTCACCTTCGAGGGCGAGGACTGGCGGAAGACGCCGAAGACGGCCAGGTCGATGTTCGCGGTCTTCCCGGTGATGCGGGATCTGCACGAACTGCTCTACTACCTCACCGAGGCGGCCGCGCTGCCGACGTCCGCGCCGATCCGGGACGACCTGGCCGGGATGATCGACCGGACCGACGCCATGACCCGGGAAAAGCCCGACGTCATCCGGGAACTGGACGTCCACCCCCACCGCGGCGCGGTGAACGCGCTGCTGCTGCGCGCGAGCGAACTCGCCCGCGCCGCGGTGCCGGGCAAGAAGAAGGACCGGCGCGGCGCGGACCTCATCGGCGCGAAGCTCAAGGGCGCGAACCTGCGTGGCGCGCTGTTGCGCGGGGCCTACCTGATCGGTGCGGATCTCCGTGGGGCCGATCTTCGCCAGGCGGACGTCATCGGGGCCGACCTGCGTGACGCCGACGTCCGCGGTGCGGATCTGCGCGATGCCCTCTTCCTCATCCAGTCCCAGCTGGACGCGGCGAAGGGTGACGCGACGACGAAGCTCCCGGAGTCCTTGTCGCCTCCCTCGCACTGGTAACCCACTCCCGCAAGTAGTCCTCTAGTTGCGGTCCTTGCGTGTGCAACTACCGCAACTAGAGGACTACTTGCGGGCGTGGGGTGTCCAAAGTGCTCACAGGCTGAGCGGTTTGGCTGCGAGACTGGGCCCATGCGTGCCGATCGCCTGGTGGCCACCCTCCTGCTGATGCAGGCCCGTGGCCGCGTCACGGCTTCCGAGCTGGCCGACGAGCTCGAGATCTCGATTGCCACGGCCCGGCGCGACCTCGAGGCCCTGTCCGCGGCGGGAGTGCCGGTGTACCCGCAGCCGGGCCGCGGCGGCGGGTGGTCGCTCGTCGGCGGCGCCCGGACCGACCTCAGTGGTCTGTCGGCGATGGAGGCGCAGGCGTTGTTCCTGCTCGCGGGCCCGGCGGCGTCGGTCTCGCCGGAGGTCAAATCGGCGCTGCGGAAACTGGTCCGCGCGCTGCCGGACACCTTCCGCGCCGACGCGCAGGCCGCGGCGGACGCGGTCGTCATCGACCCGTCACGCTGGGGCGAGCGGGAGAAGGAACGTCCCGAGCTGCTCACCGTGCTGCAGGCCGGGATCGTCCGCCGTCGCAGAGTCCGCTTCGGCTACGCGAAGAAAGGCGCCGATCCGGTCGAGCGGGTCGTGGATCCGTGGGGGCTCGTGGACAAGGACGACATCTGGTACCTCATCGCCGGCACCGAAAAGGGCCAGCGAACGTTCCGAGTGGACCGCATGTCCGACGCGGAGGTGAGCGACCTGCCCGCCGGGCGGCCGGACGACTTCGAGCTGTCGCGGGCGTGGGAGCAGGTGGTCGACCAGGTGGAGCGGCGCCGGTCCGGGCTCGACGCGACGGTGCTCATCGCGGAGCGGCATCTGCCGATCCTGCAGGACCACTTCGGGCGGCAGTCCGAAGTGGAGGAGACGCTCGACGACGGCCGCGTCCGGGTGCGGGTGTCGGCGCCGGTGGCGTGGATGATCGCCCAGCAGCTGGCGGGCTGGGGCTCGATGATCGAGGTGCTGGGCCCGCCGTCGGTACAGGAAGAACTCGCGCGGATCGGCGCGGAACTGGTCGGCCGTTACGCGACACCGGTGCGGTAGCCCTGCGGGCTGACGCCGTGTTCGCGTTTGAACGCGGTGCTGAGCGCGAACGAACTGCCGTAGCCGACCTGGCGGGCGACCGCGCCGATCGTGACGTCCGGTTGCTGGCGCAGGAGATCCGCGGCGAGCGCGATCCGCCAGCCCGCGAGATAGGTCATCGGCGGTTCCCCCACCGCGGCGGTGAACCGCCGGGCGAACGCGGCCCGCGAGACTCCGGTGTCGGCCGCGAGATTCGCCACCGTCCACGGCTCGGAAGGCCTGTGCTGCAACAGTTTCAGCGCCCGCCCGACGACGGGGTCGCTATGTGCGCGGTACCAGGCGGGCGCGTCTGCGCCGGGCCGGTCGAACCAGATGCGCAGCGCGGAGACCAGCAGCAGGTCCAGTACCCGGTCCAGCACGGCCTCCTGCCCGGGGGAGTCCTTGACGATCTCGCCGGCGAGCAGCGGCACGAGCGGGTTGTCCCACTCCTCGTGCCGCACCACGATCAGGGACGGCAGCGCGGTGAGCAGCCGCCTGCTGATCTCCCCTTCCAAGGGATACGTGCCCGTCAGCAGCACGACGGGGCCGTCCGGATCGCTACCCCAGGTGCGGACGCCGAGATCGGACAGTTCGGTGAGGTGCTGACCGTCGGGGGTCAGGCATTCCTGTCCCGGCAGGATCATCGCCTGCGGCGGGGTGCCCGGGTCGTCCGCGACGAGATACGGGTCCGGGCCGCGGGCGATGGCGACGTCACCCGTACCGAGATGGACGGCGTCGCCCCCGTCGGGTACGACCCACGACTCGCCACGGACCTGCGCGATCACCGTCAGCGGCGCCTCGTCCTCGACACGCAGCGACCACGGCGGGGTCATCACCGACTTGAGCAGGAACGCGCCGCGGGCACGGGGGCCGTCGAGCAGTCCAGCGAGAGGATCCATGCCGCCAAGTGTAGACGATGAAACATGGAAGAGAGCCTTTCAACTATGTTCCGTCTCATTCGGAACCGCTTGACTAAGGGCATGACGAACACGAAGAACACCGAAACGGTCCTGGTCCTGGGTGCGACGGGCAAGACCGGGCGCCGGGTCGCGCAGCGGCTCACCGAGCAGGGCATCACGGTCCGGAACGCCTCGCGGCCCGGCTTCGACTGGGACGACCGGTCGACCTGGACGGCGGCGGTCACCGGCGTGAGCGCGGCCTACGTGACCTACTACCCCGACCTCGCCTTCCCCGGCGCGGCCGAGTCGATCCGCGACTTCTCGAAGCTGGCCGTGGAGCACGGCGTCCGCCGCCTGGTGCTGCTCTCCGGCCGCGGCGAAGAGGAAGCCGTTGTCAGCGAACAGGGTGTGCGCGACTCCGGTGCCGAGTGGACGGTCGTGCGGGCCTCCTGGTTCGCCCAGAACTTCAGCGAGCACTTCCTGCTCGAACCGGTGCTCGCCGGTGAGATCGTGCTGCCCGCCAGGCAGGTGACCGAACCGTTCATCGACGTTGAGGACATCGTCGAGGTCGTGGTGACGGCGCTGACCACCGACGGGCACAACGGCCACGTCTACGAGCTGACCGGACCCCGGTTGCTGAGTTTTGCGGACGCGGCCCAGGAAATCAGTAAGGCTGCCGGGCGGGATGTCCGGTACGTTCCGGTTTCCGCGGCGGAGTTCGCGGCGGGCGCGGCCGAACAGGGCGTGCCCGAGGAGGAGATCGAGGGCCTGACCGACCTGTTCACCCGAGTCCTCGACGGCCGGAACGAGTCGCTGACCGGAGACGTCGAGAAGGTGCTGGGCAGGCCCGCGAGGGACTTCTCCGTGTACGCCGCGAAAGCAGCGGCGACCGGGGTCTGGAATCGATGAAACAAGCGGGAATCGAAAGAAAGGCGACAGGCATGTCGACGCTGAGCGAGATCGTCCTGATCGCGGCCGTCATCGCGGCCGGGTTGATCGCGGGACTGTTCTACGCCTACACCTGCTCGGTCATGCCGGGACTGGCGCGGGCCGACGCCCGCACGTACGTGACCGGGATGCGGGAGATCAACATCGCGATCCTCAACGGCTGGTTCGCGTTGAGCTTCGGTGGCGCGCCCCTGCTCGCCGCGGTGGCGGCGGCACTGCACTTCCGTGCGGATCTGCGGTCCGCGCTGCCGTGGATCATCGCGGGGTTCGTGCTGCTGCTGGTGATGCTGATCGTGACCATGGCGATCAACGTGCCTTTGAACAACGCCCTCGAGGCCGGGTTCAACGGCGACAACACCGACTTCGAGGCGCTGCGGGCGAAGTTCGAGGGTGTCTGGGAGCGGTGGAACCTGGTGCGGACGCTGGCCGCGATCGGCGGGTTCGGGGCGCTGGTGGGCGGGCTGATCGTGCACGCCCGCGCCTGATCCGCCGACGTGGAAACCCTGCGACAGACGGCGTATCCGGCGAATACCGTCCGTCGCATGCACGCAGACTCCACCTCCCTCACGTGGCGGCCGCTCACCGGCGAGGACGCCAAGGCCTCGGCCGATCTCCTCAACGCCATCGAGACCGTTGACGAGATCGGCGAGAACTACACCGAGGAAGACACGCTCCAGGAGCTGATCGACCCGTACGCGGACCTGGAGCGGGCGAGCCTCGCCGCCTTCGACGGCGACGTGATGGTCGGCTACATGAAGATCCGCCACAAGCCGTCCGCGGAAGAGATCCACCGGGTCTTCCTGGACGGCGGGGTCCACCCCGCTCATCGCCGCCGGGGTATCGGCACCGCGCTCGTGGAAGCCGGAGTGGCGGCGGCGAAGGTGATGCACGCGAAGCATCATCCGGCGCAGAGGCTCGTGGTCGACGTCCACAAGAGCGAGCGCATCGCCGGACTGGCCGAGCTGGTCCGCTCCCAGGGTTTCGAGCCGGTCCGCTACTTCCAGCGCATGGAGCACCCGCTCGGCGACGCCGTCCCCGGCACGGCGATCCCCGACGGGCTGCGAGTCGAGCCTTGGTCGGAGCGGAACGACGAGGACTTCCGGTCGGTCCGGAACTCCTCGTTCGAGGACTACTGGGGTTCGGTCCAGATGCCCGCGGACCTCTGGAAGAACAAGATCACCAACCAGACGTTCAAGCCCGAGAGCAGCTTCCTGCTCCGGGAGGAGGCGGGCGGGGCCCCGGTGGGAATGCTGGTGACCCTGTCCTGGGAGGCCGATACGGAGGCCACCGGCGTCCGTGACGCGCACTTCATGGCCATCGGAACGCTCCAGGACCACCGGGAGCGGGGCATCGCGGGCGCGCTGATCGGGCACGCGCTGCGGGCCGCCGCCGGCCAGGGCTACGGCCGTGCCAGCTTGAGCGTCGACTCGGCGAGCCCCTCCGGAGCGTCAGGAGTCTTCGAGAAGGCCGGCTTCACACCGAAGATGCGGTACGTCCGCTGGGCACTCGAGGTCGGTGCTCAGCGGGCGAGTCGTTCCAGCAGCGGCACGATCTGACCCGGCGGCGGGTAGGCGGCGACCTCGTTCCGCAGCCGGACCGCCGCCGCCCGGTAGGACGGTTCGCGCAGCACCTCGGCGACAGCGTCGCGGACGTCGTCCGGGGTGGCCTCGATGACGTCGAGCACCGTGCCGAGCCCGAGTTCGGTGACGCGGTCGCCGTTGTGCGGCTGGTCGGCGCCCATCGGCAGCAGGACCATCGGCAACCCGTGTTCGATCGCGCCGAGCAGGCTTCCCGACCCGCCGTGGGTGATCGCCGCGTCGCAATACGGGAGGACGCCGTCCTGCGGCAGGTACCGGGCGAGGTGGACGTGCTCCGGTTGCGGCCCGAACTCCGCGGGATCGAGGAGACGGCCGACGGTCACCACACAGGTCGCGTCGACCTCCCGCAACCCGGCCAGGACCCGCGCGAACAGATCACCGGATTCGGTGTTGAAGATCGTGCCGAGGGTGAAGTAGACGGCCGGGCGTCCCTCGACGTGCCAGTCCGGCACCGGGCCGCGGCCGGGAACGGGCGGATGGAACGAATGCGCTGTCGGTGGCAGCGGGAACCGCGGATCCCGGAAGCTCTCGGGGAACGGGGAGAGCACGAGATGGCGGTGGGCCATCTCCAGGTTCCGTTGCGGTGGAAGGCCGTATGCCGCGCGGACCTCGTTGAGCGCGCCGTCGACCAGGTCCGCGCGGATCAGGGAACCGGAGGCGATGACCAGGACGGTCGCCTGCGGAAGCCCGAGCGTTTCGGCGACGATCATCGCTCCGTGGTCGGCTTCGTCGCACACGAGCAGATCCGGTGCCCAGTCCCCGCACAGCGCCAGGACGTCTTCCGCGCGCCGGGGCGCTGTGCGCCGGACGAAACCGTCGCGCAGGTCGGCGTCCTCGCGGTCCCGGTCGACGGCGAGCAGGGGACGGCGTTCGCCTTCGCTGCCGAGGTTGGGGCCCGAGGGAAAGGCGGTGAATCCGGCGGCCTCGACGACCGGGACCATCAGCGGCTCGCCGGTGAACGCGATCGTGTGACCCGCTTCGTTCAGCGCGCGGGCGATCGGGACGAGGGGACGGAAGTGGCCGTTGCCGCCGGCGAAGGTGAAGAGAACACGCACATCCTCGACCCTACCGGCGGGACCGGCGGTTCTCCCGGCGTTGCCTCGCTTCCGGGCGCCGGAGGCAGCGCTACCCTGCTCTCGTGATCGATACGGACGCCGACGAAGTCCGGCTGTGCGCGCTGGAAGGCTGCGAGAATCCCCTGCCCCCGCCCGCGGTGGACGCCGAGGGCAAACGCAAGGGCGGGCGGCCTTCGGCCTACTGCGGTAAGACGCACGCCGACGCGGCATCGCGGGCGCGCCGGGCCGCCGCGGTGGCGAGCGTGGCCGACCCGCTGCTCGAAGTCCGCCGGATCGCCGACGAGTTCACCCCGACGGCGGCGTCGCTCGTCGAACTGCTCGACGCGATGCGCGCGCGGTTCGACGCCGCCGCCGAGGCGGCACTCGGCCGGGTCACCGAAGCCGAGACCGAAGCGGCGACGGCGCGGCATGAGACCGAGGACGCGCAGCAGGCCGCGGCGAAGGCCGACACCGCCCGCGCGACCGCCCTGGCGGCCTCCCGGGACGACAAGATGGCCAAGGCCAAAGCGGAACGCACCGCCGAACAGGCCTTGAAAGACGCCGAGGAGACCCGCCAGCGTTCATGGGCCGAGGTCGCCGCGCACGAACGGGCTCGTGGTGCCGCCGAGTCGGCGACCGTCGCGGCGGAACGGGCCCGCGATTCCCTGGTCGCCGACCTCCGGACAGCGCGCGAGGAATTCTCGGCCGTGCGAGCGGAAAGGGCGCGGCTGACCGCCGACCTGGGCGAGCGCGACACGGCGCTGGCGCGCGCGGTGGCCGAGCTCGAAGCGCTGCTGGACCGGCTCGACGAAGCCAAGGCACGGCTGACCGTGTCCGAAAAGGACTGTGCCGGGGCGCGTCAGGAGTCCGCCGGCCTGCGGGGCGATCTGGACCGCGTCCGGGCGGACCTGGCGCAGGAGCACACCGCCCGCAGCCTCGCCGAAGCCCGCGCGACGGCGCTCGGTGAAGAGCTCGAACGCGCGCGGGCCCGGGCGGCCGCCGATCAAGCGCGGTACGACGACGTCGTCCGGCAGCTGGCCGAACTCGCCCGCCCTCCGGCCGTCGAGGAAGCGCCCGCCCTCTCACCCGAATCGGCTGTGAACCCTCCCGAAGTCCACTAGTGTCCCGCTGACCTAGTCGGGTTGGAGGTCGCGGGCTGTGAGCGGGTACGAGGTCGAGATCGGTCAGCTGCGCAACGCGGCCAAGGCGGCGGGATCGGCGGCGGACCAGGCCAGGGCCGTGGAACCGGGTACCGGCTTGGACGCGATAGCGACGGCATTGCCTGGTGGGGATGCGGCGAAGAGCGCGCCCACCCTGGCGTCGGCGTTCAATGACCGCGCGAAGGGGTGGGCCGGCGAGATCCACCAGTGGAGCGAATCGATCACGTCGGCCGCGAAGGCGTACTCCGAAAATGAGGACTCCGCGGAGGAGGCTTTCGGGGGATGACGGCAGGCTACGACGATGTCCGCAAATGGAACGCCGAGGCGCTCCACGCGTCGGCCACCAACCTGGGCGGGCGGCGGGACAAACTCATCGGGCTTCAGGACGAGCTCGACGACGCCAGGAAATTGCCCGATTGGCACGGCCCCGCGGGCGAGCGCGCCCGCGGTTCGCTGGGAGACACCCGGAACAAGGCCGAGATCCTGATCGCGCAGCAGTCCGCCGTCGAACGCGCCCTGCAGAACGCGTCGGACGACGTGTCCGCCCTGAAGACCCGGGTCGCCAACAACGACTCCCTCGCCGACACCTACCAGTTCCGCATCGCCGCCGACGGCGCGATCGTGGACAACAAGCCCGCCGACCCGCCGCCGAAGTCACGGTTCGAAGCCGAAGACCGCGCCGAGGCCCGACGACACCGCGAAACCATCAAGAAGCAGCTGGAGCAGGAAACCAAGGCGATCCTCACCACGGCGAACAACATCGACACCGCCCTCGCCCGGGTGATGCGGCTCGCGCAGGACGGCGAGATCAGCGACCACGGAGCGACCACCCTGGCAGGCGCCAGGAAGGGCGGGGAGATCGACGCCCAGGTGATCGAGATGGAGCAGTCGCTGCGCGACGCCGGGCTGCTGACCGGGCCGCCCGCGTCCGGCCACTACCGGCAATGGCTCGAGAACGCCGTGCGCCGGGGCGTGCCGATCGACACGATCAAGAAGATCGCCGCCGACCACGACATCACACCTGAGGACTTCAAGGTCCTCGACGGAATGGAAGAGATCCGCGAGGACGAGGACGGCGACGGGACCTTCAAGTCGTACTTCCTGATGCCGACCGACGTCAGCGGGGACGACGCCGCCAAGGCGGTGCGGATGACCTACCTCATGAACACGGGCACCCCCTGCGAGGGCGTCACCGGCCTGAGAGTGGTCTTCGACTCCGGCACCCAGGAGAGCACGGAGCAGGTGTGGACCGCGCCGCAGCCGGGAGTGCCGGTGGAACACATGGACCTGCTGAAAACCGGCGGGGGAACCTCCCCGGACACCGGTGGACCCCTCCAGGTCCAGAAACCGCTGCCCACGGACTACGACTGGACCAAGGCGGGCTCGATCACCTTCTCCGTCGACGGCCCGAAGTCCTACGGCGCCAAGGCCGACGTCGCCCAGGTGCTGGCCGAGTCGGCCCGGCACCCGTCCGGGAGCTACCTGTTCGGCAGGCTCGGCTGGATGGACGCCTCGGCCGTCGGACGCGAGAACCAGAAGTCGTTCCTGACCGTCTGCACTTCAAGCTCGAACTGATGGCAGCCCTGAGTGACGGCAGCCCCTGAGTGACGGAGCCGAACATGGACACGCCGGATGGCACCACCCGCACGAGCGCCCTGCGGACAGCGCTCCGGCGCCTCGTGCTCGGCGCGTTCGCCTGCACCGCGGCGGTGATCGTGCTGCTCGTCGGCACGGCGGTGCTCAGCGCCACCGGATTGTCGTCGGATCCGCACGGCTATGGAATGTTCGCGGGAATCCTGTTCGCGGCGGTCCTGACACCGATCGCGCTGGCGCTGTGGCTGCTGTACCGATCACTGCGACGACGCGGACACTGAGACCGGCGCTCACGACGGCAGTTCGGACTCCGAGGTGCTCGCCTCGCCGATGACCAGCTGCTCGACCCCGTCCAGGAGCCGCGCCAGCCCGAACCGGAACGTGGACAGCGGCGCGCTCGCCGCGCCGTGCGCCTCACCTGCGGCCTGACCGATCCGTGCCGCCAGGGGGAAGAGTCCCGCGTCGGCCTCGGGGATTTCGGCGAGCACCGGCGCGCTGGCGGTCCACCACTCCAGGTCCGTCATCCCGGATCGGCGGACCAGGCCGGCGGATTCGACTGAACCGCGTGCGATGCCCTGGACGAAGCCGTTGACCATGGCGACGACGGCGTCCATTTCGAGGTCGGTCAGCCCGATCGCGTCGACGGCGCTCAGTTCGCGTTCGTGTTTGGCGAAGGAGTGCGGGCCGAGGGGAATGCGGCCGGTGATGAGCTGGAGCATCCACGGATGACGGTGGTACATCTCCCAGGCGTCCGCGGCGAGGAGCGTCATCGTGGCCCGCCAGTCGTGGCTCGGCGGGGGATCGGTGAGCTCGCCGTGGACCCGGTCCATCATCAGGTCGAGCAGTTCGGAGCGGCTGGGGATGTAGGTGTAGATGGACATGGGGGAGACGCCGAGCCGTTCCGCGGCCCGGCGGACCGACAGGGCGGCGATGCCTTCGGAGTCGGCGAGTTCGATCGCGGCGGTGACGATCTGGTCCACGGTGAGCTTCGGTTTGGGGCCGCGGCGAGGTTTGTCCCGCACGCCCCAGAGCAGCTCGATGGTCCGCCTCGGATCGCCCGCTCCGGTGTAGTCCGTCTCACTCATCCCGGTTCTCTCTACGGTGTACAGAGTTGTGTTATCCTGAACTGTACACCGTACAGAGATTGGGGCTTAGTGACGTCTCACGACGGTTTCGACAGTGTCGTGTTCGAACCGAAGAATCCCCCTCGGACCAGCGGATTCGTCTTCTGGAACGCCGAGGGGAGCGAGCCGGGTGGCGCCACCGGGGAGGTGACGGTCGCCCTGCCGGAGATCCGGTCGGTGCCGTGTGTCCGGCTCTCGATGGCCGAGGCGCTCCCCGCGCTGCTGCGGCGCCGGGACAGTGAAGATCCCTCGGCGCGTTTCTGGGGCACGGCCACCGCGGCGGCCTTGAAGCTCGCCGAGGCCGGCAGGCTGCTTCCCGGCCTCACCGACTCCGATGTGGACGCCTGGCGCGCGGGCCCGCTGGAACCCGCCGACGCCGCGTGGCTGCGCGAGTTGTCCGAGGCGATGCCCGCGCGGGCCCGGGCGATCCCGGACGGAAATCTGCTGCCCGCGAGGTATCCGCTGCTGCGCGCGTTCCTCGACGCGGTGGCCGACACCTTGCCCAGGACGCCCGCGTCCGCGCAGGCGACCGGCGTCAAGGCCTTCACCGCCCCGGCCGCCCATCACGTCCCGCAGCTGCGGGACTGGGCCGCCGAGGTCGCGGCCGGGCTGGATTCCGGTGTCCGGGTCTCACTGCGGGTCGAAGCGTCCGGAGACGACTTCGTGAGTGGCCGCTTCAGCGGAGTCGTCCAGGTGCACAGCCTGTCCGACCCGGGCGTCCTGATCGACGCCGCCGCGTTGTGGTCGGGAGACGACCGGCTCGGCCCCAGGGCCCGTATCGACGTGATGCTGGCGCTGCGCCGTGCCGCGCAGCTGTGGCCGGCGCTCGCGCCGCTGCTCAGCGCCGCTGTCCCGGACGAGGTCGGGCTCAGCGACACCGACATCACCGAACTGCTCACCACCGCCGCACCGCTCCTGGCCACGGCGGGGATCGACGTGCACTGGCCCGCCGGCCTCGCCCGCGACCTGAGCGCGAAGGCCGTCGTGGGCGGCGGTGACGCGCCACCGGGTGACCTCCCGTCCTTCTTCGCCGGCGGCAGCCTGCTGCAGTTCGACTGGCAGCTCGCCCTCGGCGACACCCCGCTCACCACGGCCGAGATGGACGCGCTCGCCGAGGCACACCGGCCGGTGGTGCGGCTGCGGGACCAGTGGGTACTCGTGGACCCGGCGCTGGCGGCGAAGGCGCGGGATCGCGCGCTCAAACCCCTGACCCCGATCGACGCGCTCGGCGCCGCCCTGAGCGGCACGGCCGAGGTCGACGGCGAACGCGTCGACGTCCTCACCGACGGCTGGCTCACCGCCCTGCGGGAACGGCTGCTGGCGCCGCCCGAACCGCAGGCACCGCCGCGGGGCCTCGCCGCGACCCTGCGCGACTACCAGCTGCGCGGCCTGCAGTGGCTCACCGCCATGACCTCGATCGGTCTCGGCGGCTGTCTCGCCGACGACATGGGTCTCGGCAAGACGATCACCCTGATCTCGCTTCACCTGCACCGCGGCGAAACCGCGCCGGGCCCGACGCTGGTCGTCTGCCCGGCGTCCCTGCTGGGCAACTGGGAACGGGAGATCACCCGGTTCGCCCCCGGAGTGGCCGTGCGGCGATTCCACGGCACCGAGCGGTCACTCGAAGGACTCGACGACGGCTTCGTGCTCACGACCTACGGCACGCTGCGGGTCGATCCGGACGCGCTGGCGACCGTCCACTGGGGACTGCTGGTCGCCGACGAGGCGCAGCACATCAAGAACCACCGCTCCTGGACGGCGAAGGCGTTGCGGACGCTGACGTCGTCGGCGCGGGTGGCGCTGACGGGCACACCGGTGGAGAACAACCTCGGCGAGCTGTGGGCGATCCTCGACTGGACCACTCCCGGCCTGCTCGGCTCGATGGCCGACTTCCGCCGGGTGTGGGCGAAACCGGTCGAGTCCGGAAACGACCCCGAAGCAGCGGATCGGCTCTCCCGGCTGGTCCGCCCGTTCCTGTTGCGGCGCCGCAAGGCCGATCCGGGGATCGCACCCGAACTGCCCGCCAAGACCGAGACCGACCGGCCGGTGACGCTGACCGCGGAGCAGGCGGCACTGTACGAGGCGACGGTGCGGGAGCTGATGGCCGACATCGCCGGGAGCGACGGCATCGCGCGCCGCGGCCGGATCGTCAAGCTGCTCACCGGGCTCAAGCAGATCTGCAACCACCCCGCGCAGTACCTCAAGGAACCGGCGGAGTCGGTACTGGACGGCCGGTCCGGCAAGCTCGAACTGCTCGACGAGCTCCTCGGCACGATCCTGGCCGAGGACGGCGCGGCGCTGGTGTTCACCCAGTACGTCGCCATGGCACGGCTGCTGGAACGCCACCTCGCGCAGCGGGGGATCGCCACTCAGCTGTTGCACGGCGGCACGCCGGTCCCGAAGCGCGAGGAACTCGTATGCCGGTTCCAGGCCGGTGAGGTTCCGGTGTTCCTGCTCTCGCTCAAGGCGGCCGGTACCGGGCTCAACCTCACCCGCGCCGACCACGTCGTGCACTACGACCGCTGGTGGAACCCGGCGGTGGAGGACCAGGCGACCGACCGCGCCTACCGGATCGGGCAGACCCGCCCGGTCCAGGTGCACCGGCTCATCGCGGAGGGCACGGTCGAGGACCGCATCGCCGCGATGCTGCGGGAGAAGCGCGCACTCGCCGACGCGGTGCTCGCCGGTGGCGGCGAGGCCGCGCTCACCGAACTGACCGACACGGAACTGGCCGAACTGGTCGAGCTGAGGAGCCGCCGATGAGCACGCCAGACGATCGCGTCCGCGGATTCCCCGCCTTCGGGCCGCAGGGCGGCCACGGCCAGTTCGCCCGCTCGTGGTGGGGCCGCGCGTGGATCAACGCGATGGAAGACACCGCGCTGGACCTGCGACAGCTCAAACAGGGCCGCAAGTACGCCGCGGCGGGCCGGGTCGGGCCGATCACGGTCAGCCCCGGCCGGATCGCCGCCGTGGTCGACGACCAGGAAGGCCAATACCGCACCGAGGTCCGGCTCGCGGAACTGACCGGAACCGAATGGGACCGGTTCCTCGACCGGGTCGCCTCCCGCGCCGGGCACCTCGCCGCGCTCCTGGACCGGGACATGCCGCACGATCTCATCGAGGCCGCCGACGACGCCGGGGTGCACCTGCTGCCCGGTATCGGCGACCTCGACCCGGACTGCGACTGCCCCGGCTGGGAACTGCCGTGCCGCCACGCCGCGGCGCTGTCGTTCCAGGCCTCGTGGCTGCTCGACGCCGACCCCTTCGTGCTGTTGCTGATGCGTGGCAAGGGGGAGCGGGAACTCCTCGACGAGCTGCAGCGGCGCAACGCACCGCGGTTCGTGCGCACCGGAGACGACGGCACCCCGGCCGAGCAGGCCTACGCCGACGAGCCCGGGCCACTGCCGGACCTGGACGGGTTCACCCCCACCGGCGGGCCGACCGTGCCCGGCGCACCCGGTATCCCGGCGGAGACCTTCGCCCTGTTGAGCGGCAACGCGAGCTATCAGGCGGGCGCCCTGCTGGCCGCGCGGCCGAAGCTCACCAAGAAGCAGGACGCCGTCCGCCTCGTCGCGAGCCACCCGGAGACCACCGAGCGGCTGCGACCGGCCGAGCGCGGTGAGGACTTCGACCGCGCGGTGCTCGCGTGGCGGCACGGCGGCCGCCCCGGACTCGAGGTCCTGGAGACGTCGTGGACGCCGCCGTCGCAGGCGATCGGCCGGGCGAGGGTCGCCCTGGCCGAGGTGATGGACGATCCCGGGCAGAGCCTGGACGTCGAACGCAACCATTGCACCGTCCACGGAACCGGGGTTCAGGTGCGGCTGGGCAAGGACGGGCTCTGGTATCCCTACCGGGATCAGTGGCCCGCCGGGTCGCCCGAAGCCGATCCTGGAGTGCTGTTCGCCGCGCTGCTCGGCTGAGCCCTCACCACCGCACCGATCACCACTGCCGTCCTCGCCGCAGCTCATCCAGCTGTGGCGAGGACAGGTGCAGGATCCGGTACCGGACCTCGTCCGACTTCGGCGCCTCGTCACGCCACAGGCTGTAGCGCACCACCTGCCAGCTCCGCGGATCGACCGCCAGCGCGCCGGAATGCGCGCCCTCCTGCCGCACGTGCTCGCGGAGGCCGTCGAGCGCCTCGCCCAGGAACGCGACCGGGTCGGCCTCGGCGGGGATCTGCTCGACATGTTTTCCCGCCGCCACGGGGGGAATGCCGTACGCCGGTCCGTCCTCGAAGCCGAGCACGGTCCAGTGCTGCACGGCGGGCCGCCCGAACGAATCGATGATGCCGGTGAACGGGCCGCCCCACAGGAAGGTGTTCATCCCGGCCTCGTCGTGCCAGAGATAGAACGGCGAGTACTGGTTCAGTGTCGAGCCGTCGACTCCGCGTTCGCGGATCCCGAACACCTTCAGCCCGAGCCCGGCGAAGTCGTCGACCAGGTGCCCGCGCGTGGCGACGCGCTCGCGGATGATGCCCATGTCGTAGTCGGCGGGGAGCGTGATCTCGTACTGCATCGCGTGCATGCCGTACATACTAGTAGGTACAGGCAGTGGACAGGGAGGTCCGATCCGAACTCGCCGGTGGGAACTTCACCGTCCCCGGCGGAGTACGTTATTTCTTGCTGAGCCTGATGATTCCTTCACCGTCCTGCACCGCGAGGATGACGATCAGCTGCCGGTTGATCTGGTGGGCCATCCCCGCCGGCCCCGACACCGCCTCGCCCATCCCGCCCGACGCGGGGGCCAGGCCCACCTTCCCCGCCTGCACCGCCACCGAGAGCGGCCCCGCGCCGCCGTCGTTGGGCACCTGATCACCGGTTCTCACCAGGACCTCGCACGTGCCGTCGGCGCAGGCTCTCAGGTTCCGCCCGTCCGCCGCGACGAACGGGGCACCGGACGGCGCCGCCGCCTCGGCCATCGGCACGGTCCCCGCGGCCGGTTTCGTGCTCGCTTGAGCGAAGATCGGCGTCGGTTCCGCCGTCGCACAACCGGCGGCGAACAGTGCCACGGGAATCACAAGCAGGAGTCTTCGGCGACATGCCGCAGGATCGACCATGACCGACGAACGTAGCCGACGCGCGACCCCGTGGATGCGCCCGAATTCCGCAATCCTGCCGCCATTCGCAGTGCCCGGGCGCCGTCCGGCCGGAGGAACCGACCGGACCGCAGCGCCACGTGGTCAGGTGGGCACTGTGTGTCGAAGTGAGGGCGTCTGTTCGCAACCAGGACGAAGGCGTGACTCGCGTGATCAGGCACGGAACTCACGTGACTGGATGCCGCACTCGCATGTACGGCGTCTGATCACGCGAGATGCGTCTCTGATCACGCGAGTGCGGGCCGTGCCACCCGGGTCACGACCACAGCGTTGCCTCACTCGCCAGGAACTCAGACCTTCGCGCGGGCGATGATCGCGCGAGTGTCCACACCGGACGGGAGCGTCCCGAACGCGACACCCCAGTCGCCGCCCAGCCGCGACGCACAGAACGCGTCGGCCACCGCCGGCGTGCCGTGCCGCACCAGCAGTGAACCCTGCAGGACCAACGCCATCGACTCCACGAGCCGCCGGGCCCGGTACTCGATGTCCGACAGGTCGGACAGTTCCTTACGCAACCGGCCCACCGCGTCGTCCAGCCGCGCGTCCCCACCGGCGGCCTGCTCGACCTCCGCGAAATACGCCGCCACCGACTCCGGCTGCTTGGCCATCGCCCTGAGAGCGTCCAGCGCGGCGACGTTGCCCGAACCCTCCCAGATCGACATCAGGGGAGCCTCACGGTAAAGCCGCGGCATCCCCGACTCCTCGACGTACCCGTTGCCACCCAGGCACTCCAGCGCCTCCACCGCGTGCGACGGACCGCGCTTGCACACCCAGTACTTCGTCACCGCCAGCCCCAGCCGCCGGAACGCCTGCTCCTGCTCGTCACCGACCCGGTCGGTCGCCGCGGCCAGCCGCATCCCCACCGTCGTGGCCGCCTCGGACTCCACCACGAGATCCGCCAGCACGTTACCCATCAGCGGCTGATCCACCAGGTGCGCACCGAACGCCTGCCGGTTCCGCGCGTGGTGGATCGCCCGCACAGCGCCGTACCGCATCCCCGCCGCGCTCCCGACCGCGCAGTCCAGCCGGGTGTTGTTCACCATCTCGATGATGGTCCGGACCCCACGACCCTCCTCGCCGACCAGCCAGCCGATCGCGTCGTCGTACTCGATCTCCGACGACGCGTTCGACCGGTTGCCCAGCTTGTCCTTGAGCCGCTGCAGCCGGATCCCGTTGAGTGAACCGTCCGGCAGCACACGGGGGAGCAGGAAACAGGAGAGCCCGCCCGGCGCCTGCGCCAGCGTCAGGAACATGTCCGACATCGGCGCCGAGGTGAACCACTTGTGCCCGACGATCACATGGCTGCCGTCACCCAGCGGCCGCGCCGTCGTCGTGTTCGCCCGGACGTCCGACCCGCCCTGCTTCTCCGTCATCGACATCCCGGCGATCAGCCCGCGTTTCGTGCTCGGCTCACGGAGCCCGAAGTCGTACTCCGTCGACGCCAGCAGTGGCTCGTACCGCTCGGAAAGCTCGGCGTTGAACCGCAGTGCCGGAACCGCCGCGTACGTCATCGAAATCGGGCACGTGTGCCCGGCGTCGACCTGGCCCCAGACGTACATCTTCGCCGCCCGCGCCGCATGCGCGCCCGGCCGCGAATCCCGCCACGGCGTCGCGTGCAGCCCATAGGACACCGCGACGTCCATCAACTCGTGCCAGTAAGGGTGGAACTCGACCTCGTCGATCCGGTTCCCGGCCCGGTCGTGCGTCCGCAGCACCGGCTCGTTCTCATTGGCCAGCCTGCCCCACTCCTGGGCCTGCTCACTCCCGGCCAGCCTGCCCAGGGCGTGCACCTCCGCCACCGCCCAGCCCGCGTCCGCCCGCTCGAGCGCCTCCAGCAACGCCGGATCGGCGGCGGCGTCGTACTCCGCCAACGGCGGCACCTGGTTGGTGACCTCATGAGTGGCCGGCATCGGAACCTCCCAAAGAACGCAGGACGAAAGTGCGCAGCCCGGACACCTCGTCCGCACTGCCGGTGGTCAACGGGCCGATCAGCACCTCGGCCGCGGCCCCGACGAGCGCCGCCGCGGTGACCTCGGCGTCCTGCGCGGGAAGCACCCCGGCACGGACGCCATCGGCCACGTGCTGGGCCACGACGTCACGGAAAGCACGCCGGAACACCAGACGCTCGGCCTCGATCGGCGCGTCGACAGGCTCGGCGAGCAGCGCGTACGCCATCCGCGGGGTCTTCAGCGCACGCATCGCGAAGGTGTCGAAGACGGCCACGACCCGCTCCGCCGGCGTGCCCGGCCGCTCCGACACCACGCGTACGGCCTCGACCTCACGCGTGACGACCTTCCGGAACAGCTCGACGACCAGCGCCGCCTTGGTGGGGAAGTGGCGGTACACGCTCCCGACCGCCACCCCCGCGCGCTCGGCGACCGCCGACACCGAACAGCCCGCGTAACCACGCTCGGCCAACTGCTCCATGGCTGCGGCGAGCAGGGCGTCGCGCTGGGTGTCCAAACGCTCTTGGACCTTCGGGGTACGGCGGTACGGCACTCAAGAAGTGAAGCACCGATTCACACCTTCAGTCAACGAACCCGAAGCAGATCGTCGACGGCCTTGGCGATGCCCTTCTTGTCGTAGCCGTTGACAGGCATGGTCGCCGCATGGGCATGACGGATCACCCCGTCCCGGTCGATCAGCAGGCTGCCGGACTGCTGCAGAGCACCGAACACCTTCTTCACCAGCCCGACCGCCTCATGGGGAGTACCGCGCCGACCGGTCACCACCTGGAACGGCAGAGCACGCTTCTTCCGCCAGGCCCCGGCTTCGGCCCGGCCCTCCGGCACCGCGACCAGGACGCGCACCTTCGCGGCCGCCAGATCCGCGGCACGCCCCGCGAGGTCTTTGACGTGGCCGTTGCAGACGGGGCAACCGGTCGAGCGCATGAAGTAGAGCAGCACGTTCTCCGTGCCGCGGTAGTCCGCGAGGCGGACCGCCTTCCCGGCGGTGTCTTCCAGCGCGATGTCAGGCATCGGGAATCCGGTTTCGAGCATGAGATCTCCTCGTGAGATGGGTCGGCTATCGATCACTTCGGGTCGTTCAGCAGGAGTTGGCGAACCGTCGCCCGGGCCCGATGCAGCCGGGACTTCATCGCGGGAGTGCTCAAGCCGAGCGCATCGGCGACCGCCCGGCCCGAATAGCCCTGGATGTCCCGCATGATCAGGACGCGACGCTGATCGGCGGGCAACCCGGCCACCACCTCGGCCACCCGCCCCGCCTCCAGCCGCTGCAGGACGTCGTCCTCCGCCGAAACCGCCGCATCGAGACGCGCCAGGTCATCACCACGCAACGCCCGGCGAGCCCGCCGCAGACACTCGTTGCGCACGATCCGGAACATCCACGACGCGAGCGCACCGGAAGCCCGCAGAGTGCCGATCTTGCGGTACAGGATGATCAGCGCCTCCTGCGCGGAGTCCTCCGCATCCTCCGGCGAAGCGCACAAAGAACGCGCGAAGCGCTGCACATGAGGGTGCGAACCCGACACCAGAGCAGCGATCGCGACCGCGTCCCCACCCTGCGCGGCCGCGACCAAAGCCTCCCTGGGCCAACCCGCCTCAGCCATACCCGGCCCTACCTCCTCCGACGCCGAGCGTGTCCCGGCCCTTACAAGAGTCGGCGCGTACATCAAAGGATTCACCCGATGGCATGATCGCCGGTATGACTTGGACCGCCCCTGAGGTGACCCGTCCGTCCGGCGACACCGCCGCCGACGAGCGCACCCTCCTGCCCGGCCTGCTGGCCTGGCACCGCAGCACCTTCCTCTGCAAATGCGCCGGCCTCACCGGAGAACAACTCGCCCAGGCCTCGGTCCCGCCGTCCAACCTCACCCTCCTCGGCCTCATCCGGCACCTCGCCAAGGTCGAACGCATCTGGTTCCGCCTCCGCTACTCCGCCCAGGACATCGGCCCGCTCTACGACCCCGCCCTCGGCAAGGACCATGACTTCGAAGTCCTCGACGCCACCAAAGCCGAAGAGGCCTACGCGACCCTCCTCGAGGAAATCCGCCTCGCCGACGAAGCCGCCGCCGAAGGCTCACTCGACGACACCTTCACCCACGGCGACGACACCTTCTCGCTGCGCATGACCTACGTCCACATGATCGGCGAATACGCCCGCCACAACGGACAGGCCGACCTCATCCGCGAACGCGTCGACGGCGTCACCGGCGCCTAGGAGTGACCATGAACTACGGATTCGTGGGCGCGGGGGAGATCACCGCGGCCATCGTCGAAGGCCTCAGCAAAGACGTCACCGACGCGCCGTCGATCTTCCTCTCACCGCGTAGCCGCAGCGTCGGCCAAGAACTCGCCGACCGCTTCCCGAACGTCAAAGTCTGCGCCGGCAACCAAGAAGTGCTCGACAACGCGACGTCGATCGTCCTCGCCGTCCGCCCGCCGATCGCCCAGGAAGTCCTCGCCGACCTGACCTTCCGCCCCGAGCACGTCCTGATCAGCGCCCTGGCAGGCGCCCGCCTCGCCCAGCTGCGCGAATGGGCCGCGCCCGCCGGCGACGTCGTCCGGACGATCCCGCTGCCCCCGGCCGCCCGCCGCCAGAGCCTCACCGCCATGTACCCCGACAACGCCGCCGCCCGCACCCTGTTCGACAGCATCGGCGGCACCGTCGTCCCCGACGAAGAAGAAGGCCTCAACGTCTTCAGCGCCGCGACGGCCACCTTCGCCGCCCACCTCGACTACCTCGGCACCATCGCCGCCTGGATGACCGACCAGGGCATCGAAGACACCGTCGCGACCACCTTCACCAGCCACATCTTCGGACAGCTCGGCCAGTCCCTCCTCGAACACGACGGCGCCCTCGAAACCCTCACCGGCAAGCACATGACCCCCGGCGGGCTCAACGAACAACTCCTCACCGAACTGCGCACCGAGGGCGTCCCCGACACCGTCCGGCACGCCCTCGACGGAATCCTCACCAGGCTGCGAGACCGGTGACCCCCTCGATCATCGACAGGCTCCGCGCAGCAGGCTGCGTCTTCGCCGAAGACGAAGCCCGGCTCCTCAGCGGCGAAGCACGCACACCCGCCGAGCTCGACACCATGGTCGAACGCCGGGTCGACGGCGAACCACTCGAAGTCATCCTCGGCTGGGCGGAGTTCTGCGGACTCCGTATCGTCGTCGAACCCGGCGTCTTCGTGCCACGCCAACGCTCCGAACTCCTCGTCCGCCACGCCGTCACCCTGGCCGGACCGGGAGCCACCGTCCTCGACCTCTGCTGCGGCACCGGAGCACTCGGCGCCGCCATCGCCGCCGAGCTCGGCGAAATCCGGCTCCACGCGGCCGACATCGAACCCGCCGCCGTCCGCTGCGCCCGCGCCAACGTCGCCGACGCCGGGGGAGAGGTCTACGAAGGCGACCTCTACACGCCACTTCCCGCCTCCCTGCGCGGGCACGTCGACCTCCTCATCGTCAACGCGCCCTACGTACCCACCGACGCCATCGCGATGATGCCGCCCGAAGCCCGCGACCACGAACCCCGCGTCGCACTCGACGGCGGACAGGACGGCGTCGACGTCCACCGAAGAGTCGCCGCCGAAGCACCACAATGGCTCGCACCGGGCGGGCACCTGCTGATCGAAACCGGGGAGAGCCAGGCCGCACGCACCGCGGTAGCCGTGGCGCACAACGGATTGACCCCGCAGGTGATCACCGACGACGAGCTCTACGCGACGATTGTTGTCGGTGCCAGGGGATAGGGTCCCCAGCCGTGACCGACTACCTCGACATCACCCGCACCGCCTATGACACGGTCGCGGCCGACTACGCAGACCTCCTCCGCGGCCATCTCGCCAGATCCACCTGGGACCGCGCCGTTCTCGGCGCCTACGCGGAACTCGTCCAAGCCGGCGGCGGCGGGCCCGTCGCCGAGATCGGCTGCGGACCCGGCCGCATCACCGAACACCTCCACGGCCTGGGACTCGACGTCCACGGCGTCGACCTCTCACCGGAGATGATCGCCGTCGCCCGGAAGTGGTATCCACACCTGGACTTCAGGATCGGGGAGATGCCCGGTTTGTCCATTGAGGACGGCGCACTCGCCGGCGTCGTCGCGTGGTACTCGATCATCCACACCCCACGGGAGCGGCTGCCGGAGATCTTCGCCGACTTCCACCGCATCCTGCGCCCGGGCGGGCACCTGATGCTGGCCTTCCAGGTCGGCGACGAAGTGCGCCACATCGAACACGCCTACGGGCACGACATCTCGTGTGACGCCTACCGGCTGCTGCCGGAGGCGATCGCCGGACAGCTGGGGGAGACGGGGTTCTCGATGGTGTCGGAACTCGTTCGCGAGCCATCCGAGGAGTTCGAGAGCACGCGGCAGGCCTACCTGATCGCCCGCAAACAGTAGGTCACGGACGGCGAGCCTCGATGAGCCAGGCCGCCGAGTCGTAGAACACGCCTCGGTCGGTCTGGTGCTCGGCGAGATCGGCCCGCAGCGTCTCGATGGCCTTGGTGCGCGTGCTCTCGTCCAGGTCGCTCAACCGCCCACCGTGCTGCTCGACGATGAACTCGGCCGCGTCATCGACCTCCTGACCGAAGTACATCGGCTTGTTCACCGCGGTCGACCGGACGTCGGCGTACCCGGCGGAGGTCAGCAGCCCTTCGGTTTCGAGCGGGTCGCTGAGCGCGAGGTCGAACGGCGGCATCTCACGACCGGCGGCGAAGATCGTCCGGAACGTGGTGATCCATTCGTTGAGCCGGAACGGCCGCCACGTCAGCAGTACGAGACGGCCACCCGGCCGCGTCGCCCGGGCCAGGTTGGCGAACGCGGCCAGGGGAGTACCGAAGAACATCGATCCATGCCTGCTGATCACCACATCGACGCCCGCCTCGGCGAACGGATGGACCTGGGCGTCCACCTGTTCGAAAGAGACGTTGGGGACACGTTCCTGTTCGGCGAGCCGACGAGCGAGACTGAGCATCTCACCGGACAGGTCCACGCCGAGCACGGAACCGTCAACGGCTTGTCGTGCCGCGTCCCGAGTCGTCTGGCCGGCGCCGCAACCGACGTCGAGGACGTTGTCGGCCGGTTGGATGCCGGCCGCGGCGAAGAACGTGTCACGGTAAGCGGCCACACCGTCGTCGAACCGCTGAGCGCGCTTCGTCCAGCGCGCGCCCTCCTCACCGTCCCACGCCTTCAGCATCCGCGCGTTGGACGGATCGACGCGCACAGCGGTGCTCTCGGTCATTTCGGCTACCCCAGGGTTTGATCAGTCTCAGCGGAACGCGGCGATATTACGGGCTGCCCACTCGGCGAACGAACGCGGCGCTCGGCCCAGAACCCGCTCGACGTCCGGGCTGATGCGCAACTCGGCCGGGCTCGGGGAGCTGAGGATGTCCAGGGTGTCGTCGGCGAGTTCCGCCGGCATGCTCTGGGCCATACCGGCCTTGGCCTCGTCGCGGGTGAGCTCGTGAAACCGCACCGGCGAGCCCAGCACTGCAGCGATGGCTTCCGCCTGCTGGCGCGGTGTGATCACCTCCGGACCGGTCAGTTCGTACACGCCGCCGGTGTGCCGGTCGTCCAGCAGGCAAGCCGCGGCCACGTCGGCGATGTCCGCCGGATCGATGATCGGCACCCCGGTGTCACCGAAGGGCGCGGCGACGACCTGCCGCGCGCGGACGGACTCGGCCCACCACAAGGCGTTGGAGGCGAAGCCACCCGGCCGCAAGATCGCCCAGTCCAGCCCGGAGTCCCGCAGCACGTCTTCCAGCGCGCGCATCGCGATCCGCGTCGTGCCGAAGGGCCTGGTCGCCACACCCAACGTGGAGAGCAGGACCACCCGGCGGACCCCGCTGGCCGTGGCCTTGCCGATGATGTCGGCCGGGTCGGCTCCGGCGGCGTGCAGGTCGCCCGAAAGCAGCAGGAACAACGCCTTCGCCCCGGCCAACGCGGGCTCGAGGCCGGCCGGATCGGCCAGGTCGGCCACTACATGGCGGCCGCCGTCCGGCGCCGTTGCGGCGTGCCGCGACACCGTCGTCACCTGCTCGCCGGCCTCGACCAGCGCCTGAGTCAACGGCCGGCCAACATTCCCGGTAGCCCCGGTCACTACGATCATGAACAGCTCCTTTGTCCGATGTTCTCTGTGGTCAAGACGCTAGGAGCTGGGCTAACTTTTGGTAAGGACATACCTCGGGGTAAGCTCATCACGTGGCGGAAGGCGCGCAGTTCACAGAGGCCGATACCGGGGCTCGGTATGAGGTGTTTCACACCGACTGTCCCGCGCGCGAGGTGGTCGATCACGTGACCAGCCGGTGGGGGATCTGGGTGCTGATCTCCTTGCAGAGCAACGACCTCCGGTTCTACGAGCTGCGCGAGAGCATCCAGGGCATCAGCGAGAAGATGCTCGCCCAGAGCCTGCGCGCGCTGGTCCAGGACGGTCTCGTCTGGCGGAAAGTCACGCCGACGACTCCGCCTCAGGTCACCTACGGCCTGACTGAGTTCGGCGAGGAAGTCGGCGAACCACTGGCCGAACTGTTCGGCCGGATCACACAGCGGCTGTCGCCGCGCAGTGCGGTATAGGCGGTGCGATGCCACCGGTTCTCGTGATTGTCAGCAGCCAGGCTGTCGGTCGAGTCTGCCAAGGCATGTGCACCCTCGCCATCGCCACAGTCACCCGGCGCGGTGAGCCACGCATCAGCTGGCGTCGACGGGCACCTCCTGCACGGCCGCTGGATCGTCGGCACCCACCGCCAGGCCGCTAAGCCCGTCATCTCGCGGCGCGGCCCGGCATCAGCGCGACCTTCATGCGCGGCGAGCAGCTCGGCATCTTCACGCACGGACACGCCGTTCCGCTGAACCCCGAGGGGACGAGCAGCGACGACCCGACTTGGCCGGCGATCCGCGACTACCTCGTCAACCACTACGACGGCGACAGCGATGACCCGTTCTGGGACGAGAACGTCTGGTATCAAACCGAGTAGCCAAAGTGGCGCCGGGGAGGCCTTCGCAGCCCCAGATCCCGGCTACTTGACATAATGTACATTATCGGCACTTTGGCTGACCAGGATAACGAGGCCCGAGAGGGGTCTCTGACGAGACCTGAAGGGGTCTTTCCGGCCGCGCACCACACTGCGGAAGCTCCGTTCGTCGCGTGGCACGCGCCCGCGGTCTCCCCGGGTCTTCCTGCGCCCCGAAGTCAGGCCTTCGGACCTCAGTGGCCAGAGACGCCCTCGAAGACGTGGATCAGATGACCGATCACCCATCCTTATTACGTCACAGTGACGAATCAACCCGGACGTCTGGGGTGTCGAACGCGCACAGGAAGACAGTTGCTCCGGCGAACCTCGGGGTCGGCGGATGCCTGAGCCTCGCGGCCTCGGGTTCAGCCAGGGATCGCCTGGAGTGTCATGAAAGGGTCTCGTAGGACAAAAAACGTCCTGAAAGACCCTTTCATGACACTCCAGGAGGCGGCGAGCGAACCGAGATCCCCCGCGAGAGGTTTCCGGACCCACCACTCCGTTTCATGCATAATCACTATTATGCATGAAACGGAATATAACCCAGTGTAAGACTGTCGGTGCCATGCGGTACAAGATGCCTATGAGGGTTTCCGAGGCACAGCAAGCCTTTTTCGCCGCACGTCGTCCCCGCAAGGATTCCCCTCACACCACCGACGCCTACCGCCGGGACCTCGCCGGCATCACCACTCTCCTGCTCGGCGAACTGGGCCGCTCCCCTGACGAGCTCACCGTCGAGATGCTCACGGCGCAAGCGCTGCGGAACGCGTTCGGCGCCTTCGCGGACACGCACGCCAAGAGTTCGGTCTTACGCGCTTGGTCGACCTGGAACCAGTTCCTCACCTTCTGCGTGTCCGACGGGCTGCTGGCGGGCAACCCGATGGGCGCCGTCGCCCGGCCGAAGGCGCCGCCGCTGACACCGAAACCGTTGCGGGGCGAGGAAACCCCGGAGCAGTTGCTCGCGGCCGCGGCGGACGGTTCGCGTCGTACGCGGGATCCGTGGCCGGAGCGGGACGTCCTGGTGATCGCGCTCGGGCTGGTCGCCGGACTGCGCGCGGCCGAGATGCGAGCGCTGACGACGAGGTCGTTGGTCGGTCGTACGGGCGAGATGCGGTTGCACGTCCATGGCAAGGGCAGTCGCGACCGGTCGATCCCGGTGCAGCCGATCATGGAGAAGATCATCGAGGAGTACCTGGCCTCGTGCCGTCGTCGCTTCGCGCAGCAGCGGTTCGGGCCCGCCACTCCCCTCCTTCGCGATCGTGCGGGCGAGCCGATCGGCCGCGGCGCGCTGGAGTACCTGGTGAAATCCTGCTATCGGTGGGCCGGGCTGCATGACCGGGTGCCGGTCGGGGCGAATCTCCACGCGCTGCGGCACACTTTCGCGACGCGGCTGGCCGAGGACGGCGCGACGGCGTCGGAGATCATGGCGCTGCTGGGGCACGCGAGCCTGGCGACCAGCCAGAACTACATCGAGGCGACCGGGCGGGAGCAGCGGGCGGCGGCCGCGAGCAACCGGACTTACCGGGCGCTGGACGGGATCGTGTAGGTCAGCGGAGCTGTTCGAGGTCCTTGGCGGCCTGGGCGATCTCGCCGGCGAGGCCGCGGAGTTCGCTGACGGAGGCGCCGTCGTCGGCTGCGGTGACGACGTCTTCGGCGGCGCAGCGGAGCTGGAAGAGCCGGTCCTGGAGGGTGGCGATCTCGGTGTCGGAGAGGACGACGGCGTCTTCGGGCAGGCCGCTGCGCTGGAGTGCCGTGCGGCGTTCGTAGGCGCGCTGGCGACAGGATTGCCCACAGTAGCGGCGGCGCCTGCCGACGTTGCCTGCCTGTTCGAGGCGTCGGCCGCACCATCCGCAGTGCTTCGGTGCTCCCGCGCGGCGCAGCTCGGACAGCTCTTCGGCGGACGTCTTCGGCTGCTCGGCGACTTCCCTCACGGCACGAACCCTAGCTGGCCATCGGACGATCATGCCGGGGCCACAAGGGAAGTGCACACTAGTGGGGTGCCGACACCGTTTCCGTACCTCGCCGACCCGCTTCCCCGTGCCTTCGCCCACCGGGGCTGGCACCTGGGTGATCTGGAAGGGCTGGAGAACTCTCTGCCGGCGTTCCAGCAGGCCGTGACGGAGGGCTATCGCTATCTGGAGACCGACGTGCACGCGACGTCGGACGGTGTGGTGGTGGTGCATCACGACGCGGCGCTGGATCGGACGACGGACGGTGCCGGGCTGATCGGCCGGCAGACGTGGGCGCAGCTGCGGAACGTCAAGATCGGTGGTCGTGCTCCGTTGTCGCGGCTGGAGGACGTCCTTGAGGAGTTGCCGGAGGCGCGGTTCAACATCGACGTGAAGTCGAACCAGGTGGTGGCGCCTTTCGTGCGCGCGATCGAGCGGACCGGGGCGTACGAACGGGTCGCGGCGGCGTCGTTCTCGGATGCGCGGCTGGCACGGATCCGGAAGCTGGCGGGGCCGAAGATGGTGACCGCGATGGGGCCGCGGTCGGTGGCGATGCTGTGGGCGAACGGCTTCGTGCCGCTGATTTCGTTGCGGGCGTTGTCGCGGGGTGCGATGGCGCAGGTGCCGGTGCGTCAGGGGCGGTTGAAGGTGGTGGACCGGGCGTTCCTGCGGCAGGCGACGCGGGCGGGGATCGAGGTGCACACCTGGACGGTGGACGATCCGGCGGAGATGCGGCTCCTGCTGGACCTGGGGGTGCACGGGATCGTGACGGATCGGCCGGATCTGCTGCGTGAGGTGCTTCGGGAGCGAGGCGCTTGGCCGTCCTGAGTGCCTTCCTGCTCCCCTCGTGCGTGCTATGAACGGCCCGTTACTTGCAAAATTTGCAAGTAACGGGCCGTTCATAGCATGGGGCAGGCCGAGGTCTACCGGGGTGCTTTGCCGTTCCAGGCGGCGTCCCAGGTCTTGGGTCCGAGGAGGCCCGAGTCTTTGATGCCGTTGGCCCGTTGGAGGGCGAGGACGGCTTCGCGGGTCTTCTCGTAGTAGCAGCCGGTGCCGGTGAAGCCGTAGCCGAAGGCGTTCATCCTCAGCTGGAACGCGACCAGTGGCTGGGCGCAGTCGCCGTAGGCGTAGACGACGCCGGGCCAGGCGGGCTTGGGGCCGCCGGGCGGGGCCGGTGGGGTGGGCTTCGGCTTGGGCGGCGGCGGTGGGGCCGGTTGTCCTCCCCCGCCGATGTAGGCGGAGTCGGCGTAGCTCGGGACGCGTTTGCTGCGGGCGTCGCCGTCGTTGCGGAAGCCGAGTTTGCCGGCGCATTCCCAGGGTTGCCAGCCGCGCATGCGGTAGAGGTAGAGGGCCCGGTAGTCCTGTTCGCGGGGGCTGGCCTGGTCGGGGCGTCCTTGGCCGCCGACGCTGCGCCAGGTGGGCAGGTCGAACTGGTAGGCGCCGTAGTAGCCGTTGCCGGTGTTGATGGCGTAGCGGCCGCTCGATTCACACATGCGGAGTTTGGCCCAGTGGGACCCGTGGGGATCCGCGGCGGCGGATCCGGTGGTGGCGATCTGCAGGCCCGTCACGGCGAGGGCGAGCAGGAGCGTTCTCGCCACTACGCGGTGTGCTGTGCGAAGGCGATGGGTCCTCATGAGCGGAACAGTAAATAACGGACACTTGCTTCACAAGAGTCACACCACGCCCTTCAGCCTCACATGAAACACACGCGCTTTCTGTCAGCGACACGCCGACGATGGTCGCGAAGCCGGCCGAGAGGACGTGTCGGGCGTCGAAACGAACACGGTCCGGACTCGTGCCGGACAGGTGCGGGTGATCACCAGTAGTCTCCCGCCTGACCTCGACGTTTACGACCTCAGGAGCAGTGCATGACGGTGGCCGGGACCCGCGATCGCAAGCGGGTATGGCGCGCTTGGTACCTCTACGACTGGGCCAATTCGCCGTTCTATTCGTCGGTGATCACCGTCTTCGGAGCGCTCTATTTGAGCGATGTGGCGTCCACTGATGCCAAGGCGAATTTCACCCTTAACGGGGACAGGGCGTGCACCGATTCGGGTGGAGTCGCGAACAAACTCCAGAACTGCGACGTCTCGTTGTTCGGGCTGCATTTCCCGGCGGGATCGCTCTGGGGGTATCTGCTGTCGATCGCGACGGTGACGCAGGTGCTGGTGCTGCCGATCGCGGGCGCGATCGCGGACCGGAGCAGGCACAAGCGGCGGATCCTGGGCGGGTTCGCGTTCCTGGGTGCGGTGGCGTCGGCGCTGATGTTCTTCGTCGCGGGGACGAACTGGCAGGTCGGGGTCTGGACGTTCATCTTGGCCAACATCGGTTACGGCGGCGCTCTGGTCGTCTACTACTCGTTCCTGGTCGACATCGCGGAGCCTGATGAGCGGGACTCGGTGTCGACGAAGGGGTGGGCGTTCGGGTACCTCGGTGGCGGTCTGGCGCTGGCGTTGCAGCTGGTGTTCTTCATGAATCACGAGTCCTTCGGCGTGAGCGAGGGGCTGGCCGTCCAGATCTGTTTCCTGACGTCGGGGATCTGGTGGGCGTTGTTCACCATCCCGGCGGTGCGGGCACTCCCCCAGATCCATGTGCCGAAGTCCGCGGAGCGGGGTCTCTCGGTGCTCACGGCGGGGTTCAAGGAGCTGAAGAAGACGATCTCCGAGGCGAAGGCCTATCCCCTGACGCTGGCGTTCCTGGGGAGTTATCTGGTCTTCACCGACGGGATCACGACCGTGGTGGCGGTGTCGGCGCAGTACGGCAAGGACGAGTTGAAGTACAGCACCGAGGTCCTGATCGTGACGGTACTGGTGATCCAGTTCCTGGCCTACGCCGGTGCGATGATCCACGGGGCGATCGCGGCCCGGATCGGGGCGAAGAAGACGATCCTGGGCAGTTTGGTGGCGTGGGTGGCGGTGCTGGTCTTCGCGTTCTTCATCGAGGCCGGGCAGCCGTTGCAGTTCTACGCGGTGGCCGTCGGGATCGGGTTGGTGCTGGGTGGAACGAACGCGTTGTCGCGGTCGTTGTTCGGTCAGATGATCCCGGAGGGGAAGGACGCTCAGTACTTCTCGTTGTACGTGGTCGGTGAGCGGGGCACGTCGTGGCTCGGTCCCCTGTTGTTCGCCGCGGTCGGGCAGATCACCGGTTCGTTCCGGTACGCGATCATCGCTTTGGTGATCTTCTTCGTACTCGGGTTCGTGTTCGTGTGGCTGGTCCCGGTGCGGCGGGCGATCGAGGCGGCGGGCAACCGACCACCGGCGGTGCTGTGACCGGAAGGGGTGCCGATAGGGTCGAGCGTCGTGACCGTACTGAAGGAGAGTGGCCCGGATCCCACGGACGCGTTGTCGTCGGTGCCGGTGGCGGGTTCACGGCGGAGTGTGCCGGTCGTCGGGAGGCTGAAGTTCTGTTACGGGCCGATGGACTGCGGGAAGTCGACGCTGGCGTTGCAGATCGACCACAACCACGCGCGGCAGGGTCGTCGCGGGATGGTGCTGGTGCGGCATGACCGGTCCGGCGAGCCGCAGATCACCAGCCGGATCGGGCTGACGCGTAAGGCGACCGAGGTGGGGACCGATACCGATCTGCGGTTGCTGGTGCGTGAGCAGTGGGCGGCGGGGCGGCATGTGGACTACCTGATCGTGGATGAGGCGCAGTTCTTGTCCCCCGATCAGGTGGATCAGCTGGCTGAGCTGGCCGATGACGTCCAGATCGACGTGTACTGCTTCGGTATCGCGACGGATTTCCGGAGCACGTTGTTCCCCGGAGCGGCGCGGTTGTTCGAGCTGGCCGACGAGTTGCAGCCGGTTCAGGTCGAGGTGTTGTGCTGGTGCGGGCAGACGGGACGGTTCAATGCTCGTGTCCGGGACGGTGAGGTTTTGCGGGCTGGGGACACCGTTGTAGTGGCGGATACCGAACAGTCTGTAGTTGAATCTTCATCAACATTACGTTCTGAGGGCGAATCGAACACGGTCCGTTATCAGGTACTGTGCCGTCGTCACTTCCGTCTGGGTGACCTGGGTCCTACCACGGCCCAACACGGTCAGTTACGGTTGACGTAACGGGCGTACTACTAGCCCATCTGGGGGATATCCGCACCAAGATGGCCGTATTCACGTCACGCCGGAGCGCGAAGTCACTCCTACTAGAGGAAGCTGATGCCACCGGGTGACGCAGCTCATCGTGAGCAAGGACATGGTGTTCAGGGAATCCTCTGGCCCCCTTTGTCGTTGCATAAAGTGAGCATCACCCTGGCTCCACCCGGAGCTGACTGAAAGGACCCCCATCATGGCCGACCGTGTTCTCCGTGGAAGCCGGCTGGGAGCGGTCAGCTACGAGACCGACCGCAACCACGACCTCGCGCCTCGGCGCACCGTGCGCTACGCCTGCCCCAAGAACCACGAGTTCGAGGTGCCCTTCTCCGACGACGCCGAGATCCCCTCGGTGTGGGAGTGCAGGCTGCACGGCAGCGAGTCCGAGATCGTGGACGGCGGACAGCCGGAGCAGAAGAAGGTCAAGCCCCCGAGGACGCACTGGGACATGCTCCTGGAGCGCCGCTCGATTCCGGAGCTCGAAGATCTGCTCAACGAACGTCTCGCCGAGCTGAAGGGACGACGGACCAGCCGGTCCGCCTGACGGCACGGCACAAGTAGCTAGCCCCACCACGAACGACGAAGGCCCCCGCGACCTCCCTCCGCGGGGGCCTTCGTCATGTCCGGGGTCAGCTGGGATACATGCTGGTGACGTTGACGAAGGTGGCGGTGATGCCCATGGCGTCGTCGGAGGCGAGGAACGCCAGGGTGGCGGCGACCTCCGCCAGCCTGGGCGATCGTTTGGTCATCCGGGCCTCGGTGAGGGCGGCGAGGACGTTCTCGATCATCTCCGGGGTCGCCGGCAACCGGTTGTCGACGGCGGCGAGCTTCTCGGGGGTGAACGTCTCCGGGATGCCGGCCACCCAGATACCGAGGGCGCGGACGCCGTGCGGGCCGATCTCGACGGCGAGGTTGCGGATGTAGGTGTCCAACGCGGCGTCGATCGAGCCCGTCGCACCCATCATCGGGCTGCCGTGAGCGGAGCCGCTGTCGAGGGCGAGGATGACGCCGGAACCCTGGGCGATCATGTGCCGGGCTGCCGCGCGGGCGGTGATGAAGTTGGTGGTGATGCCGGTGGTGATCGGGCCGACGTAGTCCTCGACCGACATCTCCACGAGCGGGATGCCCTGGATGTCGCCCCGCGTGACGAGGTTGAGCGAGATGTCGAGGCTGCCCGCCTCGGCCACCACGGACGCCGCGTGGTCGTCGACCGCGGTTTCGTCGAGGGCGTCGACGACGGCGACGTCGGCCTGTCCCCCGGTCCCGTTGATCTCTTCGGCGAGCTTCGTCAGCGCCGGTTCGTGGCGCCCGGTGAGGAAGACGCGGGCGCCGCGCGCGGCGAACTCCCTGGCGACACCGCCGCCGATCGATCCGCCGGCGCCGTAGAGGACCGCGTTCTTGTTCTCGAGGCTCATGGGTGTTCCTTCCGCGTAGGTCGGTTCGTGGTGCTCGACCGTTGAGACGCAGAAGGTGGCCGGGACTCATCGGTCTTCAGGTGATCGTCAGGGGCAGTCCGAACGCGGGGAACAGATGCGGTTCGAAAGCGGTGATCTCGGCGACCTTCCCGTCCTCGATCCGCAATACGTCGAGGACCTGGGCCCGGTAGATCCGGGTGCCCGGCCGTCGGACGTATCCGGCCGCGGCGGGGAGCCGGTTCGCTCTGGTCGGCAGGTGTTTCCATTCGCCGAAGTACGTCGGTGAGGCTGGATCGAGGGACTCGCTGACGAACTTGAGGAAGACGTCGCGGCCGGAGAACCACAGTGGATTCGGAGGCATCGTGAGCAGCACGTCTTCCTTGAGCAGCTCGGCCATGCCCCGGAGGTCGCCGCTGCCGGTGGCGGCGGCCATGTAGCGCCGCAAAATCGCCTGCTCCTCCTCGGTCGGCTCGGCGGTCCGCACCCACTCGGCTCGGCGTCCCGGCAGACGTTCCCGCAGGGTGGGCCGGGCACGCTGGAGTGCGCTGGTGACCGAAGCGACACTGGTTTCCAGTAGCTCGGCGGTCTCCGCGGCCTTCCACCCGAGGACGTCGTTGAGGATCACGACGGCCCGTTGCTTCGGCGGAAGGTGCTGAATGGCGGTGAGGAACACCAGCTCCATCGTCTCCCGGGTCTCCGCGACCTCGCCGGGTTCGGCCTCCGCCGAAGCGACCTCCTGGTCCGGGAACGGCTGCAGCCAGGGCATGAACTGGGGTGGTCCGCCAAGCTGGTCGACGCCCGGCAGCGGGTCGTAGGGGCGCGGGACCCGCTTGATGCGACGGAGGAAGTCCAGGCAGGTGTTGGTGGCGATGCGGTAGAGCCAGGCGCGGAAACTCGACCGGCCTTCGAAACCTTCGCGGCCACGCCAGGCTCGCAGGAAGGTCTCCTGAACCAGGTCCTCCGCGTCGTCGTAAGAGCCGACCATGCGATAGCAGTGGACGCGCAGTTCCCGCTGGTGCTGCTCGATCCGGCCGGCGAAGGCGACTTCGTCCAGGATTTCCGTCACAGGCTCCGGCGTGACGCTTTCATCCGGCGATTCGGTGTCTTTCGTGCTCAGCGCGAGCTGCGCGATGCGCCGCAGCCTGCCGACGTCCGAGGTGAGCGTGGTGAGGTCGGCGAAGAAAGTGTCCGGTGGCTGGGGTGTCAGCCGGTTCGCGACGCGGCCGACCTCGGAGATGAGAGTCGCGACGTCGGAGGTGGGGGTGCGCCGTGACCGGTAGGCCTGCTGGCGGCACGCGGCCGAGCAGTAGACGGCGGTGCGCCCGCGCGACCCCGTCTTCGGTGGCAGTGGGCCGCCGCATTTCGCACAGGCCTGTCCGGTCACGGATTCACCTTCCCCCGGAAACGTCACGCTCGATCGCGTTACGCATTATGCCGACGTGGCGGGCAGGTATCCGGGGATATCTTCGAGGTGGTGGTACACCGCCAGTCCACGGGACAGGGCGATGGCGACGTCCTGGTCGGCACCGGTGGACTCCCCCGGCAGGCGCAGGACGGCGTCGCAGTGGTGCAGGAGCCTGTCTGCGGTCGGGTACATCACGTCCTTGGCGACCGGGTCGGCGATGGTCTTCCCGCCCGCGCCGCGCAGTACCGGCAGGGCGACCCACTCGCCGATCATCGGCACGTGGCCGCTGCGGAAGATCGGCCACGCGGCTTCTTCGAGCCGGGCGAGGTTGCGGGCGAGCAGTTCGGGGTCGTCGCCGGTGCCGGAGCGGTACGGACCGGCGATGAGAATCAGGAGAGGTTTGGTCATGAGCCGGAGCATAATGTGCAACAATCGGCAAAAACAAGGAGGAACGTGCAAATGTTGGCTGCGCAACGACGAGACCTGCTGCTGGAGCGCCTGAAAACCGACGGCCGGATCGTGGCCAAGGATCTCGCCGCCGAACTAGCCGTATCGGAGGACAGTCTTCGCCGTGACCTGCGAGAACTCGCGGCGGCCGGGCTTTGTCAGCGAGTCTACGGCGGAGCTTTGCCACTCTCCCCCGCCACCGCGGACTACGCGACGAGGATGGCGGTCAGCGTCGCGGGCAAGGAACGGATCGCGAAACGTGCAGCAGCGTTGATCCGGCTCGGGTCGACCGTCATCCTCGACGGCGGCACCACCGCGCTCGCGCTGGCGAAGGCCTTGCCCGTCGACCTCGAGGCGACGATCGTCACACACAGCCCCACCGTCGCGGCCGCGCTCGTCACGCACCCGAAGGTCGAGGTGTTCCTCATCGGCGGGCGGCTGTTCAAGCACTCCGCGGTCACGTGCGGTGCGGCCGCGGCGGAAGCGGCCAAAGGGATCAACGCGGACCTGTTCTTCCTCGGCGTGACCGGGGTGCACCCGGAGACCGGGCTCACCACCGGTGACTCCGACGAGGCCGCGATGAAGCGGACCCTCGCCAAACGCGCGGCCGACACCTACGTGCTGGCCAGTTCCGAGAAGATCGGTGCCGCGTCCCCGTTCACCGTGCTTCCCCTGTCCGACGTCGCCGGCGTGATCACCGACGCGGCACCGGACGAACCGACCGTGCGGGAACTGGGAAAGCTCGGGGTCAGCGTGCTCGGGGTCAGCCCTTCTTGGCCAGCCCGCGCAGCTGCTGCCAGCGACGCTTGAGACCCCAGACGCCGACCAGCACGATCGCCTCGCGCACGACTGAACCGCTCATCTTCGACTGACCGATCTCACGTTCGGTGAAGGTGATCGGCACCTCGACCACCTCGAAGCCGGCGAGCTTCGTGCGGAACGCGAGGTCGATCTGGAAGCAGTAACCGCGCGAAGCGACCTCGTCGAGCGCGAGCTTCTCCAGCACCGTGCGACGGTACGCGCGGAAACCCGCGGTGATGTCGTTGATCTTCGTGCCGAGCGCGATCCTGGCGTAGAAGTTCGCCACCCAGGACAGCGCCTTGCGCCGGAACGGCCAGTTCACCGTGCTGCCACCGGGAACGTACCGGGAGCCGATGGACAGATCCGCGTCTTCCAGCGCCGCGAGCACCCGGGGAAGGTCTTCCGGCGCGTGCGAGCCGTCGGCGTCCATCTCGACGATGGTGGCGTACTCACGGGCGAGACCCCAGCGGAACCCGGCGACGTACGCGGCACCCAGCCCGGCCTTCTCGGTCCGGTGCATGACCTGGATCCGCTCGTCGGCCTTGGCGAGTTCGTCGGCGATGTCGCCGGTCCCGTCCGGGCTGCCGTCGTCGACGACGAGGGCGTGCACGTCCGGGAGTGCCTTGAGCAGGCGTTCCAGGATCGGGCTGATGTTCTCCCGCTCGTTGTACGTCGGGATCACCACCAGCACCGGGTCGATTCCCTGGTCCCCCCGTGGCGCCTGCGCCATCCGTCTTTCCTCCGTGTTCCGGCGGGTCAGCCCGCCGCTTCCCTCGTTGCCTTGGCGACGCTCGCGCGCCGGGTGCGAAAACGGAGCACGAACCCACCGGCCACCCCGGCGAACGCCAGGGCCAGCAGCCCGTACTCCGTCGTAACACCGAGTAGATCCGACAGCGTAGTCTGCTGCCTCAGCGGTACTCGCCCCACCAGGGAATCTGCGGTGAACAGGCTGGTAGAGGCCGTGATCGAACCGTCGGGGGCGACGATCGCGCTCACTCCGCTGGTGGCGGAGACGACGACGGCGCGGCCGTGCTCGACCGCGCGCAGCCGAGACATCGCCAGCTGCTGGTAGCTCATCTCCCCCGGCCCGTACCAGGCGTTGTTGGTCGGCACGACGAGCAGTTCGGCTCCGTCGGCGACCGATTCCCGGGCCGGGTAGTCGAACGCGGTCTCGTAGCAGATGAACACCCCGACCTTGGTTCCCGCGACCGACAGCGCGGAGTTGGCGCCGTCACCGGGTGTCATGTTCGCCACGCTGTCGACGAACGGGGTCACCAGCTCGGCGAGCTCGCGGGCGGGGACGTACTCGCCGAACGGGACGAGCTGCTGTTTGGCGTAGCGCTGGCCGGGGCCGGTGACGGGGTCCCAGACGAGCGCGGAGTTCTGCGCGGAGCCGTCCGGCAGCCGGACCAGCGCACCGATGATCGCCTGGATGCCGTAATCGCGGACCATCTGATCGACACCGGTGTCACCGGAGCGCATGGCCATCGCGGTCTCCGGCCAGATCAGCAGATCGATCTTGGTGTTGCTCGCCTTGAGCTGTTCGAGCAGCCGGGCGCTCTCGGCGAGGTGGTTGCTGCGGAGTTCGTCGCGGCGGCCTTCCAGCGCGAGCCCGATGTCAGGGGCGTTGCCCTGGACCGTGGCGATGGTGAGTTCGCCGTCCTGGGCCTCGGTACCGATCGTCGGCCACACGGCGAGACCCGCCAGCGCCGGCACCAGCGTCAGTACCGATGCGGCCACGAGGGAGCGCCGGGGGCCGGCGGCCTTCACGCGCAAGCACACCGCGGCGAGGCCGAAACCGGTCAGGACGACGGCGAGGCCCACCAGCGGAGCGCCGCCGATCGACGCCAGTGGGAGGAACGCGCCCTCGGGCTGGCTGAACGCCACGCGGCCCCACGGGAAACCGCCGAAGGGGAACCAGGCGCGCGGGGTCTCCAGCGCGATGATCACCAGGGCCGCCCAGAGTGGCCCGAGCGGCAGGTTCCACACCACGGTGGCGAAAGCTCCGCCGAAGCCGAGGTACACCGCGAGCGCCATCGCCAGGCCGAGCCATGGCCACGGCCCGAAGCCGGGGCCGAGGAAGTCCAGCAGCCAGGTCAGCAGTGGCAGGAAGAACGCCACTCCGAACACGAAGCCGTAACCGAACGCGCCGCGGAACCTGCGTCCGTGCACGACCAGGGCGAACGCGGTGAACGCCAGCGGCGCGAGCCACCAGAGCGGGCGGGGCGCGAAGCTCAGGTACAGCGTGAATCCCGACGCCGCGGCCACGACGAAACGCAGGAGCCAGGCGCGCGAGAACCGCCTGCGCCCGGCCGGTTCGGGCGCCACGTCGGGGTCCGGATTCGTCACGGTCGAAGACACTCCTGAACCCTAGGCCGTCCGGGTGAACACATCGTGGATGACCTGCCCGTCGCGGACGGTGCGCAGGCATCGGGGCAGCGGAGCGCCTTCGGCCAGGTTCGGGAGCGGGGGAACGCCGGCCCGGGGGTCGGTCGACCAGCGCTGGACCCGGGAATCCGGTGTCGCCACGACGAGGTCGGACGCGTCCCAGATCGCGTAGTGCGCGGGAGCGCCCGGCGTCAGGCTGCCGGTGACGCCGTCGTTGACCCCGGCGGCGCGGTGGCCGGCGCGCGTGTGCGCGGTGAAGGAGGCGCGGGCGGACAGGCCCGAGCCCGGGGTGCGGTGGTAGGTCCCGGCGCGGACGGTGGCCCACGGGTCCAGTGGCGTGACCGGGGCGTCGGAGCCGAAGGCCAGCAGGAGTCCTTCGGCGGCCATGGCCGCGAAGGGATTGAGCTTCGCGGCCCGGCCGGCACCGAGACGGTCGGTGTACATACCGTGCTCGCCGCCCCAGGCGTCGTCGAACAGCGGCTGGACCGAAGCGACCACACCCCAGCCCGCGAGTGCCCGCGCCTGGTCGGTGTCGATCATCTCGACGTGCTCCAGCCGGTGGTGCCGGGCGGCCAGCGCCCGCTGTCCGACGGTCTTCTCCGCCAGGCGGAATCCTTCGACGACCTCCGCGACCGCGGCGTCGCCGATGACGTGGAAGCCTGCCTGCAGACCGGCTTCGGTGCAGGCGGCGATGTGCTCGCCGATGGCGGGTGCGTCGAGGTAGAGCGTCCCGGAGGTGCCGGGTGCGTCGGTGTAAGGCTCGTGCAGGGCGGCCGTGCGAGAGCCGAGGGCGCCGTCGACGAACAGGTCGCCCGCCACTCCCCTGGCTCCCAGCGCGCGGGCGGTGTCGACTCCGCCGCGCTCGCCCCAGTAGCCGACGACCTCGGGCAGTCCCGGCCCCGCGGCGAGGGTGAGCAGGCCGGTCAGGTCGTCGGCGCCGGAGATGTCGGGGCCGGCGCACTCGTGGACACTGACGATGCCCTGGGCGGCTGCCTCGGCGAGGAACGCCCGCTGGGCTTCGCGGCGCTGTTCCGGGGTGATCGCCTCGCGCATCGCGGCGCGGACCCGGTGATGGGCGTCGCGGGTCAGGGGTCCGTCGACGGACCAGCCCTGGGTGTCGTGCACGCCGGGGGCCAGTGCGACGAGGGCGCTGGAGACGAGGGCGGAGTGGACGTCGACGCGGCTGAGGTACACCGGCGTCGTTCCCGCGGCTTCGTCGATCTCCGCGCGGCTGGGCAGCCTGCCGTCGCGCCATCGTGACTCGTCCCAGCCGTGTGCCACGAGCACCTGGCCGGGCCGGGCGGTGTCGCGGACGGCGGCCAGCAGTTCGGCGGCGCTGCGGACGGTGGTCAGGTTCAGCCCGGTGAGGTGCAGGCCGGTGGCGGTGGCGTGGACGTGCGCGTCGACGAACGCGGGGGCGACGAACGCGCCGTCGAGGTCGACCACCTCGGCGTCGGGGTGCAGGGTTTTCGCCGGATTGTCCTGTCCCACCCAGACAACGGTTCCGTCCGTGATCGCCATGGCGGTGGCGTCGGGGGCCGACGGAGTGTAGGTGCGCCCGCCGAGAAGGAGGGTCGTTCGCGCTTTCGTCACGCTTCCGAGTTTGCAGCGTGCGGCTGATCACGACGTGGCTAGGGTCGGTGAAATGAGCCGGGGAGCCGGATCCATGAAGTTCGAAGCCGATCGCGCCGTCGTCGGGACCACCGTGTCGGCGGCCTTGGGGCTCGGCGCGGTGGTCGTTTCACCGCCGTCCGTGACACCTCGATCCTGCGGCCGTTGATCACCTTGGCCGTGCCGGCTGGGTGGCCCACTGACCTGCTGCTGGCCGTGTACACCGTGGCGTACCAGCCGGTGCTGGGCTTGCTGGCGGCCGCGGTGGGCGTCGCGGCCGGATGTCTGGTGGGGGCCTCGCTGGAGGGTGCAATTCGCCGTCGGTGGCGCGGTCGTCCCCGTACTCGGCCCGCTCGCCTCGGTGCTGGTGTTCGGCGGCGCCGGAGCCATGACGTCGACCAGGCTCGAGCCGGTCCATCACCTCGGTTCTTCGGCGGGGTCTACTGTTCCTCGCCGCCGCGGAGTACCTCCGTAGCCGCTCACGAGCGGAGTCAGTGTCCGCCTGACACACCGAGCAAGGCAGGAATATTTACGTCTCCGGAACGATGTGACAGGATATTTTCACGCGTTTCCGACGACGAGGAGTACAAGTGACTGCGATCCAGGAACCTGCCTCCCCGGTGGCCGCCTACGATCAGCCCTACGACTACACCCGAGTAGAGCTGGTCGAACCCGATTGGCGCCGTTTCCCCGGCTGGCACGACGTGACCGAGGCAGAGTGGCGCGACGCGCAGTGGCAGCGGGTGCACTGCATCCGCAACGCCAAGCAGCTGCGGGCCCTGATGGGCGATCTGCTCGAGGAGCGCTTCTACGAAGACATGCTCGCCGACCAGCGCGAGATGGCCACGATGTCGATGCTGCTTCCGCCGCAGATGATCAACACGATGGCACCCAACGCGGGCACTGACCCGGCGAAGGTGACCGAGGCGTTCTACCTCGACCCGATCCGCCGGTACATGCTTCCCGTGCGCAGCGACCGCGACACGGTGTGGCCGAGTCATCCGCACTCCGAGCGTGACTCGCTGCACGAGGCGGAGATGTGGGTCGTGGAGGGGCTGACGCACCGCTACCCCACCAAGGTCCTCGCCGAGATGATCTCGACCTGCCCCCAGTACTGCGGGCACTGCACCCGGATGGACCTGGTCGGCAACTCCACCCAGCTGATCGAGAAGCACAAACTCTCGCTCAAGCCGGTCGACCGCCAGGACGCGATGATCGAGTACCTGAAGAAGACCCCCGGCGTACGCGACGTCGTGGTCTCCGGCGGCGACGTCGCGAACGTGCCTTGGCCGCAGCTGGAGTCGTTCCTCATGCGGCTGATGGACATCGACACTGTCCGCGACATCCGGCTCGCGACCAAGGCCCTCGCCGCCCTGCCACAGCACTGGCTCCAGCCGAAGGTCGTCGAAGGCCTCGAGCGGGTCGCCGGCACCGCACAGCGCCGCGGCATCAACCTCGCCATCCACACCCACGTCAACCACGCCCAGTCGGTGACGCCGCTGGTCGCCGAAGCTTCCCGGACCGCGCTCGACGTCGGCGTCCGCGACGTACGGAACCAGGGCGTGCTGATGAAGGGCGTCAACGCGACGCCCGCGGAGCTGCTGGACCTGTGCTTCGCACTGCAAGGCGAGGCGAACATCCTGCCGTACTACTTCTATATGTGCGACATGATTCCCAACGCCGAACACTGGCGGGTTTCCGTGCACGAGGCGCAGGAACTGCAGCACGCGATCATGGGCTACCTGCCGGGCTACGCCACCCCGCGCATCGTCTGCGACGTGCCGTATGTCGGGAAGCGGTGGGTGCATCAGTTGGCCGAGTACGACCGCGAGTTGGGCATCTCGTACTGGACCAAGAACTACCGGACCGGAATCGAACATGAGGACCCGGAGGCTTTGCAGCGCCGGTACCCGTACTACGACCCGATCTCCACGCTGCCCGAAGCCGGCCAGCGCTGGTGGCGCGACCAGCCCCGGACGCCCTAGCGGACCGGACACCAAGAAGTCCTGTCGAGGGGGCGTTTAGGCTCATGTGCGAGCTTCGAACGCCCCTTCGTTGTACCGGCTGTTTGTGCTGGGCGCGCCACCCATCCTCTCAGTCCGCTCACAACGGAGCGGCAGAGAAGCTGAGATGGTTCAGACGGCGGTGGAGAGGTGCCCTCTATTCCTCGGCCAATTAGGTGCAAGCTGTGGACTTTGGCTCCCCCTGCGCATACTTGGCCCAGTCCGTCTGGTCCATGGGCCCGACCTCCGCACACAACGTCCGGTAGGGGTCGATCCTGCGGTCAATGTGCCACAGTGCCACCGTTCCGGTGTTCGTCACGGTGATCAAGCTGTCGCCGGTCGGGGTGAAGTCGAGGTCGAACACCGCTCCGCTGCTGGTGACCTCGATCGGAAAGCCCAATTCCTTACCGGTTCCCGGATTCCACAAGCGGACCGACTGGTGTCCGCTGACGGTGGCCAGTACATCGCCGCTCGGGCTGAAGGCCAACTGGTCGATGCCCACGATCTTCCAGCGGTCGGTCGTAGCAGCGGCGATGGGCTCACCGATTGCTCGCTGCGAGTCCAGGTCCCAGAGGTAGACGTTGCCGTCACGGCTTCCCGCTGTCGCCAGCATCGTCCCGGTTGGGTTGAACGCCAGTTTGTTCACCTCGGAGTCCGGATGTTTGATGGCACCGCGGAGTTGGCGTTGTGTCGCCGGATCCCATAGCCGCACGAAGCCATCCGCACCCGCGGTGGCGAGCAGCGTGCCGGTCGGATTGAACGCCAGCGCTCGCACCTCGTTCCGCTTCGGCGAGTTGGCGGTAACCGGGTTCGCGACGATCGGATCGCCGATCGCCTTCCTGGTGCTCGTGCTCCACAGCCGCACTGCGCCATCGCTGTTGGCGGTCGCGAGGAGGCCGCCATCGGGGCTGAACACGACAGTGCTCACGCCGTACACCCCGTCCGGACCGTAGGTGCCAATCGAGATCGGAGGACCGGCTTCCCGCTGGGTGCCCGGTTCCCATAGCCGCACGGTGCCTTCCGCGCCCGCGGTGGCGAGCAGCGTTCCGTCAGGGGTGAAAGCCAGCGCCTTTACCGCGCCCCGGGTGGTCGCCGCAAACGGAACACCGTAGAGCTGTTGGATCACCGGGTTCCACAGCCGAACCGTGCCGTGGCTGTCGGAGGTGGCCAGAGTCTTAACCCGCGGGTTGATCGCGGCCACAGTCGCCTGATAGCCGAAGGTCCCGGCGCTGATAGGCGCGCCGACCGGATTTCTGGTGGCCGGATTGTACAGACGCACGGTGTCGTCTCCAGCGGCGACAGCGAGCATCGTGCCGGTCGGGTTGAACGCCAACCCGGACGTTAGCGTTGCGTGCTCCAGGTAAATGGAGTCGCCAGCCTCCTTCCTGGTCGCGACGTCCCAGAACCGCACCAATCCGTTGGCCTGGGTGACCAGGGTGGCGCCGTCGGGGCTGAAGGTCACCTCCTCCACACCGCCGGTGGGATGCACCGCGAGCGGGACGCCAATCGGTTGCTGAGTCGCCGGATCCCACAGACCGACCGTGCCGTCTCCGTTCGCTGTGGCCAGAATGGTTCCGCCCGGGTTGAACGCCAGTTGTGCCACACCTTTGCTCGCCGTGATCCGACGGCCGATTTCGCTGCCGGTCGCCGGATTCCAGAACCGGACGGTTCCATCCGTGGCCGCCGTGGTCAGGACAGCGCCGCCCACGTCGAACGCCACTGCGGTGACACTGCTGTCCGCTTCGGCACCGCGGAGGGGAGCGCCGACCTCCCGCAGATCAGCGGAGTTCCACAATCGCGCCCAGGGCCCGTCCATGGTGGCCAGCAGTGCGCCGTTGGGTGAGAACGCCACCGCGGCCTCACCGCGGGAGGCGTACTCGCCTGGCGGCTCGACACGGGCGATCTCCCGCCCGGTCGTGGCATCGAACAACAGTACGGTCCCCGTATCCGTGGACACGGCCAGTGTCGTGCCGCTCGGGTTGAAGGCGACCGCTTCCACCAATCCGGCATCAAGGCTGTTGAAGGGCGCACCGATCTGGGTGCCATCCACCGGGTTCCACAACCGCATCTCCGGCCCGTTGACGCTGGCGAGGACGGTGCCCGCCGGGTTGAACGCCAAACCCTTCACGCCGCCGTTGTGTCCGATGAGCATGCCATTCTGTTCTTTTCTTGTGAGCAGCGTGCTGATCGCGGTTCGTGCCTGTTCCGTCGGCGATACATGCCAGGCTGCAGCGGCCAACTGTCTGGCACGTCGTGGATCCGACGGGTCGACCATCAGACTCTGCCCGGCCAGGTGCCGCGACAGCGCGATGTCGCGCTGGGCGCCTGCCTCATCCGCGTTGTACAACGCAAAGCCCATTGCCACCAGCGCCGCCACCGTGAGCAGCACCAGTCCAGCACGCGAAGCCTTGCCTCGCCGCGACTTGCGCAGCTCCATCCGCTCACTGGCGGCTAGGAAGGCCTTGCTGGCCGGTGGCAGTCCGATCCAGTGCGTGGCGCGAGCGCGAGCGCCCGCCAGCCGGTTGCCCCGGTACAGCAGGGAAGGGTCGCGATCGGCGCCTTCCCAGGCAGCGGCGTCAGCGTCGAGTTGCTGACGCAGATGAAGCCAGTCACGGTCGGTGTTGATCCACTCTCGAAGCAGCGGCCATTCCCGCAGAAGGGCTTCATGGCTGATGCGGACGGTGTCGCGATCCAGCGTGATCAGCCGGGCGCGGGAGAGTAGATCGAGGGCCTGCCGGGCACGGACTTGAGGCAGGTTATCCAGCAGCGCGGCGCGGGGAACCGGGCGGGCGGTGTCGGCCGCGTCCTCACCGACCCGGACCAATCGGAGCAGGATGCGGCGCACGACCCCCTTACCGGCAGTGTCCAGCGCGGCATACACCTGGTCGGCGGTGGTCGCGATCGCGCTGGAGATTCCGCCGCTCGCGCGGTAGCCCGTGAACGTGAGACGGGAGCCGGAGCGTTCGCGCCAGGTCGCCCAGAGCGCGTGAGACAACAGCGGCAGCGCTCCGGTGGTTGTGCCGAGCTCGTGCAGGATCGCGTCAGCGAGACCGTCGTCCAGCGTCAGTCCGACGGCGGCGGCAGGTTGTTCGATGGTAGCGCGGAGTTCTTCGCGGGTCAGCGGTTCGACCAGCAGCTGACGATCGCGCAACGCGGCCAGGAGTTCGGGGTGTTCGGTCGCGTGGCCGTAGAAGTCGGCGCGCAACGTGAGGACGACCAGGCCGCGGGCAGACTCCGCGATCGCGGCCACGGCCCGCAGGAACGCGGTGCGCTCGGCCAGGTCTGAGCACAGAGTGAACAGCTCCTCCAGCTGATCGACCAAGATGATCAGCCGTTGACCGGGCCTATCGGCGAGGAACACGTCAACGAGTTCAACCGCGTGAGAAGGACTTTCCCGAAGCAGATCAACGGAATCAGGAGCGCAGAGTTGGTTTGCCAGACTGCCCAGAGGGCTCGCGGCCGGAGTTAGGCGCACGCATGGCCAGCCCACAGACCCCGGCAGATCCGGCAGCCCGCTATCGCGCAACGCCGCGAACAAGCCTGCGTTGAGCAAAGACGTCTTACCCGAACCGGACGGGCCGACCAGCACCACAGGGCCGTCCGCATAGGCGATCGACGCGAGCACGCGTTCAGTCATCCGCGCGCGTCCGAAGAACACATCGGCGTTCTCCGTGCCGAACGCGCCCAGTCCCGGATAGGGACAGCGGCCGGGCGCGGGATCTTCCTGCTCGGGTCGTGGTTCGGCCTGCATCGCCGGGTTAGCGGCGATGACCAGATCGCCTGCGCGGTTTTCCGCACGACGCCGTGGCCACGGCCGATGCTGCTCGCGCAGCTTCCGATCGACGGCGTCATAGACGGCGTCCAGGGTCAGCATGTGCGGTCCGCGCGGGTCGCCGCGTTCCAGCACTTCCAGGAACGCGCCGGTGAACGCCGTGTGCTTCGCGTCGGTCGGCGCCAGGGCGAGCTGCTCCGCGGACCCGATGAGGTACGTGCCCTGCGCGGGCTCCAGGGCGGACATCACGCCGGACGCCTGGCCGCCCAACGACGGCCTGCCGGAGAAGCAGCAGTCGAGCACGACCACAACAGAGGACGCGCGGCTGGCGGACAGTGCTTGCCGCAAAGAAGAGAACGACAACGCCTGATGGTCGGCCATGCCGGGCACGAGCTGGCCGGTACCCATCGCGGCCAAATACAGCTTCTCACCCGGCCCAAGCAGGCCATGCCCGATGAAGTAGACCAGCAGCACCGTATCCGCGCGCTGCGCCTCCTCGGTAACGATCTCCGCCATTGTCCGGGCGTCGGGTAAATCGGGCTCCGCACGCAGATTGTCGGGCAACACCCCGCATCGCTCAAGGAACGCCACACGCAGATCCTCGAAGCTGCGCCCCACCGATGGCACGGACGGCAGTGCCGGCCCAGTGTGGGTAGCAGTCCCTATCAGCAGAACGCGCACACCCGCACCGGACAGATTCGTCACTTACCCTCGATGCCCTTCGTCTCATCCAGCGCCGCGCCCAACATCTCGGCCAGTTGCTTGACCTGCCGCTCAAGAGCGGCGGTATCGAGCTCGGATACCTTCGTGGCGCTGAGTTCAGCCGATCGGCCGTCATCGAGTGTCACCTTGATGTGGACGTCACCGCGTCTGAGGCGCAGCCACGCGATAACCGTGGTGGCGAACGCCGTCGCCGCTCCCGCCGGACCGAGTGCGACCACGAGCGCGTCCAGCAGCGGCCCCAACGCGCCCGACGGCGGCGGGCTCTCGCGGAGACCGACCGCGCCCTTCAGCTCCTGAACGTCGGTCAGCCAGCCGTGCAACGATCGCAACTCGTCGGCCACATCCTGGGCCTCCGCGGTTACCAATGCATCCACCATGTTGACCCCCCGAGAGTTGATCACTCGCCCTTCCAATCAGGGTAGCGACCTCTCACTCCCTGGTGTTAGCGAGACAACGTCGACCGAGGCGCTTGCCGAATAGGCCGCTGCCCGGATGAGCGGATGCCGGAAGGCAAGCCCGCGGTCGTCGATCGTGATCAGCCGCGCTTGCTCGGCAGGTACTGGCCGACGTCCTCCCGCAGCGCTTCGTTTCCCCGATGGAGGTCCTCGCCGAACGCGAGCCGGGTGTTCTCGCCCCCCGGTTCCGACGACCCATCACCGCTGACGCTCCTGCTGCACGCCTGGGACGTAGCGGACGACGGCCGGCTCAGCGTCAGCTACCAGGTTATTTCGCAACACGACCCACGTCCTGCCCACCGCCGGAATCCGCATCCATGTCCGGCACCTCGACCTGAAGGTCGAACTCGACCAGCTGCTCGGCCAGATCGACGCACTCGCACATCACATCAACGGACTCACCACTCGCCCCTGAGCACGCCCCGCAGGAAGACGCAACTGCCACTACAAGCGCGAACAGTTTTCCCTGGATACCAATGGGCACCCGCTGCTCCTGGACTCGACAGTCATCGCGGATCTGATCCGGGGCTCGATCGACCACAGCGCGCCCGCGACAATCCCCGCTACAGCGGGGCCGGACGCCATCGGCGCGATGATCCTCGGTCGTGCGCGAAGCCATCCCTTGGACATCGACGCGTCCCAGGCGGAAGTAGCACGATAGGGGCGACAACCAGTTGAGCCAGCGCCCACCCAAAACAGGCTCTGCTGCTGGCCATCCGGCACCACGCAGCTCGGCAACCCCAGTCCACGTCACGAAGCAGCAACACAAGCGGCTCGTTCAAGTAATCTTGGCTGGGCCACTGGGCAAACTGGCTTCGAAGAGCTCGATGATCACAACGACGCTCGTTGCACCGGACGTCGTTGTGATCATCGATATTGTGGCGTCATCACGTCCATCGACGCCCGAACTCAACCCTCGACGATCGAGGGGACGAAATCATTCACGGCCAATTTGTTGCAGCGGCGCACACTCGACCGGGCTGCACAACGTGACCTCGATCAGCGTGATGCCGCCGCGTGGGCCCTCTTCGACGAAGTTGATGGGGATCTTGCGGCTGGTGACCGTCCTGGTTTTCTGCCCGAGCCGGACGCCGCCCTGGAAAAGGTGTACGAGACCTGGGTCGATCCGGCTTCGGACGTGTAGTCCTCTACCCAACCTTGAATCTTCACCGAACGCTCGAACCAGGTGACCGATCCCCCAGTCGCACCTCCTTTGATGTACCAAGAACCGATCGGGCTTGTCGGGTATGCCGCGCCCGCAGGGACTGCGACGGCCAACGAGGTGCCGACGATCATCGCCACTCCCGCCGCGATGTGCTTCACGGCACCAGACACGAAAAATCTCTTCCTGCCAACTCTTTGTCCCCTTGTCGGATCAGACATGAGGCCGACTACGCCCTACCCTTCCAAATCTGCGGTTCAGCAGCAGACACGCCGGCCTCACGGTCGATACAGCGGCTGGTCAGACCAACCAGCCGTACCTCACACGCCGACCACAGCAGAGGCGTTGCACGACAGGACGCGCGTGACCCGGATGGCCTAACAGGGCGTTGGACGATGCCACCCCCTGTGCCTTGGCAAAGCCATACGGGTTCCCGCTTGTCGAGACGCGCGGTCCAGGTCCGTCGATTTGCCACTGGTGAAGACACACGAGGTCCTGGGCTGTGGAAAGTCCACTGAGCAATCGCAGCTGACGGTCGTTGTCACTTCACGGAGAAGCCGATCCCCTCGTCAGCAGCGTGGAGAGGAGGCCGCACCGGCTTGCTTGCCACGCAGGTCAGATGATTCTGCGCTATTCGAGTGAACTGGGCGCGAGCTACTCAACCTCGCCAGAACCTTCTGCGTGCTGATCACGGAGCCGGACCTAGCCGGACTCTGTCGTTCTGGAGGGATCTCACGTAAATGCTGCTCGAATCGCGGTACGCGGCGCCTCGACCGGTGCCCAACCGAGGAAACCTGTTCGCCGGACGTGCTCGTGAGGGCGCTGAATAGTCGCGTCGGCGATCGCGATGGGGGCCGGCTGGCGGTGGCGAGCGACGGAACGCCGGTCGGCGCGGTCGACGGGACCACCTGTTCCTGAACCTACGACGTCACCAAGGATTTTCGGCGTACTCGCGAAGCGCGGCCGAGATCTGCCGCCGGGTGCCGGGGTCCGCGGGTGGCTCGAAGCGGACGACCGGCAGGCCGTACTGCCAGGCGGGCGTCATCGTCGCGCCGGGAAGGTCGCGAAGCCTGTCGAAGGGGATCCAGGCCCAGTCGTCCTGCTGGGGGTCCAGGTTTTCGAACCCGACGTACTCGACGAACGGAAGGTACCGGGTCGGGCCGACGAGGGTTGTGGAGCTGTAGCTGAACGGGAGCGAGGTCTTCGCATTCTCGCCCCGTTGCGCCGCCACGACGTCCGCTTCGACACCGTGCAGGTGCTCACGGAGGTAGTCGATGAAATCGGCGTACGCGACGACCCGCTGGATCACCTCGGCTTCGCGCACCGTCGGGTATGCCGGTGAGTCCTCCGGCGGCCGCCACGGGCTGAGTGCGCCGTCGACGATCGCGTAGGGCGCGGGAGACAGCCGCCGGTTTCCCGAATACCGGAAGCGGTCGATCGCGCTGCTCACCATGACTTCGAGATACTCGCCGTCCGCACCGATGATCATGATGTCGTCGTCACAGGCGGGCAGGACGATGAGTTCACCCGGCACCCGATTCCGCCACGGCTCCAGCACGGCCGGGGCCACGAGCGGAATGGTGCGGCGAGAACTCCGCACGGACCGCACGGCGAAGCTCTTCGCCGGGCCGCCGTCACCGATCTTCACCTCGGCCCCGCCGGTTCCGCCGAGCAGTCCGGCGGTGGTGGCCCGCGCCCGCTCGATCGCGGTGGCCCGGTCCGCACCCAGTTTCTCCAGCAGTTCCTGCGTGACGACATGGTTCTCACCGGTCGGTTCCTCGAAGACCAGCCACGGCTGGAACAGATCGAGTTCCGGCCGGAACTGCCAAGCCGCCGCGGTGTCGCCCCCGAGCACCGCGGTCCTGATGAGGTCGCCGTGCGGGTCGAGCGGGCCGGGGTCGCCGCTGTGAGGGTCACGGAAGGCGGGAGCCCGCAGGGTCAGATACAGGTCGTCGATCGACGGTTCGGCCGGACTCGACGTCGACGGACTCGTGGTGTCGGCCGCGGCCGATCGCGTTCGGGTACGGCGCATCCGGTCCAGAATTCCCATTCGGCCACGTTAGCAACGCGGCCGATCAGGGAAGGGCGAGACGAACGATCTTCCGGGTCACCGAGCCGAGCTGTTTCCTCAGGGAACCGGTGTTGTACGCAGGTTGTGGCGTTCGCAAATAGCCTCGCACCTCGGCGGCGATCTGCGAATAGCGGCAATCATCAACGCGTTGGTTTTGGGCGGGGCTCCGCTGGCTGAAACGGTTGTGCCACCGGGGGCCCGTCAGATGGCTCTTGCGACCGAAAGTCTCTGGTTCATGCCCGTCACACGGCAGCAACCGGTGTCAGCGGAGCCGGTAAGCGTGAACGATGCTCTGGGTCGTGGTGTTCCCGTCGGCATCGGCGGCTTTCGCACGCAGGGAGACAGATCCGGTCGCCGGGTGGCGGAGCTCGGCGTTGTACCGGCCGTCCTGCCCGCTCACCTTCGCGGGCCGCCAGTTGACGCCGCCATCGTAGGACGCTTCGACCTGCAGGGCGGTGATCGCAGCGGGACCGTCCTGCCGGGACACGGTGACCGGGACGGTGAAGGTGCCGCCGCCCGGCGCGCTGTTGGCCAGATCCACCGCCGGGGTGTAACGCACCTCCAGTAGCGGCAACGCTCGGCTCGGTCCCTGGACGTGCCCGCTGCGGAAGGTCCATTCGGCGGAGACCTTGGTGGACAACGGCGCCCAGGGTTCGTCGCGCTCCGCCTCGGTGGTCAGCCGGTAACCGGCCTCCTCGGTGGGCGCCACGAAGACAGCGCGCCCGGGGGTCGCCTGACTACCGAAAAGCCGGCCTTCGCGGTAGAGCGCGGTGCTGCCGCGGTCACCGGGCGCGTCCAAGTCCGCGGTCGCGGTGTGCCCGGCACCGTCGGAGAACAACGGGATGCTGATGTCGATCTCCTGCGCGGTGCGTACGGCCCAGGGGCTGTCGGCCGGATAGGTGCGCTTGCCACGGAAGCCGGGGCCGGTGACCGCGCCGTTCCAGGCAAGCCGGTAGCTTTTGCCCGCCGCCAAGAGCTCCTCACCGCGCAGGTCACCGCCGACGCTCGGAGTTTGACTCACCAGAATATTGAGGAAGGCCCAGGTGCCCGGCGTGTAGTACTCCTGGCGTTCCGCCCGCACCAGCCCAGGTGCTCCATAGCCAAGCCGGGACATTCCCAGACGTATCCCTCCCACCCGGTGGATCGCGTGCATCTGGGGCGGTGATTCCGCCGAGTAGCCGTGGAAAGCCATGGTCACCGCGGCGAGCTCGGACTTGCGCACCGAGTGCTCGAGTTGTGCCGGGACCCGTCCGGTGGCCGGGAAAGACAGTTCATAGGCGTCCCGGATTTCCGGGCGGGCGATCACGGCCGCGGTTCCGGTGCCGGTGCGGGCCAACGCGGCGAACCGCCCGGCGTTCGCACCGGCGATCTGGACGGTCGGCAGTACCAGTGCCCCGGCAGCCTTGGCACCGGTGAGTTCGTTGGACGGTTTCGCCGCGGCCGCGATCCGGCTGCCTGGCTGCCCGGCAAGCTCCGTACCCTGGCGCACCGCGTCGGCAGGGGGCAGCCATGCGGCCACCATCGCGCCACCGTGTTCGCGCACCGAGGCGACCCGTTCGGCCAGGGTCTCCGGGGTGGTGTCCCAGGGCAGTTCGAGCACCACCAGCCGGTCGCGCACGTCGACTCCGGCCAGGTCTTGCGGGCGACCCGCGCCGCCGAACGCCAGCGCGGGCGTCCGTGACCCCACCGGCAGGGGTGCGCCGATCGCCGCGGTGGGGACCGGGAAGCGCTCCGGCTGTTCGCCGAACAGTTCGAGCCGCGGTTGTTCCAGACGGTGGCCGGCGCCGAAGTAGAAGGCGGCCGACGAGGTGCCCGGCACGGTGCCTGCGAACATCTCCTGGAAACGCTGATCGAACGGGAACACCATGGACTGCGTCTGGTCGGCGCCCAGGCGCACTCCCAGCTCGACCATCGAACCGCCCCCGGTCACCTCTGGCTGGTCGACGTTCGCGGTGACCTTCGCGGTCTGGCGGGTGTCCAGGGTGACGGTGGAGTCGCGCGTCAGGTTGAGCTCCGGGTGGGCCATCGCGGCCATCGACGGGTCCAGCCCGGGACGCGGCGTGATCAGGCTGCCCACCAGCGCGTAACGGCCAGCGGGCAACCGCAGGGTGGGTCCCGGCCGGCACATCGGATTCGCGGCCGCCACCGCTGAGGCTGATCACATCGAACGTCGCGCGAGAGTTCGCGGTCGCCACGGCACCGTTGCGGTCGATCATGCGCAGCGTCAGCTGGTAGACCGGTGCCGCCACCGCCTGTACGCCCGATACCGCCAGCAGCGCCGATACCAGCGCCGTACTCAGTACAGCAGTTCGCCGGAAGTGCGTGCTTGCCCGATTCATCAACTGCCTTTCGCTCGATGAGTGGACCATGTATCTCGTATCCGCTCGCGGGCGTATTCGAGTTCACGCGGTCTCGGCACATCGGGTTCTCGCCACCGACCGCAGCCGCCGGCTTCCGGCGCTGCGGCTCCCTGGCTCCGTCGTCCGGGCACTTGCGCGGCCCACGAGCTCAGGCAAGAGCGGCGACCAGCAGGGCGAAGGCGGCGATGATGACGGCGACGCGGACGTAGTGGAAGCGGTCCCAGCGGTTCATCTGCTGTTTCCAGTCGGCGGGCCGGTTCTCGGCGGTCCACGTCTTGCCCCGGTTGTTGATCGGGACGAGCAGCAGGAGCGACATGACCACGCTGACGATCAGCAGCGCACCGGCGGTGACGACGAGTCCGGCGCCGGGGTGCTGCCACCCGGCGATCGCCCAGACCGCGACGAGGATGAGCGAACCGATGTACCAGACCGGCATGACAGCGCCGAGCATCCGGCCACCGTGGGCACGGCCACGCACCATGCTGTCGTCGGGGAGGGCGTTGAGGATCGGGTTGATGACGAACGCGACGGAAAACTCCACGCCCACCATCAGGCCGACGAGGACGGTGGTGACGATCTCAAGTGCCATGAGCATGACTGCCTCTCCCGAAATCTAGCGTTGCTAGGTTGTGCCGCAACGCTAGCACTAGCGTCGCTAGATTGTCTAGCAGTGCTAGGCCTCGCGTCCGCGAGCCGTCTCATCGCGCAACGGCCCGCGAACTCGCCGAGCAGCATCTGCCGCGCACTGCGGGTGGCTGTGCTTATCCCCCGCTTAGCTCGTTGCCGATAGCTTGCTGATCCGCCCTGCCGTCATGCTCCTTAGCTGGAGGTTCAGGAATTGACACGACGACTACGTGCGATCCGCGACGGCGTGGCGGTGCTGCTCGTCTTGTTCCTGTACGGATCGATGCTCAACTCGACGGCAATCGCGTCGCCTGCGGACGACGGTCTCAACGTCACGCATTACGCTCTCGATCTTCGCTATCAATCGGCCCCTGAGACTTTGTCCGGTGTCGCGACCATTTTGGCCACCGCCACCCGCGAATTGCCGGAATTCGATCTCCATTTCCTGCTCGCGGTCTCGTCGGTCTCGGTGAACAACGAACCGGCCGAGTTCTCCGCCAAAGACGGCCGGCTCACAGTGACCCCCGCAACGCCGGTCGCCGACGGCGCCGACTTGCTCATCGTGGTCCGCTACCGCGACAACCCGGCCAACTACCCGCCTGGCGGCGAACACGGCTGGGGTTGGCGCCACTCCCCCACGGGAGCTGTGGCCGTCGCCAGTTCTCCTTGGTGGTACCCGAGTTCGTTCGACCCGGCGGACAAAGCGACCTTCGACGTGTCGATCATCGTCCCGCGGGGCGTCGAGGCCGTGGCCAACGGCACGCTGCAGTACGGCCCTTTCCCCGTACCCGGCGGTGACCGATGGTCCTGGCGGGGCGACACGCCGCAGGTCAGCGAGTTGGCGTTGCTCGCGATCGGCCAGTATGAGCTGCGAACCTCAACCGGTCCGGCGGGGCAGCCCGTGGTCACCGCCTACAGCACGGATCTCGGTGCTCTCCGCGCTCCGGCTCTCGCTTCGGTCGAGCGGACGCCGGAAATCGTGCAGTCCCTGTCGAACTGGTTCGGCCCGTACCCGTATCACGCGCAGGGCGGAGTGGTGGATTCGTCGTTCTTCAATGTGGTCGCGACAGCGACCCGGCCGATTTATGCCGGTGGTTATTTCCGGAGCGGCGCGAACGCGTCGATGGTCGCCCACGAAAACGCCCACCAATGGTATGGCAACGCGGTGAACCCGGTCAGTCCCGATACTCGATGGATGTCCGAAGGATTCGCCACCTACGCGGAATTCCTCTGGTCGGAACACGAAGGCCTGGGTACCGCGGCCGAACTCGCCCAGTACTACTACGACCAGTTCCCCGCGGACCATCCGGACTGGCAGCAGCCACCTGTCGTCCCCGACCCCGACAGCCACTCGGCATTCCCGATCTACACCAGGGGCGCGCTGGCATTGCAGGCGCTTCGCACCACGGTCGGCGACGACATGTTCTTCAAGATCATGCGCACCTGGGCTGTCGGGCAGGAACTCGACAAGGCGCCGACCACAGTCGAGTTCGTCGAACACGCCGAACGGATCTCCGGCGCGGACCTCTCCGACCTGTTCCAGGCCTGGCTCTACGCCGCGGAGCGCCCCGCGGCCGGACCCAACGCCGGGCCGTCGACGACCAAGAAGACGGCCGAACCCGGGTCCTACGGCCAGATCACCGCCAACAGCAAGCTTCTGCTCTCGCAGAACAGAGATCGCTACCGCTCTTGAACAGCCAAGTCATCGGCGATGCCTGGTGTCGGTGCCGCGCTCGGGGAAGTCGAGGCCGTGCATGCCGGCGTACTGCGCGGTCTGCGGTGGTGTCCAGTCGGTGACCAGTGCCGGATCGGGGCGGAGGATCTCGACCTCCAGCGGCCGGCAGACCTCGATCGGATCGCGAGCATCGGGACCCCACATAGGAACGGACAGATCCCCGGCGGGACAGGTGGACATGGCACACAGCAGATCCTGCTCGGCGAAGAACTCGAAGAAATCCCCTGGCCTCGCCGGAGAAGGCTTCATGAAGTACTCCCCGTCCTCGTTGATCCCCGTCACGGTGAAGATATTGAGAACGTCGTGGACGTCGAGCTCGGTGAGTCCGTAGGGCAGAACGGCCCGGGTGAGGTTGGAATGACAATGGACGTCGGCGTCCTCGCCGGTGAGGATCCGGTTGATGTAGGGATCGCATCGCGAACCCAGCAAATCGTGAACGCGACCGCCGTCCTCGTCGGTGCCGTACCCCTCGAGGGTGTCGTTGGTGATGGTCAACAACGGCCGCAAGTACGGCAGCGTGGACCAAAGCCGGTCGTAGCGAGTGACATGGGTCCCCTGAAGCTGCCGCGTCCGTGAGGTCCACAGCCGCTCGCGCGGGTTGTGCCGGTTCCAGACATTGAAGTCACCACATTGCGGACCCGCGGCGGTCGTGATGATCCGGCACAGGTGACCCGCGGGAACCTCCCACGCGTAACCCGAACGGATCGGCACCTCGAACCGCTCGACCGGCTCCCGGCCGGGACTTTCCGAGGCGAGCCGGTCGTAGAACGCACGATCCACCTCCAGAACACTGCCCGGCCTCGCTTGGTAGTAACTCGCAAGTGACCCCATGGTCTTCCTCCTACTTTCCTCGATTTCCGGTTGTACGCCGCAGTTCGTCGAGTACCTGCCGCTCCGAGTCCTGGAGGTAGAGAAGGAGGACACCCAGGCTGTACGTGCGCCTGCCCTGTCTCAGGCACTCCAACAGCTCGCGGTCGCGCTCGGCCCAGCCACGCTGGAACTCCGCCTCATCGCAGGACCTCCCCCACGCCAGACGTAGCTGAGCGAGCACGCTGTTGAAGAACTCGTTCACACGGTCGCTGCCGAGCACGGACACCAGCGCCTGGTGAAACCGCAGGCTGGCGGTCCCCGCGGCCCGCCAGTGTCGGTCGCGCTCCGCCCGCTCCTTCTCCGCTACAGCCGCTTCCATCGCGATGAACACGTCCTCATCCGCCGCGCTGCTTTCCAGCACGGCCTGAGTTTCCAGCGCCCGCCGCGCCCGGTAGATATCGCGAACATCGGAAGCTTCGAGCAGCCGGACCGCGGCACCCTTGTTCGGCTCCTGGACGATCAGTCCCTCCGACGTCAGCGACCGCAGAGCCTCCCGCAACGAATTACGGGACACCGCGAGCTCGGCCGACATCGACACTTCCCGCAGCGCGGCACCCGGCGACAGCGCGCCCTCGAGGATCCGGGTTCGCAGCGTGTCGACGACCCTGTTGATCGTCGCCGCCCCTGCGGAAGCAGGCCTGCTCTCCACCATGCCAATCACGTTATTGTTCAACAAACAACACGTCAACAACCACCCATCAAGAGCAGTGGCTGGACGTCTCCTTGATAGGACCCGAAGCGAAGCGGCAAGTTTGTTGAACAATATGGCGCGCCTTCCGGCACTGGATCGGTGACGCGCATCGAGGTCGTCGCGGCGGTCGGCCGGGGCGACGAGGTGGTCGCGGCGGCGTTGCGGCACCGGCCCGACGTGGCCGTGATCGACATCGAGATGCCGGGGCTCGACGGCCTCGACGCCGCGGACAGGCTGCAGCGCGAGCTTCCCTCCTGCCGAACCTGGTGCTGACCAGGGTGGGACGTCCGGCCTACCTGCGGCGCGGCGTCGAGGCGCAGGTAGGCCGGGTTCATGCTCAAGGACACGGGGCCACGGGAGGTGGCCGAGGCGATCCGCGTGGTGGCCGCCGGTGGGCGGGTGATCGATCCCCAGCTCGCCTACGCGACGTTGGGGTCGAGCGGAAGTCCGTTGACCGAGTGTGAAACCGATATCCTGCGGCTGACCGCCGCCGGCGCGACGCCACGGGAGGTCGCCGCCAAGCTGTACTTGACCTATCGCACGGTCCGCAACTACCTGGCCTCGGCGAGCCGGGCACTCAGGTTGGCCAGGCCGCTACCGGCGCGCTCCGAAGCGGGCCCCGCTTCTTCAACACGGCCCAGACCACCTTCCCGCCCGACAAGGACCGGCTGCAGCCCCAGACCTGCGCAATCTTGGCGACCGGCCACAGGCCCATCCCGGGAGCGGCCGGATCCGCCTGTTCCGCCGTCGAGACGTCGTCATGGACGGCCACGAAACGGTCCACGGCGTGGGAGGCGAAGAGCTTCCGGTGTTCCGGCACCAGGTGCAAACCGGTGCCGCCGGCGCTCATCGGTCCGGCCTGATCTCCTGATCGAGCGCGAGAAGAAACCTGCGGAGAGTCTCCGCGGCCGCCGATGATTCACGGACGGTTTCCTCAAACCGCCGGTTCACCCCTGGCCGCCCACGAGTGGCGGCCCGGCGCCGCATCCGCTCCGCGAGGGAGACCCGTTCGTCGAGGGACCGCAGCGCGGTCCACAACGCACGCTCCAGCTCGACGTCGTGCGCGCCGAGCAACGCCTCGTCCGTCCAGCCGTGCCCGATCCGGCACCGGAACTGGCCGTCCGCGGAGCCGACTTCCAGCAGGGAACCCTGGCAGTCCGGGCATTGGTAGCCGGCCGCGGGCGTCGAGCCGCCGACCGTGACCGCGCCCAGCCGGACGCCGTCCCGGGCGATCCGTTCCTCCAGCAGCAGGGCGGCGGGGACCGGCGAGGCCGGCATGTCGTCGACCGGCGTGCGGACCACCTTGTCCAGCACCTTTCCGAGCAGATCGGCGGGGTGGACGTACTCGGTGGTAACACGGGCCAGCGCGTTTTCGGGCATTCCCGGGTACAGCGCGTCCGACGGATCCTGCACCATCGCGAGGCCTCCGCGATCGACGATCGTGCGCAGGCCGATCGCCCCGTCGTCGAGGACGCCGGAGAGGACCACGCCGACGACACGGGGCCCCGCGGTCACCGCGGCGGAGCGGAAGGTGGCGTTGACGGCGGGCCGGTGCCCGTTCTCGGTCGGGCCACGGCTGAGCACCAGGACGCCGTCGTCGAGGAGCAGATGGCGATCCGGCGGCGCGACGTGGATCATGCCGCCGGTCAACGGCGCCCCGTGTTCGGCGGCCACGGCGTCGAGCGGACCGGCCCTGTCCAGGATCCGCGCGAGCGCGCTCGACACTCCCGGGGCCAGGTGCATCACGACGAGCACCGCGGCCGGGAAGTCCGGCGGCAGGGAGCGGACCAGGGTACCCAGGGCTTCGACGCCCCCGGCCGACGCGCCGACCACCACTACATCACGGTGGAAGGGCACCGCGACCACCTCCTCGCGCCGTCGCTGCGTCGACCCATTCCTCCGGGGTAACCGGGATGGACGGATCGAAACCCGTCAGTCCGGCACGGCGCCCGGATCGGCGAACTCCCGGACGAACTCGGCGAAGGTGCGGGGCGGACGGCCGGTCAGATCCAGCACCGCGGTGCTGACTTGGTCCTCTCGACCGGCTCTGATGCCGTCTTCCATGGCGGCGAGGGCGGCGGCGAACTCGACGGGCGTGCCCGCCGTCCGGTATCCGGCCGCCTGCTCGTCTGTTCCGATGCGCACCACCCGGACCGGTCGTCCGGTATGGGCGGTGATGATCGCCGCCGCCTCTGGGTAGCTCAAGGCCTTCGGTCCGGTGAGCAGGTAGTCACGTCGGTCCTCGGGCTCGGCACCGGACTCGGTCAGGAGCGCGGAGGCAGCGGCGGCGATGTCGCGCGCGTCGATCCAGCCGACCCGGCCGTCACCGGCGGCGGTGCGGATCTCGCCGTGCCTCCGGATCCGCTCGCCGAGAGGATGCGGGCTCAGGAAGTTCTGCATGAACCCGGACGCGCGCAGCACCACCCACCCAGGCTGCGCGCGCACCATCGCGGCCAGCTCCAACGCGCTGGGGGCGTTCGGCAGCACGATGGAGGAGCCGAGAAGCACGACCCGGCGCACGCCGAGACGTCGTGCCTCGGCCAGGAACGGGCCGACCTGCGGCAGTGGATCCACGCTCTGCACCGGAGGCACCACGAAGACCCGGTCCATTCCGCGAAGCGCGGCCTGGTGGGTGGCCGGGTCTTCCCAGTCGAACCGGACCGCGTCCGGATCGCCGGCAGGTGGATGACGACTGGCCACCCGTACCGGCACACCCTTGCCGCGCAACAGGCCGGCCAGGGCGCTGCCGGTCTTCCCGGTGCCGCCGGTCACCAGCACGCCGGTCATCGGACGGACTCGGAACGCAGCGCGTCGAGAAGCTCGGGCAGCGACCCCGCCGCCGAGGCGGTGGCCAACGGGCTCCAGTAGTCCCGGTAGCGGGTGATCAGGCCGTCCTGGACGGTGAGCACCACGATGTAGTCCAGCCGATAGGGCTCGCCGGTGCGCACAGTGCTCCCGGTCCCGGTGAACTCCACGACAAGGGTGTCCGGGTGTTCGGTGTGGTGGACGGTGAAGGACGGAATCTCGCGCATGTCCATCAGCTCCGGCAGGCGGCCCAAATAGGCGCGGATCTCAGCCCGCCCGGTCAGCAGGCGCGGCGAGTTTCCAGCGGCGAACGGAAACTCGGCAATGCCGTCTTCCGCCCACAAGCCGGCGACGGCGTCCGTGTCCTTGGCCAGCATCAGATCCAGCAGCCGCCGGATTGTCTCCTCAGGGGTGCTCGGCAAGGTGTCCTCCAGTTTCGACGGGGTGGTCAGTCCGAGAGTGGACGCGGGCCCGCCTCCGCGGAACGGACGGCCAAGCCCCGGACCGCCAGTCCGTGGCTAACCCAGGCACCCCGTGCCACCATGGACGAGGTGAGCAGAAGCGAACTGGCCGACTTTCTGCGCCGTCGGCGGGAAGCACTGCGCGCGGATCAGGTGCCGGTCACGGCAACGCATCCACCGGGCCGGCGTGCCCGGCGCACTCCCGGGCTGCGTCGCGAAGAGGTGGCCGCACTGGCAGGGATGTCGGTCAGTTACTACGAACGGCTGGAGCAGGCCCGCGCACCGCGCCCGTCCCCGGAGGTGCTGGCCGTACTGGGGACGGCGCTGCGGCTCAGCGTCGCCGAACGCGAGCATCTGGCGCGGCTGGCCGGGCAGATCCCGCCCGGCTCGGACGCCGATCGGAGTCCGGTGCCCGCCGAGGCCCGTCTGCTGCTCGAGCGGCTCGGGCCGATACCCGCCTATCTCGTCGACGAGCGGCTGGACATCGTGGCTTGGAACAGCGCGGCGTCCGCGTTGATCCCTGGTTTCGGGTCGCTGCCCGCCGAGGAACGCAACACCGTACGGCTCACCATCCGGCTGGGCGGCACCTTCTGCTGGGCACCGCCGGGCGAGGAGGGCGAGTACGCTCGGCAATTCGCCGCCCGGCTGCGCGCGGCCAGCGTCCGCTACCCGGCCGACCGGGTCCTCGGCGAGCTGGTCAACGAGCTCGCCGCGCACAGCCCGGAATTCGCCGCCGGCTGGCGCGACCACGACGTACGACCTGTCCCGACGCTGCGCAAGTACCTGCGCCATCCCGAACTGGGCGAGCTGGAAGTGATCTGTCAAACCCTGCTGTTGCCCGGCACGGACCTGCAGCTGGCCATGTACACCGCGGAACCGGGCAGCCCGAGCGCCGCCGCGCTCGCCCGGTTGACCTGAGCCCCGCAGACACCTTTGCCTTACCCCACAACCGGTAGGACCGTTCGCGGCGGTTCAGCCACGATCCGGGTCCGCGAAAACGCCCGCTACCCAATCGGCGATATAGGTACTCACGTGGGAAAGGTGGTCGAGTCCGATGTGCTCGGTCGCCCGGCCTGATCGTAGGAGCGGTGCGCGTAGTCGAGCGGGATCTGGCGGTCTTTCTCGCCGTGGGCGATCAGGAACGGCACGGTGATCTTCTCGACGACACCGTCGAGGTGCACGCTGTCGGCGAAAGCGATGAAGGTGTCGAGGTCGTCGCGCTGCTCGAGCCAGTCACCGATACGCGACTCAGGTGAGTCTCGTGCCTCTCGCTCGGTCAGCCCAGGAGCGAGACCCACATCACCGACGGATTCATGGCGGTGTGGTCCGTTCGACCGACAGTGCGCGGGCGCGCCTGCGGATAGCTTGTGGCCGACCCCCACAACACCCGTAGGAGCACCATGACGACCGCCCGGCGCGTACTCACCGTTCTGGCCACCGCAGGGCTGGTCATCTCGGTCCTCGGCGCAGGTTCCGCCTCCGCCGCGACCAAGGGCAAGATCTACATCTCCAACAACTGCGGCAAAGCGGTCTCCACCACGATCCACCGCACCAACGGCTCGATGATCGCGGGCACCGGCGCCGCCCCGGCGGGCAGCTATTTCGGCTACCCGGTCGACCCCGGCACCTATCAGGTCCGCGTGCCCGCCGGTAACCGGAACGTGCAGATCCTCGACCTCGGCGGCAAGGCGCACTCGGTCATCGTCAAGGCCTGCTGACCTACAACCAGGGCACGACGCCGCGCAGCGGCCGCACCACCTGTTCGCCGCAGACGAGAGAGAACCGCATGACCGGAGACAACAGCCCCGAGATGGTCGCCGAACTGGACCGTCTCGACGAGGCGGTCAAAGCAGCGCCCGCAGGAGACACGGCGGCGCAGATCGCGCTGTGGCGGCAGGCGACCTGTTTGGAGCACTGGTTCTTCATCGCGCGGGGCTCGACCGAACAGCCCCGTCCCTACGCTGTGGCCTCCGAGCAGGGGCCGATGATCTGCCTCTACAGCAGCTCCGCACGGGCGAACGAAGCTGCCCGTGTCCTCGGGCTGGTCGATTCGGAGGGTGAGGCGGTGCCGTTGTACGGCGTGCCGATGCCGGCTGCGATCGACTACGTCGCCTCGTTCGACAAGTCCGGCGTCGTCGGTGTGACGCTGGATCATCCGCGGATCGGTCACCACATCCCGCTGGCGAATCTGGGTGTGCTCAAAGGTTGGATCGAAGGGGCCGCGCGGTGAGCGGTGACAACCCAAGCGACAGCTTCGTCGAGGTGATCGCGCGTGAGGTGGAGGCCGACCCCCGTAATCTGGCGCTGCGCGAGGACTTCGTCACGCTGCTGCTGAAGCACGACCCGGACCGCGCCGCCACCGAACTGGCGGCGTTCGAGGCCTCCGGCGGTGATCCGGTGCGGATCCGTCTGCTGCGCGCCCGGCTGATGGCGGCGCGGTTGCGCACCTCGAACCCCTCGCCGGTCGCCGAATCCGTACGGCCCGAAGGTAGCAAGCCTGCCCCTGTTCCGACCCCGGCCGATGGGGACCGTCAGGACAGCGGTGCCGCTGCTTCAGCGTCGCTGTGGGACACCGAGCGCCCGGCGGTGACCCTGGCCGACGTCGCGGGTCTCGCCGAGGTCAAGCGGCATCTGGACACCACCTTCCTCGCTCCGCTGCGCAATCCCGAGCTGGCGGCGGCGTTCGGGCAGAAGCCGGGCGGGTCGCTGCTGATGTACGGCCCACCCGGTTGTGGCAAGACGTTCATCGCCAGGGCGATCGCCGGCGATCTCGGCGCGTCCTTCATCCACGTGACCCTCGCGGACCTGCTCGGCCAGTGGATCGGGGAGAGTGAGAAGGCGATCCAGAGCGTGTTCCGCCACGCGCGCGCGGCAGCGCCGTGCGTGATCTTCTTCGACGAGTTCGACGCGCTCGGCGGACGGCGTACCTCCGGTGGCGGCGGGTCTCAGTCGATGCGGATGCTCGTCACTCAGCTGCTGGAAGAACTCGACGGCGTGGCGGGCGCGAACGACGGGGTCTACTTCCTGACCGCGACGAACCGGCCGTGGGACATCGACTCCGCGCTGCGTAGACCGGGCCGGATCGACAAGACGGTGCTGGTGCTGCCACCGGACGCGGTCGCCAGGGCGGCGATCGTCCAGGGCACGCTGGCGGGCAAGCCTGCCGACGATATCGATGTCGTGGCCGTCTCCGCGGCGACCGAGGGGTTCTCCGGCGCCGATCTCGGTCACTTGACGACCACCGTGCTGCAGCAGGCGATGGTCGAGTCGATGAGCAGGGGCGACCTGGTGCCGGTCACCACCGCGGCGCTGTTGACGGCGGCCGGCGACATCATCCCGTCGACGACGTCCTGGTTCGACCAGGTGGCGCCGGTGCTGGAGTACGGCGTCGACGACGGCACCTTCGACCAGCTCCGGGCGTACCGGGTCAAACGAGGAATGCGATGAACGGCGACGCCGTGGAGCGGGCCCTGGATCTGGCCTGGGAGCTTTTCGCGGCACAGCCGTCGCATCCCAAGGTCGCCGAGCTGGCGCTGCAGGTGCTCGCGGCCCAGCCGGAACGAAGCAGCGTGTCGTTGTTGCTCGGCAATCACCGTGAGATCTGTGGCGAGGCTGACGAGGCGCGTCGTCTTTACCTCCAAGTGGCTGGTCGCCGCGATCGCCAGTTCATCAACGCGGCTCGTGCCCTTCGGCATTTGGCGTTCGCCGAGCGCGATCGTCCCGCGGCGCTGCGGTGGGCACACACCGTGCTGACCGAGGAACACGAGGAGTGGGACGACTGGATGGAGCTGGGGTCCGCCCAGGCGCTCTGCGGGGAGCACGAGGACGGGTGGCGCCAACTCGACGAGGCGGTCGCCCTGTGCTCCCGGACGGTGCCGGACGAACTGCCCAAGGCACTCGGGAAACGCGCGGTGTACCTGCTGGGGAGCCTCGCACCACCCGACCGGTTCGCCCACGCGGCGGAGGAGGCCATCCGGGCCGATGCGGCGAACTCCTGGGTCGCGCTGATGCTCGGCTGGTCCTACCTGGTGCAGTACCGGTTCGACGACGCCGAACAACTCGGCCTGCGACTGCTACGCGAGAATCCGACCGAAGGCCAGATGCAGAATTTGGTGGAGACGGCTCGGACGATGCTGCGGATCACCGAGAACGCGCACGCCCAGGACATCACCCTGCAGGACATCCGCCGTACCGGGGTGATCGAGCTGGGGTGGCAGCAACTCCGCGACCAGATGCTCGGCACCGACCTGGCCTCCGCGCTGGCGGCGTTGGACGACGTGATGCCCGCCGACCTGCGCGCCACCCTGCGACCAGGAGCCTCGATCTCCGATGAGTCCGAGGCCGACAAGATCGGGTCCATGGTCGCGGAGGATCTGGTGGCCTGGCACGACGGCCAGCAGCCCGGCTCCGGTTCCGCCTGGGGCCTGGCCGAGCCGTTCCGCCTGATGTCAGCGGCCGAGATCATCACCCTGGGCACCGAGATCGAAGCCGACCCGGCGGCGCACCCGGCCTGGCCTGAGAACGAGATGTGGGAACAGGTGATGACCGACGACGCCGGGGCGTACCTGGTCGCCCTCGCGTTCGGGGCACTGGCCAAGCGTCGCCCCGGGCAACCCGACGAGCCCGTCGCCGCGTCGATGGCCGACTGGATCTGGGACCGGGTGGCCGGCTTCGGTGGTCCGGACCCGCGACCAGCGCCCCGGAAGACCGAAGATCTCCCGCAGCGAACTGCGTAGTTTCCTCACTCCCCACCTCGCTTGCCTCCTCACACCGGCGACGGGCTGGTCTGCGACTCCACATTCAGTCTTGCTAGTTCTGCTATGTGGAAGTTAACCTCCGCAGACTGAAATTGCCCGGCATCGCTCGCTTCTATCGAGAGGTGGATCCATGGTGAAGAGGACGCGGGCCGAGGCGGCTGCGGCCGTCAGGCCCGAGGATGAACGGCTAGGGATCGGCAAGAGTTTCACCTACGGCATCCAGCACGTTCTGACGATGTACGGCGGGATCATCGCACCGCCTTTGATCATCGGCAGTGCCGCGGGCGTCTCGTCCGCCGAGATCGGGCTGCTCGTCGCATCGTGCCTGTTCATCGGCGGGCTGGCGACGATCCTGCAGTCGTACGGCGTGCCCTTCTTCGGCTCCCGGCTGCCGCTGGTCCAGGGCACTTCCTTCGCCGGCGTGGCGACGATGACCGCGATCGTGGCCGATGGCGGACTACCCGCCGTGTTCGGGTCGGTGATCGCCTCCGCACTGCTCGGCCTGCTCATCACTCCGGTGTTCTCCCGGCTGGTGAAGTACTTCCCGCCGGTCGTCACCGGGACGGTGATCACGGTGATCGGGCTCAGCCTGATGCCGGTCGCGGCACAGTGGGCGATGGGCAACAACGCCAAGGCGGCGGACTTCGGCTCGGTCTCCAACATCGGGCTGGCCGCGCTGACCCTGACGATCGTGCTCCTGCTCAGCAAGATCGCCGTCCCGGCGATCTCCAGGCTCTCGATCCTCCTTGCGATCGTGGCGGGCACCATCCTGGCCGCCGTGCTCGGCAAGGCCGATTTCTCCAAGGTCTGGGATGGACCGATCTTCGCGGTACCGACACCGTTCGGTTTCGGCGCGCCCACCTTCGACGTCGCCGCGATCGTGTCGATGTTCATCGTCATCCTGGTGACCCTCACCGAGACCACGGCCGACATCCTCGCGGTGGGCGAGATCGTCGGAACGCGGGTCAGCAAGCGCCGGATCGGCGACGGCCTGCGTGCCGACATGGCCTCCTCGGCGATCGCGCCGATCTTCAACGGGTTCATCCAAAGCGCGTTCGCCCAGAACGTCGGTCTCGTCGCGATCACCGGAGTCAGGAGCAGGTTCGTGGTGACCGCCGGCGGCGTGGTCCTGCTGATCCTGGGAATGCTCCCGGTACTCGGCCGGGTTGCCGCCGCGATCCCGTACCCGGTCCTGGGCGGTGCCGGCCTCGTGCTGTTCGGCACGGTCGCGGCGTCCGGCATCAAGACACTGTCCAAAGTGGACTACAGCGGGAACATGAACCTGGTCATCGTGGCGGCCTCGGTGGGGCTGGGCATGATCCCGATCGCCGCGCCGGACTTCTACCACCACTTCCCGGCGTGGGTCGGCACGATCTTCCACTCGGGAATCAGCTCCGCCGCGCTCATGGCCGTCGTGCTGAACCTGCTGTTCAACCATCTGAAACCAGGCAGGGCCGGCACCGAACCGTCGGTATTCGCGACGGCGACCCGGGTAATCGACTACTCCGACCTCAAAGCCTTCTCCCAACTGGAGAACGGTGACAAGATCGTCGACGGCAAGATCATCGACGCCGAAGGCAACCCCATCCCGATGCGGGACACGGACGGCCGCCCGGTGCACTACCGGATAGGAACCGAACCGGAAGAGCACTGACGCGGCAAGGCACGGGTTCTGGTTCTCCTACTCCTTCGGTGGCAGCCATGCGAGTTGGACCAGGTCCCTCTGCCCGCGCCGGTCCACTAGCCAGCCGCTGCCGGGTGGAAGCACCTGCGCGTGCATTCCACCCAACAACGGCCCCTCGTCACGATCTCCGGACAACATGAGACCCGGTGTGCCGATCTCCCTCAGTCTCGCCAGGATCGGCTCGTTCAGGCCGTGGACCGCGCCGCTGGAACGCCGGGTCACCACCACGTGCAGCCCGATGTCCGAACCATGTGCGAGCAACGGCCACAACGGCATGAGGGGATGCTCTTTATGGGTGGCCACCATGTCGTAGTCGTCCACCAGGACGAAGACCTCCGGGCCTACCCACCAGCTGCGGGAACGGAGCTGCTCGGCTGTGACGTCCCGTCCTGGTAGGCGTTTGGTCACGGCCACGGCCACCTCGGCGAGCAAGTCGCGGCTGTGCGCGTCATTGTCACCACTGCCGAGGAGGTACTTCTCGCTGATCTCACCGACCAGCCCTCGCCGGTAGTCGACCACGACGATCCGGGCCTCGGTCGAGGAATATGCGTTCTCGATCCGGCGTGCGAGCGCGCGTAGGAACGACGTTTTGCCGCACTCGGTGTCGGCCAGCACGAAGAAGTGTGGGTCGGTGGCGAAGTCCAGCCGCAGGGGAGACAGGTCTCGCTCATAGAGGCCGATCGCGAGGCCGGCCTCGGCTCCGGCCAAGGCGTCGTTGGGGGGCAGGGCCTCGTAGGGCAGCATGTCCGGCAGCAACCGCACCGACGGAGCTGACGGTCCCTGCCAGGCCGAGCCGATCGCACTGACCAGCCCGCTGACACTCTCCGCAAGACCTTCCGTGGTGTCCCCTACATCGACGCGGGGTAGCGCCACCAGCATTTGATGCGCGCTCATCGAGATCCCCCGGCCAGGGGCGTCGGCGGGTACGTTCGACGCGGCGCGCCCGTCGATGATCGACTCGTTGGAGTCGTCGATCTTCAGCTCGAGCTTGCTGGTGAAAAGATCTCTTACATTCGCCTGGAGTTCGAGCGCCTGGGCGCAAGTTGCCACCAGATGCACGCCATACGACAGGCCGCGGGCGGCCATGTCGCTGACCACCTCCCCCAGCTCGGCGAAATCGCTGCGCAGGGTCTGCCAGCCGTCGACCACCAGGAACACGTCGCCGTGCGGCTGCTCGGCGAACTGTCCCTCGTGCCGCGCCTTGCGGTAGGCGGCGATACCGTCGATCTGATGCTCGGCGAACACCCTCTCCCGCTGCTCCAGCACCATGGCGACCTCGGCGACGGTACGACGGACTGCTCCGGCGTCCCACCGGCCGGACACGCCGGCAACGTGAGGCAGCCCTTCAATCGAGGAAAGCGTGCCACCGCCGAAGTCCAGGCAATAGAACTGCACCTCACGAGGAGTGTGGGTGAGCGCCAGGCTGGCGATCAGCGTGCACAACGCAGTGCTCTTGCCAGTCTGTGGGGCGCCCAGCACGAGCACGTGCCCGGTTCCGCCGGACAGATCCAGCGTCAGCAGGTCCCGCCGGAGCTCAACCGGGCGATCCACGATGCCCAGCACCGGGCGCAAGGCCCCAGGCAGTTCGGCCGAGCCTGCGGTCAGTCCACGCTGGGGGTCGATGATCGGAGCGGGCAGCAACTCACCGAGGGCGGGCGACTCGTCCAGCGGCTGCAGCCACAGCTGGCGCGCCGGTGCGCCGACACCCTGCAGCCGGCCGACGACGATCTCCAGAAGCGTCTCGCCGAGCACCTTCTCCTCGTTCTGCTCCAGTTCTTCCGTCCTGGTCTCATCTTTGTGTCGTTGGTGTACAGCCGACACGTGAGCGGACCGAAACCGTTGCATCGGGTCGTTGCCCACCTTGAGCAACCCGTGCCCCGGTGCCCGCGGCAAACGGAACGCGTCGGTCATACCCAGCACCATCTTGCTTCTCGTCTCGGTGGACGTGCGCAGACTGATCCAGTAGGACAGGTGAGATTCCAGTCCACGCAACCGACCTTCATCCAGCCGTCGTGTAGCCAGCAGAAGATGCACGCCCAGCGAGCGCCCGACCCGTCCTATCTGGACGAACATGTCTATGAAGTCGGGCTTGACAGACAGCAGTTCGGCGAACTCGTCACAAATCACCAGCAGTGACGGCATCTCCGGCAGCGACGCTCCCGCACTACGGGCTCTCTCGTAGTCACGTACAGAACTGAAGTTGCCAGCCGTGCGCAGCTGTTCCTGGCGACGGGTCAATTCTCCGTTGATCGTGTCGGCCATCCGCGCGATCAGGTGCGGCTCCCCAGCCAGGTTCGTGATCACCGCGCCGGTGTGCGGCAGCGCGTCAAGCCGCGTGAAGGTGCCCTCGCCCTTGAAGTCGATCAGCAGGAAGTTCAGTGAGCTCGGCGAGTGCGTGACCGCAAGCCCGAGAACGAGGGTGCGCAGCAGTTCCGACTTGCCGGAACCCGCCATCCCGACCAACAGCCCGTGTGGACCCATGCCGTCCTGGGCCGACTCCTTCAGGTCGACCTCGACCGGGGTCCCATCGGCCCGAATGCCGAACTTGATCCGCAGCCGATCCCGGTTCAGCCGGGGAACCCAAGCAGCGGCCGGGTCGAACTCATACGGATCGCCCAATTCCAAGAGCTCAGCCAGGTCGAGTTGAGAGCTCATCGGCACAACACCGCCCAGCCCGGTGGCTCTCTCGAACGAGATGAGGCTGCTGAAATTCACCCCGTCGAACCGCGCATCGTCGGTGAAAGTCGCCCCGTCGAACGAGATGGAGCCAGTGAGGGTCACCTCGTCGAACCGGGCAAGCCCGGTGAAGGTCGCGCTGGTGAATCGGGCAGGCCCGAGCCGGCATGCTCGGAGATCGAAGTCAACGAGGTTGGCGCCGGTGAGATCGAGGTCGATACCGTCCCAGAACCGGTCAGCGTCCCGTGGGGCGAGGTGGTGAGCGAGGATGCGCTGGGCCGCGAGCCGGACCTCACGCTCCTGGACCTGGTCACGGTACTCGTCGTGCCGATGCCGATCTTCGTCATCAGAGGGTGGCGCACCGGGAGATCGGTAGGGCATGCGCAGGTAGGCGCAGAGCACGTTGACCACTGTCTGCCGGTGCTCGGAGTTGTTCTGGGCCAGTCGCTCCAGCGCGTATAGCCCGCCAAGCCGCACCGGCGCCTTGTCAGAACCGAGTTGCTCGACCGCCTTGCTATAGAGCTCGGTGACGCGCCGCTCAGTTGCATCCGTATTGGCGTTGCCGGCAACCTCCAACTGATGGAGTAGCGCACGTTCCCGGTTGTCCAACTCTGCCTCTGTGGCCCGCTGCCGTCGCCAGGTCAGGTAGAGCGCGAACAAACCACCACTACCCACGCCGAGGCTCAGTCCCACCTTCAAGGCGTCCAGCCGGGCGGTGACCAGATCTTTCCCCGTGAGGCCACGGGTGGCCGCCCACCACAAGGTGATCACTGCCCCAGTGACCACCACCAGCACCACGACCCCGCCGGCAACGACCTTCCACCGCGAGATCGGCGGCAACACCATCCGCGGCGACAGCTCACCCTCGACCGGACGCGGGTTGAGATCAGGCGACATGAGACCAAACGATATCGACCCGGACAGAGTCTCACTGGCAGCAGCGAGAGTGGGCCTGGACAAGACCATTTCAGTTGAGCATGTTTCCGCGACCGGCTGGTCGACCCCTGCTGGAGCAACCCGGCCATGTCAGGAAGCATCTCCTTACGTCGCCCGGCCGCACCCATCTGCCGGCATGAACCTCCCTGCCAGCGCTTTTGCGGTCTCCCGCAAAGCATCGCGGCGGCGGCCCGGCGCCAGGAAGGCTGCTCTTCCAACCAGCACCACTTGGGGGAGGAAGTCATGCGATTTCGTCGGTTCACCACGGCGTGCGTGCCACTCCGGAACCGGAACCTTCACAACGGTGATCCTGTGCGCCGCGAACGGGAAAGAGTTCCAGCGAAGCGGCGACATCGGCTCCCGCAGGGTATCCGGAACCACGGCCATCGTGAAGTTCTCGATCGCGAGGTGCGAACCGGGCGAACACGCGTCCCGGAAGGCCATAATCGCATAGCCGCGGGCAGGCTGTCGTCACAACGGACGTCGTGACGACACCCTCTCAGCTTGCGGAGGAAACGGTCACAGGTGCAGGTCCGGGTCCTCGGTGACCGAACGCAGGGCGGTCACCGTCGGGTAGCCGTCAGCGAGCAGGCGGGCGTCGCTGCCTGGCGGCAATTCTCCGTCGACGGTCACGGCCGCGAGCGTGAACGCGCCGTCCTCGCCGTCCTGGATGTGGCTGCGCACCGCACCGAACTCAGCCAGCCCGGCCCGCTGCAAAGCGCTTGCCTCGGCGCGGTCGGGGACATTGAGGTTGAGGACCGCGCCCGCCGGGAGCGCCACGAGCCGGTCGAACAGCGTCGCGGCGACGGCGACCGCCGCGTCCCAGTGAGGGTCAGGGCCTGGATCCAAACCCACATCGAGCGAGACCGCGAGGGCCCGCGCGCCGTTGATCGACGCGGTCAGCGCCGCGCCCACGGTGCCGGAGTGCAGGACCGCGCGCCCGACGTTCGCCCCCCGGTTCACCCCGGACAGGACGACATCCGGCGGCTCACCGAACACTCCCTGCGCGGCCGCCAGCACGATCAGGCCGGGATGCGCGGCGACCGCGTACGCCGGCACGCCCGGGACACCGGACAGCTCCCGCCGCTCGACCGCGACCCGGCCCTCGCTGCCGGCTCCGGACAGGCCCGCGCTCGTACCGCTGGCTTCCTCGGCCGGCGCGGCGACCACCACGGTCCAGCCGTGCTCCACGGCGCCGAGCGCGAGAGCGGTCAAACCCGGCGAGCCGATCCCGTCGTCGTTGGTGATCAGCGTCCGCATCAGGGGGCCTCCCACGGCGTCAAACGCACACGTCCGGTCAGTTCCCGCACCGCGCCGTTGTTGCCCGAGCCGAGGCCATGCCGGGTCACGTTGATCGCCCCCGCGGCAGCCCCGAGCTTCAGCGCCTCTTCCAGCGACCTGCCCTGCGCCAGGCCGACGGCGAGTCCGGCGGTCATCGAGTCGCCGCCGCCGCGGGTGTCCACCGGGGTCAATTCGGGGGACTTCGCCAGGACGAGCTTCCCCTCGATGAGGGCCAGCGTCTCCTCGGCTGCCCGGGACACCACGACCGCGCGGGCACCGGAGGATGCCAGCTCGCGGCACCCGGCCGCGAGATCGGGCAGCGAGTCCGACTCGGCCAGGCCGTCGTCGACCATTTCTTCGTGGCTGATCTTGATCACCGCCGGGCCGCCCGCAAGCGCCCGGGCGAGTCGTTCCCCTGACAGGTCCACCACCACCGGGGTGCCCTGGGCACTCAGGTCACGAGCGAGCCGCTCATACACCGAATGGGGCACCGGAACGTCTTCCTCGGCCGGGCCACTGAGGATGACGACGTCCGCACGAAGCCCCTGCACCAACGCCAGCTCGTAAAGGTCATCCAGCTCGTGCCGGGACAGCGCGTCCGCGGGCATCCGGACCACCTCGTCGCGGCGACCGTCCCGCCGGTCGTGCACGTAAGCACCATTACGCGCGGCGACCTCCCGGACCTCGACGTCGACACCGATCAAATGCCGCAGCACCTGCCCGGTCTCACCGCCCAGGGCGCAGCACACCACCGCTCGAGCGCCCAGAGCGTCGATCATCCGAGACTGCCACACCCCCTGTCCGCCCGCGTGCACATGAACATCAGGCACGCCGTCGATCTCTTCCACCGTCACCGTCAGCTGCGGAGACGGCGCGAACACCGCCACTCGACCCTCAGTCATACCAACAGCTACCCGTTTTGCCTGATTTCATTCAGGACTGTCCCCAAGCGAAGCGGCCTAGGTCCTCGGCGGATTATTTTCTGTTATGCCAATTGACACAAGTAGCCGATTTTGACTACGGTCCCAGCTGTGGATCAAGCACGAGGACGGGGCAGGCCACGGAAAGACCCTGCGGCGCTGGCCCGATGGACGCCTCCCGAAGGATGGTCACGGCTGGTCGCCTGGATCTCTCCGGAGGAGAAGAAGGCACTGAAGCACGTGGCGGTCGAAGCCGACGTCCCGGTGGCGGAGTTGATCCGGGCGCTCGCCGGAGGACTGGCCGGCGGCGTCATCTCGGCCGAGGAACTCATCGGGCACGTCGTGAAAGGGAAAACCGTCATGGAGAAGATCCCCACGCTCTTCGAGCGCGATGAGCGCTTCCACGTCATCGACCGGCCCCGCGCCGAGTGCGCATGGGTCTTCGATGGCGCCGGTGTGGGGACCGAGAAACTCGACGGCACCAACATCCGGTTGACCGTCCGCTCAGGCCGGCTGGTCAGGGTCGAGAAACGACGCAACCCGAGCAAGACGCAAAAGCAACAGGGCATCGTGGACGGCTGGTACGTGGACACCGACAGCGAATCCGCCGACGACAAATGGATCCTCGCGGCGGCAGGGAACACCGACGTGTCCGAATGGCCGGACGGGGAGCACCCCAGCGAGGCACTCGGCCCACGCATCCAAGGCAACCCACTGGGACTGGAAGACCACCGTTGCATCCCCTTCGACTTCCAGGCACCGACCCTGCCCGAGGCGCCGCGCAGCTACCACGAACTCCGAGACTTCCTCGCCACACTGGACAGCCACTTCTCCCCCGGACACCCCGCCGAAGGCGTCGTCTTCCACCACCCGGACGGGCGCCGAGCCAAGATCAAACGCAAGGACTTCCCCCGAACGGTGACGACATAGCCTTCTCCTAGCCGGCCACAAGGCGATGTGCGTTTCGGCCGGCTTGATGTGCGGTTACGTGTCGGCCTGACCACCGACGTTCAGGACAGGTTTCCCGGTCCGGATCGTCCAAAATGGACTTCGCCGCGTTCGCCGGCTCCGCCAGGGGCGAGCGTCCGGCGTGGGGCGGGCTGTCAGCGGGACAGTGCGGCGATGAGCGGGCCCGGGTCGGGGTGCTGCGACGTGCCTTGGAGGATGACGGAGGTGGCGCCGGCGGCGGCCAGCTCGTCGATCAGAGCGCGGGCACGGTCGCCAAGGGCGGGTCCGTCCGGTTCGATCTCCGCGAAAACGATGACCTGCGGCGCTGATCGGCCCACGGCCTGTGCGGCCTCGGCGACACGGGCGGCCTCCGAAGCGACGTACTCCGGGTTGACGAGCCAGGCGTCCAGGAGCACGCCGTCGCCCACCTCACCTGCCAGCGCGACGGTCTTCGGCCCCCGCCCGCCGATGATGAGCGGCGGCACCTGCTCCGGCGGCCAGTCCAGTGCCACCGCGTCGAGACTCACATAGCGTCCGGTCACGCTGACCGTCTCGCCGTGCAGCAGCCGCCGGACGGCGTCGGCGTGCTCGCGCAGCAACGTCATCGGTGACGCGACGCGGGCGCCGACCTGCCCCATCCAGTCGAGCACCCCGTGCCCGGCGGCCGGGACGAACCGGCCGGGGAACATCCGCGCCAGCGTCGCGATCTCCATGGCGGCGACGGCGGGATTGCGCAGCGGCACCGGCATCAGGCCGATCCCGACGGTGAGCCGCTCGCTCCACGCCAGCGCGGCAGCGGCACTGGTGAGACCACCTTCGAGGAAACAGTCCTCCCACAGCCACAGCTCGTCGATACCGGCCTCGTCCGCCGCGACGACGGTCTCCCGCAGCTCCTCCGGCGGCAATTGCGGACGGAACACCACTCCCACACGAACTTCAGCCATGATCTCTACGCTAGCCCACCCCGGCTCTCCTCCGTCGGAAGATCAGCTCGCCGGCCGATGTCGCCGTTGCCGCGCCGAGCAGGACACGGAACTAGGGACGCAGCAGGTAGCCGAGCACTCTCCGGCGGGCGGCGGCATTGTCCGGGCTGGGGACGAATACCGCCTCCAGCAGGACGAGGACATCATCGCGGGCGGCCCTCGTGCGCATGATTCGCTTCCACAGCCAGAGGTTCAGCGCGTGGCGGCGGGCCGAGGTGGTGGCCAGCCGGAGGACGTTCTTGACGTTGCGCCGGGCCTTGGCCGGGAGCGTGCGCAGATCGACGTACCGCTCGAGCAGCGTTTCCGGCAGCACGTCGAGGCCGTACTCGGTCATGAAGTCGAAGTCCGTCCGCCACGTCGCCGCGCCCAAGTAGTCGACCATCCGGCACCAGCCACGCAGGAACGTCAGTTCCAGCGGGGAATACGGGGCCGGGTCGATGTCCGCGATCGCGGTGACCACGACGTCGAGGCAGGTCTTGTGCGCCTTCCACAGCGCGATCCGGATCGGCTCGAAATCGGTCGTGGAGTCCGTGTTCGCGACCAGGACGAAGTAATTCCGCCAGCATTCGACGCTGTGCGCCAGTCCGTCCGGAACCACACCGCTCCGCGCGTACCGGAACCGGGACGAGGCCGGAGCGTCGGCGATTTCGAGCCGGGGCACCACGCCGGCCTGTTCCGCGCCCAGCCACGGGATCACGCTGAGCGTGTAGTTCCCGTAGGCCCACGGCGCGTCCGGATCGATCCGGCCATCCGTGCTCGTGGTGGCGCCCAGCCGCCCGGTACCGCATTGCCATTGGAGCTGGAAAGTCCAGGCCCACAAGGGATTGTGCCGGTTGTCCGCTCCGAACAGTCCCGCGGTGTTGGTGGCGTCGATCAGGGTCCGGTAGGCCGCCATCCGCTGCTCGAACCGGAACGGGTCGAACCGCGCGGTCAGGTCCCCGGCCGTCGTCCAGATCTCGTACAGGCCCAGGCCGGCCAGTTCCTTCGGATGGACTCCGGTCACTCGGAAAAGCTAACGCGGTTCTTCCGGTCCTGCCACGTTCACCACCGACTGCGCGATGTGCTCGGCGACACTTTGGCGAAGTTCGGGCGGGAGTGGTTCGTCGGTCAAGGACTCGTACATCCACAGGCCGTCGGCCGCGAGGCGGGCGACGAACCGCGCGAGTGCTTCGGGGTCGGACGCCGCCTCGTCGATCGGAGGGGTCCACCGCGAGAGCACCTTCGTCCACGGCTTCATGTAGTCCGGATGAGTGGCTGCCTCGATGATCAGCGACAGCTCCGCCCGGGTCGAACTCTGGGTCGTCACGCGGGCATAGGCGGCAAGGCGTTCATCGCCGGAGGCGTCCTGCGCCGTCTTGCCTGCCGCGTCCACCATGCCGGCCTCCCACTGCTCGGCGAGGTGGTGGTGGATCGCCTTCAGCAGGGCGTCACGACTGCGGAAGTGGTACATCAGGCCGCCCCTGGTCAGCCCCGCCTGCGCCGCGACGGAATCCAGGGTCACCCCTGTCACGCCGTCACGCTGGACGACGGCGACAGCCGCGTCCAGGATCTTCCCTCGGTTGCTCTGGCGCATGGTGCCCTTTCCGGACGGACGATTTCAGTGGCTGACGGTAGCGACCTCCGGCGCGGGCCGGGAACCGTGCCGGCGAAGCAGGGCCCAGGTGACACCGGCGGCGACCGCCAGCACACCTGCGGCGATCACCATCACCACGGTGTAAGCATTGTCGAAGGCCGCGGACGCCGCGTCGATCAGCGCCCTGTTCGCGCCGTCGCCCTGACCTGCCGCCGACATGGCCGAGGTGACACTGTCCCGGGCAGCCTCCGGTGCCCCGGCCGGAAGCCGGATGGTCGCGGCGAAGATGCCGGTGAGCAGACTTCCCAGCAGCGCCACCGCGGTGAGGTTGCCGAACTCGTAGGACACCTCCTCCACCGAAGACGCCATCCCCGCACGGTGCGCCGGGACGTTGCCGATGATCGCGCTCGACGCCACCGACATCGGCAGCCCCAGACCCGCGCCGGTGACGACGAGGCCGACGATCATCCAGCCCAGACCGAACTGCAGGCCCACGATCGTCCCGAGCACTCCGACCGCACTGACCGCGAGACCGCCGGAGATCAACGGCAGCAGGCCGACGCGGTGCAGGATCGCGCCGCCGAGCATGCCGGTGGGCAGCGATCCGAGCGCGAGGGCGGCGACCAACAGCCCCGCCTGGAACGGGCTGAAGCCGGCCACGAGCTGGAACCGCTGTGTCGTCACCAGCTGGATGCCACCGACGGCGAACATCGCCACCGCTGCCGCGACGGTCCCGGACAGGAAGGGCGCGTTACGGAAGATCGCCAGGTCGAGCAGCGGATACGGGAGTCGCCGCTGGCGTCGCCCGAACGTCCAGAACCCGGCTGCGGACACCAGCGCCGCACCGAGCACCACGGTCCACGACGGCGCGACCTTCGAGAACTCCTTGATCGCGAATACGAGGCCGACCAGTCCGGCCATGACCTGCAGCGAGGAGAGCAGGTCCCAGCGCTTCGACGGGTCGCTTTCTCCTGCCGGGGCGAGGATCCATCCGGCGACGAAAGCGGCGACGACCACCGGGATGTTGATCAGGAACACCGAACCCCACCAGAAGTGTTCCAGCAGCAACCCGCCGACGATCGGCCCCAGCGCGCCGCCGACGACGGAGAGGCTGCCCCAGACCGCTATCGCTATGTTCCGTTCCCGCTCGTCCTCGAAAGCGATCCGGATCAGCGCGAGGGTCGCGGGCATCATCGAGGCGGCACCCACGGCGAGCAAGATCCTGGCCGCGACCAGGATCTCGGGATTCGGCGAGAACGCCGCCATGAGCGACGCCGCCCCGAACACCGCGAGCCCGATCAGGAACATGCGGCGGTGCCCCACTCGGTCACCGAGCGTCCCTGCCCCCAGCAGGAGCCCTGCCATGGTCAGCGGATAGGCGTTGATGATCCACAGACTTTCGGAGCCGCCGGCGCCGAGCTCCCGCGTCAGGGTCGGCACGGCCGTGTACAGGATCGAGTTGTCCAGCATGATCAACAGCAGGCCTGCCGCGACCGTGACCAGCAAAGTCCATCGTCGAGCCGGGCTCAACGCCATCGTCCACCTCTTCCGTGAGTGCCGAGCGGCACCCTCAAACTATACAATCATGAATGTACAGTTTGACCTGTAAGCCCGGTCACCGGCCGCCCTCCGTGACCATTGATCCGGACCAGGCAGACGGTTAGCGTTAACACTCCCCCATGTGCCGTCGCCGAGGAGAAGCCGTAGATGTCCAGAGCGTCGTCGAAAGTGACTTCTCTGCTCACTGTCACCACGCTGCTGCTCACCGCGTGGCCGGCGGTGCCGACCGCCGCGACACACCGAATCGCCGCCTCCCCGACCGCCGCGCTGCTGCGAGACACTCAGCTCGATCCGTCCGCGCTGTACTTCGTCTCCTACGACGGGCTCGTGAACAACGGGTCGTTCCAGCAGGACGCGATCGTCAGTCATGCCGGCTACCAGTACGCGGCCTGGTATACCGCCGACCGCAGCGCGGTCGTCGCACGCCGTGAACTCCCCGCCGGCGGCTGGGAAAAGGCGGTGCTCCCGCACAAGCTGAGTGCCGACGACTCGCACAACGTGATCTCACTCGGTATCTCACCCGCCGACGGACGCCTGCACATCGCCATGGATACCCACAACACCAAGGTCTTCTACCTGAAGTCGGAAGCCGGGCTCGCGTCATCCCCGGCGTCACGCACCTGGTCGGCCGCTCGATTCGGCGCGGTACAACGAACGGTGGATGGCACCGATCTCGGCGCCATCACCTATCCACAGTTCGTGCTGACACCGGAACGCCGTCTGCAGCTCAGCTATCGCACCGGCGGATCGGGCAACGGCACCAACGAACTCGCCGAGTACAACGGGACATCATGGCGAAAGCAGGGTAAGTGGTCATCGGCCACCGGTGCGTGGACCGCGCCGAACGGGGTGACCAGCACGACCCGGAACATGTACCTGCACGGCTTGACCTACGGCCGCGACGGGAGGCTGCACGCGGCATTCACGTGGCGGGAGGGCAATACCGGCGTCCTGTGCGCCCCTGGCGGCCTCAGCAACCACGACACCGGCTACGTCTACAGCGACGACCGCGGCCGCACGTGGCGTGACAACACCGGAATCGCCGTGGGCACGACCGGCGGGGCCCAGGTGGCGGTTTCGCCGAACCTCGTGGTGGACCCGCTCGGCCCGAACCACGGCCTGATGAACCAGGAAAGCCAGGCGATCGACTCGGGAGGCAGCCCGCACGTCGTCATCAGCTACGTACCCGGCCGGTTCACCCAATGCGTCACCGGGTACGCGGCCGACCGTGTCCGCTGGGGCAGAACGTTCCACCTCGTCCGCAACGCCGACGGTTCGTGGACCAAACGCGAGGTCCCGATCCCGCCCGATGCCACCGGACGCACGCGGATCGTCTTCGACCGCACCGACAACGCCTATCTGATCATGCCCTACGGCAGGATCGTGTCCGCTTCGAAGGCAAGCGGATGGACGGACTGGACCCTGGTGTTCGACCGGCCGGGCATGAACGCTTTCGGCGAGGTCAATGTGGACTATTCGCGGCTGTCGAGCGAAGGCGTGCTGTCGGTCTTCTATCAGCAGCGATCCAGCGGCGTGACGCCTTCCGCCGTCCGGGTCGCCGATTTCCGCCTGAGCTGAGGCCCGAACGGCAGGATTTCCGGCTCCGGGTAGAGGTCGATATGGTCCGTGCCCAGCCGGCGCCGTTGCCGAGGGATCTCAGAACCCCTTCACGGGCTCGATGTCACCGGCTTCGAACACCATGAACGACACCTTGTTCCGTGCTACATGGATCGCGGCGGCGTGCTTGCCGTTCTAGTCGGTGACTATATTTCCGAGCGTGCCACCGGGCGACACGCTCGTGCGTGCGTCTTTTTCCTTTGCGATTTCGTCCACGCATCACAAAAACACATTGTTTTCGATCTTTACGCGACCCGGATCCGACGGGCATTTCGATGGCGCTACGCTCTCGTCGCGTCGCCTGATCAGGCCACACTTTCTTTGCCTGCTGGTCAATTCTCACTGTTCAGGGATTGGGTCGTATGGAAAGCTGTGATCTCGCCTATCCCCGGGCGCGAAAGCGTAACCGGGCGCAAATCTGTGGTTTCGCTGCGCTGATCGTCCTGCTGGTCGCGGGCTGCGGCAGCGAACCGGTGACCCCGGCCCCGGCCGCGGTCGGGCAGGAGGATCTGACCCTGCTGCCCGAGGCCACCACGTTCGGCACCCTCACCGACGCGGCCAAGGACTCCGGTGCCGCGGCCACCGGCAAGGTCGTGCACCCCAAGGACGACCTCGTCGTCTACCAGAGCGTCGGCGGCAAAGCCGTCGCCAAGCTCCCGTCGATCCAGGTGGGCTCCCCGACCTGGGTCCCGGTGATCGCCGAACAGGGCCCGTGGGCGGAGATCCTGCTCCCGACCAGGCCCAACGCGTCCGCGGGCTGGGTGCACCTCGACCCGGCGCGGGTCGAAACCGCCCAGAACGACTACACCATCGACATCGACCGGGCGGCCTTCTCGCTCGAGCTCACACGGTCCGGCAAGGCGCTGGGCAAGTGGACGATCGGGACCGGGAAACCCGAGTACCCGACCCCGCAGGGCCGGGCCTTCCTGCTGGCGTCCATCGAAGAAACCGTGAACAAGTACAGCCCGATCGTGCTGCCGCTGAGTGCGCATTCGGAATCACACGAGACGTTCGGCGGCGGCCCCGGCACGGTCGGCATCCATACCTGGCCGAATGAAAGTTACGTGGGCCAAGCGAACAGCGACGGCTGTATCCGCGTGCCCAAGGCAGCGCTCGACGAGCTTGTGAAGGTTCCGCTGGGCGCCATTGTCAACATCGTCTGAACAATTCTTGAAAGGGTACTGATTTGTTCCCCAGAAAAGCTCTCGTCGGTGGAATCGCCCTCAGCGCGGTAGCGCTCACGGCCATCGCCCCCGTGGCCGGTGCCACCGGACACGGCAGCTCGGCGTTCGCCCTGTCGGCGTCCGGCCTGCTGAAGATCGACCCGGTCCCCGCGGTCGACGGCTCGGACGGCTTCCAGCAGAAGTCACTCGCGGAGTTCTCCCTGCCTCTGCAGCTGGTCAAGCTCACCCTGCTCAACGCGCAGGCGGGCGGAGACAAGGCCAGGGCCAGCATCAAGGACGTCAACGTGAACCTCGCCGGGCTCATCGGGCAGCAGGGCAAGCCGCTGGTCAGCGCATCGGCCATCGAAGCGGAGTGCAAGGCCGGCAAGGGCGCCTCCTCGCTCGCCAAGGCGAACATCGGCGGTATCAAGCTCGACGTCGCCGCCGCGCCGAACACCGCCGTCGGCGTTCCGGGGCTGGCCTCGGTCACGCTGAACAAGCAGGTCAAGCACAAGGACGGCTCGTTCACCGTCACCGCGCTGTCGATCAGCGTCGACGGCATCCAGACGCTCGACCTCGCCTCGGTGACCTGCGCCGCGGGCAAGGGTGACGGCGACAACGGCGGCGGCTCCACCACCGAGCCCACCCCCGGCAAGCCGAGCACCACCAAGCCGAGCGCCCCGGCGACCACGTCCAAGCCCGCCGGCGACAGGCCCACCCCCGACGGCAAGGCCCCCACACCCACCCCGGCCAAGGCTCACCTCGACGTCACCGGCTGACCCCAGAAGTACGTGAAGGCCCCCTTCCTTGCGTCTAGAGCAAGGAAGGGGGCCTTCACGTACTTCCTGGTTGCGGCCTGCGGCACGCTCGGAGGTGCCGGTCCCGGTGGTCGACGGCGAAGATCGGGACACGCGAGTGAACACCGACAAAGAAGGAGAGGAATAGACAATGTCGACGAAAATCATCATCAACCTGCCGTCGAAGGACGTGGAGAAGGCGCAGAGCTTCTACTCCGCGCTCGGCTACTCCATGAACCCGGATTTCACCGAGGAAGATGTCGCGTGTGTGGTGATCAGCGACGAGATCCAGGTGATGGTGCTGGCCGAGAAGATCTTCAGTAAGTACACCAAGCGCGAGGTCGCTGACGCCTGGAAGGTCACCGAGACGATTCTCGCGCTGTCGGTGGACAGCCAGGAAGAAGTCGACGCCCTCGTGGACAAGGCACTCGCCTCGGGCGGGTCTCCGGTCGAGCAGCCGGACACGCATGACATGCACAGCCGCAGCTTCTACGACCCCGACGGCCACATGTGGGAAATCGTCTGGTTCGACCCCGCGGGCTTCGAAGACTGAACCGACGTCATGCCGCCGCGACGGCCTCGATCTCCAGCAGCCAGGACTCGTCCCAGCAACCGGTGATGATGATCCCCAGCGACGGTCGGTGGCCGGCGAGAATCTCCTGCCTGATCTTGGAGCTCATTTCCCGATCCTCGCGATCGGCGAGGTAGGTGGTGACCTTGACCAGATTTTCCACGGACATTCCGGCCTCGTGCAGCACCGACAGCACGTTGCGCCACACCAGGCGGCACTGGGCCTCGAAGCCTTCTGGGACCGCCTCGCCGGCGGACAACGGCGCCTGCCCGGTGATGAACAGCAACCGGTCGGCGCCGCTGACAAGGGCCCCTTGGGAGAGCCCGGGATCCGCGAGATGCGCGGGGTCCACATTGGTGAAGTTCATGGCGGAAATGCTAGGGAGCCTTTCGCCGAGATGTCTTCCGCGCGCATGCTCAATTACCCGCGGGCGCCTCGGCATGCCTACGGTCGCGCAATGCCGGGATGATGGCGACCAGCAGCACCACCGCGGTCAGCCCGAATCCGACCGGGTAGCCCACAGGTCCGACCACGAAACCGAAGCCCACGGCACCGATGCCGAGCCCGGCGTCGTACGCGAAGTTCCACAGCGCGCTCGCCCGGCCGAACTCGGCCTCCTTGACGCGCTCGAACATCATCACCATGGTCACGTTCTGCACCACACCGAAACCGATGCCGAAGAGCACCATCCCCACGATCACCGTGAGCGGGCTGTCCAGCCACACGATGCACGAGGTACCGCAGGCCGCCGAGAGGACAGCCGGAACCAGCAGCCGGGACGCGCCGTGGCGATCCGCGATCCAGCCCGCGGCCCACCGCGCCAGCGGGACCACACAGGACTGGACGAGCAGAGCCAGCGCGGCCAGCCGTCGCGACTCCTGCGAAACCGCGAGCGGCAGGAATGTGGCGAACACGCCCGCCGCCACCGCGAGTGCGGTGAAGATGATCGTCGGCCGGGCGAGTGCACCAGTGATCCCCCTGAGGACCCGGTGCTCCTCCTCGATCTGTGCGGCCTTGGCCGGTAACAGGGGTACGACGAGCAGCCCGGCAAGCCCGATCACCGTCGTGGCCACGAACACCGCCGAGAACCCGATGTGATCGCTGAGCCACACTCCGGCCGGGAGCCCCACGATGGCGGGTACCGCGCAGATGACCCCGTACAGGCCAAGGCCCTCCCCGCGGCGCTCGGCCGGGACCAGTTCGGCGACGAGCGCACCGCCGGTGACCACGATGAGCCCGAACCCCGCACCCCGGATCAGCGAAACCAGGACTACCAGCTCCATCGCCGGTGAGACGATCAGCAGCAGCGAGGGAACCGCCAGCAGGAGCAGCCCCAGCCCCAGCACGGCTCGATATCCCAGCCGCGTCAGCAACTTCGGCGCGGCCAGTTCCAGCAGCACGGTGGTGAGCATCATCGCGCCGGTGGACAGACCCGCACCGAGGCCGCCCGCGTCCGAACCTCCTACGTACAGTGGTACGACTGACAGGAGCAGGAAGAAGTTCGTGAGCGCACCGAACGAGGCCAGCAGCAGCAAGAGCATCGGACGGCTCAGGATCGGCGGCAGATGAGCTTTACCCGGGGCGGCGAGTTCGGCAGTGGTCGTCATGTACACAGCGTCGCGTGGAACGGCCGCGGTAGGTATCGGTCAGGTTTCCCCTTCGGGTACCTAGATGTGCCGGGCACCCTCCCTACCTACCTAGGGCGGCGGGCCGCATGAGCACCGGCTCGGCGAATTCCGTCTTCGTGGGCAGGGAGCAGGACCTTGCCACGCTCACCGACGCCTTCACCCGGACCGGCGACGGGGTTCCCGCCACCGTGCTGGTCAACGGGGAAGCCGGAGTGGGGAAGTCCACGCTGATCGCGCGGTTCGCGACGGAACTGCCCGAGCCGACAACGGTGCTCACCGGCGGCTGCCTGGACCTCGGCGACACCGGCCTTGCCTTCGCGCCGTTCACCGCCGTGCTGCGCGGGTTGGTCCGAGACCTCGGGGTGGCAGGCGTGATCGAGTTGTTGCCCCGCGGCGATGTGGGTGAGCTGTGCCGGTTGCTGCCGGCCCTCGGCATCCCGGAAGACCTTGGCGACAGCCCGGAGCTGGCAAGGGCCCGCCTGTTCGAGCAGTTCCTCGCGCTGCTGGAGGCGATCGCCGAGGACAGGCGGGTCGTCCTGGTCATCGAGGACTTCCATTGGGCGGATCAGTCCAGCCGGGACCTGTTGAGTTTCATCATCAGCAACCAGCAGGCGACACCGAAGCTGCTCACGATCGTCACGTATCGAAGCGAGCACCTGGATCGCGACCACCCGGGACGCCGGGTACTGGCCGAACTGGCCCGCGTGGCGTGGGTGCGACGGCTCGATCTCGGCAGGCTCACCCAAGCAGGCGTGACCGCGCAGCTGCTCGGCCTGCTCGGCCAAGAACCCGAGAGCTCGCTTCGCGACGAGATCTTCTCGCGCAGCGAGGGAAATCCTCTGTTCGTCGAGGCGTTGCTGCCCTATGCCGGCCGGCCCACTTCACGGCTGCCGAAGTCGGTCCGGGACCTCCTGGTGAGCCCGCTGGAGCGATTTCCAGCCGACACCCAGGATGTCATCCGCGCCGCGGCCACCGGAGGCGTCCGCGTGGGTCATGACCTGCTGGCTGCTGTCACGGGCCTCGACGACACCGCGCTGTCCGACGCGCTTCGCCCGGCGGTGGCGTCGAACCTCATGGTCGTCGATGACGACGCGTACGTGTTCCGGCACGCGTTGATCCGGGAAGTAGTCCACGAGGACCTGCTGCCTGGAGAACGTGGCCAGCTGCACGTCCGTTATGCGGAAGTGTTCGAGCAGCACCCGCGGCTCGCCCCGCCGGGACGTGTCGCGGTCGAGCTGGCCCACCACTGGTACGCGGGGGCGAGGCAGCATCCCGCCAAGGCACTGACGTCCGCGTGGCAGGCCGCGAGGGAAGCGCGGAAATCGCTGGCCCACGCGGAAGAGCGGCGCATGCTGACCCGGGTGCTGGAGCTGTGGGATCGCGTCCCCGAGGCCGCCACCGAGGTGGGTGCCGACCATGTCACGGTGCTGCAGAAGGCGATCGAAGCGGCGATGCTCGCCGGCGAGGGCGCCGAGGCCACGGCGTTGATCGACGAGGCGCTCGCGGAGATCGACCCCGCCGAGCCCGCCCGCCTCGGACAGGTGCTCAGGCATCGCGGCGAGTTGTGCCACGCGCTCGGCCGGCCGGGCGGGCTTGACGACCTGCGGGAAGCCGCCCGGCTCGTCCCTGCCGAGCACCCGGCCAGGACCTCCGTCCTCGCCACGCTCGTGAACCGCCTGCTGACCGTGCCGCGGGAGGAAGAAGGCCGGGCAGCCGCCCAGGAGGCGATCCGCGCGGCGCGGCAGGCCGGCGACGTCCGGTCCGAGGCCGTGGCCACGGTGGACCTCGCGTATTCCCATGCGCGGACCGGCGACATCGACGGGCAGCTCCCCCGCATCGAGCAAGCGCGCGAGACCGCTGAACGCCGTGGCGACCACATCGCGGTCCAGCACGCTTTGCGGCGCGAGGCCGATCTGCTCCAGGGCGCCGGCCGGTACGAGCGAGCGGTCGACAGCGCCCAGCGTGGGCTCGCGACGTGCACCCAAGCCGGGTTGACCCGCACCTCCGGCCCCATTCACGCCGCCAATCTCGCGGAGGCGTTGCTGTGCCTGGGCCGGTGGGAGGAAGCAGGCGAGATCATCGAGCACGTCCTCGAGTTCCCGCCGATTCCCAGCTCTCACGCCTACCTGCACATCCTCCGGGGGACGATCGGACTTGCCCGCGGCGACCTGGCACGAGCACAGGCCGCGAGCGACTACGCCCGCACGGTGTTCTCCGATGGCCATGCCGATACGCAGGACCTCCTCCCGCTCGCCCGCTTGGAGGTGGACCTGCGACTGGCACAGGACAGGCGGGAAGCCTCGGTGGAGATCGCCGCGCGCGCACTGGCGAGCAAGGGAATCGAAGAGAGCCCTCGCTGGCTCTGGCCGCTGCTCGCCGCCGGAGCGCGAGTGGCGGGGACGGACACCGCGGCCGGCGGCGCGCTGCTGGCCGACCTTCGGGCGGTCGCGGCCCGGCTGCCGGTGATCGGCCCGGCGCAGCAGGCCCTTCAGCTCCTCTTCACCGCCGAGCTGACCCGCTCGCTCGGCCGCTCTGATCGAGCGGCCTGGGATCACGCCGCGGCCGCGTTCGGTGAGCTGTCCGAGCCGTACCCGCAAGCCCAAGCGCTGGTGTCAGCCGCGGAAGCCGCCGCTGACGCCGGCGAGCACGAGCAGATCGCCGAACGGCTTCGTGGCGCCACCGAACGTGTCAGCCTGCTCGGCGCGCACCCGCTCCGTACCCGGATAGACCGGCTGGCGAAGGCGGCACGCATCCGCTTGCCCGAGTCCGGCGACGTCGCCGGTTCCGAAGATGAGCTCGGCGAGCGCAACCGGCGGCGCCTGGGACTCACCGAGCGTGAGATCGAGGTGCTTCAGCTCGTCGCGGACGGGCGCACCAATCGCCAGATCGGCGAGGAGCTGTTCATCGCGGTCAAGACGGTGAACGCGCACGTCTCCAACATCCTCGGCAAACTGGAGGTCAGCGGCCGCGTGCAGGCCGCCACCGTCGCGCACCGCATGCACCTGCTCGACTGATGATCAGGACGCCACCTTCACCTGGTCACTGAACCACGCGGCGAGGCCACGCATATCGTCCGCGAGCCCGTTCTCGTCCTCACCCCGCATGACGACCCTGGCAGCTCGCAGATGCGACGCGGCGGACACGTCCGGGACGGTGTCACCGACCCGCAGGTTCCCCTGTACCGCGACGACACCCCGATACGCCCGGAGATCGTCGGAATCCGGCATCGACGTGACGCGTCCGGGGTGGGCGATCAACTGCACCCAGCCGTACGGACTGGTGTCCGACCGGCCCGCCGAGATTGCCGACGGCAGGCCGAGGACCGCTCTCGCCCACTCGTCGTACAGGTCGACACCGAATTTCGCTTGCGTCGTCTCGTAGACCATCCCGCCGCCGATGCGGCCCGCGCACTCGCTGAACGCGAGCCTGCCCTCGTGCTCGAACACCTCGAGGTGGAATACGCCGTCCGTGTGCCCCAAGGCCTCGAGCGATCCGGTGGTGAGCTCGAGTGCCTGCTCGTAGAGACTCGCACTGGTCGTCGGGTCGACGGTGACCGAGCCGACGAGGCCGCCGTTGCGGATGTCGATGACGTTCTGCAGGTACCGCGAAATTCCCAGGAACCGGACCTCGCCATGGCGCACGACGCCGTCGAAATGCAGCTCGTCTCCTGCCATGAACTCCTCGACCAGCCACGGACCGTGCTGCCCCGACGAGGCGATGGCGCTCTTGGCCCGCTCGAGCGATTCCCCGTCCCGCACGGAATAGGTCAGCTGGGAACAAGATCCGGCGAGGGGCTTCACCACGAACGGGGAGTCGCCGTCGGCGATGGCCAAATCGGTGGCGGAGACAACGGTCCGGCATTCCGCCACCGGGATACCGGCGCTCCGGACAAGGTTCTTCTGGACCATCTTGTCCCGCAGGGCGACGGCCGTGGTGATCGGAATTCCCGCCAGGCCGAACGCTTCGGCGAGAACCGCCGCCGGCACGATACACGTCTCGTACTCGCTGCAGACAATGTCGAATTCGCGCGCGTCGACCGACTCGCGCAGGAGGCCCGAGACCACGTCGTCGACACGGGCCGGATCGGAAACCACGACGACCTTCCCCGTGAACCCGTGCTTCGCCGGGGCTTCAGCGTCCGACGCGGCTACGACGAAGGCGGTGTCACAATGATGGCGGGACAGTGAATCGGCAACCTCATTCCACCATCCCAGGTAAAGAACACGCGTCCGTTCGCCTGGTTCGACTTTCCTGGGACCCATCACATACCCCTCGCCGCGAATGGACTTCTTGATTCGCGAATAGCCCCCTATTTTCCGGCACCGGCAAGTGTGCCCCGGCGGGCAGGCCGATGTCGACGTGGCGTCACGATCGCGCAGTTCAGAACAATGAGATCCCCGGCTTGAGGTCAAAGCAGCATAAGAGACGACGTGACGATGTCCGGTTGGGCAGCCTTGGCGGTGGACAACTGCGTACAGGCCAGGAAAGTTGGAGGACCACGTGCCAGAGCACACCAGGTCGCCGGCCGACGATGGCGGTGAGCCTCGGCTTCTGTACGGCGTCGCATCCGACAGGCCGGCACCGGTCGACGAGGCCACCGAACTCGGCGAGCCCGATCAGGTCGCGGACCTGGTCCAGGCGCTCGACAGCTGCGCGTGGCGGTTGCGTGCCGCGCGACGCGACATCGAGGAGTACGTCGGTTACTGCGAGCGCAACGCGCTACCGGTGGACGAACCGGTGATCACCGCGCTGACGGATTCCGCCCGGCAAGCCGGAAAGCGCATCGCCGAGCAACGGGAGTCGCTTCTCACGCGGTCCGAAATCGACGTGAACGACCAGTCCACGGGTGAGCTGGCTCTCCGATTCGGGCTCGCCACGCTTTCGTATGTCCGGGGCGCGTTGGAATGGCGCTCCGCCGCCTTCGACCAGTCCCTGGCCGTGCAGTTCTTCGATCTCCGGGCGCAGGGATCACCACGGGTCAACTACGAGCGTTACGAGCACAATTCGGTGCATCAGGTCGAGGCACAACTGCTCGAAATCCTCGGCCTGTCGCCGGAAAGTCATTCGGTGAGCGCCACGTCGTCCGGGGTCGCCGCCTACACCCTGGTGGAGTGCTTCCTGCTGAGGGAGCGGCTGCGGAGCGGCGACCACGTCCTGATGGCGCCGTACATCTACTTCGAGGCGTCCGAACAGCTGACCACACTGCCGTTCATCCAAGTCGAACGGGCCGCGGGGTACAGCATCGAAGAGATCATCGCCGATGTCGTCCGATACCGCCCGCGAGCGATTTTCGTGGACCCGCTGGCGAACACCGCGCAGCAGCGGATGATCGACCTGCCCGGGTTGCTCGCCCGGCTGCGGTCGGTGGTCCTCGAGCGGACCACGGTCGTGATCGACGGCACCATGCTCTCCGGCGGCCTGCCTGCCGAACTGCTGGCCAGCGACGACGCGGTCGAGGTGCTGTACTACGAAAGCGCGTCGAAGTATCTGCAGCTCGGCATGGATGCGGGAATGGCCGGCGTGGTGGCTTACCCGATCGAACTGGGGGAAGCGTTCGACCGGCAACGCCGCAATACGGGTTTGATCCTTTACCGGCACGGCGCCGACCTGTTCCCGCGATACCCGAAGTCCTTCTACCGCAGGCGCATGACGAGGATCGGGGCGAATGCGCTGCGGACCGCCACCCTGCTGCGCGACGATCACCGGGTCACCGACGTCGGCAAGGTCAGCTACCCCGGCCTTCCCGATCACCCCGATGCCAGGATCGCCGAACGGCTGCCATACGCGGGCGGGTGCATCACGTTCCTGTTCCACGAGCGGGAACGCAACACGAGAGACGAGCTCAACGTGTTGTTCGACCGGGTGTTCACGCACGCCCGCCGCTTGGGTGTGCAGCTGACCAAGGGAGCCAGTTTCGGTTTCTCGACCCCGAGGATATCCGCGGCGGATGCCTTCGCCGAGGGCGAGCCTCCCTTCCTGCGGCTTTATCTGGGCGACCGTGGGGACCAGGTCGAATCGCTCGCCAAGGCGTTCGCCCAGGCGCTGGACGACCACGTCGGTCAGTCGCTCACCGATTTCACGAACGACGAACCGACGCGAGTTTCTCGAATCTCGTAACCGCCCGGAACGGAAGCCTCCTATGCGTAACGTGCTCATCATCGACTACACCGGCAGAGGCCACGCCTTCGCCGACCTGTTCGTCCGAACCGACCCGGACGTCACGGCTCACCTCGTCCCTGGTTGCGGGGCGATCAGCGAGGATCGCATCATCTCCGCCCCCTGGCTGGACATGTACGACCCCGGCCCGGTGGTCGAGTACGCACAACAGATCGACGCCGACCTGGCCATGGTGGCTCATCCCAGGCCGCTGACCGAAGGCTTCATCGACGCGCTGCGCGCCGGCGGAATTCCGACCATCGGCCCGGACAGGTCCGCGACCCGCCTCGAGTCCAGCAAGAAGTTCACCAAGGAACTGTGCTTCAAGTACGGCATTCCGACCGCCGGCTACCGGTACTTCGAGGATCCGGAAGCGGCCATCGAGTACGTCCGCTCGGTCGACGCGCCACATGTGGTCAAGGGCAACGAGTCGTGCCAGGGCAACGGGGTCTTCATCTGCGAGACCGAGGCCGAGGCGATCGACGCGATCACCAGGCTGATGGTCACCCGGGACTTCGGTCCCGGCGGGGACACCATCATCATCGAGGAGAAGCTGGTCGGCAGGGAACTGTTGTACTTCGCGCTGGTCGGCGGGGAACACCACCTGATGTTGCCGATGGCGGTGGACTATCCCCTGTCCGACGACGGCAACCACGGCGTCATGTGCGGCGGGATGGGCGCCTTCTCGCCGAGCCCCGACGACACTCCTGAAGAGATCGAAAGGTTCGAGCGGCAGATGATGCGGCCGCTGCTGGCCGCGATCAACGCCGAGGGACTCGACTACACCGGGGTGATCTATGTCGGCTGCATGCTCGTCGGCGACCAGCTCTACCTGATCGAGATCAACGCCCGCATGGGCGACCCGGAAGCCGAAGTGGTGTTCCCCCGGATCACCACCAACTTCACCGAAGTCTGTACCGCCATTCTGGACGGCAAGCTCGGTCTGCAACCCCCGCTGACCATCACCGACGAGTGCTTCGTCAACGTCGTCGCCAGCCAGGGACCGACCCGCGAACCCGGCAAGTCCTATCCCGGCTGGCCTTACGGTGAGTACGGCCGGAACTACCCGATCACCGGTCTGGATGCCGTCGACCAGGACCGATGCCGCGTATTCTACGGCTCGGCCCGCACCAAGCCCGACGGCCGGCTGGTCACCGACGGCGGCAAATGCGTCAACCTGGTCGGTCGCGGCGCGACAATCGAAGACGCGGCGGTCAACGCCTACCTGGCCATTGCCGAGGTGAACTTCCAGGGCATCAGGTACCGCAACGACATCGCCAAGGCCATGCCGTGGGACTGACTCCCCCGCGTTTAGTCCTCTAGTTGCGGTAGTTGCGCGTGCAAGGACCGCGACTAGAGGACTAAACGCTCTTGGGGCGAGCCGGCGGTAACGCGAATGGCAGGAATGTTGCCATGAATGTCTTTTCGGGCTCTCGGCCGCGAGGCGGGTCACGGTCCACAGTGGTCTCATGGGAGAAACCACGGGAACGGACGTCCGGAGGGCCGCGGTCCAGGTCGACGGCGAAACAGCCGGTTATCTGACCGCGGGGCAGGATGGCCCGGCCGTGTTGCTGCTGCACGGAACGTATTGGAGCCGGGTCTGGCTTCCCGTACTGAGCCATCTCGCGGAGGCGGGCCTCCGTCCGTTCGCGGTCGATTTTCCCGGAATGGGACGCTCGGGAGGCGAGCTCACCCTGGAAACGGCCACGGTCCCGGCCCTCGCGGAGTGGACGGCCCGATTCGTGTCCGCGCTGAAGATCCCCGGACCGATCGCCTTGGCAGGTCATGACATCGGCGGCGCCGTCGCCCAGCATCTCCTCGCTCACGATCAGCTGGAGATCTCCCGGCTGGCGTTGGTCAACTCGGTCACCTACGACTCCTGGCCCGCGCCCCACGTGGCCAGGCTCCTGGACCGGGAAGCCTCCGCGCCGACCACCGGCGACGAGTTCCTCGCCGCCCGCCGCCAGGCCGTGACGACGGACCTGGCCGGTGCCGCCACCGAGCAGGTGATCGCCGAGTATCTCGAACCGTGGGCCGATCCGCGGGGCCGACGCTCGTGGCTGGCCATGGCAGGCGCGGCCGAAAGCCGCTACACCCTCGATCTCGTTCCCGCGCTGCAGCGGTCCACGACACCCAAGTCGCTGATCTGGGGCGAGGACGACGCCTTCGAGAAGGTGGAGTACGCCGAGAAGTTCGCCTTGGAGATCCCGCGAACCACGCTTATACGTGTCCCGGAAGCGAGCCACATCCCCACCGAGAACTCCCCCGGCCTGATCGCCCGCGCCCTCGCCGACTTCTTCACGACCTAGCTCGGCGGGCAGAATCACGCTATGTCCGGCAACGAGATTCGCTTCGACCGTCAAGTGCGCGAGCCTGGCCCGCTGGTGGTGATCCCGCGCATCGACGGCGTGTTACTCACCGAACTGGTCGATGCGTACGAGATCGACGCGGACATGCAGCCCGCGGGCGATGCCTACGGCGGCCTCATTCCGCAGTATTTCCGGTTCGGGCCTCTGGATGAGCACTTCCTCGGACGGTCCGCCGACTCGGTGGGGCCGAAGACGCCCGTGCTCGGCTGCGCATGTGGCGAGTGGGGATGCTGGCCGCTCCTGGCCCGCATCACAGTGACAGACGATCTGGTGCAGTGGGACGGCTTCGAACAACCCCATCGCGCGACCCGTGACTACACCGGATTCGGGCCGTTCCAGTTCGACCGTCGCCACTACGAAACTGCGCTGCGGGACCTGAAAGCAGAAATCGGCTCAGCTGACACCTGAGGCGCGGCCTGCCTTGAGCGGGGAGGATTTGGGCCGTCCAACGGCCCAAATCCTCCCCACTCAACAATGCGGCACTCACCCAAGCCGTGTCAGCAGACCGGCGACGAGCGCGACCCGGTCCGGAATGACGTCGACGACCACGTGTTCGTGGCGCGCGTGGGCGCCGGCGCCGCTGCTACCCAGCCCGTCGAGCACCGGAACGCCCAGTGCAGCAAGGAAGTTCGCGTCGCTGCCGCCGCCGACGCTGATCGGTTCGAGCGGCCCGCGTAGATCGCAGGCGACCTCGTCGGCCAGGTCGAACAGCGCCTTGCTCTCGGGGGTGAGGCGCAGGGGCGGGCGGCTCCACTCCCCCGTCACGGCCACGGTGACGCGCGGATCGGCGGGCCGGAGATCGTGGAGTACCTGGTCGATCCGGTCGGCTTCGGCCTGCTGGGTGATCCGGATGTCGACGAGGCAGCGGGCCCGGCCCGCGATGACGTTGCGCGCGGTGCCTCCCTCGATGGTGCCGACGTTGATCGTGGTTCCGGCGCCGGGATCCGCCGCCGCGGCCAGCTGCCCGACGATCTCGGCGAGGGCGTGGACGGCACTGGCGCCTTCGGCGGGTTCGTTGCCGGCGTGGGATTCGATGCCGGTCGTGGAGACGGTGAAGGTACCGACTCCCTTGCGTTCGGTCTTGACGTCCCAGCCGATCCCCGGTTCGAGCACGAGCGCGGCCGCGCGGTCACGGGCGGCGTTTTCGATATGCCGCCGCGAAACCGGGCTGCCGAGCTCCTCGTCGCCGTTGAACACGAACGTCACCGTGGGATGGGGCAGGTTCAGTGCGCGCAACGCCCGCAGCGCCCAGACCCCGGTGACCAGTCCCGCTTTCATGTCGTAGACGCCCGGCCCGGTAGCCGTTCCGCCTTGCAGAGTGAAGGGCCAGCCGGCCAGGGTCCCCTCCGGCCACACGGTGTCGTAGTGGCCGATGAGGAGCACCGGTTTCCCTGCCGTGCCGGGATAGGTCGCCTCCAGCACGTCGCCGTACCCCTCCTGCGCGCGCCGCGTCCACTCGGCGGGCGGGCCGAGGCGGTCGTGCAGCCAGCCCTCGATCCAGTCCGCGGTGGTGTCCAGCAACGCCTTGCCGGTGCTGGGCGACTCGTGGCCGACCAGCACGGACAGGTCGTCGAGCAACTCGTCGAGGTGCTCATGGCACCAGGCTGACAACGGTTTCGCGGACATCGACAGCGCCAATCTTGATAGGGAGCAAAGGTTCATCGAACGGGGACGCCGGGGCCGAGTGGGATCCCGAGCGCGTACCAGGCCAGGAACATGCCCAGCCAGACGACGAGGTTGACCACGGCGAGCGGCAGCACCAGCGACATCAGCGTGCCGATCCCGGCGGAGGGCCGGTAGCGGCGGATGAAGCCCAGTGCGATAACGAAGTACGGGCTCATCGGGGTGAGGCTGTTGGTCGGAGCGTCGGCGATCCGGAACAACGCCTGAGTGGTCTCCGGCTGGATGTCCAGCAGCATCAGCATCGGCACCAGCACCGGCGCGACCAGGGACCACATCGCCGAACCGCTGGTGAGCAACAGGTTCAGCAGGCTGATCAGCAGTACGGCGCCGATGAAGATCACCACCGGCTGCGCGCCGAGCGAATCGAGCACGCGGGCACCGCTGATGGCGATGACCTGGCCGATGTTGGTCCATTTGAAATAGCCGAGGAACTGCGAGACCGCGAAGAACAGCACCAGCACCGGGACCAGTTCGCGCAGCCCTCGCGCCATCAGCTCCGGGAAGTCCTTCGGTGAGGTGATGGCTCCCACGGTGATGCCGTAGACGGCGCCGATCACCATGAAGAACAGCATCAGCACCACGGCGATGTTGTCGAGCAGCAGAGAGTCCACAATGGACCCGTCATCGCCGCGCAGCGGCGACCCCGCGGGCAGCACCGCGACCACCACGGCGAGGACGTACAACGCCCCGGCGAGGACCGCCCGGCGGACGCCCTTGCGCTCGGCCGGGGACAGGGACATGTCCGGCAGTTCCTCGACGTCGGTCAGCTCCGGCTCGGCGGCGTTCATCGCGGCGACCCGCCGGGTGACGACCGATTCCGTGACCAGCGTGATCGTGATCGCGAGCAGTAAGGACGACGCCAGGGAGAAGTACCAGTTGGACACCGGCGTGACGGTGTAGGTGGGGTCGATGGTGTGCGCGGCCGACGTGGTCAGTCCCGCGAAGATCGCGTCCGATCCTTCGATCACCGGGCTGATGCTGCTGGCACCGCCGACGGCCACATAGGCCACGACCGCGCCGATGATCGGGCTGCGGCCGACCGCGCGGAACACGATCATGCCGAGCGGGATCATCACGACGAACGCGGCGTCTCCGGCCACGTGGGAGAACATGCTGGTCAACGCCAGGGAGAAGGTCACCAGCTTGCGCGGCACCCGCGTCAACGCCGCCCGCATCAGGGCCGGCAGCAGGCCGGTGCCGTCCGCGACCGCCACCCCGAGCATGACCACCACGATCAACCCCAGTGGCGGGAAGTTGACGAAGTTGTCGATCAGCTTGCCGAGGATCACTTCGACCCCGGCGTCGGAGACCAGGCTCTTGACCGCGATCTCCTTGCCGTCCGCCGGGGAGACCACCGAAACGCCGAGGCCGGCCAGCAGCCAGCTGGCCGCCACCACCAGCACGCTCAGGATCACGAACAACCAGAACGGATGCGGCAGCTTGTTGCCCGCCCGGTCGACGAAGTCCAGCACTCGCAGGATCAGCGACGACACCGAACGCCGGGACCTCGTCGTCTCGGTCATGGGATCCTCCGCTGACGCATCGTCGGTGACATGGTCCGAGATGACACATCACGATGCACACTTGTGTCAACCGTTGGGCTTCAAATGGCAGGATCGTTCTGTGTAGGCTGTCCGCATGGGATCACCGGAGCACGCCCTGGACGACGCCGACCTCGACCTCGTGGCCGCGCTCCAGCTCGCGCCGAGAGCGACGCTGAACACCGTCGCCGAGATCCTCGGTACGTCGGCCAGCACGGCCGGGCGTCGTATCCAGCGGCTGCAGCAGCTCGGCCTGCTGCGTTTCATCTGCACCGTGCACTGGTCGCTGCTCACCACCGGCAACCCCTACGTGGTGTGGATCCGGTGCCGCCCGGGCATGATCACCGAGGTCACGGCCGCCATCCAACGGGTGCCGCAGGTGCAGTCCCTGTTCATCACCACCGGCGACTCGGATATCTACTGCACCCTGTATCCCTTGCCTGGCACGGATATGCGCCGCCTGCTCACCCGGACACTGCCCGACACGCCCGGTATCGCGTCCATCCAGTCGCACCTCGTGCTGCGGGCCCCCCGGCAAGCGGTGGCCTGGCGTCTCCACCGGCTGCCCGAGGACCAGGCGGAGGCGCTGCGCGGGCAGGCCGACTCGGTGCCCAGCCCGATGCCTGCCGCTTTGGGGCCGCTGACCGAGGTCGAGTTCAGCACGCTCCGGCTTCTGCTCGACGACGGCCGGATCTCCGCGGCGCAGGTCGCCCGCGATCTCGACATCAGCCGGTCCACCGCCTACCGGACCATCCAGTCACTGCTGGAGACCGGCGCCGTCCGGCCCAGAGTCGAGATCGAACCCGCCGTGCTCGGCTTCCCGATCACCGCGCTGTTCACCCTGGACGTCCGGCCACAGCACGTGCCCGCCGTATTGAGCGCACTCGGCGAGCATCGGCACGGGCGGTTCACCGCGATGACGGCCGGGCCCGCTTCGGTCCTCCACCACGGCGTGTTCACCGACGAGGAGCACCTGTCCCGGTTCGTCACCGACGACCTCGGCGCGCTGCCCGGCATCAACGGCCTCAACATGTCGACGACGCTTTCCGTGCTGCGACGTCAGTGGATCGACCGCGACGAGGACCATCTGCTGGCGCAAGGCGCCCGCGACATCCTCTCGCCGGACGGGGTGCTCGCGGGATCGTGACGGACGGCCCGGAATTGTCGGTGCCTGATGCCATGATCGACACGCCCGAGATTCCCTTGGGCTGGGTGGGTAACCCGGCTGGGCGGCGTCACTCGACGAGGGCGCCGTCCAGCACCCGCGTGCCACGGCCGCTGTCGGACCCCGGTGGTGCCGGGAATTTCCCGGCACGAGATCATCTCCGGCGAGCTGTTCGGAGTTCTGTTCATGTTTCTCCGTGAAGCTCTTGTGCACCATGGCGCGGAGGCGCAACACGAGGGGTGACAGATGGATTTCCAGGTCGTGCCCGGAGAAATCAGCACGCACGCACAGCATGTCGACGGGATCGCCGATCGGCTGGGCACCGCGCTGGCGGCGGCGAAGACCGCGGCCATGTCGGATGAGGCCTATGGCCTGATCTGCGCGTTCGTACCACCGTTCATCAACCCGGCGGAGGAGAAAACGGTCGACTCGATCACGGCCGCGATCGACGCCGTCCGAGCCACCGCCGCGAACCTGCGCACGGCCGAACAGTCCTACACCGAACAGGACACCGCGAACGCCGGAGTCCTCCGCCAGCACCTCGACGCGCTCGCGACAATGCCAGGAGAGACGAAGCAGCGATGACCAATCCTCTTGTCGCCGCACCGAAGGATTCCACCACCGCGGTGTCCGGCGTTCCGCTGCTCGAATCCGCCACCGAACTCAAGGCGTCGATCGAAAGCGGTGACTGGGCGGCCGTCGCGATGGGCGCGGTCGGCACCGCCATGGACGCCGTGTCCGCCGCGCTCGACCCGTTCGGCACCATCCTCGCCGCCGGGGTCGGCTGGCTGATGGAGCATGTCGGGCCGCTCAAGGAGGCGCTCGACGCTCTCGCCGGGTCGCCGGACGAGATCGCGGCGCACGCGGAAACCTGGCAGAACGTCGCCGGTGAACTGGGCTCGATCAGTGGCGATCTGGACGCGATGGTCGTCGCCGACACGGCGAACTGGTTCGGCACCTCCGCCGACGCCTACCGCACACGGGGCGCCGACATCGCGGCGCTGGTCGGGGCCTGCCAGCAGGCCGCGGACGGAGCGTCCTCCGGCACCAAGATCGGCGGCGAGGTGGTCACCGCGGTCCGCACGCTGGTCCGCGACACCATCGCCGAACTCATCGGCAGGCTGATCAGCTGGGCGCTGCAAGTACTGTTCACCCTCGGAATCGGGATGGCCTGGGTGGTGCCCCAGGTCGCCGCGGCCGTCGCGAAGACCGCGGCCAAGATCGCCAACGTCACCACCAAGCTGGTCAAGGCGATGAGCGCCCTCGCCCCGCTGATGAAGAAGGCGAGCGGCATCTTCGCCGACGCGGAGAAGGCGCTACGCAAGATCGACGCGGGCAAGGCCGGCCCGGGCGGAAAGCCCGGCGGCCCGAAACCGGGCGGCGAGTACAACGGAACTCGCGGTGGCGGTGGTGGCGGCAAGGGAAAGCAGCCCAAGCCCCAGCCCAACCCGCCGCTCCCGCCGTCGGAACTCGGGAAATTCGACAATCTCACGCCCGCGCAGCAAGAGGCCGCGCGCAAGTCGAAACAGTGGATTCTCGACCACCAGGACAGTGGCCAGTTCGGCGCCTGGCACAACAAGGTGGACGACAACAAACTCTCGTCGCTGGGGCTGGGCAACAATCCCCAGGGCGGTGCCGGGTCCACCTGGGGTGGCCGGATCTACGGCAACCACGGCGCGGAAGGCAGCAAGATCGGGAACGAGGGCAGGCTCCCGCACGACGGCAAGGGCAACGTTCCCCAGCCGACCGGGCCGGACGGAAAGCCGATGAAACCGTACGACGGCAAGTACTACGAATTCGACGTCCACCCGACGCCGCGTTATGACAACAAGCCCATCCGGGACCCCGACCAGTACACGGACTTCCACGGGAAACCCTTGCCGGAGTCGCAGCGGGTGAAACCGGATCGCATCATCAAGGACGAGAACGGCAAGTTCTACTATTCGCCGAACCACTACGGCGGGTTCTTCCCGGTGCCGTGACGTGAGCGGGCGGCGACATCACCCGTCCAAGGTCCGTTTGATCACGGTCATGCCCTGTGTCATGGCCGTGGTCATCGGCGCGGCCAGGTCGTCGGGAAGCACGTCCCGGGTCCACACCAGCCGGCAACGCTCGGCGCCGTCGGCGACGACCTGCATGACCGCGTTGTCGTGCTCTACGTTGCCCCCGACGACCGAGTAAACGATGCGGCGCGAGTCGTGGTCGACGGTGACCCGCCGTTCCCGGACGACCGTGCCGTCGGCGAAGGTCACCACTCGGCAGTCGGCCTCGATCCGGGTGTCCACGACGAACCCCGGCGCCATCCGCGAGGGACCGGTGTCGAAGTCGCCGAGCACCTCCCAGACTTTCTCGGCGCTGGACTCGATCAGGATTTCTTGGGTGATGGAAGCCATGTCTCCTACCTGTGTCGGACGTGTGCACATCCTGCGCCGAGGCGGCCGCGCCCGTCTTGAAGATCCTTGCGGAATTGTCGGTGCCTTCGCCTAGCCTCCAGCCGTGCTGTCCTTCGTCGCCCTCGTCAGCCGCCCGGACTTCGCGGTCACGGCGGTGGACTGCCGTGATGATCACCGGGCCTGGTCGGAAGAACAGTCGCGTGAGGACGTGCGGGTCGTGCTCGTGCGCGAAGGTGGGTTCCGCCGGCGCGTCCGCGGCGTCTGCGCGGATCTCGACCACGCTGTCGGCTATCTCGGGCTGCCCGGCGAGGAAGAGCACTTCGCCCACCCCGCCGGCGGGGATGCCTGTACCTCGATCAGCCTGACACCCCTGCTCTGGCGTGCCCTCGCCGGCGATTCACCACGGCTTGAAGGTTCGGCGCTCTACGTCGACGGCAGGCTCGACCTCGCCCACCGGCGCCTCCTGGCCGCTATCCGCACCGCTGACGCCGACTACGCCGCCGCTGAAGGGCTGGCGGGTCTGCTGGCCGAGATCGTCCACCGAGTCGTCGCCACGACCACCCCCGGCTCCGTCGGTGCCGGCGACCAGAAACTGGTGGCCGCGGCCCGCGACGTGATCGGCGAGGGGAATCATCCGGCCGCGGGCGGGCTGATTCCCCTCGCCGCTCTGTTAGGTGTCTCGCCGTACCGGCTGAGCCGGGCTTTCAGCCGCGAGCTGGGGGTATCGCTGACCCGCTACCGAAACCGGGTCCGGGTGACACGCGCCCTGGACCGGCTGGAAGCCGGCGAACCCAGCATCTCCGTCCTGGCCGCCGATCTCGGTTTCGCGGATCAGGCGCACCTGTGCCGGACCATGCGGGAGCACTTGGGTCACACACCCACCGCGCTACGCAGACTGCTCGCCTGAAGCAGCGGCGTCATCGACTCCGCTGCTCATCGGCGGATTCGGCGGTCCACGGCCATCCAGTTCGTTTCCCACGTCGTTCCGCCGTCGGCCGAGAACGCCTGCTCGAATCGTGCCTCGTCCGGGCTCGGGCGGGTGATGAGGAACCGCACCTTGATCGGACGTCCGCCGAGCTGGTCGTCGCCGTGGAATTCACCCACGCCATTGCGGAATCCGCCGTACACCGCGGGGGTGAGCAACCCGTCGCGCATGTTGATGAAGGTCAGGCTCCACCGCTGCGCCTGCGGCTCGTACAGCCGCAGGTTGAGGGCGTTGATGCTCCCGTTCGGCCCCGAGACCTGGAACTCGAGGGCGTCCGCCCGCCGGTCCATGAGTGGACGGACGACGCTGGTGCCCGCGAACTGGAGCCACACGTCCGCGGATTCCGAGAGCGGCTCGGCGAGGACCCGCACCGTGGAGCGCCAGCTGCCGATCTCCCAGTCGAAATCTCGTTGGCCGTCGGCGGCCGTCTGTGACACGAGAGATGGCGACACGGGAGACGGTGAAGCGTCGCCCGACACCGCCGTCGCGACCAGCATGAGGGCCGAAAGGCCCGCTATCAGGATTCGTCTATATGGCACGGTCATGGTTCGACTATCCGAGTGGAGCACGGCCATGGACAAGAAGGCACCTGCAGGTAACCCCTCGCGCCCCAACCCGCTTCCCGGTTGCCCGATGGCCGCGGCGTTCGCCGCGATCGGCGGGAAATGGAAACTGACCCTGCTGTACTGGCTCGCCCATGGCGAGTCCCACTTCGCCGGCCTCCGCCGCAGAGGCACCCCGATCACGCCCAAGGTGCTGGCCGAACAGCTGCGCGAACTCGAAGCCGACGGGCTCGTCGAACGCGTGGTCACCGGGCCGGTCCCGGCGCGCGTCATCTACCGGCTCACTCCCTATGGGACCACTGTCCTGCCCGTCGTCGAAGGAGTCCGGGTCTGGGGCGAGGCTCACCTTCAGCTCACCCGCGGTGAAGCCGCACCGGATGCGGCGATGGGCTGCGCCGGCGCGATCGGGTAGGCGCTACCGGCCTGCCGCGGTCCAGGAGATCAGCTTGCCCATATTCGCGACATAGGTGCTGCCGTTGATCACCAGCGGTCGCTCCTTCGGCTGGTACGGCGGCTCTTCGGGCGGGGTGAGCGAGTCGTACGGTGAGGTGTCGTAGACGTCGCCCACGTGCTTGCTCATGTACGCCTTGCCGAGATAGGGCGTCGCCGGGGAGGGACCGCGGTACGGGTTGGTGATCGCGTCCGCCGGGGTCAGCCAGTAGTCGTTGCCGCCGAGCCTGCCGACCAGCGCCGTCGCCTCCGCGTCCGAGACGACCGGCAACTGTGGTGGTGCGCCGAGGAAGAGGTCGGTCAGCTGGGGCTCGCGCGGGGTGAAGTAGCGCGGGAGCGGAACCGAGACGCCGCTGAGCGGCGAGCGTGCCTTCAGGTCGGCGACCTGTGCCGGGGTGAGCGACTTCAGTTGTTCGTAGGTGGCGCGCAGGGCACCGGTGTCGATCGCGCGGCCGCCGGAATAGTGGCTCAGCGTCGCGCGGTGGTCGTTGTCGGTGTAGTAGGCGCCGTTGCGGATGTTGGAGCCGAAGCGGTGGACGAAGCGCGCCCGGTTGGTGCCCAGGTCGACGAAGGTCGGGTGGGTTCGCCCGGCCAGCAACGGATTCTCCGCGAGTTGCTGTGCGGTGAGCGGGCAGCTGTCGAGCCAGGCGATCGCTTCGGGAACCCGCTCGAGGTAGCCGTGGTCGCCGGTGAGCCGGAAGTAGTGGAACAGCTGCTGCACGTTGGTCTGCGTGGTGTGCGTGGTCAGAGCGCGCGGTTCGTAGGAGCGCGCACCCGCCGGGGCGCCCGCGGGCCTGCCACCCGTCGCCTTGGCCAGGTGCTGCAACGCCCAGCCCGCCTGTGGCCCTGGTTGCTGGAGGCGGCGCAAGCAGCCCATCGCGCGGCGGATCGGTTCGGCCAGCCCCGGCTTGTCCAAAGTGGACATGCACATCAGCAGGAATTTGATGTTCTCGCCGAGCACGTCGTCGTTGAAGGTGACGTGGCCGGTGTAGTCACCGTCTTCCATGCCGTGCCGGACGTCGCCGGGCAGCCACGACGGCCGTGCGTCGGGCCACGGCGTGTCCTTCACCGCCCCTGCGAACCGGGGAAAGCGCTGCGGCCAGCCGCCGTCGGCGATGCCACCGCGGATCTGCGCCTTCACCACGAACCTGAGGACCCGGTCGAGTGCCGCGTGGAAGCGATGATCGCCGCGTTCCAGGTACAGGCGGAGGATGAACTGCGCGGCGGAGGACGTGCCGGCGTCGTCGAAGGTCGCGTTTCCGTAGTAGTGCTGGAATTCCTCCAGCCGCCAGCCGTTCGCGCCCACGGTCTCGTACCACTTCCGCAGCGACTTCGTGCCCGCGAAGTCGTGCACGTAGTTCCAGCCGCCGCCGGGCAGCTGGACGGCCGCCAACGCGAGTCCGGTGCGCGCGGCGGCGCGGTAGAAGCACTCCTCACCGGTCGCGTGGTAGGCGTCGAGCAGGCTGTGCCCGATCGACGGCGTACCCGGTGGCTGTACCCAGCACATCGTGCGTTCGGCCGCCATTTCGCCCCAGGTCTGGGACAGGTCGGGCAGGTAGCTCCAGACATAGGCGCCGCGATGGGAAAGCTGCTCGTCGAAGTACGCCGCGGCTCGTCGCATCGCCACCGGAACTCCCGGTGCGGCGGCCGGAGCGAGGGTGGCGGCCCGGGCCGCCTGGTGTCCGCCCGCGAGGGCGGCGACCGGGACAGCGGTGGCGAGGAGACCGAAGCTGCGGCGCGTGAGGCTCATGATCACAACTCGATTCATGTATCTGAACGTCGTCCACATTTGTAAACGCATCCTGAGACCTGGGAGCGCTCCCGTCAACCTGGTTCGTCCGCCTGGAGCAATATCGGTGAGCCGCGGTGCGCCTGGCCTCGCAATTCACCAGTGTGAATCGGCAATCGGTGAATGACTGTTGACGCCGCACCGGTTCATTGGTCTCCTGTTCTCGGCGCCGTTCGGCCCGGATTCCGGATCACAATCCTTTTCGGACATTCTCATTTCTCGACCGCAAGGAGGCGGCGAAATGATTCTGCGCTCTTCTCGGATTCTTTCAGTTCTGACATTGGCGGTGGTCACGTCGGCGACGGTGGTGACCCCGGGCGCGAATGCGGAAATCTCCCTACAGGCGGCACCGATCGGCTGGGCGAGCCAGAACGGCGGTACCAGCGGCGGCGGTGGTGCCCCACCTGTCACGGTCACCTCCGCGTCCGCATTGAGTTCGGCGATCAGCGGAACCGGCGCGGCGGTCGTCCGGGTATCCGGCACCATTTCCTGCTCCGGCATGCTCAAGGTGGGCTCGAACAAGTCCATCATCGGCAATTCCGGCGCGACGATCGCCGGCTGTGGCCTGACTCTGAGCGCATCCAAGAACGTGGTGATCCAGAACCTGTCCTTCCGGGGCTGGAACGACGATGCGATCAACGTCGAGAAGGCGTCGACCAACGTGCTCGTCGACCACAACACGTTCACCAACGGATACGACGGCGCCGTGGACATCAAGCGCGCGTCCGATTTCATCACGGTTTCCTGGAACAGGGTGCACGGGCACGGCAAATCCATGCTCCTCGGGCACAGTGACGACAACGGAAGCCAGGATCGCGGCAAACTCCGCGTCACCTATCATCACAATTACTTCGACGGTTCCGGAACACGGCATCCGCGGGTGCGCTTCGCCAATCCCGTGCACGTCTTCAACAACTACTACCGGGACAATGAATACGGCGTCGCGTCCACCTGCAACGCCGGCGTGCTGGTCGAGAACAACCATTTCGACAACGTCGACGAACCGACGCTGGTCGGCTACGCGGATTCGCCGGCGGGCACGCTCGTGCAACGCGGGAACCTGTTCACCGGATCCGGTTCGCCCGAGGCGAGCGGGAGCGTGGCCGGGATTCCGTATTCCTACAGCCTGGAGTCCGCGAGCGCGGTCAAGGGCAGCGTGACCGCCGGAGCCGGGGCGGGCAAGATCCAGCCCTGACCGGCCTGGCCGCTCCGGAGCCTGCGTGCTCCGGAGCGGTGCCCGGCGGCCTCAGGGGCGTACGAGCACGGAAAAGTAGATCGGCTGGCGCGTGGGCAACAGTTCCCGGTCCTGCTCGTCGACCATTTTCCAGAAGACCTTGCAGTCGACCGGGGCCGTCGGCGGCGTGCTCACGGTCACCGTCACCTGGACGTGCTGCTGCGGGGCGGTGTCGTTAATCGGGATGCGTTCCGGGGTGCGACAAGCACCGGGGGCGACCGGGAGATCGGTGCGGCGGAGATAGCGTTTCCGCCATTCGACCGTGCCGGTGTTCTTGACCTCCCACACCTTCACGAACTGGGTACCCGGTTTGACCACGGTCTCGTCGGGGACGGTCACGTCGGCGATGAACTTGCTCGAGTCGCCCGGGTGGTGCGGCCCGGCCGGCCCGGCGGCCTGCGTCTCCTGCTCACCTGGAAGCAGTACGACCACGACGGCCGTGATCGCGGCGATGAGGACGATGGCCAAGGGCACGAGGACCCGCTTCGATCGCCACCACGCCGCGGGCGGCTCGGCGGCCGGTTCCCTCTCGGCGGAGAGCACGAGCTGGACGCCCTGCCATCGGGCGTGCCATTCCTCTTCGTCACCGTCGCAGGCGCGCACGAACTCGCGGACGGTCTCCCACGGCTGCAGCCGACGTCCGGTGACGGTGAGATGCAGGGTCGCGTGAGACACCGCGCCGGACTTCGCGGCCATCTTCCGAAAAGACGGCTCCCCGGCGCGCGTCCGCAGCTTCCGCAGCTCGGACATGAACGCTTCCAGCTCCGGCGTCCGCTCTCCCGTTTGCAGTCTCGGCACGCTCCCCCTCGCGATCGTGTCAGATCCGGACACGATTTCCGTCACTCTGCGCGGCCGGGCAACTATACCGCGAACTCCCCCGAGATCGCCGTGCCGACCAGCGGATCCGTCGCCGTCCACCCACTGTCAAACGTTGTCAACCTGCGGTTTTTGACGTCAGACGTTCCGTCCAGGAGGTTCCGGACAGGCCCCCGGACGGGCCACTGTCGGACACAAGCTGCTCACAGGGAGCAGCATCGACAGAAGGAGTGGTCATGCGCAAGGTGGCAACCGCCGCGATGTTCACCGCCCTGTCCGGAGCCGCGCTCATGGGCATGACGGCGGGACAGACCGCGGTGGCCGCACCCGCGGTGAACATGGAATCCGTCGTCAAGGCGGCCATGTGGGACCCGTACAAGGCCGACCAGTCGGTCACGCCGGGTTCCGGTGAGAGTGTCAAGGCTGTCGAGCAGGCACTGGCGGCGAAGAACATGCTCGACAAGAAGCAGGTCGACGGTCACTTCGGCACGTCGACGGTGGCCGCATACGCGAAGTTCCAGAAGTCGCTCGGGCACAGTGGCCTGGCCGCCAGTGGCCTGCCCGGCAAGGGCTCGCTGACCGAACTCGGCAAGGGCCGCTACACCGTGACCGCGCCGATCAGCGTCGGCGCGAAGACCAGCCTGGACGGCAAGACGGTGAACAAGCGCACCGCCGACATGATCGCGGCCGCGGAGAAGAAGGCCGGGGTCAAGTTCACCGTCACCCAGGGTTCGTACAACGCCGGCGGTGTCGGCGCCTCGGGTGGCACCCACGACGGCGGCGGCGCGGTCGACATTTCGGTGAACAACATCTCCAACAAGGACGCGGCGGTGAAGGCGCTGCGTGAGGTCGGGTTCGCCGCGTGGCACCGTACGCCGAGCCAGGGCAACTGGGTCGAGCACATCCACGGCATCGCGATCAGCGACACCGACATGTCGCCGCAAGCGCAGGCTCAGGCCGGTGACTACTTCAAGGGTCTGAACGGCCTCGCCGGCCACGCCAAGGACGACGGCCCGAAGGTCAAGAAGGTGACCTGGGAGGAGTCCAAGCGCTGACAGCGCGGACGACATCTCGTGAAGGGGCGGGCGGCTTCGGTCGTCCGCCCCTCACTGTTCGGTGGTCGAGGTGCGGTTTTGTCGTAGGTGTTCGGGAGAATGCCGAAATGACCGAAACACCTGCCGCAGCTGACTCTGAGCGACGGTTTCATTTGGAGGCTTTGCGCGATGTCGTTCAGGCCGAACTGGCTGCCGCCGGGTTGCCGGTCGCCCCCGGTGACGGTCCGATGGGTACCGCCGGAGCGGTTGTGACGGTCGACGTGCCGGACTTGCACGGCGTGTTGGTCGACTGGCGAGAGCACGATGTCCTTGTCGATGCCGCACAAGAAGCCTGGTTCGAGGACCCGCATCGGGAAGGCGAGGAATGCGCCGCGTTCAAGCGGTTGCTGTCCACGATCGGCGAGGCGATGTCCACAGCGATGCGGGCCATCCTGACGGCCGCCGGATTGGAAGTGTCCGGCACCGACAACGACTACGCACCCCACGAGCTCTTGATTACCCGCAGGGTGGTCCCGTCGGTGTGGCGTGCGCGGCGAGACGCCCAGTTCAGCCGGCGGTATGAGTCGATGGTCGCGGCCTGGAAAGTGCGGAATGCCGCCGAATGCCCGAAGCCGGACTGCGAGCACCACAGCGGTCTGAACGTGACCTGAGGTCGAGGCTATTCCGCCGGTTGCGATGGCCGATCCTGTCAGCGTTCGGTGGTCGAGGTGCGGGTCGCGGTGTACACGGCGAGCACGAGCGCGGCGGCGAAGACGAGATACGTGAAGGAGAGGTCTGTCGTGCCGGAACTGAAGGCCCCTCCCGCCGCGCGACCGAGCAGGCCACCGAAGGCCTCGGCCGTGATGACCGCGGCGGCCAGTTCAGTCGCGTCGAGGTCACTGGTGCCGGGGGTCGTCGACAAGATGTAGAGGGCCGGGTAGGCCAGGCCGACGCCGACTCCCGTGATGGTCCAGCCGATCAAGGCGACCGTGAAGGAAGGCGCCCCGACGGCCGTGGCCGTGACCCCGGCGGCGGCAACGGCCAGGCCGATCACCGGGAAACGACGTTTCGCCTTGCCTCGTACGAAACGAGGGACGGTGAGACTGGTGAGCGCCCACGCCAGCGGTGCGGCACTGAGCACGATGGCCGCTTGCCCGAGCGTGGCCCGGTAGGTGTCGGTGAGCAGGACCGTGACGAGGCTGTCGGCACCGAAATAGCCGACGGCGAACAGCGTCATCGAGGCCAGCGCCGAGGGCGTGCCCCGCGCGAGAGTGCCCGTCCCCCTGGGCATGATGGCGCTGATGCCGATCGCCGCCACCAAGGCCCCGGCGGCCGCGATCGGCCACCATCCGGTCCCGAGCACGATCCCCGCGACGCCGATCGGGGCCAGCAGCGTACGGCCCAGAGGTCGTGCCGCCGTTGCCTGTGGCTGTTCACCGCGGGTGGCGCGGACGACGAACAGCCGTCCGATGAGGACGAACGGGACCGGGACGAGCAGGGTCCAGCGCCAGCCGACGAGATGCTCCATCCCGAGTGTCGCGGCCGGCCCCACCATCGCGGGCAGGATCCACATCGCCGACGACGCGGCGACCACCCTGATCCGCAAGGGCTCGTCGAGATGCCGGATCGCGGTGCTCACTCCGAACACCGCCAGCAGGCCGCTCGCCGAACCTCCGGCGAACTGCCCGAGCCCGAAGACCCAGGCGTGCGCCGCGGTCGCGGCCGTCACCACGCCACCGAGGTAGACCGCGACGGCGACGCCCAGCGTCCTGGCGGCTCCGAGCACCTCGAGCGTCCGGCCCGCCAGCGGCAGGGCGACGAACAGTCCCAGCGTGGACCCCGCGATGAGCAAGGCCAGCTGATCCCGCGCCCCGAGGTCGGCGGTCACCACCGGCAACAGCGTCGACGCCACGAAACTCGTCACCGCCGCGGCGAATTCCAGCGCGACGATGCCCCCCGCCAGCAGCAGAGTGCCGGCACCGCGGCCCGAGGCCGCTCCGGTCACGTATACAGCTCGCGGTCGAACAGGTTGATCTGCACCCACACCCCGTCCGGATCCCGCACTCGCAACGACTGCCCGAAGTTCTCGTCCATCACCAGCCCGGTCTCGAAACCGGCGGTGCTCACGCGCTCCGCGACCTGTTCGAGGGGCTCGTCGCTCTCGAAGGCCACCTCACAGCGGCCGCCGTCCTGCTCGTCGTCCAGATGGACGGCCACCGTGCCGCTTTCGCCGGCCAGTTCCACCCAGTTCCCCGGCCGCGAGGCCGACGCCGGCTCCACGCCGAGCGCCTCGTAGAACCGGACCAGCGCGGCGGTGTCCTTCGTATAGCGGATCGCGATCACCTTCACTGCTGCTCATCCCCTTTCTGCCGCAGGTACGCCTCCAACGCCCGCTCCACGAAGACGGACAGCGACACCTCCGCATCCACGGACGCGTGCTTCACCCGCCGCACCAATTCCCCCGGCAGATAGATATTGAACTGCTGCTTGTCCGAAGGCATGGCTAGCATGCTAGTAAATTAGCCGCCGGAACGCCAGGGTCTTAGTGACGACGGGCGCCCGATTGCCGCCTATATGTACCGTTCTGAGCAAGGTCTTGAGTGGCGATTCGTATACCCACGGCCGGGCCCGGCGTTCCGCGTGGTCACGGTGCTGACGATGAAGGAATTGGGACACTCAACGTCCCAATTCCTTCATCGTCGCCTGGTGCTCTGGGGTTGTCGGGTGTGGTGTGAGTGTGGAGGATTTGGGACGTTGGATGTCCCGAATCCTCCACACTCACGGGGGTCGTTAGAACGACCCGAATCACTCACGACCACCTGTACCGAACCAGCCGGACTACGCGGGGGCAGGCACGAGCAGGCCGAAGACGCGCATCGCCACCTTCTCCTCGGGAAGCGGCGCCTGGTGCTCCGCGATCACCGCCTCGCCGCGTGGCCACGGCTCGCTGTTCAGCAGTACCTCGTTGGTCTGCAGCCGCCCGTTTTCGTACGCGACGAACAGGCGTAATGCGTGCGCTTTCTGGACGAGAGGCTCGGCACGCAGCGACTCCAGCAGGCTGTCCAGCAGAGGGCTCACCGACGGCGCGTGTTCGAGGAACAGGTTGATCTGGGCGCCCAGCAGCAGATGGAACACCCCGTCCGGGTGTTCGTAGCGCTCCCGCTCGACCTGGTCGGACGCGGTGCCGGGGCGCAGGAGGCCATCGATGATCGGGTGCAGCGCGCCGCCCAGGAACACGGTCACAGCCTGGCCGATCGCCTCGCGCCAGGTGGCCCCGTACCCGGCGAAACTCTCCACCAGCCATGGCTTGGCCAGTCCCGGGTGGGACAGGGCGAAATCGACCTGGACGATCACCGCTCCGGCCGGGGCAGGGTGGACGACGAGCTTCGCCTCGGCCTTCGCTTCGCCGTCGAGTGAGGTGCCGTGCTCACGAAGAAGGTCCTCGAACACGGCTTGTGGCGAAGGCACGCCGCCATCGCCCTGCTCGACCGGCTCCAGGTCCTTGATCAACGCCGCCTCGCCGAGGACGATGTCCGGGAGTTCCACCCCGTCTTTCATCGCTTCGTTGATCACGCCGAAAGTGCTGCTGCGCACCGCGATCCGCTCGAACTCGCCACGGTGCCCGTGCTGCGCGCGGTCGAACGCCGCCACGAACACCGGTTCGTCCGAGAGTTTCAGCCGCCCGCCCGGAGCCACTACCCCGTCCGGATACGACGCGGCCGGCAGCAAACGTTGCGTGTACGCCATCGGCAGGAAGACCAGCAGCCGTTCGGCCAGCCACGGTTCGACGCCCGTCCCGGTCAGCCGCTCCCACACCTGGTCGTCGCTCGGTGGTTCCTCGCCGGCACAGAACGCGGCGATCCCGACCTCGACGGCGGCGTCCAACTTCACGGATTCGATCACCTCGTAAGCCTATTTCCACCGTGTTATCGAGTGTTGCGGGCGTACTCGTTGCGCCGAGTAGAGCAATCTCGCGGCTTTGCCGTCATGGGGTTTCCCGTCGCACGTCGGAGTGTCGCCGGGGCAATCGCCCGGCGACACTCCGACGTAGAGGGGTCAGGCTGATGTTCGTACAGAGCAAGTCGACCGACGAGATTGGCGAAATCGGTGTCTGGCTGACGGGCGAGTTCGGCGGTCGCTTGCCCGCGACCATGATCAGCAGGGTGCTCAACGCGAGCAGACGTGATCTCGAAGGCCGTATCGACACCGAGGAACTGGCCGAAATGTTCCACGCCCTGTGCCGCTTCCGGCTCCAGCGGATCCTGGCCGCGCAAGAGCAGACCAAGATCACGATTCCCGCGCCGTCCATCTCCCGGCGGCGATAGCCGCGTTCCCGTATTGGGGACTACGTCACTCGGCGCCCACCACGGAGCGGCGATGTCACGCAGGGTGTGCGAGGGTGACGTCATGGCCGCCTCCCGCAGACGATTCGCAGTGTCCTGGACGACCGTCGCCCCGGTGCTCGCGCTGCTCGTGCTGGCGCTGAGCTGGGGTCGCGAGCTCGGTCCGGTACCGGTGGCGCTGGTCGCGATCGCGCTGGCGGGAACCGTGCTGGCCGCGGTGCATCACGCCGAGGTGGTCGCCCATCGCGTCGGAGAACCCTTCGGCTCGCTGGTGCTGGCGATCGCGGTGACGGTCATCGAGGTGGCGCTGATCGTCACGATGATGTCCTCCGGCGGTCCCGAGGCCGGGACGCTCGCCCGCGACACGGTGTTCGCCGCGGTGATGATCACGATGAACGGCATCGTCGGCATCTCGGTCATGGTCGGCGCCCGCCGCTACGGCGAGACGCACTTCAACCCGGAAGGCAGCGGCGGCGCCCTCGCCACGGTCGCGACGCTCGCCTCCGTCACTCTCGTACTGCCGACGTTCACCTCCACCACCCCCGGCCCCGCGTTCAGCGGCACGCAGCTCACCTTCGCCGCCATCGCCTCGCTGCTGCTCTACGGCCTCTTCGTGCTCACCCAGACCGTGCGCCACCGCGACTTCTTCCTGCCCGTGGAAACCGATGGCTCGATCAAAAAAGAGGAACACGCCGAGCCGCCCACGAACAAGGCCGCGCTGATGAGCCTGGGCCTTCTGTTGCTCGCCTTGGTCGCGGTCGTCGGCCTGGCGAAGGTCGAATCCCCCGCGATCGAGGCCGGGGTCCGCGCGGCCGGCTTCCCGCAGTCGTTCGTCGGCGTCGTGATCGCTCTGCTGGTGCTGCTGCCCGAGACCCTCGCCGCGACGCGGGCCGCGCGGCGCGACCGGATGCAGACCAGCCTCAACCTCGCCTACGGTTCGGCGATCGCGAGCATCGGGCTCACCATCCCGACGATCGCGCTGGCGTCGATCTGGCTGGACGGGCCGCTGCTGCTGGGCCTGGGCGCGACTCATATCGTGCTGCTCGCGCTGACCGTCGCGGTCAGCGTGCTCACCGTGGTCCCCGGCCGCGCGACCCGTCTGCAGGGCGGCGTGCACCTGGTGCTGCTGGCCTCGTTCCTGGTGCTCGCCGTCAACCCGTGACGCGAGTCCTCTTCGGACGGTGTTCTGTCGGTGGGCGCGGGTAATCTCTGTCCCGTGAACGCTCGGGAGCGCATCCAGGAACTCGCTGATCAGATCGTCGTGCTACGCGACGCCTACTACCGCGGATCGCCGAAAGTGGCGGACGCCGAGTACGACGTCATCGAGGACGAGTTACGCGGCCTCATCGCGGCGAACCCCGAACTGGCGCCCGATCCGAACCCGCTCGACCAGGTCGGCGCCCCCGCGGTGCTGCACGCGCCGATCCGGCACTCGCGCCCGATGTTGTCGCTGGAGAAGGCGACCAAACCCGAGCAGGTCGCGGCGTTCTTCACCCGGTTCCCCGGCCAGTCCGTGGTGGTCATGCCGAAGCTCGACGGCCTGTCGCTGGCCCTGGTCTACGAGAACGGACGGCTGGCGCGAGCGGTCACCCGCGGCGACGGCACGACCGGCGACGACGTCACCATGCTCGTGCGGGCGCTGACGGACGGGGTCCCGGACCGGGTCGACGCGCCCGGCCGGGTCGAAGTGCGCGGTGAGGCGGTCATGCTGCGCTCCACCTTCGCCGCGTACAACAAGGTGCACGCGGACAAACCGCTGATCAACCCTCGCAACGCCGCCGCGGGCACCCTGCGGGCCAAGGATCCGGCCACCGTCGCCGAACGACGTCTGCGGTTCTTCGCCTTCGACCTGAGCACCGAACCCGACAGCGCGGACACCGACCTCGACGGTGCCCTGCGGACGCTCGGCTTCACCGCCGCCGACATGCGGCACTGCGACGACGCCGAAGCGGCGCAGGCCGTGATCACCACGATCGAACAGCAGCGCAACGACCTCGACTACGACCTCGACGGCGCCGTCCTGCGGCTCGCCGATCGCGACGCTTACGCCGCCGCCGGTACCCGGTCGAGCTCACCCCGAGGCGCGCTGGCGTTCAAGTTCGCCGCCGAGGAGAAGACCACCGTGCTGGCCGACGTGGTCTGGGATGTCGGCAAGACGGGCAAGATCGCCCCCGTCGCCTGGCTGGAGCCGGTGTTCGTGGGCGGGACCACGGTCACCCGCGCGACGCTGGCCAACCAGGAGGTGATCCGCGCCCGTGGCATCAAGATCGGCGACACGGTCCTGGTGCGCCGCGCCGGCGACGTGATCCCGTTCGTCGCCGGTGTTCTCGACGCCGAGAAGCGCACCGGTGAAGAACGTGAGATCGTGCCGCCGTCGGTGTGCCCGTCGTGCGAAGAGCCGTTGACCGAACAGGGCAACAGCCGGGAACTGTTCTGCACCAACGTCGCCTGCCCGGCTCAGACCGTGCGGCGCCTGATCCACTGGGCCTCGCGAGCCGCGGCCGACATCGACGCCATCGGCGGAGTCTGGATCGAACGGCTGGCCGAGGCCGGGATCCTGGAGCATCCGTCGGACTTCTACCGGCTCACCAAGGAAACACTGCTGGAGTTCGACCGTATCGGCGAGATCTCCGCCGCGCGCATGATCGAGTCGATCGACGCGAGCCGTCAGGTCGGGCTGCGCCGGGCACTGATCGGGCTCGCCATCCCGATGGCCTCGGAGGGCACGGCGGCCCGCCTGTGCCGAGCGGGATTCGGCTCACTGGAAGCCGTCGTCGAGGCGGGCGAAGACGGACTCGTTGCCGTGGAAGACATCGGGCCCAAGGTCGCCGCCTCGCTGATCGAGCACCTCACCCGGCTGACGCCCGAACTCGAACGTCTGCGCGAGGCCGGCGTCTCGCTGGACGTCCGCGACGAAGACCTCCCGCCGGTCGTTGTGGCCGGTGCACCGCTGGAAGGCAAGACAGTGGTGGTCACCGGCTCGATCAGCAACCCGCGCTCCGGCGAGAAGGTGCCACGCCCGACCTTCCAACGGTTGTGCGAGAAGGCCGGGGCGACCATCGCGTCGTCGGTCTCGGCGAACACCGACATGCTCATCACCGGTGCCGATGTCGGCGCCGCCAAGATCGCCAAGGCCGAGAAACTCGAGGTCGAGGTCGTGGACCAGGGCGTGATCTGGCAGCAGCTGATCGCGGCCGGCGTCGTTTAGGGGCTCGTGAGTGGTAGCGACGGTTCTGACAGACGGTTCTGACCGTCACTACCACTCACGAGCCGATCACCTCTCCTCCGGCTTCGTCCGGTACCGCGGGCTCGTGGAGTGCCACTCGAAACCGCCGCCCATCCAGCCCCGCAACCCGCGCAGGAAGCGCTGCAGTTCCGGCGACGGCACCGCGATGAGCTCTTCGTGCGCCGCCTGGAAATCCCGGACGACGTCGTTGTGCAGACCGACCGTCACCTCGGTGGCTTCCTCGATCGAGCAGCCGCGATCGCCCGCGATCAGCAACACCGTGTTGCACGGCGGCGACTCGTCCTCCAGGTCCTTGGTCACCGAGTGGAGATCGTTGACGAGCACGGCGGCGGTGCCCGCCTGGATCGCCGCTTCACGGACACGCGGGTCGTAGTAGAGGTTCGACGTCAGCTCGTAGCCGCCGAGGACGTCGATCAGCGTCATCGAGGTGTAGAAGCTGTCGTGCTGCCGGGCGGCGAGGTACTCCCACGCGGGCGGGTATTTCGCGCTGTGGCGCCAAGCCGCGTACGCGCTCCAGCTCACGAACATCGCGAAGGTCGAATAGCAGACCCGCTGAACCTGTGCGGCCGTACCGGCCCGCCGCAGGTAGTCGATCCCCGAGTTCAGCGCGATCAGGACCCGGTCGCCCCGGAGCGTCTCGTCGAGTTCGCGGCTGAACTCGCCCAACGACGGAAGCGGGTCCATCGCCGCCATCGCCAGCGCGAGCTTCGGCGGGAGCTCGGCTGGAATGGCGCCGAGTGAGGTGTCGTCGGCGTAGAGATCGTCGGCCGCCCACCAAGCCGCGTTGAGCCTCGCCGAGATCAGCAGCCGCTCCGGATCCTCACAGTCCGGGTGGGCGAGCATGACCAGCCTGCCGAAGCCCGCCTTTCCGATCTGGCTGCATTCCTCCTCGCTGAACCCGCATTCCGCCGCCCACGCGATCAACCGCCGGTCGACCTCGTCGGCGAGCGGGTCGTTGATCCTTTCGGTGACAGGGCAGTACAACGGCGACGCCGTGCCGTCGCCCCAAGGCCTCATCGCGTACGCGGGATCGTGGCCCGGTTCGGGCCCCGGCAGCGGCGGGATCTCCACCGCTGCCGGGGGGTATGCGAGCCGGGCCGCCAGGCGCGCAGCAGACGTTCCCAGACCCCTGGGCCCCGCCAGAAGCGTGGCCAGAGCGCCGTGTTCCGTCATCGCAGTCACTCCGGTGGTCTCGGTTCGGCGCGGGATCAGATCCGGTCGGCGGCGATGAGCAGGTAGTGGAAGCTGCCTTCGCGGTAGGCGTCGAGGAACGGGCCCTCGATCCCGGTAGCCACGGAGGACTTCGCACGCAGCTCCCAGTACGGGATCGTCTGCGCGGTCAGGTCGACCACCGAAATGGGCACCAGGTTGTTCGCCGTCATCGCCTTGAAGTACTGGCTGCGCGGGTGGATGTTGCAGGTGTAGTGCTGGTCGATCTGGGCGACCGCCTTGGACCGGCCACCGGTCACGTCGTTGTAGCAACCGGTGATGGTGACGTAGCGGCCGCCGAACTCCAGTTGCCGCGCGTGTTCGGCGAACAGGTCGAACAGGTCGACGTACATGGTGCTCTCGTTGTTCCAGATCGCCTTGCGTGACCCGGTTTCGAAACCGGTGTCGAGCATGTTGCGGAAGTGGTAGCGCACCCGGTCGTCCACTCCCCTGCGCGCCGCCTGCCCGTTGGCGAACTCGACCTGCTTCTCCGAGATCGAGACACCGTCCACCCGGCAGCCGAACCGCGCGTTGGCCATGATGCTCGAACCGCCGCGTCCGCAGCCGGCGTCGAGCAGGCTGTCGCCCGGTGTGACGTCGCCGAGGTGGTCCATCAGGACGTCCGCCTGCGCGGTCTCCAGCCGGTGCATTTCCGCGATGATCCGCTCGTCGCGGGTCTCCTCCGGGCCCTCCAGCACGGACCAGTCGACCTCACCCACGCCGTAGTGATGGTGGTAGAGCCCGTCCACGTCGCCCAGACGCAGGTTGACCGGGTCCTTCTCCTTGTTCCAGTACGACGCCACCGACTTCTGGTATTCGGTGCGCAGAACCTTGGCGGGAGCGGGGGTAGGAGCGATGGTCACTTGCGTGGTCCTTTCTCGGGCGTTCGCTGTCATTCCGGATCGAGGAGGGGTCAACGCGCGACCTCGACGTTCTCGAGTACGCCGAGCGCGTCGGGCACGAGGACGGCGGCGGAGTAGTAGGCGCTGACCAGATAGCTGGCCACGGCCTGCTCGTTGATTCCGTCGAACCGCACGTTCAGGCCGGGCTCGTACTCGTCGGGAAGGCCGGTCTGGTGCAGCCCGATCACCCCGTTGTCCTCGACGCCCGTTCGCATGGCGAGGATCGACGACGTGCCCGCGTCGGTGATCGGGATCTTGTCGCACGGCAGCAGCGGCACCCCGCGCCAGGCGGACACCACCTTGCCCTCGACCGTGGTGCCTTCGGGATAGAGGCTGCGGCGGGTGCATTCGCGGCCGAACGCGGCGATCGCGCGCGGATGGGCGAGGAAGAACTTCGTCTTGCGGCGGCGGCTGACGAGTTCGTCCATGTCGTCGGGCGTCGGCGGGCCCGAATGGGTCTGGAACCGCGACTTGAGATCCGCGTTGTGCAGCAGGCCGAACTGGCGGTTGTTGATCAGGTCGTACTCCTGCCGCTCCCGCAGCGCCGACACGGTGAGCCGGAGTTGTTCGTCGAACTGGTTCATCGGCCCGTTGTAGAGATCGGTCACCCGGGTGTGCACCCGAAGCGACGTCTGGGCGACGGCCAGTTCGTACTCGCGCGGCGAGAGCTCGTAGTCGACGAACGTGCCGGGCAGCGGTGGCTCACCATCGTGCCCGGACGACATCCCGATCTCGGCCTCGCCCTTGGCGTTCTGCGGTTTTTCGCCCAGTGCAAGGAGATCCTGCACGTGCCGGCGCATCGCCTCGGACCGGCCGTTGAGGTCGGCGAAGTCGTCCGCGCGCAGGGTCAGCACGGTCACCGGGGTGACGGCCTTGATCGTGAACGGCCAGTTCCTGCTGATCCCGGCGAGCATCTCGTCACCGAAGTGATCACCGTCGGCCATGCTGCCGATCGTCGCTTCGCCGCCGTACTCACCGGGCGCCACCTTGGCCACCTTGCCGTGCGCGACCAGCACGACCTCGTCCAGCGGCGAGCCGTGGCTGACGATCGTCTCGCCCGGCGCGTACTCGTGCTGCTCGAACCGGTCGGCGAGCGCGGTGAGGGTGTCCTCGTCGTCGAAACCGCGCAGCAGAGCCAGTTCCGCCAGTTCCTGCGGGACGACCCGGACTTCGGTACCGACGTTGGTGAAGCTCACCCGCCCGTCACCGATCGCGTAGGTCAGCCGCCGGTTGACCCGGTAGCTGCCACCGGTGGCTTCGACCCAGGGCAGCATCCGCAGCAGCCACCGCGGTGTGATGCTCTGCATCTGAGGCGGCGTTTTGGTGGTGGTGGCCAGGTTCCGCGCGGCCGCGGTGCCGAGACTGAGCCGCTGATCGGCCTCGGGTGTCGTGGCGGTCATCCTTCGCGGCCCAGTTCGGCCGCCTCGAGCACGGCCAGCGCGTCCGGGACCAGAACGGCCGCGGAGTAGTAGGTGCTGACGAGGTAGGAGATGATCGCCTGCTCCGAAATCCCCATGAAGCGGACGTTCAAGCCGGGCTCGTACTCGTCGGGCAAGCCGATCTGGCGGAGGCCGACCACGCCCTGGGTCTTCTCGCCGGTGCGCATCAGCAGCACCGAACTGGTACTGGTCGAACTCACCGGGATCTTGTTGCACGGCAGGATCGGGACCCCGCGCCAGGACGGTACCTTGTGGCCGCCGAGGTCGGCGCCGGTCGGGTAGATACCCCGCTTGCTGCATTCTCGGCTGAACGCCGCGATCGTGCGCGGATGCGCCAGGAAGAAGCCTGGTTCCTTCCATACCATGGAAAGAAGTTCGTCGAAGTCGTCCGGTGTCGGCGGGCCGGTGCGCGTCGGGATGCGCTGGCCGAAGTCGGCGTTGTGCAGCAGGCCGAAGTCCTTGTTGTTGATCATTTCGTGCTCTTGCCGCTCGCGCAGCGCCTCGATGGTCAGGCGGAGCTGCTGCTCGGTCTGGTCCATCGGCTGGTTGTAGAGGTCGGAAACCCGGCTGTGGACCCGCAGCACCGTCTGGGCGACGCTCAGTTCGTACTCGCGCGGCGAAGTCTCGTAGTCCACGAACGTGCCCGGCAGCAACGGTTCCCCGTCGTGCCCGGACGAAATGTCGATCTCGGCCTCGCCGAAGTCGTTGGCACGCCCGGTGTCCTGCGATGTACGCGCGATCTGCGCCTGCAGGGATTCCGACTGCTCCAGCACATGCTCGAAAGCCTGGCGGGACAAGGTCAGCACGGTGCCCGCCGTCGCGGCCTTCGCGGTGAACTCCCAGATGCCGTCGTCGGCGACGAGCGCCTGCGCCCCGAAATAGTCGCCGTCCTTGACCACGCCCAGCGCGGTCTCCTCACCGTAGGCGCCGGGGCCGGTCTTGGTGATCTTGCCGTGCGCGATGAGATAGACCTTGTCGGCCTGGTGCCCGAACTCGACGAGCACGTCGCCGGGCTCCACCTCCTGCTGAACGAAGCGCCTGGCGAGTTCCTCGAGCACCTCTTCGTCGTCGTATCCCTTGAGCGGCTTCAGTTCACCCAGTTCCGCCGGGATCACGTTCACGTCGGTGCCGGCCTTCGAGAACGTCACCCGGCCGTCGCCGACCGCGTAGCTGAGCCGCCGGTTCACCCGGTAGGCGCCACCGTTGACCTGAACCCAGTCGAGCATCTTCAGCAGCCACCGGGACGAAATGCCCTGCATCTGCGGAGCGGACTTGGTCGTCGTCGCCAGTGTGCGCGCGGCGGCCCGGCCCAAACTCAGCTGCGGATTTCCCGGCCCCTGGACACCCTCGGCGGAGGTGTCCGATTCGGTCACGGTCACAGCAAGGTCCACCCTTCGATAGTCGCGTGAAAAAGACAAGATCCCTGAAGAAGCGGTGGGCCGGAATTCCCCGAGGTGGCGGCCCCGCTTGGATCAACATAGCAAGGTGTTTTGCCCGCACAAGCGCACTTTCGGGTAAGGCGAAAAGGCCACCCGAATGCCGATTCTCCGAATACGCCGAAGCCTTTTGTTAACGTCACTTAGGCACTGAAAAGCCCCACACAATCGGTCCAGTAACAGCGCTCAGGTGTTAGCCGGGACCGCCGCAGAACTCGTGTACGCATTGTCGATGCGGCCGTTCGAGTGGGCAGGCCGATCTCTTTCGGGTCGCCTGTCCGTGCTTGTTCGGGGATGGCTTGACAGGCAGCGACGAAACGTAGGGTCGCGCCCCCACACTCCGTCGTGTCAGTCGTCCCAGGTGACCAATCCGTACTTGTGCGCCTTTATCACGGCTTGTACCCGGGTCGCGACTCGAAGCTTGGCCAGGATCCGCTCGACGTGGACCTTCACCGTGCCGGCGGCGATGCCGAACTCGTCGGCGATCTCGGCGTTGGCCGATCCTCGGGCGAGACCGCGCAGCACCTCGGTCTCGCGCGGGGTGAGAAGTGCGAGTTCCGGCGGTGCGGGGCGGGGCGACGTGCGCGCGAACCGGGTCACCAGCCGCCGGGTCACCTGGGGATCGATCAGCCCTTGCCCGCGGTGGGCGAGCCTCACCGCGTCGACGAACAACTCGGGTGCGCTGTCCTTGAGGACGAAACCGACCGCCCCGGCCTGCAGCGCGCCGAAGAGATATTCGTCCAGGTCGAACGTGGTCACCGCGATGACCGCGGGTTCGGGATCCAGTGCGTGCAAGCACCGGATCGCCTCGATGCCGTCCAGGCCGGGCATACGGATGTCGGTGAGCACCACGTCGGGCTGCCGCCGCCGAGCGAGGGCGAGCAGGTCGGTGCCGTCCACGGCCGCGCCGATCACCTCGATATCGGGTTCGCCGGAGAGCAGCAGGCGCATACCTTCCCTGGCCGCCTCTTGGTCGTCGGCGACGAGCACCCGGATCACGAACTTCCCCCGTCCCAAGGGATCGTCGCCCGGACCCGCCAGCCCCGGCCTTCGCGCGGGCCGGCGCTCACGGTGCCGCCGAGCAGTGCCGCGCGTTCACGCATGCCACGTATTCCGTTGCCGTTCAACGCTTCCACCGCGCTTCCGCCGTCGTCGTCCACGGTCACCACCACTTCCTTGCCCCGCACGCTGACCTTTACTTCGGCTCGGTGTGCCGAGGCGTGGCGCGCGATATTGCTGAGTGACTCCTCGACGATTCGGTACACGGCCGCCTGGACATGGCCGGGCAGGTCGACGTCGCCGAGTTCCAGCACGAGATCCACGGGCAACGCCCCGCGCATCCGGCCGGTCAGGGTGTCCAGTTCGGACAGTCCGGGCGACCCGTCCTCACGCAGTACGTCCACGAGTGAGCGCACCTGCCCCAGCGCCTCCCCCGCCAGTTCCGCGATGGCCCCGAGCGCCCTGCCGGGGTCCGTGCCCGCCTTGCGGCTACCCAAGGCCTGCAGGCGGATCGCGCTCAACTGGTGGCCGACGAGGTCGTGCACATCCCTGGCGACGCGGTTCCGCTCACGGTCCCGAGCCCGCCCGGCTTCCGACTCGACGAGCCGCCGCAGAGCGCTCGCCCGGTCCGCGTGCAGGCGCAAGGCGTACCCGAGGCTGACCGGCAGTACCGCGAGCCCCGCCGAGGTGAGCACATCGGACGGCACGATCGAGGCGCCCCGCAGGGCGGCCACCACGAGCATCCACGCCGTGGCCGCGAGGGCGAGCAGGACTCGGTGACGCCGCAGGTGATAGGCGGCGGAGAACACCGCGGTCATCGCCGCCCACGGCGAGGCGGGCGAGCCGAGCCAGAGCGAGCCGAGGGTGATCGCACCGGTGACGGCCGCCGACGCGAGCGGGAGACGGCGGCGCCAGAGCAGCGGCACGCAGGCCATGACCGTCCACGACACCACGCTCACGGAGCCCCGCAAGCCGTCGAGTGCGGGCAGCCCGAGCGAGATGACGAGGACGGCCGCGGCGATCAAGCCGTCCTGGGTCGTGTCCGGGACGGCCCGCCACCGGGCGGCGAGTGCGCTCATCGATCCCCGTTCTATGCCGAGCGGCAGATGCGCCGCTCGCGCTCGTGCTGCCAGCGTGAAGCGGCAACTTAGGGAGGATCATCTCGGATGACAAGTCGAAGGTACGGCGCCGTGGTCATCGCCGGAGTGCTCGCGCTGGCGGCGCATCCCGCGTCGGCGGCCCCGCATCCGGCACTGGACTGGCGTGACTGTGGCGAGAGCACGCAGTGCGCGGTGCTGACCGTCCCGGTGGACTGGGCGGATCCCGGCGGCGCCGCGACCGGCATCGACGTCGTGCGGGTGCGGGCGAAGGATCCGGCGCGACGGACCGGCACGGTGGTGGCGAACCTCGGCGCCGGGAACAGCACGGCCGGCATCCTCGGACCGAGGCCGGCGCCGATCCAGACCTGGCTCGACGAACTCACCGAGCGGCTGGACGTCGTCGTGTTCGATCCCCGCGGCCTCGGCCGGACCGTCGGCGACACGCAGATCGCCTGTCCTCGTCCCCCGGCCTCGATCGTCGGCCTGGTGCGGAACCAGACCGAAGCCGGCTGGCAGACGCAGGTCCAGGAGAACGCCGCCTACGACGCCGGTTGCCGTCAAGCCGCGGGGCCCGCGTTCTCCGGGCTCGACTCCTGGCAGATGGCGCACGATCTCGACGCGATCCGCGCCGCGCTCGGCGAGCCGAAGCTGCGGTACTTCGGCAATTCCTACGGCACCACCTACGGACAGGCCTACGCCGAACTCTTCGGCGACCGGCTCGAGAGGCTGTACCTCGACGGCGTCGCCGATCACACCCGGACCCGGCTCGAGGACTGGCTGGCCTCCTACGCACGCACCCAGGAACGACAGCTACTGCACTTCCGGGACTGGTGCGAGCGCACGACGTCCTGCGCGCTGCGGGGCCGGGACGCCGCGAAGGTGTGGGACGACCTCGTCGCGACGGCTCGGCGCGCACCGATACCGGCACCCGAGGCGGGACAGGGCCGGACAGCCACCGTCGGAGATCTGTTCGCCGGCGCACTCGTCGGCATGACTCCGCCCCGATGGCCCGCCCTGGCTCAAGCCATCGCGAAGGCGCGCACGGGTAACGCGAGCGACTTCCACACGGTCCTTCAGTACCCGCCGAACGGGCCGATCGGTTCCGTCCAGAGCGCGACCCTGTGCCACGACTTCATGCCCGCGTTGCCGACCTACGCGCAGTTCGTCCACATCGAGCGCCGCCTCAAGACCCTCGCGCCGCGCTTCGGCTGGATCGAAGGCCGCTTCGAACTCGGGCGCTGCGCCGGTGTTCCCGGCGACCCGGCCTATCCACCGCATCCGCTGTCGGCTCCCGGCGCACCACCCGCGCTCGTGACGATCGGCGAACTCGACAACAACACCAGCAACCTCGGAGCGGCACACGTCGCCGGGCAGCTCCCCCGAGCGCGGGCCGTCTGGCACGGCGACGGGCACGCCGCCTACCTGCTGGGCAACACCTGCCTCCGCGAGCACGGCAACGCGTATCTCGTCGACGGCGTCCTGCCCCCGCCCGGCACGTTCTGTCCCGGCGAACTCGCCCCTTGAGAACTATTCAGCCGAGGCTGTACTGTTCGGGCTGTGCTGACATGTGAAACCCAGGGCGCCGCACTCGCCCGGCTCGGCCGGGCACTCGCCGACCCGAACCGGTGCAAGATCCTGGTCGCCCTGCTCGACGGCGTGAGCTATCCCGGCCAGTTGGCCGGGCAACTGGGGCTGAGCCGGTCCAACGTGTCCAATCACCTCGCCTGCCTGAGGGGCTGCGGGCTGGTCGTGGCCGCCTACGAAGGCCGCCAGGTCCGCTACACGCTGGCCGACGAGCACCTCGCCAAGGCGCTACGCGAACTGGTGCAGGTCGTGCTCGCCGTCGACACCGCGCAGCCCTGCGTCGACGATGCGCCCGTCCTTCGGGTGCTCTCATGACCGAGCGGCTGATCCCGGTGGAAGACGGTGCCTGCGCGGACGGCTGCTGCCCGCCCGTGTCCACTGTGGACCCGGACCGCCGGGCCGTACTCTCGCGCCGGGTGCGGCTCCTGGTCGCCGCCACCATCACCTACAACGTCGTCGAAGCGATCATCGCCCTCTCCGCCGGCACGATCGCCTCGTCCACCGCGCTCATCGGCTTCGGACTCGACTCGGTCATCGAGGTCGCCTCCGCCGCAGCCGTCGCGTGGCAGTTCTCCGGCCGCGATCCCGAAGCCCGCGAACGCACCGCGCTGAAGGTCATCGCGGTGTCCTTCTTCGCCCTGGCCGCCTATGTCACCGTCGAATCCGTACGCTCGCTGTTCGGCGCCGACCCCGCCGGGCACTCCACGGTCGGCATCGTGCTGGCGTCGGTCTCCCTGCTGGTGATGCCGTTCCTGTCTCACGCCCAGCGCCGCGCCGGCCGCGAACTCGGCTCCGCGAGCGCGGTCGCCGACTCCAAGCAGACCTTGCTCTGTACCTACCTCTCCGGTGTACTGCTCGTCGGCCTGCTGCTCAACAGCCTCTTCGGCTGGTATTGGGCCGATCCGCTGGTCGCGCTCGTCATCGCCGCCGTCGCCGTCAAGGAAGGCCGCGAGGCCTGGCGTGGCGAGCACTGCTGCTGAAAGGAGTGCCATGACCCCGCGTCCCGACCGGTGGAATCGCTACTGGGACGGCAAATCCCGCGGCTACGACCGGGAAATGCAGTTCCTCGACCGCAAGCTCTTCGGCGATTCCCGGGCGTGGGCCTGCGGCCAGGCGACCGGCAACGCGCTGGAGGTCGCCGTCGGCACCGGCCTGAACCTGCCGCTCTACCCCGACGACGTCAACCTCACCGGCATCGACCTCAGCGACGGCATGCTCGACATCGCCCGTGGCCGGGCCGAACGGCTCGGCCACACGGTGACCCTTCAGCGAGCCAACGCCCACGACCTGCCCTTCGAGGCGGAATCGTTCGACACCGTGCTCTGCACCCTCGGTCTCTGCGCCATCCCCGACGACGGCAAGGCGCTGGAGGAGATGGTCCGCGTCCTGCGTCCCGGTGGGCGGCTCATCCTGCTCGACCACGTCGCGAGCACGTCCCGCGTCGTCCGCGGTCTCCAATGGATCACCGAGAAGGTCACCGTTCCCATGGCGGGCGAACATTTCCTGCGGCGTCCGCTGAGCAAGATCACCGCCCTCGGCTTGACCGTCGAGGATCGGCAGCGGTTCAAACTCGGTCTGGTGGAACGGCTCGTCGCCCGCAAGTGAAACGGCGTGTCATCGGAATTTCATCGCCGCCGCCGATCCTGATGACGTGACCTACCCCCAGCAGCCGCCGCCTCCCGTCTGGCCGCAGTACCCCGTTCCGCCGCGGAAGAAGTCCCCGAACGTGGGCCTGATCGTCGGGATCGCCGCCGGTGCCCTCATCGCCGCCGGTGGCGTGACCGCGGCGACCTGGGCGATCGTCACCAGCGGCGACACCGGCAGTGACACTGGCGGCGACGCCGGCAAGGCCCCCGCGGTCGACCCCGATCCCTTCTCCGCACAGGCCGGAGACTGCATCTCGGCCGACGAGAACGCCGGGAGCAATGGCGAGTTCAGCGGCAGCGCGATCCGGGTCCACTGCTCCGACGGTTCGGCGAACTACACGGTGATCGCCCAGCTCACGTCCGCCACCGGCGCCGACTGCAACTCCGTCCCGGGCTACGAGTACGGAAACCCCGTCGTTTACGACTTCGAATCGGGAATGTCCAGGGAACTCTGCGTCATGCCGAAGGCCTCGTGAGTGGTAATGACGGTTAGAACCGTCATTACCAGTCACGAGGAGCGTCAGGGGTTGATGCGGGTGTAGGCCGGTTTCGCCCTCAGGTTCGTGTCGAACAGGCAGGCCGCGCCCTCACTGGGGAAGGTGTCCGGCACCCACGAGTGCCGGTCGGTGAAGCCCCAGGTCGTGAACTCCACGCATCGCGCTACCGCGTGGCAGCCGTCCCAGAGCTGCTTGAAGTAGTTCGCCTGCACGGCCAGTTTGGCGGCGTCGGCGGGCATCAGGATGCGGACGTCGGCCTCGGTGATCGCCACGTCCACGCCCAGCGCGGCGAACCGGGCGAGATTCGCCTGGTACCCGGCCGGGAATCCGTACTGGGTCGCGAGGTGCGCCTGGAAACCGACGCCGTCGATCGGCACGCCCTGCTTCTTGAGCTTCCGCACCAGGTCGTACAGCGCGTCGCTCTTCGCGTTCAGGCCTTCGGTGTTGTAGTCGTTGATGTACAGCTTGGCCGACGGGTCGGCGGCACGGGCCCAGCGGAACGCGTCGGCGACGTAGCGGTCACCCAGTTTCTGCTGGAACACCGACGAGCGGCGGGTGCCGTCGTCGTTGAACATTTCGTTCACCACGTCCCATGCCCGGATCTTGCCCTTGTACCGGCCCATTTCCGTGGCGATGTGCTGTTTCACCGCCGACCGCAGTTCGCCTGCCTCCAGGTCGTTCACCCAGCCGGGCAGCTGGCTGTGCCAGACGAGCGTGTGCCCGCGGACGGACTTGCCGGTCCGCCGGGCGTAGTCGACGATCGCGTCCGCGCCCGACCAGTCGTAGTGGCTGCGGGTCGCCTCGACGACACCCCATTTCATCTCGTTCTCCGGGGTGACGTTGTCGAATTCCCGGGTGAGCACGGAACGGTAATCGGCTTCGTTGGCCAGATGATTCGCCGCGACGGCGCTGCCGACGTAGCGGTGAGTGATGTTCTTCAAGGGAACGGCTGCCGAGGCCGGTGTGACGTTCGAGAGCGTGACACCCGCGACGGCGACCAGAACGGCGACCGCCCGTATCCTGAAAATTGTGTTCTTCATGGATCTCCTTTCGAGAACTGCGCAGTAGAATCCCTGTCATGCCAACGGAACCTCGGATCACCATCAGCCGGATCGCCGAGGAGGCGGGGGTGTCGGTGCCGACCGTTTCCAAGGTCGTCAACGGCCACTCTGACGTCGCTGAAGGAACTCGGGCCAGAGTGGAGGAATTGATCCGGAAATACGGTTACCGGCGCCGCGCAGACGAACGGTCGCAGCGGTCACGTCTGCTGGAACTGATGTTCCACGAACTTGAAAGCACCTGGGCGCTGGAAATCATTCGGGGAGTGGAGAACGTCGCCCGCGAAAACGGTATGTCGGTCGTTCTCGCGGAATCGTCGGGGCGGCACACGCCCGCCCATGACTGGCTGGAAAGCGTGCTCACCCGCCGCCCGGTCGGCATCGTTTCGGTCTGTTCCGATCTCACCAGCGGCCAGCTGGGGAAACTGCGGGCGCGGGACATCCCGCTGGTGGTGATCGACCCGGCCGGGCAGCCGGGGCCGGAGACGCCGTCGATCGGCACGACCAACCGGCAGGGCGGGCACTCCGCCACCCGGCACCTGCTCGAACTGGGACACCGGCGGATCGCGGTGATCGGCGGACCCGACGGCGTGCTGTGCAGCCGGGCGAGGATCGACGGCTACCGCGCCGCTCTGGAGTCCGCCGGGCTGGCCTTCGACCCGGCGTTGGTGCGCCGCGGCGACTTCCACCCCCACTCCGGCTACCGGGAACTGACCTCACTGCTCACCCTCCCCGACCGGCCGACGGCGGTGTTCGCCGGCAGCGACCTGCAGGCGCTCGGCGTCTACGAGGCCGCGCGCGACGCGGGCCTGCGCATCCCGCACGACCTGAGCGTGGTCGGCTTTGACGACCTGCCGCTCGCCGGCTGGCTGACGCCCGAGCTGACCACGATCCGACAGCCGCTGCGGCAGATGGCGGCCGCCGGTGCGCGGCTGGCGATTTCGCTGGCCCGCGGCCACATGCCGGACAGTCACCGCATCGAACTCGCCACCAGCCTCGTGGTCCGCCACAGCACCGCGCCCCCGGCGGGTCACGTTCCCAGCCGGACGCTCTCCGGCGGCCCGAGGTAGCTGGGCCGGAGGCCGCCGGTGTCGACCACCAGTTTCTGCACGACGACGGTGGGGTCCACCATCCAGAACTTCAGCACATGTGGTCCTGGCGCGGTGATCACGTGCCGCGTCGCGGTCAGGTTCACGTTGTCCGAGGTGGTCCATTCCCACTGTTTGTTCATCGTCATGTCGTCGGCGCCGGTCGCCTTGGTGATGTTCACGACCTGCGGGCTCTCGCCGTCGAACGACACCGCGTACCGGAGGCCGTCGCCGGACAGCACGTTGCTGCGCGGCGAAAGATACGCCCAGACGACCACGGTTCCCGGGTTGAACAAGGTCATCCGGTACTCCAGCCGTGGCCCGGCACCCGCGGCCAGGCTCGGCGCGGTGACCGGGAACGGAGTCATCCCGCCACCGGTGCGCCCGATGTCCGGGATCCGCCGCCACGATGCGCCGGCCGCGCCGATGGCGGCCGTGCAGTGCTCGGCCTCCATGGACACATATCCCCCGGCCTCGATGAATCCGCGACGCCACGAGCCGGGTAGCTCCGGGTTGCGCACCACCGCCTCGACCCGGACCCGTCCGCCCGCGCCCGAAACGGTGATCGGCACCGTGGTCTTCCCTCTCGGTGCACGAGACCAGTCGATACTCACGCCGATCCGGAGGTCCTTGTCCACCCGGCCGCCCCGCGGCTCGACGCGGACCCAGGGCACGCCGGCGGTCACCGTGCAACGGAACGGCGTCCGGCCCCGGTTGAACACGTCGATGTACTGGCCGGGTCCACTTTGGAAGGGGCTGAACTCGGGGAGCACCGGGGTACCCGGCGTCGCGGGCCACCACTGGTCGGAGCCGTCGATCGCGACGCCCAGCTCGGCGGCTTCGGGCAGGCCGAGCCGCCGCACGGCGGGGAAGATCTCGTCCGGCAAAGCGACGTTGTCCTTCTCTGGCTGCTGCCAGGGCGCGTTCGGGCCGTAGCGGGCGATATCGCCGTAGCCGATATGCGGCTGTGTCTGGAATCCGCGCCATTTCCCGGCGGCGATCCCGGTGTTGAACTTCCGCGCCAGCGCCAGATCGTCGGCGAACCTCGCTTCGGTGACCGCCGCGAGATCGTTGGCCGACGCCCGGCCCTGTGCCGCGTACAGCAGGTTCGTGAATTCGGCCCGCCGCAGTGCGTAGAGGTTGGCCGACGCCTTCACCGCGTAGAGCACGAGTTCGTAGTAGGCGTCCCGGTAGGCCGCGGGCAGCCGTGCCGAGATCTTCTCCGCGCGAGCGGCCAGCTCTTGCCATTCCGCGGTGACGACGTCGAGTTCGAGGTAGTTCACCAGGCTGAACGGCGTGGCCTGGTCGTCGTACACGATCGCCGTCGAGTCCGTGGCGGGATCCTTCGCCGGATCGCGCGTGATCCGGCGGTTGAGCAACTCGGGTTTACGGCGCGACTGCAGCCGCCCGTAGGTATGCAGGACCTCCGCGATCGCCGCCGCCGTACCCGGGCCGAAGTTCGTCTCCGCGAACCCGCGTTCCCAGGTGGACAGACGTTCGAGCGGCCAGGCGCCGGGATCCCAGGCATAGTCGAGGAAGAACTGAAGCGGCAGTTCGTTGCCCTTCAGGTCGCCGGCGTTGACCACCCACAACCGGTCGGTCCCGTACTCGACGGCCTGGTTCAGCTGTTCCCAGACGTTCGGCAGCAGACTCGTGTCGACCCACTTGTAGTTGCGGCCACCACCGACGTAATCGAAGTGGTAGTAAAGCCCGTACCCGCCCGGGTGCCTCGGCAGCGCCTGGTCGGGGTGCTTGCGGACGTTGCCCCAGTTGTCGTCGGTGAACACGACGATGACGTCGTCCGGCGGCCGCAGGCCTTTCGCCCAGTACCGCTGGACTTCCTTGTAGAGCGTCCAGACCTGCGGCACCGACGTCAGGTCGCGGCCGGTTTCGCGGGCGAGGATCTCGCGTTCGGTGGCCAGGATCTCGCGCATCAGGTCGATCCCGTCGCCGTCGGGCAGGCTGACGTCGCCGTTGCCGCGCATCCCGAGGGTGACAACGCCTTCGAAGTCCTCCCGGACCATGCGCCGGATCCCGTCGGCCCAGTACGCCTTGATCGCCTCGCGATTGCGGCGGAAACTCCACTCCCCTGTGCCGCCGTACGGGTCGTGCCCTGGCGTCGCGTGCCGGTTCCACTCCTCGATCCCGCGCATCATCGGCGCCTCGTGCGAGGTCCCCATGACGACGCCGTACTCCTTGGCCGTCGCGTGGTTGAGCGGGTCGTCCTCGGCGAACGCCCGGCCCCACACCGCGGGCCACAGGTAGTTCCCCTTGAGCCGCAACAGAGTCTCGAACACTTTCGCGTAGAAGGCACTGGTGAAACCGTTGGGGAAACCGGGTGCGTGCCCCGGCCCGAAGTAGGCCGGTGCCCAGGTGCCGAGGGCGGGGTTCTCGTCGTTGATGAAGAACCCGCGGTACTTCACGTGCGGCGTCCCGAGGCTGAACCGCGCACCGGACACGTGCAGCTCGTCGGAATGGCGCACCGGTACGTCATCCCACCAGTACCAGGGCGAAACCCCGATCCGGCGCGACAGTTCGTAGACGCCGTAGATGACGCCGCGCTGGTCGCTGCCGGTGAGTACGAGCCGGCCGTCGACGACCTGGCTCAGCGACGTCTCCCACTCCCCGGCGATCCCCGTGACGTCCAGTTTCCCGGCGGCCACGAGGTCGTCGACCAGCGGACTGTGCCCCAGCGTCCCGATCAGGACGACGGGCCCTCCGGCGGGCGGCCGGTCGAAGACCAGCGCCGGACGTACTCCGGTGACCCGCTCGATGTCGGCCTGGAGATCGGCGGCCACCCGGAGGACTCCCGGTTCGTCGCCGGAGCTCACCACCAGCGTCGCGGTCTTACGGTTCGTCACCAGCGGAAATCCGCCTTTGCCCGTGACGTAGGCGTCTGGTGCCGCTTCGGCGACACCGGGGGTGAGTGTGGCACCGGCGCCCAGCACGGCGAGCAGCCGCAGGAAATCCCTGCGGTGCACGCTTTGCTCGTCGGACGTCATCTTCGACCTCCTGAAAGTCAGCCCTTCACGGATCCGGTCAACCCGCCGACGATGCGACGTTCGGCGAGCACGAAGAACGCGAGCGCGGGGATCATCGACAGCGCGGTGAACGCGAGCACCCGCGCGGTGTCCTGGGAGTACTGGGATTGGAACGTCGCCACGCCGAGCGGCAGCGTGAAGTTCGCGGAGTCGTTGAACACCAGCAACGGCAACAGGTAGAAGTTCCAGCTGGTCACGAACGCGAGCACGGCGACGGTGGTCAACGCGGGCGCGGACAGCGGCAGCAGGATCCGCCAGAAGAAGCCGAGCCTGCTCGCCCCGTCGAGCACAGCGGCGTCCTCGATCTCCCCGGGGATCGCCCGCATGAACGGCCGCAGGATCACGATGGTCACCGGCAGTGAGAACGCGGCTTCGGGAATCGCCACGCCCCAGAAACTCTCCAGCATCCCCAGCTGACGCAGCCACAGGTAGAGCGGCAGGGTCGCCACCCCGAGCGGGAACAGCAGACCGAGGGTGAACAGCGTGTAGAAGCCCTCGCGGCCCTTGAAGTTGTAGCGGGACAAGGCATACGCGGCCATCGACCCCAGTACGACGGTCAGCGTCGTGGCGATCACCGCGATCAGCGCGCTGTTGCCCAGGAACGTCCAGAACGACGGCGAACCGAGGATCGCCGCGTAGTTGTCCCAGACCCACGGCCCCGGCAGACCGCCGGGCGAGGAGTTGATCTGCGCGGTGGTACGGAATCCGCCCAGGATCACGAACAGCAGCGGCACCACGGTGATCCCGAGAACGGCGATCGCGGCGACGTATCCGATCGGCGTCCCGGCGCGGCGCATCAGTCCACCATCCTGGTCAGTGCGCCGTCGGTGTCGCGGCGCAGGGCGAATCGCTGGTAGAGCAACGCGAAGAGGAAACAGACGACGAACAGGATCACCGCGACCGCGCTGCCGAACCCGAACTCGTACCGTTTGAACCCGTGGTCGACCAGGTAGGTCGCCATGGTCGCCGACGAGTTCGCCGGACCGCCCAGCGTCATGATCCACACGAGGTCGAACAGCTGCAGCGAGCCGATCACCGACAGGAACACCCAGATCCGGATGGTCGGGCCGAGCAGCGGCAGCACCACGTGCCGGGTGGTCTGCCAGGCCGACGCGCCGTCGAGCGCGGCCGCCTCCCGCAGTTCCGCCGGCACGCCCTGGAGCCCGGCCAGCAGCAGGATGATGCCGAAGCCGATGTACTTCCAGGTGATCACCGCGAACAGGGTGTAGAGCACGATCCCCGGGTCGGCGAGCCAGTGCTGGACGAGCCCGCCGAGCCCTACAGCGCGAAGCGTCTGATCAACGAAACCGTCCGGCTGCAGCATGAGCAGCCAGATCACCGCGGTGATCGCCTCCGACAGCACATACGGCGCGAACACCAGCGCTCGCAGCACCGCTCGGCCGCGCAGCTTGCGGTTGAGCAGCATCGCCAGCCCGATGGACAACGGCAGCTGGACCACCAGGGACAGTCCGGCGATGATCAGGTTGTGCCCGATGGCGCCCTGGAACACCTCGCCGGACAAGGCGTCGGCGTAGTTGTCCAGGCCGACGAAGTCGTCCAGCGGGCCGAAGCCGTTCCACTCGTACAAGCTGTAGAAGGCCGCGATCCCGATCGGGACCAGCACGAATCCGGTGAACAGCAGCAGAGCGGGCGCGAGCAGGAACGTCAGTTCCAGCTTCTTGCGCGCCCCCGGCCGTCGCAACCGGACCCGGGCCGGGGGTGCGGACGGCCGCGCCGCCGTCCGCACCCCCGTGGTCGTCGCCGTCACTTCTCGCCTGCCGCGGCCTTGTTCACCGCTTCGACGATGCCTTCCGGAGTGCCCTGTCCGGCGAAGAAGTTCGCGACGGCGTCGTTGAGCGCGGCTCCCACCGCGGTCGGGAACGCCTTGTCGAAGTACATCTGCAGGTAGGGAGCCTTCTGGCCGTAGTCGAAGACGGTCTTCAGCGACTCGGTCTTGAGCGACTTGGCCGCGGACGCGGTCATCGGCAGGCCCGCGCCCTGGGCCGCGAGCTGGTTCTGCACCGGTTCGCTGCCGAGGTACTGCAGGAAGTCCGCGCACGCCTTGGCCGCGCGAGTGGTGCAGGAGAAGCCGTCGCCGCCGCCCAGCACCGCGGCCGGGTCACCCGCGCCACCCGGGACCGACGGGAACGGGAACCAGCCCACCTTCGAGTCGAGGTCCTTGTCCTCGGTCAGCGAGGTCATCGTGCCGGGGTTCCAGTCGCCTTGCAGTTCCATCGCCGCCTTGCCGTTGGCGACCAGGCCGGCCGAACTGCCCGCGCCCTGCTGGGCGGGTGTCCCGGTGAACCCGGGCTGGAACGGCTGGGTGGCGAGGAACGCCTGCAGATCCTGCCCCGCCTTCGTCCAGCACGGGTCCTCGAGTTTCACCGACTTGACCGACTGCTTCAGTATGTCGGCCGAGCAGGCACGCAGCGCGAAGTAGTTCCAGTAGAACGCGTCCGGCCAGCGGTCCTTGCCGCCGACGGCGACCGGGGTGAGGCCCGCCTGCTTGAGCTTGGCGACGGCGGCGTTGAGTTCGTCCATAGTGGACGGCGGGGCCGTGACGCCGGCCTGGGCGAACAGATCCTTGCGGTACCAGAATCCGACGAAGTGCTGTTCCCACGGGACGCCGTACTGTTTGCCGTCGACCTGCCAGCTCTCGGCGAGCTTGCCCACCGAGGTGAGCCAGCCCTTGGTCGACTCGGTCAGGTCGGCGACCTTGCCGGAGGTGGCCTGCGACGCCAGTTCGCCACCACCCCAGGACTGGTAGACGTCCGGCGGTTCGTTCGACTGCAGGGCGAGCGGCACCTTGGTGGTGAACTCCTCGTTCTGCAGCGGCTGGCCCTTGATCGTCACCTCCGGGTGCGCCTTCTGGTAATCGGCGATGACCTGGGCCCAGATCGACTTGATCGGGTCGGTAGTGCCGTTGTGCCACCAGCTCAGGGTGACCGGCCCGCTGGGCGCGGCCGCGGGCTCGGTGCCCCCAGAGCAGCCGGCGAGCGCGAGCGGGACGGCCGCGGCGAGCGCGGCGACGGCGGGGATTCGACGGTGGGAAAGCATGGTGAGTCCACTCCTGACGACTTCGGCCGAGTAGGACGGGGCGTGACTGCGCCCGGACTGGCGATGAGTTTGCTCGCCCGAAAATCCAATGTCAATCGTTGTCGATAACGTTTTACATGGCTAGTCTGAGCTCATGCAGCCCAGTTCGAGGGTCACGATCCGTGACGTCGCGGCCCGTGCCGGCGTCTCCGTGGCGACCGTTTCCAAGGTGATCAACGACCGTTACGGCGTCGCCGCCGCGACCCTGGCCAAGGTTCGCGCGGTGATCGACGAGCTCGGCTACGAGGCGAGCCTGGTCGCCCAAAGCCTGCGCAATCACAAGACGAACGTGATCGGCATCCTGGTCGCCGACCTCGAACCGTTCTCCACCGAGCTGCTCAAGGGCGCGGCGGACGCCATCCGCGGCACCGGGTACGAACTCGTCGTCTACTCGGCGGGCGGCCGCACCGGGGATTCGACAGGCTGGGAGAAGCGCTACCTTTCGCGCCTGTCGGGCACGCTGGTCGACGGCGCGGTGCTGGTCACGCCGGTGGCCTCACTGGAAGCCGTCCCCGGAACGCCGGTCGTCGCGGTCGATCCGCACACCGGGCCGTCCACGGTGCCCACCATCGATTCCGACAACCTGCGCGGCGCCCAGCTGGCGACCGAGCACCTGCTGGAACTCGGCCACCGCCGGATCGGTTTCCTCTCCGGACGGCCGGATCTCGAATCGGCCGAACTGCGCAAGACCGGTTACCTGCGAGCACTCACCGCCGCCGGCGTACCGATCGACGAGGACCTGATCCGGCTCGGTGCCTACGATCCGGAGATCTCCGCCCGCTCCGCCCACGAACTCCTGACCAGCGACGAGCGGCCGACGGCGGTGTTCGCCGCCAACGACATCTCCGCGATCGCGACCGTCGGGGCGGCCGCCGAACTCGGTTTGTCCGTGCCGGACGACCTTTCCGTGGTCGGTTTCGACAACGTCCCCGAATCCGCGCTGTGCACCCCGCCACTGACCACAGTGGACCAGCCCATCCGGGAGATGGGCCACCGCGCCATCACGCTCCTGGTCTCGCTGATCAGCGGGGAACCGAGCGAGGAAACCCACATCACCTTGTCCACCGGTCTCGTCGTGCGCCGCTCCACCCGCGCACTCGAACCGCGTTCCTGATCCCGGCGAACACTCTTCGCCGTACTTTCTTCGAAGGGCGGACAGCTTTGACCACGCAGCCCAGCGCGTCTCCGCGCCCCTGGCACGACACTGCGGCGGATCCCGCCGACCGAGTCCGCGCGCTGATGGACGAGATGACCCTGCGGGAGAAGATCGCCCAGCTCTACGGTGTCTGGGTCGGTATCGACTCCGGCGGCGAGATGGCGCCGCACCAGCACGATTTCGCGGCCGCTCCCCTGGATTGGGATGGACTGGTGCGCCACGGCATCGGCCAGCTGACCAGGGTGTACGGCACCCGGCCCGTCGACCCGGTGATCGGCGCGCGCAGCCTGGCCCGCACCCAGCGGGAGATCGTCGGAAGCGGTCGTTTCGGCATTCCGGCGGTGGTGCACGAGGAAACCCTCACCGGTCTCGCCGCCTGGCAGGCCACGGTCTATCCGTCGCCGCTCTGCTGGGGGGCGAGTTTCGACCCGGACCTGGTGTACCGCATGGGTGCGCGGATCGGGGAAACGATGCGGCGGCTCGGTGTCCACCAGGCACTCGCCCCGGTACTCGACGTCGTGCGTGATCTGCGCTGGGGCCGGGTCGAGGAGAGCATCGGCGAGGATCCGCACCTGGTCGGCACGATCGGCAGTGCCTATGTCGCCGGTCTGGAGTCGACAGGCGTGATCGCGACGCTGAAGCATTTCGTCGGCTACTCGGCCTCCCGTGCCGGCCGGAATCTCGCGCCGGTTTCGGTCGGTCCGAGAGAACTGGCCGATGTCCTGCTGCCGCCGTTCGAAATGGCGTTGCGGGCAGGCGCCCGGTCGGTGATGAACGCCTACACCGACAACGACGGCGTCCCGGCCGCCGCGGACGCGGCACTGCTGACGGATCTGCTGCGCGACACGTACGGTTTCGACGGAACCGTTGTCGCGGACTACTTCTCCGTGTCCTTCCTGTACAAGCTGCACGGTGTCGCGGCCGATCGCGGAGACGCGGCCGGGCAGGCGCTGGCCGCCGGGATCGACGTGGAACTGCCCACTGTGGACTGCTACGGCGAACCGTTGCTCGCCGTGGTGGAAGAGGGCGCGGTCGATGCCGCCGTCGTCGACCGCGCCCTCGAACGGGTACTACGGCAGAAGTGTGAACTCGGGCTGCTGGACGAGGACTGGGCACCGGAGGTACCCGACGAGATCGACCTCGACGACCCGGAATCCCGTGCGTTGGCAAGGGAACTGGCCGAGCGCTCGATCGTGCTGCTGCACAACGACGGAACACTTCCCCTCCCCGCCGGCCGCAAGATCGCCGTGGTCGGGCCGCGGGCCGCCGAACCCGGAGCGATGCTCGGCTGCTACTCGTTCCCGATGCATGTCGGCGTGCACCACCCGGATGTGCCGTTCGGGGTGGCGGTTCCGACGGTGCTCGACGCGCTGAACGAGGACTTCGAGGTCACTTACGCACTCGGCTGCTCGGTCCTCGACGGCGAGGACGCCGACATCGCCGAAGCCGTCAACGCGGCCGAGGACGCGGATGTCTGCGTCGCGGTACTCGGGGACCGCGCGGGCTTGTTCGGTGGTGGCACTTCCGGTGAGGGTTGCGACGCCGCCGACCTGAAACTGCCGGGACGGCAGGAAGAACTTCTCGAAGCCCTGCTCGCGACCGGGAAACCGGTGGTGCTGGTGCTCCTTTGTGGACGGCCGTACGAGCTTTCGCGGCAGGCCGGCCGGCTCGCCGCGATCGTCTGCGGTTTCTACCCGGGTGAGGAGGGAGCGGTGGCGCTCGCCGGTGTCCTCAGTGGACGGATCAACCCTTCCGGCAGGCTCCCGGTCGGGTTCCCCGGCGAGGCGGCGTCCCAGCCCTCGACGTATCTGACGTCGTCGCTCGGGCAGCGCAGCGAGGTCAGCACGGTCGACCCGACGCCGCTTTTCCCGTTCGGGCACGGGCTTTCCTACGCCGCCGCGACCTGGGACGACGTCACGGTGGCGGATCCCTCGTGGCCGACCGACGGAAGCTGCCGGGTCCGGGTGACCCTGAGCAACGGCACCCGCCGCGCCACGACCGAAGTCGTCCAGATCTATCTGCACGATCCGGTGGCGGAGGTCGCGAGGCCGGTCCAGCAGTTGATCGCGGCGAAACGGGTCGACCTGGCCCCTGGTGCGACCGAGGTGGTCGAGATCGGGCTGCACGCCGACCTGACGTCCTACACGGGACGCGCGGGCGGACGGCTGGTCGAACCCGGTGACGTCGAACTTCGGGTCGGCACGTCGAGTGCGCGGATCGTCGCGACACTCCCCTGTACCTTGACCGGTCCGCGCCGCGAAGTCGGCTTCGACCGTGTGCTGGCGCCGGACTTCGGCGGAACCGCATGAGACGCAGGTGGCTCGTCACCGTGCTCGCCTTGCTGACGGTGGTGGCGGCCAGCACGCCCGCGTCCGGCCGGCAGACCCAGCATGTCGTGCGGCAGTGGGTGAACACGTGGACCTCGATGCCGCAGCTCACCGAGCCCGGCAACATGCCACCCGCCGCGTTCGTCCGGGACGGCGTCGTCCTGCCGGACACCACCCTGCGGCAGACGGTGCGGTTCTCCGTAGGCGGCGACCGGATCCGGTTGCGGTTCTCCAACGCCTTCGGTGGCGCGCCGCTGCCGATCACCTCGGTGTCGATCGCGGCTCCGCTCGGCGGGAAGGCCGGTGTCGGCGAGATCGAGCCGGGCAGCGCGCGGGCTGTGACGTTCCGGGGCAAGCCGGGCGCCGTCGTCCCGGCCGGCGCACTGGTGGTCTCGGATCCGCTGGACTTTTCGGTACAGGCGCGGCAGAACGTGACGGTGACGGCCTACTTCGCCCAGGGTCAGGCGTCGACGTCGATCACCTCGCACCCGGGTTCCCGCACGACGTCGCAGCTCCTCGCGGGTGACCACGTCGCGGACAAGGATCTGCCCGGTGCGACGCCGGTCGACCATTGGTACTTCCTCAGCGGCGCCGAGGTGTTCGGTCCGAAGAGGACAGAGGCCGTGGCGGTGGTCGGCGACTCGCTCACCGACGGCCGGGGCTCGACCACCAACGGGAACGACCGCTGGCCGGATCACCTGCGGATACCCGATGTCGCGGTGCTGAACCAGGCCGCCGGCGGAAATCGGGTGCTCGCCGACGGCCTCGGCCCGAACCTGCTGTCCCGGGTGGACCGGGACGTGCTGGCGCAGAGCGGGGTATCGTGGCTGGTGGTGTTCGAAGGCGTCAACGACATCGGCACCGCGGCCGCGACACCCGAGGCGCAACGACAGGTGGCCGCCGATCTGATCGACGCCTACGACCAGATCGTGGTTCGCGCGCAGGCCCACGGAATCCGGGTCTACGGCGCGACGCTGACCCCGTTCGGCGGGAACACCGGCTACGACGACCTCGCCGGGACCCGGGAATCCGCCCGCCAGGCGGTCAACACCTGGATCCGCACGAGCGGCCGGTTCGACGCGGTGCTGGACTTCGACCGCGTCGCCCGGGATCCGGGGTTCCCGGCCCGGCTTTCGCCCGCCTACGACGTCGGCGATCACCTCCACCTGGGCCCGGCCGGATACCGGGCGCTGGCGGACAGTGTCCCCGCGCGCCTGTTCAGGCGGTGATTCCTACCTCGAGGCGAACCGGTCCAGCGTTTCACGGACCCGCGCGGACATGGCGGCGCTGCCGCCGTGTCCCGCGTCGTCGATGACGACCAGTTCGGCGTCCGGCCAGGCGCGGGCGAGCAGCCAGGCGGTGTCCAGCGGGCAGCTCAGGTCGAGCCGTCCGTGGATCAGCACGCCGGCGATACCGGCCAGACTTGGTGCGTTGCGCAGCAGTTCGCCGTCGGAAAGCCATGCGCCATGGGAGAAGTAGTGCGCGCAGAGGCGAACGATGGCCAGCCTGTCGGTCAGGGGCCGATTCGCGAAGGCTCCCGGTGTCCCGTTGGGCTCGTGGGCCTGGAGTGCGTCTTCCCAGGTGCACCAGGCATCCGCGGCATGCTCCCGGACGACCGGATCGGGATCTTCCATCAGGCGCGCGTAGGCGGCGACGAGGTCACCGTCGCGCTCGGTCTCGGGGACGGCGGCGCGAAACTTCTCCCACTGCTCGGGGAAGAGCCGTCCGGCGTCGCGGTAGAGCCAGTCGACCTCGGCCCGCCGGCTGGTCGTGACGCCGGTGATGACGATCTCCGAGACCCTCGTGGGGTATTGCTGGGCATAGGCCAGCATCAGCGTGGAGCCCCAGGAGCCGCCGTACAGCAGCCAGCGCTCGATCCCGAGGTGTTCGCGCAACCGCTCGATATCGGCGATCAGGTGGGCGGTCGTGTTGTGTCGCAGGTCGGCGGCCGGATCGCTCGCATGCGGGGTGCTGCGCCCGCAGCCGCGCTGGTCGAACAGCACAGCCCGGTATCGGGCAGGGTCGAAACCCCGGCGTCGCACGGGAAGGCTCCCCCAGCCGGGTCCGCCGTGCACGAACAGAGCAGGTTTGCCGTCGGGGTTGCCGCAAGCTTCCCAGTAGACGCGAGCGCCGTCGCCGACGTCGAGCAGACCGTGCTCGTAGGGCTCGATCGGTGGGTACAGCGGGTCTGTTTTCTCGGCGCTTCTCACAACCGAGAATATAACAGCGCTTATACAAGCATGGGAGCGGCAGGTTTCCGGTCAGCGTGCGGGTAAGACCACGACGCCATCGTCGTCGGAATAGAGCGTGTCGCCGGGAGTGAAGGTCACTCCCCCGAACCCGACCGGGACGTCGACCGCGCCGGCGCCCGCCTTCGAGCTCTTGCGCGGGTTGGTGCCGAGCGCCTTGACGCCCAGCGGCAGTTCGGCGAGTTCGGCGCTGTCGCGGACGGCCCCGTTGACGACGATCCCGGCCCAGCCGTTGTCCACGGCGGACTTCGCGATCATGTCGCCGGTGAGCGCGCTGTGCAGCGAGCCGCCGCCGTCGACGACCAGGACACAGCCGTCGCCGGGGGTGGCCAGCAGCTTCTTGACCAGGCCGTTGTCCTCGTGGCAGGAGACCGTGCGGATCGGGCCGGAGAACGTCCGGTGGCCGCCGAACTGGCGGAACTGGGTATCGCAGACGCGCAGCTTGTCGCCGTGTTCGTCGACGAGGTCGGCGGTGGTGAAGGAATCGATCACGGCGACTGAGTGTAGGTGTTCCCGGCCGGCTGGTGCTGTGCCGCCAGGATGCTCGTGGTTGTCGTGACGATGGCGGCCACCGTGTCTTCCGCACCGGGCGCGGGTCTGGTCGCGCTCACGATGGCGTCGACACCGGCGAATCCGGCCGCACCGACAACGGCGATCTTCATCGGGTGACGCCTTCCTTCCGGGTCTTCGGGGTGATCTGGCCGGCGACGATCGAGGCCAGGGCCAGGGCGAATCCGAGGAGCTGGAGCAGGCCGAGGGACTGGCCGAGCAGCGCGGCGCCGAGTATCGCGGCGACCATCGGCGACAGCAGGCCGAGGACGGCGACGGAGGTGACCGGCAGCGACGTGATGCCGCGGAACCACAGGACGTACGCCAGCAGGCCACCGATCAGGCCGAGCCAGAGGTAGCCGAGGACGGCGCTCAGGTCGATGGCGGGCGGCGCGCCTTCGAACAGGAAGGTCACCGGCAGCAGGAAGAGGCCGCCCGCGGTGAGCTGCCAGGACGCGAACGCGGTCGGCCCGACGTCGGCCGGGCGTCCCCAGCGCTTGGTGAGGGTGACGCCCAGCGCCATCGTCGCGGCGCCGCCGAGGCCGGCCAGGATCCCGACCGTGTCGAAGCCCGCTTCAGGACCGATGACGACCAGTCCGACGCCCACGATCCCGACGATTCCCCAAGCGAACCGCCAGGCGGACGCGCTCTGACGCAGCACGGCCACGGCGAGGACTGCGACCAGGAGCGGCTGGGCGGCGCCGAGGGTGGCCGCGACTCCGCCGGGAAGCCGTTCGGCGGCGACGAACAGCAGGGGGAAGAACATCCCGATGTTGAGGACGCCGAGCGCGGCCGCCTTCAGCCACCAGGTGCCGCGCGGCAGCGTGCGGGTGATGGCCAGCGCGATGAGACCGGCGGGCAGAGCACGCATGAGGCCGGCGAAGAGCGGGTGGCCGGACGGGAGGAGTTCGGTCGTGACCACGTAGGTCGTTCCCCAGACCACGGGGGCGAACGCGGTCAGCGCGGTGACGCCGGTCAGGGTGCCGGCGGTGAGCGGTGTGGTCGTCAGCGTTTTCACGCTTCTCAGCTTCGGCGCTGTCGATCGATGAGTCCAACACATGTTTGTCACTTGATCCATCGTGATTCAAGATGGATCGATGGAGCTTCAGCAGATGCGGTACGTCATCGCGGTGGCGGAGACGAACAGTTTCACCCGCGCCGCGGAACGGTGCCTCGTCGTCCAGTCGGCGTTGAGTCACCAGATCGCGCGGCTGGAACGGGAACTGGGTGCCCGGCTGTTCGAACGCACGAGCCGCCGGGTGCGGCTCACCGCCGCCGGTGAGGCGTTCCTGCCCTCGGCCCGGCAATGCCTCGACGCCGCCGAGCGGGCCGGCGCCGAGGTCTCGGCGGCCGTCGGCGAGATCCGGGGGCGGCTGACGGTCGGGGTGATCCCCACCGTCGCGGCCGTCGACGTCCCGGCCGCGCTGCAGACCTTTCACCGGCGCTACCCGCATGTCCGGATCGGGCTGCGGGTCGGCGGGAGCGAGTATCTGGTCGAGCAGGTCAAGGACAGCGCGATCGAGGTCGCGTTCCTCGGCCTTTCGGTGTCGGACCGGCCGGAAGGTGTCGGCACCTGCGAGCTGGGGCGTGACGACCTGGTCGCCGTCGTGGCGCCGGGACATCCGCTCGCCGATGCGTCCGAAGTGGATTTGAGCAGGCTCGCGTCGGAGGTGTTCGTGGACTTTCCGGCGGGGACGGCGGGACGGGCTCAGACGGACCAGGCCTTCGCGGCCGCCAGGCTGCACCGGGAAGTGGCTTTCGAGGTGACGGCCGCCGACTTCATGGCGCGGCTGATCCACCAGGGACTGGGCGTCGCGCTGCTTCCGTCCCGGTACGTGCCGAACCTGACCGGCGTGGTCACCGTCGCGGTGACGGACGCGCCCGGCCGGATCGAGCACCTGGCCTGGAACCGGTTCACCGTCACGCCTGCCGCGAAGGCCTTTCTGGAGGTGCTGGGAGTCGTAAGCGGGGACGTTCCGTGAAGGCCTCCTTGAGGGACTCTGAGTCCCTCAAGGAGGCCTTCACGGACTGCGCGAAACCCCGAACTCAGCCCTCCTTGATGACCTCGTACAGGCTGGTCCACGAGCTCTTGCCGTGTCCTGCCGCGATCGCCCGGTCGTAGTGGGACTTGATCGCCTCCGGCAGTACGACGTCGATCCCGGCGTCCCGGCTGGCCTGCGCGATGTGGTCGGCGCTCGCGCCCATCATCGTCACGTCGGCCTCGTCGCCGGGGTGTTCGCCCTTCTCGACCTGCTCCGCCGCCGCCTCCAGGTAGAAGGCCATCATCGCGAAGTTCTCCTTGGCGTACGGGAGGAACTTCTGGACTGGGACACCGGCCGAACGCACCAGCGCGGTGGCGTGCAGGAACGCCGACAGCGCGTTGAGGAAGATGTCCAGCTGCGCCTGGTAGAACAGCTGCGCCAGCCGGACGTCCTCGCCGAGGAAGTCGGCCCGCCCGATCAGCGCCAAGGTGTCGCGGTACTTCTCGAACACCTCGGAAGGCCCGCTGTAGAAGACGTACGCCTCATCCTTGCCCACCAGCGGGGCCGGCACCATCACGCCGCCCGCGATGAACCGCCCGCCGCGAGCCTCGACCCATTCGGCGGCCTTGCGGGTCTTCTCGGGGGTGTCCGAGCTGAGGTTGACGATCACCTTGCCCGCCAACGCCTTCTCGGCCTTGCCCAGGATGTCGTACATCGCCGCGTAGTCGGTGAGGCTCAGCAGCACCAGTTCCGACGCGCTCACCGCGTCGGCCACCGTCTCCGCGCGCACGGCACCCGCCGCGACGACGCCGTCCGCGCGGCTCGCGGTGCGGTTCCACACCGTCACGCCGTGGCCGTTCTCCAGGAGAACCCGGACCATGGCCTGACCCATCGGACCGAGCCCGATCATCGTGATCATTGTGTTTCCCTTGCTGTGTAGTGGGTTTACTTCTTGAGGAGTTCGATGACGCCGATCAGGTCCTCGTCGCCGTGCCCGGCCGCGACCCGCCTGTCCATCAGCGGCTGGAGCGGCGTGAGCAACTCGGCGCTGACGCCCTGTTCCTCGGCGGCCTTGGCCAGGTTCGGGAAGGCGGCGGCCTGCATCGCGAGGTTCGACACGACGTCGGTCACGTAGTCACCGTCGTCGAGCTGCTCGGCGGCACGCTCGGTGAAACCGCTCATCGCGTCCATCCAGCCGCGGAGCAACGGCGCGAAATCCTTGGCCTTCACTCCGGCGGAGCCGACCAGCGCGAACGCCTGGATGACGCCGATGAAGTGCCCGTACATCCCGCTGAGCAGCGCGATGTCGTGCAGTGGCGCCAGTCCGGGGTCGGCGCCGAGGTAGTTGGTGCCGCCGAAGGTGTCGAGCGCGGTGCGGGCCCGGCCGAAAACGGTGCCGGAGCCGCTGTAGAAGATGAACGCCGCGGGCGAGCCGATCATCGGCGGAACGGCCATGATCCCGCCGTCCAGGTACTCCGCGCCCAGCCCGTCGGCCCACGCGCTCATCTCGCGAGCCTGGCCGGGGGTGCCGTTGGTCAGGTTGACGAACAGCCGCCCCCGGAGCCCGGCCGCGGCCGGGTCCAGTACCTCGTGCACCGAGTCGTAGTCGAGCAGGCAGGCGATCACGATCTCGTTCGCCGCGAGCGCCTCGTCGATCGTCGAAGCGACCGAAGCGCCCTTCGCGGCCACCACCTCGGCGCGGCTCGCGGTGCGGTTCCACGCGGTGACCGGATGTCCCGCGGCCAATAGTGCCTCTACGAGCGCGGTTCCCATCGCGCCCAGCCCCAGTACCGTCACCGGGGTCTTGCCGTGTTCGGTCATGAGCACCACCGTGCCGGGGGCCGCGCACGGATCGCTGCGGGTCCGCGCACGGCGCCACCCGAGAACCTGTCGGTGGTCCGCGCTAACGTCGGTTTCGTGCGTTTCGGAGTGCTGGGGCCGCTCGCCGTGTGGACGACCGCGGGCGAGCCCATCGTCGTGCCCGAGGCCAAGGTCCGCCTGCTGCTCGCCGCCCTGCTGACCAGGGAGGGCCGGGCGGCGCCGGTGGGTGCGCTGACCGACGATCTGTGGGGCGAGCACCCGCCCGGCAACCCGGGCAACACCCTCCAGACCAAGGTCTCCCAGCTGCGCCGCACACTCGATCGCGCCGAGCCGGGTGCCCGGGACCTCGTGACGCACCAGTCCGCCGGGTACGTCCTCGCCGTCGAGCCCGAGGACCTCGACGTCCACCGGTTCCACGTGCTGACGGCGCGGGCGGCGGACACGACCGATCCCCGCGCTCGCGCCGCGCTGCTCGCTGACGCGCTGGCGTTGTGGCGAGGACCCGCGTACGCCGGGTTCGAGGACGAGCCGTTCGCGGTCGCCGCGGCGCAGCGGCTGGAGGAGGAACGGCTGCTCGCCGAGGAGGACCGGGCCGAAGCCCGGCTGGCGCTCGGCGAACACGGCGCTCTCACCGGGGAACTCGCGGGCCTGGTCACCCGGCATCCGCTGCGAGAACGGCTTCGCGGTCTCCTGATGCGCACCCTCTACGCCGCGGGCAGGCACAGCGAGGCGCTCGAAAGCTACGCCGAACTACGGGCCCGGCTTCAGGACGAGTCCGGTCTCGATCCGGGGCGGGATCTCGCCGCCCTGCACCAGGCGATCCTCACCAGGGACCCGGATCTCGAACCTGCCCGGGTGCCCGAGCCGGTACACGGGAACCTGCCGGGGTCGCTCACCGAACTGGTCGGCCGGACGACGGCGGTCAAGGAGGTCGGCGCGCTGCTCACCGACGCGCGGCTGGTCACCCTCACCGGCCCCGGCGGCGTCGGGAAAACCCGCCTCGCCATCGAGGCCGCGGCACGGCTCGCGCCCACGGTGACCGACGGCGCCTGGCTCGTGGAACTGGCGGGCCTCGACAACGTGGCCTGCTCGACGTGCCCGCCGGAGGACCTCGTCGCCGTCGTGCTGACGGCCGTCCTGGACATCCGCGAGGAGCCCACCACCGCGAAGCCACTGGCCCAGTCTCTGGCCGATGCCTTGCGAGACAAGGAGATCCTGCTCGTCCTCGACAATTGCGAGCAGGTCGTCGAGCCGGTCGCCACCTTGGTGGAGCGGCTGCTCGCGGCGGCACCCCGGCTGCGGATCCTCGCCACCAGCCAGGAACCGCTCGGGCTGCCTGGCGAGCACGTCTGGGCGGTTCCGCCGCTCGATCTGCCCGAGCAGGCGGATTTCGCCGCCGTCCGGGACTCGAGTGCCGTGCGGCTGTTCGCCGCCCGGGCCGCGGCCGCGGCACCGGGGTTCGCCCTCGACGCGGACAACGCGGCCGTGGTGTCCCGGATCTGCCGCACGCTCGACGGGATCCCGCTGGCACTGGAACTCGCCGCGACCCGGGTCCGGACGCTCGGGGTGCACGAACTCCACACCCGGCTCGATGACCGGTTCAGTCTGTTGTCCTCGGGCAGGCGTGGTGGCCCGGCGCGGCAGCAGACGCTGCGCGCGATGATCGACTGGAGCTGGGATCTGCTCAGCGAGCCCGAGCAGATCGTGTTGCGCAGGCTCGCCGTTCACGCCGAAGGCTGCGGTCTCGACGCCGCCGAGGCGGTCTGCGCGGGCGGCGAGATTTCCTCCGCCGACGTGCTGGACCTGCTCTCCCGGCTCGTAGACCGGTCCTTGGTGGTCAGCAGGCCGGGCAAGTCCGGGGAGCCGAGGTTCCGGTTGCTGGAATCCGTCTCGGCTTACGCCTTGGAACACGCGAAGCAGGCCGGCGAACTCGACGACCTGTACCTTCGGCACGCTCGTTTCCACCTCGAACTCGCCGAGCGTGGTGACGCCGGCCTGCGCGGCCGGGAGCAGCGGCGCTGGCTCGACAGGCTCGACGCCGAAGCGGCCAATACCCGGCGGGCGCTGGAAACCCTGCTGCGGCAAGGCGAGCACGGGCTCGCGCTGCGGCTGACGAACGCGTCCCTGTGGTTCTGGTTCCTCCGTGGACGGTTCACCGAGGCGCGTCGCTCCCTCGACCAGGTGCTCGACCCGGACACCGGCGCGGGCGACGAACGTGCGCAGGCCCTGGGCTGGTGTGCGGGGATCGCGGTGCTCGACGGCACCTGCACCGAAAACACGGTCGCTGAAAGCACAGCTGAGGAAACCGCGTGGGGCATCACCGATCCCGCGGCCCGGGCCCGGACGCTGTGGTTCCTCGGGTACGCGTGGTCGACCGTCGGCGACCTGTGCCGGGCGGAGAACCTCACCTTGGGCGCGCTGGAAACCGCGCGCGACAGCGGCAACGACTGGGTCGCGGCGGCCGCACTCGCCGACCGGGCCGGTCATCTGGCGGCCGGAGGTGATCTCACCGGCGCCGGACGGATGGCCGCCCGCAGCGCCGGGATCTTCGACGGCCTCGGCGAACGCTGGGGCTGGCTGCAGGCGTCGTTCGTCCTCGGCATGCTCGCCTCGATCGCCGGCGACTACGACCACGCCGCCCGCGTGCACCGGGAAAGCCTCCGCCGCGCCGAGGAACTGGGTCTCTGGCCGGAGGTGTCCTACAAACTCTCCTGGCTCGGCCGGACGGCGCTGCTCACCGGCGATTTCGAGAAGGCCGGGGACTTCCACGAGCGGGCGAGGACGCTGGCCGTGGAGCACGGTTTCAAACCAGGTGAGGTCTACGCCGAGACCGGGCTCGCGCTCGGCGCACGACGCCAGGGCCTGTTCGACGAGGCCGAGAAACATCTGCTGTCCATTCTGGAGTGGCACCGCCGGGTGGAGTCCGAAGCGGGCAGCACGCTGGTCCTCGCCGAACTCGGCTTCATCGCCGAACAACGCGGACAGGCCACGGAGGCGAAACGGCTCCAGCGGGCCGGCCTCGCGATCGCCCGGAACTCCGGGGATCCGCGGGCGATCGCGCTCGGTCTCGAAGGACTCGCCGGCGCCGAGGCCGCGGGCGGAGACCATCACCGGGCCGCGCGGTTGCTCGGCGCCGCTGCCGCCGCCCGGGAATCGGTCGGCGCTCCCCTGCCGAAAGCCGAACGCGGCGACGTCGACCGGATCACCGCGATGGTCACCGCCGCCATCGGGGAATCCGCTTTGTCCGAAGAGGCCTCTAATGGCGCTGGCATGCCGATCGACCGTCTGGTGACGGACAGTGTGTAGTCGCGCACAAAGATCATCTCAATGGGCTATGGCATTACTTCACGTCGACAACAAAGGCCCTTTCTTCCTGTTTTCCTGCCGACCCAACGGGTAGCGTGCGCGTCCATGCGGGTGAGGTGGGGGACTTCCGGCGGACCTAGAGTGACGATGCCGTGGCGAGCGGCTCCGCGGGCGGCGTTGACCAGCCCGCTGACGCTCATCATCGCCGCGGTGACGGCGTTGCTCGCCTGTTTCCTCGGCACGGCCGCCGTGCTGCAGGCTTCGGCCGCGGGCGGCGCGGCGGTCACGTACCAGAACGGCATCGCCTGTCCGGACAACTACGGGCCGGTCTTCAGTAAGGGCAATGTCCCCACCGAGGCCGTTCCGCAGATCGTCGACTCGGTCCGTCGTCACGCGTCGACGCACGGTTTCACCGCACCCGTCGCTTCCCGCTATACCCCGGTGCTGTTCGGCACCGAGTTCAACGGCGACCCCAACTACAAGGTCACCCTCGCCTACCGCGACCAGGCAGGTCTGGACCAGCTCACGCTGACGGAGGGATCACGGAACTCCGGGTTGCTGCTCGGCACCGTCGTGGCCGGGGCGGAGAAGATCGGGGTCGGCGCCAAGCCGAGCATCAAGGGCACGCCGGTGCCCCCGGTGACCGGGCTCTACCGCGACCTGCCCGACCCCGCGCCGCGCTGGTGGTGCTCACAGCAACGCAACGCCGTGGTCGACAGGCTCGCCAACGACCCCCTCGACTCGGTCATGTTCGCCACCGACGGGAAGACCTTCGACGACACGGTCCGCTCGCTCGGTATTCCGACGATGAAGACGTTGTACGTGTCGTTCTACGAGACTCCGCCCAAGACCGTAAGCGAGGCCGAGGATCTGCTGGAGCGCTCGAAGGCGATCATCGCCGACGTGAAGGCGGATCTGACCGCCCGGAGCCTCGGTGACGCCGTCGTCGGTTCGCTGCCGTTCGAACGGTCGGTGGCGATCAGCAAGCAGGCCGAGGCGAACGTCCTGGTCTCGATCCTGCCGCTCGCGGCCATCAGTGTCCTGGTCGGCTGTGCCGGTATCGGCACGGTGGCCTTGCAGTGGCACCAGCGCCGCCACGCCCAGCTCAGGCTGCTTTCGGCTCGCGGTAGCTCGCCCAGGGCGCTGGGCATGCTCGCGGTCGCCGAACTCGGGCTGCCCATCGTCGCCGGAGGTGTGGCGGGGGCGGTACTCGCCCGGCTGCTCCTCGGGGTCTACGGACCACCAGGCGAACCCGACGGCGGGGCGACGGTGTTCGGGTCGCTCGTCGCGGCCGCGATCCTGCTGATCTCGCTCACGCTGCTGGCCGGGGTGATCGCGGTCCGCACGCACCGGGAGTTCGAACTGGGCCGGATCCGGTCGAAGGGACGCAAGGGGCTCAAACTCCTCGTGATCTTCCCCTGGGAACTGATCACCGCCGGAGTGGCCCTGCTCGGCTGGAACCGGCTCGTCGACTACGGCAGCGCGTCCCGGGTCGGCAACCCGCTCCCCCAGGTCGACCCGCTCGCGCTCACCTATCCCGTGTTCGTGGTGCTCACCGTCGGCCTGCTGGCCGCGCGGCTGGCCTGGCTGGCGCTGCACGCCTCGCACCGCGCGCGGCTGTGGTCCCGGCCCGCGCTGCAACTGGCGATCCGGCGGCTCGCCAGCGCCCGTGCCCCGGTCACCGGTGTCCTCGTGATCGGCACGCTGGCCATCGGCACGCTGGCGACCGGGATCGGGATCGCACGCGGCCAGGAAGAGGCGCTGCACACCAAGTCGGCGATCTTCGTCGGTGCCGAAACCCGCGTGGACACCGAAAGCGTCGTCGGTACCGGCAAGGTCCCGCTGCCCGCGCAGATCAGCGACTCCAGCACGGTCGTCGGGGAACTGACCGGCACCGGCAGTGTGGTGCTGGTCGTGGATCCGCAGACCTTCCGGCGTGGCGCGGCGCTCGGCCCGCTCGCCGGAGACGACGTCGACAGGCTGCTGGGCCTGCTGTCGAGCCCCGGCACCGGTGTCCCGGCGATCCGGATCGGGAGCGACGCCGGCCAGAAGCCGAAGTTGCCGTCGGGTCTCGGCGACGCGCGGACGATCGGTGAGCTGCCGATGTGGCCGATCATCGGCACCAAAGCCGGCTACGTCATCTCCCGGACGTCGCTCAGCACGGCGCAACTGGGCTCCGTGCCCAAGTGGAGCCTCTTGTCCGGCTCGCCGGTGTCGCTGCTGACGGAGTCGTTGACGGCCGCGGGGATCACCCAGCCCAACCGCATCACGCGGGAGTCGGCGCTCGACGCGCTCCCGTTCTTCGTCGTGTCCTGGACGTTCTCGTTCATGGCCCTGCTCGGTGCCGTGCTCGGAGTGGTCGCGGTGCTCTCGCTGCTGGTCGCGGTCGAGGTCCGGCGTCGGCAGAACGCTCTGGCCGGAGCCTTGGTGCTGCGGATGGGGATGCGGCCACGTGCCCTGCTGGCGAGTCATCTGATGGAACTGGGCGCGCTCAGCGGTCTCGCCGTGGTCATCGGCGTCGTCTGCGGTGTCTCGGTCGCGGGCCTTTCGGTACCGCGGTTCGACCCGGCGACGTTCCTGGCGCCACGTTCGGCGTTGCCCAACCCGACCCCGTTCGCCCTGACCGTGCTGGCCATCGGCGTGCTCGTCGTGGCGCTGGCAGGCTGGATCGCGATGCGCTCGGTGCGCACCGCCCGGACCGCGGAGCTGATCCGTGCCTGAGAAACCGATCTTCCAGCTGCGCGGTATCGGGGTCGACTACCAGACCCCGGCGGGCACGGTCACCGGCGTCGACGACGTCACCATCGACATCCCCGCCCGCGGGATCACCGTGCTGGCCGGCCCGTCCGGCTCCGGCAAGTCCACCCTGCTGCGGACGCTCGGCCTCTTCGAACAGCCCGCCCGGGGCGCGATCTCCTTCCAGGGAACCGAAACGGGCAAGCTGCGGCATCGTGAACGCCGGGCGTTGCGGCGTGACTACCTCGGGCTGGTGTTCCAGAACCCGACCGACAACCTGCTCGCGTATCTCAGCGTCGCCGACAATCTCCGCGCGGCGGCGGAATCGGCGGCGACGGAATGCCTGCCGGAAGACATCCTTGAGCAGCTGGGGCTGGGCGGCACGGGCGGCTGGCGGATCTCGGCGCTCTCGGGCGGGCAGCAGCAGCGGCTCGCGTTCGGCTGCACGCTGGCACGTCGCTCCACCGTCATTCTCGCCGACGAACCGACGTCCCAGCTGGACGAGGCGTCGGCCGATCTGGTGCTCGACACCCTGAAGTACCTGGCGGGCCAGGACTTCGCCGTCATCGTCGCCTCGCACGACGACCGGCTCATCGAACTCGGCAGTCGTGTCGCACGGATGCACAAGGGCACACTGGAAGGCGTGGAAGAACGAGAGGTCGTGCTGTGACGGTGGAACCCGCCCTGGAGGCCGTCGGTCTGCGCCGGCGGTTCCCTCATCCCAGCGGGGACGTCGAGGTGCTGCGCGGTCTGGAACTACAGGTGGCCGCCGGTGAACTCGTCACGGTGTCCGGCCGGTCCGGCTCGGGCAAGAGCGCGCTCTTGGCGTTGCTGTGCGGCTTCGATTCGCCCGATTCCGGCAGTGTCCTGCTGGACGGCGTCCCGATAGCGGGCGCTCCCGCCTGGCACACCTGCGCGGTGCTGCCCCAGGCGCTCGGCCTCGCGAACGAACTGACGATCGCGGAGAACGTGGCCCTGCCGTTGCGGCTGCGGTCCGACATCCCCAAACCGAGCGCGACGAGCATCCTCGAGCGGGTTTCGGAACTCCTGGACGAACTCGGGATCGGCGAGCTCGGCGACCGCTACCCGCTCGAGGTCTCCTTCGGGCAGCAGCAGCGGGTCGCGCTCGCCAGGGCGGTCAGCGGGCGGCCCCGGGTGCTGCTCACCGACGAGCCGACGGCGCACCTGGACGCCGGGAGCACGCCTCGGGTGCTGCGGTTGCTGCGGCGCTGCGCGCAGGAGGGCGCCGCGGTCATCGTGGCCACGCACGACGACGACGTGCATCGGATCGCCGACCGGCGGGTACGGCTGCTGGACGGCGTCCTCTCGTAGAAGTACGTCGTGAGCTGAAGGTACGGAAATGTCATGAAAGGGTCTTTCAAGACACTTTTTGTCCTGAAAGACCCTTTCATGACACAAGAAGAGCGCGGCCGAACCTTACGGAGCGATCGGGCCGGCCTTCCCGTAGAGATCGTTCCCGGCCCAGTTCACGATGTCCTGGGTGGGACGTGACGGTGGCGCCGGGACGAAGTTCGCGGCGTCGTCGACACTTCCGCTGCCGTCGTATTTGGCCTGCAGCGGGTACGGGAACACCGGCCGGGTGCGGGTGACCTTGCCGTCGGCGTCGCGGCCGGTGGCGAGGGTCCGGTCGGGCGCGGTGCCGCGTTCGACCCAGGAGACCAGTTCCTTCAACGGGTCGTACTCGGTGAGCTTGTCGCCGGTCGCGCAGTGGTAGAGGCCGGGCACCATGAACAGCCGCGCCCAGTTCTGTGTCGCCGCGAGCCCGCCCGAAGCGCGCGCGAGCCGCTGGTAGTAGTCGATGCTGCCGGCCGCGGGGATCGCCTGGTCCGCCCAGCCGTGCCAGATCACGAGTTTTCCGCCGGAGCGGCGGAATTCACGCAGGTCCGTCGACATCGCGTTGGAGCGGACGCCTTCCGGGGTGAGCCGGTCGAATTCGCGGGAAGTGAAGGCGAACTTCTCGACCGACGAATGCGGCGTCCCGATCGGGTAGGCCATGTACTTCAGGTAGTTGTCGGCGAGCGAGTGCGCGAAGCCGACACCGCCGAATTCCGGTGCCGGGATGGTCCAGCCGTACCAGGACAGTTCGGAGCCGACGGTCTGGCCGCCGGGGTAGAGCTTGCGGCCGCGTTCGTCGGTCGGCGGCGCGTAGATCTTCTTGGTGGCGGCGACCTGTGCCGCGGTGAGGCAGCCGGCGTTGTCGGTGCCGGGCGGGCAGGCGATCGTGGCCGGGTCGAAGCGGCACGAGCGCGGGTCGTCGATGGCGCCGTCGGTGAGACCGTCGGAACGGTCGCAGGACGACACCGCCGCGGCGTGCAGTGCCGGGAGTTTGTCGGCGGTCAGGATCGGTTTGCCGTCGGCGCCGGTGTTCACCTTGGCGAGCCAGGTCTGGTAGACGCCGAGCAGCGGGCCCCAGTCTCCGGCGGGGGCGCCGGCGATGATGCCGTCGAAGTCGTCCGGGTAGCGCTGTGCCAGCAGGAGTGCCTCGCGGCCGCCGTCGGAGCAGCCGCTGAAATACGACTTCTTCGGTGGGGCGCCGTAGAACGCGGTGATGAGCCGCTTCGAAGCGCGTGACACCACGTGCGGCGCGCGGAAGGCGAAGTCGTCGCGGGCGGCCTGGTCGTTCTCCGCCCACTTCCCGTCGTCAAAGATCTGCGGGGTCTTGCCGACGTGGCCGTCGTCGGTGGCCGCGACCGCGACGTCGCCACCGTGCGGCAGCCCGCAGTCGGCGAACGGCGGAGTGTTGACGCCTCCGCAGAAGCCGCCGCAGCCGAACTGCAGGTAGCGGCCCGCGTAGGTCTTCGTCGGCAGCCTGAGCTGGAACTGCACCGCCGGCTCGACGTAGCCGCGGACGTCGCAGTTCTCCGGTTCGGTGGCCGTCGCGGGCACCACGGTCGCGGTCTTGACGTGCGTGACCGCACCCGGAAGATCGTAGGTCCGCACCAGATCCGCGCAGGTGCGCACCGGACGGAACGTCGTTTCGCCGGCGGTGACCGCCGGCGCCGTGAGTATCGAGCCTGCCGTGATGAGCGCTGCCACGCCGAGCATGGACAACCGCCGCATTTCCCCACCCCAGATTCCCGGATCGGCTTGAAGTTGATCCATCCACCCTGGCCCGGCCCCCAGGTGTTGTCCACCGTGTTTCGACCATGGTCGCCCGCACATCCGTGTTGTCCAGTTCGGGTCAGGTTTGTCCGGGTGTCTTGACATCGATGTCACACGCGAGTTCTTCTCTCTTGGCGCCACCGGTCCCCGCCTGCGCGGCGCCCAGCATGCCCCCAGCGAGAAAGCATTGGTGCAACGATGCCCCGAAGCGTCAGACCACTGGTCTGCAGCCTCCTGAGCGCCACGGTCCTGGCGTCGGGACTGGTCGCCGTCACGGCGTCCGGTACCGCCGCGGCCGAGGACGCTCCCCCGGATTTCCACTCTTCGTTCGAGTCGGGCGAACCGCAGCCGACGTGGAGCGACACGGTCGACATCGCCCCTTCGGGCAAGCCGAAGACGTTCGGCGTCGACGGCGCGAACGCCACCACCATCCCCGGTGACATCCGCGGCCGGGTGACCGAGACGTCGGCCAACAGCGAGAACACCCCGAACGAGGGGGCCTCGAACCTGGTGGACGGGTCGACCGACACCAAGTGGCTGGCCTGGACGCCGACCGGCTGGGCGCAGGTCGCGCTGTCCGAGCCGACGTCGATCACCCGGTACGCGCTGTCCTCGGCGAACGACTTCGACAACCGCGACCCGCAGGACTGGGCGTTGCAGGGCTCCGCGGACGGTCAGTCCTGGACGGAGCTGGACAAGCAGACCGGGCAGAAGTTCTCCGGCCGCTTCCAGTCGAAGGAATACCGCCTCCCGGCCGCGAGCCCGGCGTACAAGTTCTTCCGGCTGAACGTCACGAAGAACAACGGTGGCGACATCATGCAGCTCTCGGAGCTGCTGCTGGCCAACGAGGACCCCGCTCCGCCGGCGCTGCCGAACATGCGCAGCTTCACCGACAGCGGCCCGACCAGTGGCTACACCAACAAGAACCGGGTCGGGTTCACCGGTACGCGGGCGTTCCGCTACTCCGGCAGCCACAAGGCGCAAGGGCACGGCTGGTCGTACAACAAGATCTTCGACGTCGACATCCCGGTCGCGGCGGCCTCGGAGCTGTCCTACAAGGTGCAGCCGGAGTTCATCCGCGGTGACCTGAAGTACCCGAGCACGAACGTCGCGGTGGACCTGGCGTTCACCGACGGCACGTACCTGAGCCAGCTCGGCGCCGTCGACCAGTACGGTTTCGGGCTCTCGCCGCAGGGCCAGGGCGCGAGCAAGGTGCTCTACACCAACCAGTGGAACCTGGTGCGCTCGCAGATCGGCGTCGTCGCGAAGGGCAAGACGATCGACCGGATCCTGGTCGGTTACGACAACGCAGACGGCCCGGGTTCGCTGCAGGGCTGGCTGGACGACATCAAGGTCTCGGCCACGCCGACGCCGCCGGCGAGCCTGCGCCCGAGCGACAACGTGCTGACCACGCGCGGCTCGCTGTCCAACGGGTCGTTCTCGCGCGGCAACAACATGCCGGCGACGGCGGTGCCGCACGGGTTCAACTTCTGGATCCCGACCACCGACGCGGGCACGTTGAGCTGGATGTACTCCTACCACTCGCGCAACAACGAGCAGAACCTCCCGGCGCTGCAGGCGTTCTCCGCGAGCCACGCGCCCAGCCCGTGGATGGCGGACCGGCAGACCTTCCAGTTCCTGCCTTCGGCGGCGACCGGGGTGCCGAACCCCGACCGTGAAGCGCGGAAGCTGCCCTTCAAGCACTCCAACGAAACGGCGCGGGCGCACTACTACGGTGTCGACTTCGAGAACGGCATCAAGACCGAGGTCGCCCCGACCGATCACGCGGCGCTGTACCGGTTCGAGTTCCCCGGTGCCGACTCCAACCTGATCTTCGACAACGTCAACAACAACGGCGGGCTCACCCTCGACCCCGCCGGCCGGGCCATCACCGGCTACAGCGACGTGAAGAGCGGTCTGTCCGCGGGTGCGTCCCGGATGTTCGTCTACGCCACCTTCGACAAGCCGGTGACGGCCGGTTCGAAGCTGTCGACCGGTTCCGGTGACCAGAAGCGGGACAACGTCCTCGGTTATCTCCGGTTCGACGCGGGCGCCGACAAGACGGTGAACATGCGGATCGCGACCTCGCTGATCAGCGTCGATCAGGCGAAGAAGAACCTGGAGCAGGAGCTGGCTCCGAACGCGACGGTCGAGTCGGTGGGCGAGACGGCGGCGAAGGCCTGGGACGAGAAACTCAAGGTCGTCGAGGTCGAGGGCGCGTCGAAGGACCAGCTGACCACGCTGTACTCCAACCTGTACCGCCTCTTCCTGTACCCGAACTCGGGCTTCGAGAACGTCGGCACCCGGGAGAAGCCGGTGCAGAAGTACGCGAGCCCGGTGTCGCCGAAGACCGGCCAGGACACCCCGACGCAGACCGGGGCGAAACTGGTCGACGGCGAGTTCTACGTCAACAACGGGTTCTGGGACACCTATCGCACGGTGTGGTCGGCGTATTCGCTGCTCAGCCCGGATACGACCGGGAAGCTGGTCGACGGTTTCGTGCAGCAGTACCGCGACGGCGGCTGGATCTCACGCTGGTCCTCGCCCGGGTACGCGGATCTGATGACCGGCACGAGTTCGGACGCCGCCTTCGCGGACGCCTATCTCAAGGGAGTCAAGGGTTTCGACGTCCAGTCGGCGTACGACTCCGCGATCAAGAACGCCACGGTGACCCCGCCGAACGGGGCGGTCGGCCGCAAGGGCATCGACCAGGGCACGTTCCTCGGGTACGCGCCGAACACCGCGGACCACGGCTTCTCGTGGGCGATCGAGGGCTATGTCAACGACAACGCCATCGCGAACATGTCGAAGAAGCTCTACGACGAGGCTCCGGCGAACGACCGCCGCAAGCAGGAGTACCTGGACAACTACGGGTACTTCACCGAGCGGGCCCAGCAGTACGTGAACGTGTTCGACCCGAGTGTCGGCTTCTTCCAGGGCCGTGACGCGGCGGGCAAGTTCACCCGGAGCAAGGCGGACTTCGATCCCGAGGTCTGGGGTATCGACTACACCGAGACCAACGCGTACGGGATGCGGTTCTCCGTTCCGCAGGACGGCCAGGGCCTGGCGAACCTGTTCGGCGGCAAGGCGGGGCTGGCGTCCAAATTGGACGAATTCTTCGCCACCCCCGAGACGGGGCTGAAGTACGGCAGTTACGGCGGCGTCATCCACGAGATGACCGAGGCCCGTGACGTCCGGATGGGCATGTACGCGCACTCCAACCAGGCGGCGCACCACACGCTCTACATGTACGACTACGCCGGTCAGCCGTCGAAGACGCAGGCGAAGGTCCGCGAGGCACTGTCCAGGCTGTACGTCGGCAGCGAGCTGGGCCAGGGCTACGGCGGCGACGAGGACAACGGCGAGCAGTCGGCGTGGTGGCTGTTCGGCATGCTGGGCTTCTACCCCCTGCAGGTCGGCAGCTCGGACTACGCGATCGGCTCGCCGCTGTTCACCAAGGCGACCGTGAACCTTCCCGGCGGCAAGAAGATCGTGGTCAACGCGCCCAAGAACAGCGCGAAGAACGTCTACGTGCAGGGCCTGAAGGTGAACGGCAAGGCGCAGACCTCGACGTCGCTCGCGCACGCGTCGATCACAGGAGGCGGGACCCTGGACTTCGACATGGGCCCGAACCCGTCGGCGTGGGGCACCGGCCCGGACGACGCGCCGAAGTCGATCACCAAGGGCGACGCGGTGCCGACGCCGGTGCACGACCTGACCGCTCCGGTCCAGGGCGGGAACGCCGCGTTCTTCGACAACACGTCGCAGACCGAGGCGAAGGTGAAGGCCCCGATCCAGTACCAGGTGCCGTCGACGAAGGAAGCGGGTTCGTTCTACACGCTGACTTCGGGCAAGGGTGCCGGTGATGCGAAGAGCTGGGTGCTGAAGGGTTCCTACGACGGGAAGACGTGGGCGGTCGCGGATCAGCGGACCGAGCAGGCGTTCCCGTGGCGGCAGCAGACCAGGGCGTTCAAGATCGCGAACCCGGCGCATTACGCCCACTACCGGCTCGAGGTCACCGCGACCACGGGCGGGGAGGCGTCGCTGGCGGAGTTCGAGGTGCTGGGCAAGCCCGACGCGGCGTGCACGCAGACCGTCACCGGCGAGCGCAAGGGCCCGCTGACCGTGCAGAACGGCGTGACCTGCCTGGACGGCGCGACGGTGTCCGGTCCGGTGTCGGTGGCACCGGGCGCGAGCCTGATCGTCCGCGGCGGAACGATCTCCGGGCCGCTGACGGCTACGGGTGCGGCGCAGGTCGTGCTCGACCGCACGAAGGTGAACGGCCCGGTGGCGATCACCGGGGCGACCGGACCGGTCTCGATCGAACTGACCGAGATCGGCGGTCCGGTGGCGTTGACGGGCAACAAGGGACCGGTGCTGACCTCGAGCACGATCGGCGGACCCTTGGCGTGCGCGGCCAACTCCCCGGCGCCGACGGACTACGACCTGCAGAACACCGTCCGCGGCCCGGCCGCCGGGCAGTGCGCGAAGTTGTAGCCGTCCGGTAAGCGCGTGAGGGCCACCCGCAGGAACTCTGAGTCCCTGCGGGTGGCCCTCACGCATTCGTCGTTGCTCAGGCGGGTGCTCCGCGGACCGCCAGCGTCCTCACGTCCATGTACAGGCAGCCGGCCGTCGTAGGCTGCGGTGAGCAGGCCTTGTCCGGGTAGAACGACAGCTGGTTGGACTGCACGGTCAGCCGGACGAACTGGACGCCGGTCCCGCTGCCGGGTGCGAGCGGGAGCGCGTGGAGCTTGTCCAGGTCCGCCGGCTTGAAGTCGCCGGAACCGGCCTTCACCCAGGTCGTGCCATCGACCGATGTCTCGACCGTGACGTCCTTGGCCGCGGCGGGCGGGTCGTCGCCGCAGTTGTTCGACGGATCGATTTCGATGGCGCTCACGTTCACGGGTTTGGCCAGCTTGACCGTGACGAACCGGGACTGGACGGTCCCGTCGGGGTTGAGTGTCTTGTCGGTCGACCAGCCACCGCCGCCCAGCAGCGAGGACTTCAGCAGGTCGCCCGGGCCGCACCCGTACAGGGTGAAGTCCTCGCCGTTGAAGGCGGCGACACCGGCACCGGCGCTGCTGGAGGCCCAGTTGAGGCGCAGCGCCCAGTTCACCGTGGTGGTACCGGAGCGCACCGAGACCGCGCGGATCTCGCCGTCCGCGCCGCCGCCGGTGGCGTAGACCTTCGGATAGGTGCCGGGGGGCACGCCGGGAATGGCGTAGCCGCCGTTGGCGTCGGTCACCGCGGAAAGCGAGCCACCGAAGCCGGAATCGTGTCCGCCGAAGCGGACCGCGACACCGGCGATCGGGGCGTTGCTGTCGCGGTTGGTGACCTTCCCGGTGACGGTCCCGGTCGGGGTGCCCGCGGGCGGCGGCGTGGAGAAGTCTTCCGCCGGCACGGTGTCTGCGCCGGTGATCGAGCCCGCGAAGTAGCCCATACCGCGGGCGGCGAAGGCCTTCCACAGTTTGGCGTGCGCGCGGCCGCCGTTGATCACCGTGTCGGCCTGCAGGATCGAGTTCCGCATGTCCAGGAACGACGGCGACGCGGGCGAGAGTTCCATCCCCCGGGTGACCAGCGCCCGGGTCAGCTGCACACCGAGTGCCGAGCGGACGTCCCACAGCGTGCTCGCCCAGATCTCACCGTCGGCGTGGACCTCGGGGAAGCCGATGATCCGGCCGAGATCCCCGTAGGTGTAGCCGCCGGGGCCCGCTCCGGGGGTGCCGGGACACTGCGGCGCGCCTGCCCCGACCGGGCAGTCCAGCGGCTGGGTGCGCGCGAGAGGCTGGCCGTTGCTGACGTAATCGCCGGCGAGAACTTCACCAGGTGCCGGAGTGTCCTTGATCGCGTTCCTGCCGACGAGGTAGTCGAAGGCGTACCAGTCGCTCCAGGCCTCACCCATCGCGCCGGACTGCAGGGAGTTGAGGGTGGAGTTGCCCTGCGCGTCGACGACGAGCCGGTTGGACAGGCCGTGGCCGTACTCGTGGTGGATGATGCTGGCGTCGTCCGCGGAGTTCGCCGCGAGGAACGGGTCCGTGGGGTCCGCGGGTTGTGGAACAGGAACATCCCCATCGTCGGCGGCCGGCCGTCGGGCGGGGTCCCCATGAAGGCGTTGTTGTAGAAGCCCGGTTCCTTCGCGCCGAGCAGGGTGTGGACCTGGACGGCGTCGCCGTCGACCTTCTCGAAGTTCCCCGCCGCGCGGGTGAACCCGATCGGGAACGAGGCGAGGTGGTCGTGGAAGCTCCCGACGTAGGCCAGTGCCTGCACCGCGTTCTGCTCGCGGTTCTTCGCCCATGAGCCCGGTGTCTTCGGGTCCCAGGAGCACGGCCTGCTCTCCGAGCACGGCGGGCCGACGACGGCGGTGAAATCGGTGAACTTGTAGCGGTAGGTCCCGTCCTTGCCGGGCAGGACCTCTTCGGACGGCTGTACCTTCAGGTCGCCGTTGATGTCGGCGGCGACGTGCGCGACGTTGCCGTCCAGCGTTTTCGCGTCGGCGGGCAGCCAGCCGCGCTGGGTCAGGTTCACCGGTTTCTGCGGGCCGGGACTGGCCTCCCAGGCGAGCCCCTTCGCGCCGTCCGCGTCGTTGGCGTGGCTGACCAGGTTCTTGCGGTAGAGCAACGCACCGGTCTGCGCGTCGGTCACCTGCTGGAACATCTTGTCGATGCCGGGCTTGGCCAGCGTGTGCCAGGCGAGACGCACACCGTCGGCGGTGAGGAAGGCGACCTGCTTCGAATCCGGGCCGGGGGCGGCGAGCGTGGCCGCGCCCAGTGAGGCCGGCAGCCCGCGCACCGGCGAACCGTCCAGCTGGATCAGCCGGCCGTCCTTGGCCACGTGGGCCTTCAAACCGTTGCCGAACAAGGGAACCCCACCGACGGCCTGGGTGAACGACAGGTGGTGGACGCCTTCGACGTCGACGTAGTCCTTGCGCAGGTTCAGTTTCGCGGTGTCGTCGGCGCCGAGGCCGACCAGTCCTTCGTGCTGGCGTAGGTAGTTCAGCACGATTTCGCGCGGCGATCGCGGGCTCGGGCCGGTGAGGAACCCGTCGGTGCGCGCGAGGACCCTGGGTGTGCCGGTCAGCTCGTCGAAGTCGAGCAGGGCCTGGTTCCCGAGTTCCGCGCGGGCCTGCGCGACGGAGCCGGCCCGGGAGGCCGACCGTGTGGCCTGTGCGCCGAGGACACGCGGGCTGGTTCTCGCGGTGTCGCGGACATCGACGTCCTTATCGGATCTGTCCGGTGTGGCCTGTACGGCGCCCGGCGCCGGTGCCGCACCGGCTTCGGGCACTGTGACCAGTGCGAATATCGTCATTGCGGTCGCGGCGCATAGTGAGGCACGCGAACGCGACGTAGGTGACGTCACGGAGACCCCTCTCTCAATGGTGACGCAGACGTTCCCTTCGTACCGATACAGTCACGGTCGACGTCAGCGCCGATCAGGTACGACCATCCCGGTCAGCGGTACCCCGGCGCGCGATCGTCCACTGTGGACGGGCGGGATTCGTAGGGGGAAACCTTGTCGGATGGGGATTGGTTCGGAAGCGACGTGAGTCCCGGCGATTTCGCGATCACCGAGGCCTGATGGACCGGGTAGCCGAATTCGAAGAGTCGCGGTCCCTGATGTTCGGGCTCGCGTACCGCCTCCTGGGCTCCGCCGCCGAGGCCGAGGACGCCGTCCAGGACGCCTACCTGCGGTGGGCGGGAGCGGAGCGGGACATGATCGAGTCGCCGCGGGCGTGGCTGGCGAAGGTCGTCACCAATCTCTGCCTGAACCGGCTGACCTCGGCCAGGGCGCAGCGGGAGCGGTATGTCGGGCCGTGGCTGCCGGAACCGATGTTGACCTCCGAGGGTGCACTCGGGCCGCTGGAGACCGCGGAGCAGCGGGATTCGGTGTCGCTGGCGATGCTGGTGCTGCTGGAGCGCCTGACCCCGGTCGAGCGGGCGGTGTTCGTGCTGAAGGAGGCCTTCGCCTACAGCCACCGCGAGATCGCCGCGATCCTCGACGTCTCCGAGGTCAACTCGCGTCAGCTGCACAGCCGGGCCCGCCGGGACCTCGCCCGGCCCCAGGAACGCCAGGTCGCGGATCGCGCCGAGGTCCGGCGGCTGGTCGAGAGCTTCCTGTCCGCGGCTAGCGAAGGTGACCTGACCGGGCTTGAGCAGTTGCTCACCGCGGAGGTGACCGCGTGGTCCGACGGCGGTGGCAAGATCACCGCGGCCCGGCGGCCCGTGCACGGCGCGGCGAAGGTCGCGCGTCTGTACGCGGGAATGTTCGCCGGTGCGACGGGGGTGTCGATCGAGATCGGCGAGGTCAACGGCGCGCCCGCGGTGGTGGCGACGGCGGGCGGCGCGTTGTACGGGGTCCTCGGTTTCGAGGTCGTGGACGGCCGGATCAGTGGCCTGCGCGCGGTCGCGAATCCGGACAAGCTCGGGTTCTTGTCACGGCAGCTGTCACATTCCGGGTCGCTGTCCAGTCCTTAGGGTGAAAGCTCTTTGCTGAACGGAGGACTCCTGTGACGAAGCCGATTCTGGTGACCGGTGGTACCGGCGCCCTGGGTCGCGAGGTGGTACGGCTGCTGCTGGCCGAGGGCAGGCCGGTGCGGGTCATGAGCCGGCGGCCACGTCCCGCGGACGATCGCGCGGCCTACGAATGGGCACAGTGTGACCTGCGGACCGGCGCCGGTGCGGCCGACGCCGTCGACGGGGCCGAGGTGATCATCCACTGCGCGTCGACCCTGGGCCGCGGGGACGAGCAGGTGACGCGGAACCTGGTGGAGGCGGCTCGGCAGGCCGGGAATCCGCATCTGGTGTACATCTCGATCGTCGGCATCGACGTCATCCGGTTCTTCTACTACAACGAGAAGCTGGCCTCGGAGAAGGTGGTGGAGGAATCCGGTCTGCCGTGGACGGTGCTGCGCGCGACCCAGTTCCACGACCTCGTCGCGCAGGCGTCGTCGGCGCAGCGGCGGCTGCCGGTGACGTTCATGCCCGCCGGTTTCCGGTTCCAGCCGGTCAGCACGGCCGACGTCGCGGCCCGGCTGGTCGCGCTGGCGTCCGGTGAGCCGGCGGGGCGGGCGCCGGATCTGGGTGGCCCCGAAGTGCGGACAGCGCGGGACCTGGCGGAGGCCTACCAGCGTTCGACCGGGCGGCGGACGCCCGTGGTGCCGCTGTGGCTGCCGGGGAAGGCGTTCCGGGCTTTTCGGGCGGGCGGGAACCTGACGCCCGAAAACGCGACCGGTGTGGGCACCTTCGAGGAGTTCCTGGCGCAACGCTCGTGAGCGTTTAGTCCTCTGGTCGCGGTCGGCTACGCCGCGCCGTGCTCACACTCTGGAGTTACGGTGGCCTGGTGACGATCACCGGGTTCTTCTCCTCCTTCGAAACGGGTGATCCGCAGCCGCTGGATCCGGCCCTGCGCGTCGGCACCGGACCGCGGTCCTCACCGACGGCGAAGACGGGCGTCGGGTTCACCGGCGCCCGTGCCCTCCACTTCGAAGACACCGTGCGCGCGACGCTGTTCGAAGTGGACGTCGAGGTCACCGGGCACACCGAACTGTCCTATGTGGTCTTCCCCGAAGCGGACACCGGCCCGAGCTACCGCAGCACGTTCGTGGTGCTGGAGGTCGAGTTCGCCGACGGGACGTCCGCCGGGTTCAGCGCCGCCGGACAGGGCCTGGACAAGACGCTGTACGTCGATCAGTGGAATCTCGTGCGCCGCCGTCTCGGGGAGTTCGCCGGACGGCGGATCGCCCGGATCGTCCTGGTCAGCGAACCGCCGCCCGGCGAAGACGTCGTGTCCGGCTGGGTCGACGACGTCCGTGTCGCCGAACGCGCCGTCGAGGAGAAAGAGCCGGTCGACCACGTCCGCACGACCCGCGGTACGCATTCCAGCGACAAGTTCTCACGCGGCAACAACTTTCCCGCCACGGCCGTGCCGCACGGCTTCAACTTCTGGACGCCGGTGACCGACGCGGGCGTCACCAACTGGCTCTACGGTTACCACCATCACAACGACGCCGAGAACCGCCCGGCGCTGCAGGCGTTCGCGTTGTCGCACCAGCCGAGCCCGTGGATGGGCGACCGGCACACCTTCCAGGTGATGCCGGGGATCGGCGCGGTCGAGCCGGACCGCGGACGCCGCGCGCTCGCGTTCTCCCATGACGACGAGACCGACCTGCCGCATCACTACGGTGTCCGGTTCGCCAACGGCATCACCACCGACATCGCACCGTCGGATCACGCGGCGCTGGTCCGGTTCACCTTCCCGGGTGAGCGGGGCTGGCTGCTGTTCGACAACGCCCGCAACCGCGGCGGCCTGCGTATCAATGCGGCAAAAGGCGTGGTCACCGGCCATACGTGGGTGCGCAGCAGGCTGTCGGCCGGAGCGCGGCGGATGTTCGTCCACGCCGAGTTCGACGTGCCTGCCGAGCGGGGCGGCCGGATCCGGCGTCCGCTGTGGCGCACGGTCACCGGGTTCCTGGAGTTCGGGGCCGGTGAGGTGACGATGCGGATCGCGACGTCGCTGATCAGTCTCGCCCAGGCGAAGCGGAACCTGGACCTGGAGATCCCGGCCGGGACGACGTTCGAGCAGGTGCGGGACAAGGCCCGCGAGGAGTGGGCGCGGGTGCTGGGCCGCGTCGAGATCGAGGGCGCGACCGAGGACCAGCGCACGACGTTCTACTCCAGCCTCTACCGCCTGTTCCTGTATCCGAACTCCGCGCACGAGGACACCCCCACCGGCGTCCGCCACGCGAGCCCGGTCGTCCGCCGGTTCTGGCCCAGCACCCGCACCAGGACCGGCGCGAAGGTGGTGGACGGCGAGATGTACGTGAACAACGGTTTCTGGGACACCTACCGCACCACCTGGCCCGCGTACGCGCTGCTCACGCCCGGCCGGTGCGGGCGGATGATCGACGGTTTCGTCCAGCAGTACCGCGAGGGCGGCTGGATCTCGCGGTGGTCCTCCCCCGGCTACGCCAACCTCATGACCGGCACCAGTTCCGACGTCGCGTTCGCCGACGCGTATCTCAAGGGCGTACGCGGCTTCGACGTCGAAGCCGCCTACGAGGCGGCGCTGAAGAACGCGACGGTGACGCCGCGCGGGCAGAACGTCGGCCGCAAGGGCCTGCACGAGTCGATCTTCCTCGGCTTCACGCCGACGTCGGTCCACGAAGGCCTGTCGTGGGCGCTGGAGGGCTGCATCAACGACTTCGGCCTGGCGAACCTCGCCGAAGCGCTCGGCCGGCCCGACGACGCCGCGTACTTCCGGCAGCGCTCGCAGCAGTACGCGAACCATTTCGACCACCGGATCGGGTTCTTCCAGGGCCGCAACCGTGACGGCAGCCGGCACTTCGCCGCCGAGGGCTACGACCCCGAGGCGTGGGGTGGCGACTTCACCGAGACCAACTCCTGGAACACGGTCTTCTCCGTCCCCCACGACGGCGCCGGTCTCGCCGCCCTGCACGGCGGCACCGAAGCATTGGAGTCCACATTGGACACCTTCTTCGCGACCCCGGAGACCGGGCGCAAGCCGGGTTCGTACGGCGGGCTGATCCACGAGATGACCGAGGCACGCGACGTCCGGTTGGGCCAGTACGGGCATTCCAACCAGCCGTCCCATCACATTCCCTACATCTACGGCTACGCGGGCGCGCCGTCGAAGACGCAGCGGATCGTGCGGGAGGTCCTGCGGCGGCTCTACGTCGGCAGTGACCTCGGCCAGGGTTATCCGGGCGACGAGGACAACGGCGAGATGTCCGCCTGGTACGTCTTCAGCGCGCTCGGGTTCTACCCGCTCGCCATGGGCAGTCCCGAATACGCGATCGGCTCACCGCTGTTCACGAAGGCGACGGTCCACCTGGAGAACGGCAAGGACCTGGTCGTCCACGCACCCGGCAACTCGGCGAACGCGGTCTACGTCCAGGGCCTGACGATCGACGGACGCCCGCACGAGAGCAGCACCCTCCCGCACGCGCTGCTGGCCGACGGCGCGGTGCTGGAGTTCACGATGGGTGAGCGGCCCTCGGAGTGGGGACGGTCCCCCGCCGAACCCGCCGACCCGCGGCCTCTCACGGACATCGCGGTGGGCGCCGGCGCCCTGTTCGACGACACCACCAAGACCGAGGTCACCTTCCCCAGCGCCACGCCGACCATCGAGTTCCCCGTCGAAGACACGCCTCGTGACGTGGTGATGTACACGCTGACCTCGGGAAGCCGCCGCGGCGATCCGCGGTCGTGGGTGCTGGAAGGCGCCGACGACGACGAAAGCTGGGTGACGCTCGACGAGCGCGACGACGAGACGTTCCGATGGCGCCGTCAGACCCGGCCGTTCGCCCTCGCCGAGCCGGCCAGGCACGCCCGATACCGTCTTCGCATCATCTCGTCCACCGCCCGGCGGGTCACCCTCGCCCAAGGAGAGCTGCTCGCCCGATGATCACCCGCATCACCCAGGCCGCGACCGACCGGCTGGTCGCCTCGGACCCCGGCCTGGTCCGGCTCCGGCTCGCGTTTTCCGCCGTGCTCAGCATCGTCGTCGCGGTGCTCGCCATCCTGCCGCTGCACCAGCCGCTCACGGTCACCCTGGTCGCCGCGATCGCGGCGATGACGTCCGCGTTCACCGTCAACGACGCCACCCCGGGGAAGCAGGCGGTGACGCTGGTCCTGGCGCTGTTCCTCGGTGGCGCGTCGCTCACCGCGGCGAGTGCCGGTTCGGCGGTGCCGCCGCTGGACAGTGTCGTGTTCGTGCTGCTGATCTTCGTCGCGGTCTACGCCCAGCGGTTCGGTTCGCGGGGGATCGCGCTGGGGTCGCTGGCGTTCTTCCTGTTCTTCTTCGCGATGTTCCTGCAGACGCATCTGCGGCAGGTGCCGGTCCTGTTGCTGGCGCTGGTCATCGGGATCGCGGCCAACGCCGTCGTCCGGTTCGTCCTGATGCGCAAGCGCACGGACGCGGAGTTCCTGCGGGTGCGGCGGGCGTTCCGGGCCCGGCTCGCGGCGGTGGTCCGGGCGTCGGAGGACTACCTCGCGGTCGGGGGCAGCGAGCGCACCCGCAAACGGCTCCGGACGGCGAACTCCCGCCTGCACGAATGTGTCCTGCTCATCGAGGACGCCGCGCCGGAGGTGATCGGCGAGGAGTCGGTCGGCAGGCTCCGCCGTCGCGCGATCGAGGTCGAACTGGCGGTGCAGTGGCTGGCGATCACCGTGCAGCGCACCTGCGCGGAAGACCTCGGCGAGGACGTCCGGGACGATCTGATCGCGCGGCTGCGCCGGTTCCGTTCGCTGATCGAACGCGATCCGCGTGAACTGCCGCTGATCAGCGAGACCGACGAGTTCAGCAAGATGCTGGTGGAAGGCAGCCGCATCGACGAGCACGCCGCGCCCGGCGACGGGGTCCGCCGGGCGATCGCCGAACTCGCGCTGGCCGATGTGCGGGCGCAGCGGGTCGCGGAGCACGACGTCACCGACGAGCCCGAGGATCCCGACGAGGAGGACGAGAAGTCGGCGGCCTTCGCTTACGACAACCAGACTCGCAGCGCGATCCAGGCCGTGGTCGGTGGCGGTCTCGCGGTCCTCGGCGGGGAACTGGTGTCGAGCCAGCGGTGGTACTGGGCGGTGCTGACGGTGTTCGTGGTGTTCATCGGCTCGTCGACGGCGGGCGCGACGTTCGTGAAGGGCGCCCGGCGGCTCGGCGGGACGCTGATCGGCATCGTCGGCGGGCTGGTGCTGACGTTGCTCGTGGCCGGCAGTGTCCCGGCGACGCTGGCGCTGATCCTGGTGTGCGTGTTCGGCATGGTCTACATGGCGCGGGTGTCGCAGGTGGTGATGGCGTTCTTCGTCACCAGCATGCTGGGCCTGCTCTACAGCCTGCTCGGGACGTTCAGCCTCGAGGTGCTGTGGATCCGGGTCGCGGAGACCGCGGTGGGCGCGGCGGCCGGGGTGCTGGCGGCGGTGGTGATCGTGCCGGTGCGCACCCGCGCGGTCATGCTGGACGACGTCTCGACGCTGCTGGACGAACTGGACGAGTTCGTGGAGAAGACCGCGGCTCTGCTGACCGGGGCCGAGAACGTCAACGTCATCGAGAAGTCACGGGATCTGGACCGGGCGGTGGACAAGGTCCGCACCACCATCGAGCCGCTCACGCACCCGGTGAACCTCAGCAGCCGCCGCGACTACGGCTGGCATGTGCTGACCACGGTGGAGACCATCGCCTTCCGCGCCCGGCATGTCGCGGCGCGGTCGCAGCCTGGTCTGCTGGTGAACGAGACGGACCGGTTGCTGCTGTTCACCGGCCGGATCCGCGAGAACATCGGGGTCCTGCGCGAGGCGACCGGCGATCCCGGCGGTTCCGGGCACGGCGGTCTGGTCCGGGACGACGGGACCCCGGTGGCGGACCGGATCGACGATCCGCAGGCCCGTTCGGTGCTCACCAGCCTCGGCCACCTCGACGAGACCGTGATCGCGCTCGGCCGGGCGTTCGGGGTGGAGGCGGGCGACCCCCTGCCTTCCGGGAAAGGGTGACGGCCTTCTTCGCCGTGAATCGAAGAAGGCCGCCACCTCAGGGATCAGTTCTTCGGTTTGGGACAGGGTTTCCAGGAGAAGTGGTACGTGGTCATGATGGCGCCGTCGGTGGAGTCCATGGTGACGAAACTGGTGGTCTTCTTCGGATCGGAAGTGCCGACCGCGGCCCGCAATTCCGTGTTGATGTTGAAGTTCCGGTCCTCACCGCAGGGCTTGTAGACAATGGCGCCGACCTCGATCTCGTCGGTGAACTGCCAGTTGTCCTCGAACGGGCCCTTCAGGTTGTGGTTCACGTAGGACGTCGGCGAATTGCCCTGGAAGTAATAGTTGGCTCGTTCCAGCCCGGTGGCCCCCGCGGCCAGCGAGGCGAAACCGCGGTAATCCGCGCTCGCGATACCGTAGGTGAATCCCTGCGGCACGTGAACGTAGAGGTTGAGCTGACAGTTCTTGCGCAGATCGGTCGGTTTCGCACCGATGCCGACCTGAGCCGTGTATTCACTGTAGGTCACCGTGAAAGCGGTGTTGTCCGGCGACACGGAAATAGCGGATGTGCCCGGTCTGCATCCTGTTCCGTTAACGGTCACGACGTCGATGACGATTTTATCGGCGGGCAACGGTGGTGGCACCCAGCCATTCGGACTGACCACCGAGGAGAAAAGCGTTACGGCAGCAACCAGCGCATTGAGCATGGGATCCTTCCCAAAACTTCCACACGGCGGGGAACTGGGCGAATTCGATATTAGCGAGACGATCTCTCCCCTGCCGCCCGCCAATCGGACGAAAACGGGTTTCGGTCACCGATGAATGCGGTGACACTGATAAAAGGGTTCATCGAGAACGCTCGTCGCCGCCGGACAGGGCGACGACGAGCAGCAGCGCCCTCGGACCGGACGAGGAAGGCCCGGCCAGGCACGTGAACAGGCGCGACGGCCTTCTTCCGAGCTGGGAAGCAGGCCGTCACCCTGGAGATGTCAGGAGGCCGGGCAGGTCTTCCACGAGAAGTGATAGGTGGTCTTGAAGGAACCGTCGGTCGAATCCATCGTGATGAAACTGGTGGTCTTCTTCGGGTCCGACGTACCGGCCCCGACCCTCAGTTCCGTGTTCACGTTGAGGTTCCGGTCCTCGCCGCAGGGCTTGTAGATGATGACGCCACCCTCGGCCTCGTCGCGGAATTGCCAGTTGTCCACGAGCGGACCGTTGACCGAGTGGCTCACCTGCGCGGTCGGAGAATTACCCTGGAAGTAGTAATTCGCCCGCTGCAGCGCCTTGGAACCCGATTCGAGTGAGGCGAACCCGCGGTAGTCGGCGCTGGCGATGCCATAGGTGAACCCCTGCGGAACATGGATGTTGAGGTTCAGCTGGCAGTTCTTCCGGAAGTCGGTGGGCTTCGCGCCGACGCCGATCTGGGCGGTGTATTCACTGTAGGTCACCGTGAAGGCGCTATTGTCCTTCGCGACGGCGACCGCCGACGAACCCGGCGGGCAGCCGGAACCATTGACGGTGATCACGTCGATGGTGACCCGGTCGGGCGGCGGTCCCGGCGGCGGCGACCAGCTATTCGGTGTTATTATCGAAGAGAACAGCGATACGGCGGCAACGACTGCGGTGAGCATGGGGTCCTTCCCAAAACTTCCACACGGGGGCGGGGAACTGGGCGGACTCATGTTAGCGAAACGATCTTCACCGTGCCGCCCGCCAAGTGGCCGCAACCGTCCCGGCAATCGGTTCATTAAATTGTTCCGGACTCTGTAACCGTTTTCCGAAGCCGAAGAAAACACCACCGGCTCGGAAAACACCACTCACTTCGCACGATATGAAAAAGGCTTTCGCGGATTCGGTGTTGACGATTCCGCGAAGACAACGGTCTGACTGTGGTGAGCCTCGCAGTCTCAGCACCGTGGCGCCGTGCGGAGGCGTGCCTGACGTGATCAGGCACCGCACTCGGGTGATCAGGGACGGCATCGATCAAGAAAACAGTGACTGGGCGCACCCGGACGGCGACTCGGGACAGGACTAGCATCGCGGTACAAAGTCGATGTCGCCTCAAGCTGGAGAACCGCAATGACCCAAGCCCCTGTCAACGTCACCGTCACCGGTGCGGCCGGCCAGATCGGCTACGCGCTGCTCTTCCGCATCGCTTCCGGTCAGCTGCTCGGCCCGGACACTCCGGTGAAACTGCGGCTCCTGGAGATCCCGCAGGCGGTCAAGGCGGCTGAGGGCACCGCGATGGAACTCGAAGACGGCGCGTTCTCGCTGCTCGCGGGCATCGACATCTTCGACGACCCGAAGCAGGCCTTCGAGGGCTCGAACGTCGCCCTGCTGGTCGGCGCCCGTCCCCGTGCCAAGGGCATGGAGCGCGGCGACCTGCTCGAGGCCAACGGTGGCATCTTCAAGCCGCAGGGCGAGGCCATCAACGCCGGCGCGGCCGAGGACATCAAGGTCCTCGTGGTCGGCAACCCGGCCAACACCAACGCCCTCATCGCGCAGGCCCACGCGCCGGACGTCCCGGCCGACCGCTTCACCGCGATGACCCGCCTCGACCACAACCGCGCCCTCGCGCAGCTGTCGAAGAAGCTGGGCGTACCGGTGACCGAGCTGAAGAAGGTCGCGATCTGGGGTAACCACTCCGCGACCCAGTACCCCTCGATCGCGCACGCCGAGGTGTCCGGCAAGCCCGCCACCGAGGTCCTCACCGACCAGCAGTGGCTGGCCGACGACTTCATCCCGACCGTCGCCAAGCGCGGCGCGGCGATCATCGAAGCCCGTGGCCTCTCCTCCGCCGCCTCGGCCGCCTCCGCGGCGATCGACCACGTCCACACCTGGGTCAACGGCACCCCCGAGGGTGACTGGACCTCCGCTGCGGTCGTGTCCGACGGCTCCTACGGTGTCCCGGCCGGCCTGATCTCGTCGTTCCCGGTCACCGCCGCGAACGGTGAGTACAAGATCGTCCAGGGCCTGGAGATCGACGACTTCTCGCGTGCCCGTATCGACGCTTCGGTCAACGAGCTGGCCGAAGAGCGCGACGCGGTGAAGAAGCTCGGCCTCATCTGAGCCTGAGACCTTTCACGAGAGGCGGCCGCATCCCGGTGGGATGTGGCCGCCTTTTCGTTCGTCAGCTCGCCCGCCGCTCGCCGCCGATGATCGTGTCGAGGTTCGCCCGCGTCGCTTCCAGCTCACCGATCGCCTCGTCGATCCGGGCACGCTGCCGAAGCAGGCCATCGACCAGCTCCGGGCAGTCCGGCGTCAACCGGCCGCCCTCGTCGACGATGCACGGCAGCACCTCGAGGATCTGCGCGGTGTTCAGCCCGGCCGCGAGCAGGATCCTGATCCGCCGCACCACCGCCACATCCGCGTCGGAGTAGGCGCGATACCCGCTCGGCCGCCGCTCCGGAGTCAGCAGGCCCTGCTCCTCGTAGTACCGCAGCGCGCGCTCACTGATCCCCGTCCGCCGCGCCAGTTCCCCGATCCGCATCGCACTCCAGGCTTGACTCTGACGTCAATGTGAAGGTTTAGCTTAGCCGCCATGACCTCAGTGACCGTCCTCGGACTCGGCCCGATGGGACACGCCCTGGCCGCCGCGTTCGCCGCCGCCGACCTGCCCACCACCGTCTGGAATCGCACCCCGGGAAGGGAAAGCGGCCTCGATGCCGCCGTCGCCGGCAGCCCCGCAGAAGCCATCGCGGCGAGCCCGCTCGTCATCGTGTGCGTACGGGATCACCCGGCGGCCCGATCGATCCTCGACACCGACACCCTCAAAGGCCGCACCCTGGTGAACTTCAGCGGCGGCTCACCACAGCAGGCCCGCGCCATGGCCGGCTGGGCCGCCGAACACGGCATCGACTACCTCGACGGCGTCATCGTCGCCACCCCCGAAGCCATCGGCGGCCCGGAAGCGGCCCTCTTCTACAGCGGCCCGAGCGACGCCTACGACATCCACCGGCCGGCGCTCGCAGCGCTCGGCGAGAACGCCCACTACCTCGGCGAGGACCCCGGCCGCGCCGCCGCGTTCGACGCGGCACTGCAGGACATGCTCTGGACGTCGATGAGCGGCGTCGCGCACATGTTCGCCCTCGCCGGAGCGGAGAACATCGACGCCACCGACATCGCCGGGCACGCGAAGGCGATGCTCGGGTTCTTCCCCGACATGATCGACCTGCTCGCCGGACAGATCACCGCGGGCCACTTCCCCGGCGACGTCGGCACGCTCGACGCCACGGCAGGCGTCATGGACAACATCCTGAGCGCCGTCCGGGCGAACGGCCTCGACAACGGCGTACTCAGCTCCGCCCGCACCGAAGTCCAGCGAGCCATCGACGCCGGACACGGAGCAGAAGGCTTCGCACGGCTCGCCACGCTCACGAACGGAACTGCCGCGCCTTGATCCCGTACTGGCCCATCTTCCGGTAGAGCGTCGCCCGGCCCATCCCGAGCTTCTCCGCCGCGCCGACCACCGTCGCCCCCGGCTCGGCCAGGCACCGCACGATCTCGTCGCGCTCCATCGCCTGCAACCGACCCAACCGGTGCCCGACCCCGGAGAACAAGCTCCGGCACGCGGGCGACCACCACGTCGTCGGCTACGGCGAAACACCGACGTCATCTCCACCGAGATCAACCTCATCGGCTCCTAAACCGACCTGTGCGAACTCATGGTCCTCGCCACACAAGGCCGCGTGAAACTCCACACCGCCCGCTACCCGCTCGAGGAGTTCCAGACCGCACTCGACGCCGGCCGGATCCGCGGCCGCGCCATCCTCATCCCGTGATCCCACCGCTGTCCTTGCGGTTTGAGGTAGATCCGTAGTTAGCTGAAGTTGATCTTTCTCTTTCCCGAGCTGAATAGGTCGTTATACACTTCGAGACTCACGCGCGGGTCGCTTGGCGTTGGCGGTAGGCGCGTTGCTGGCAGGCCCTGGAGCAGTAGTCGCGGGGCCTGCCCCGCGCTCCCCCGGTCAAGGGTTTGCCGCACATCACGCACTCCCCTGGTTCACTTTCGTCACGCGTTTCCTCACTCCCCTGGCTTTCGATGAGCGCCTGGACGCCGTCGAGGGTGCGTTGCAGCCCGAACTCGAAGGGGTCGAGCGGCTCGTCCATTCCCCCGCTCTCCCAAAGCTTTCCCAAGGCCGGGTATGCGTCGAAGCGCTCGAACAGGGACTCGCGTTCGCTCCACCAGTGTTCGTGGGAAAGCCCGGTGCGTCGCTGAAGCTCCGCGGCGTCTGCCGCCTGGCGCGCGGCGGACTCGACGAATCCGCCTACCAGGCTCACCACGGCGATCACCTGCGCCGGCGGCAGCCCGGTCCGCGAGGTGACGTCCAGCGCGTGGTCGTAGCCGGCCATGATGTTCGGGCCGGGCAACCGCCGGGTTCCGGCACTGTGGACCAGCCACGGGTGACGACGGTACGTTTCCGACGCCCGCCGCGCCCAGCGTTCGAGACCGTCTCGCCAGCCGAGCCCGTCCGCCGGCTCGAGCGGTAGCTCGCCGTAGACGGCGTCACGCATGAGTTCCACCAGTTCCGCCTTGCCGGGCACGTACCGGTACAGCGACATCGTGGTGGTACCGAAGCGTTCGGCGACCTTGCGCATCGACAGTGCGGCCAGCCCTTCCGCGTCCGCGACCTCGATCGCGGCCGTGACGATCCGGCCGAGGCTCAACCCGGGCCGATCCGGTTCGGGCGCTCCCCACAGGAGCTCGATCGCGCGCTCCGGATCCGGCTGCGCGTCGCCTTCCGCCACCACTGCTCCCTTGACGCTCATCGCTCGATCGTGTTTAAGTGATAAACCCGAGTATATCGCATAAACAACTTCCAGGAGCCCTCCGCCATGCCCGAAATCAGGTTGTACGTGTCTCCCGACGGCCAGGACGACTGGCCAGGCACCTCCGACCAGCCTTTCGCCACCCCCAGAGCGGCGCGGGACGCCGTCCGCGCCCTCACCGCCGGGATGACCGGGGACATCGTCGTCGCGTTCACCGCCGGTGTCCACCACCTCGAAGAACCACTCGCCTTCGAAGACACACGCTCCGATTCCGGCAAGAACGGCTTCCGGGTGATCTACCAGGCGAACGGCTACGGAACGCCCGGCCAGGAGGACGTCGTGCTCAGCGGCGGCCGCGAGTTCACCGACTGGGCGACGGCGGCTGACGGCGTCTGGACCGCACCGATCGGCGTTCTGGAGCCGCGACGGCTTTCCGTGGACGGCCGTCCCGCCAGCCGGGCGGCCCGCGACACTGGACTCCCGGGTTCCGTGACGAAAACCAGCACTGGTTACGTCACGGACAGTGTGGAGCCTCAATCCTGGCCGGCCGCGTCGGGACTGGAGTTCGTCTACCCCGGCGTCTACCCGTGGTCCGAAGCCCGCCTCACGGTCGCGTCGATCTCGGGGGACGACTCCACGACCACCATCACCATGGCGCAACCCGCCTTCGACAACGCCAAATCCCTCTACGACTCGAAGTGGTACGGCGCGGGAGGCGACGGAACCTGGGACGGCCTCGCCGCACCTTCCGTGCTCGAAAACAACTTGGCCTTCCTGAGCGAGCCTGGCACGTTCGCCGTCGACAGTTCCCGGCCGGGCGACCATGTCCTGCACTATCGCCCTCGCCCCGGTGAGGAGATCGGCAAGACGACGGTGATCGCGCCCGTGCTCGAAACGCTGGTCAGCGGGAAGGGCGTGCACGACATCGTGCTGCGAGGCCTCACGTTCGCCGACGCGGCCTGGTCGGGCCCCACCCGCATCGGCGGTTACCTGCACTTTCACGGTAACGCCCACCACGAGCAGGGCGAATTCCAGAAGATCGACCTGGGCGCGGAGGTGGGCTACGTCCACGTGCCCGCTACCCCGGCCCAGCTGCCCGCCAACGTCACGTTCGACTCGGTCAGCCGGATCGTGCTGGAAGATAACTACTTCACCCGCCTCGGCGCGGGTGGCGTGGTGATCGAAGACAGCATCGACGTCGAGGTCAGGGCCTGCGTCTTCGACGAGATCTCGGGCAGCGGGATCGCGATCCACGGCAGTACCCGGGTGGCGGTCGAGGACAACCTCGTCCATCACATCGGCACCGAGTACCGCGGCTCGCCCGCCGTCCTGGTGGTCGAGTCCGAGGAGACCACCGTGGCGCATAACGAGATCCGCGACGTCCCGCACAACGGCATCGTGATCACCGGCGGCGACCGGGCCAAGGGCACCCAGGTGATCGCGAACCTCGTCGAACGCACCATGGGGAAGCTGATGGACGGCGGCGGGATCTACCTTTCCGCGCCGCAAGGATCGTCGTTCGCCGGCGGGGCGATGGTCCGCGGCAACGTGATCCGCGACGTCCTCACCTCGTACAACTTCGGGCTCTACACCGATTACGGCGCCGCGTGGATCACCGTCACCGGCAATATCGTCCACCGGGCCGATACCCCGATCGTGCTCCAGGTCGGCCCGCCGATGGAGAACGTCGCCTTCGTCGGCAACTTCTGGGACGTCCGGCCGGACGGCTACGACGACCCGCCCAAGACGGTGACCGTGGCCGGCAACACCTTGCTGCCCAAGGAGAACTTCGAGGAAGCGGTCATGGCCGACCCGGCGGGCGCCGACATCCTCGCCCGGGCGGGGCGCCGGACCTGAGAAAGCGCGTGAGGGCCACCCTCAGGGACTCAGAGTCCCTGAGGGTGGCCCTCACGCGCGTAGCCTGCTCTAGACAAACGCACCGCCGTCGCGGTGACGTATAGGTCGTTATACACTTCTCTCGATTTCGCCGAGTCGCTGGATTCCTTCGGAGAGTTCGGCGAGATCCGCCGTGGCGGCGAAGCCCAGTCGCAGAAAGGGTCCGGCGGGTTCGGCCGGGAAGAACCGCTCCCCTGCCCCGACCACCACTCCCCTCTCCCTCGCGGCGCGGGCCAGTGCGTTCGCGTCGCGCCCCGCCGGGAGCCGTACCCAGAGATGCAGTCCCCCAGCGGGCATCCGCGCGACAGTCCACTCAGGACATTCCCTGGCCAGTGCCGACGCCGCCTTTCCGCACCGTTCCCGCAACTCCCCGCCCAGTTTCCGGACATGCCGTTCCCAGGACGGCGCGCTCAGCAGTTCCAGCGCCGCCTCCTGCAGCGGGCGGGAGACGAAGAAATCGTCCACGCGCCGGACGGCCTTCATCCGGTCCAGGACCGGACCTCGCGCGATCAGCGCGCCTATCCGCAGGCTTGGCGCGGCGGCCTTGGTCACCGACGTCAGGTGGACGACCGTTCCGTCACGGTCGTCGGCGATCAGCGGACGCGGTGCCGCGGTCCCGTGCGACAGGTACCGGGCGAAGTCGTCTTCCAGCACGAACGCGCCGGCCGCCCGCGCCACCTTCAGGACCTGCTCGCGACGCTCGGCGGCCAGCACCGTCCCGGTCGGATTGTGAAAGGTGGGCTGACAGTAGAAAAGCCGGGCACCGGTCATCGCGAAAGCCTCGGCCAGCAGGTCCGGGCGGACGCCGTCGTCGTCCAGGGGGACCGGCACCGGGCGAAGTCCGGCGGCACGCGCGGCGGCGAGCGCTCCGGGATAGGTGGGCGATTCGACCAGCACCGGGCTTCCCGGAGCGGCGATGGCCCGGAACGCCATCGACAGCCCGCTCTGCCCTCCGGCGGTGATCAGGACGTCGTCGGGGGACGCGCCCGCCGGGCCCGCGAACACTGATCGCAGCGCGGCCGATCCGGTGGCGGGTGCCCGGTCCCAGGCGTCCGGGCGGCGACCGGCTCGCGCGAGTGCCGCGCTCAGGAACCGGGCCGCTTGAAGGGATCGGTGCGGATAGCCGCCGTCGAGCAGGATCGCGCCGTCCGGCGGCGGCCCCAGTGTGTCCGTGAGAGACCTGGTGTCGACGCTGCGGTCGGTCAACGCGACGGTCTGCCAAGCCGTGTCGACGGGCTCACCGGCGGACCTCGGCTTCATAGCCACGTAGGTACCGCTCCCCGGACGGGTCACGACAACGCCTTCAGCGGCTAGCAGAGCGATCGCGCGCGACACCGTCACCGGCCCGACCCGGTAGCGCTCGATCAGCTCACGGCTGCTCGGCAACCGGTCCCCCGATGCCGCGCTTCGGACCAGTGAACGCAACTGGACGACCAAGGCAGAAGTGCTACTATCCGACATGAGGGAACATGATAGTGCTACTGGAAGCGGGACGGAATCACTACTGGACGTTCCGGCCCTGCGAGCCGACACCCCCGGTAGCGACAAGGTCGTCCACTTCAACAACGCGGGCTGCGGGCTCCTGGCGAAGCCGGTCCTGGCCACGATGCTCGACCACCTGAATCTCGAAGCCGAGATCGGTGGCTATGAGGCCGCCGCGGCACGAGCGTCCGAAGTGGACGGTTTCTACCGCGAAATCGCCGCCTTGATCAACGCCCGGCCGCGCAACATCGCGTTCGCGGCCAGCGCCACCCATGCCTACTCGACGGCGCTGTCGTCGATCGCGTTCGAACCGGGCGACGTCGTTCTCACCACCCGCAACGACTTCATCTCCAACCAGATCGCGTTCCTGTCCCTACGGAAACGGTTCGGTGTCGAGATCGTGCACGCCCCGGACGCGGCTGAAGGCGGTGTGGACGTCGAGGCGATGGCAGCGCTCATGCGCGACCGGCGGCCGAAACTCGTCGCGGCCACGCATATCCCGACCAACTCCGGGCTGGTCCAGCCGATCGCCGAGATCGGGCGGCACTGCCGTGAGCTCGGCCTGCTCTACCTCGTGGACGCCTGCCAGTCGGTCGGGCAGTATCCGGTCGACGTCGAGGAGATCGGCTGCGACCTGCTCACGTCGACCTGCCGCAAGTTCCTGCGCGGTCCTCGTGGCTCGGGATTCCTGTTCGTCTCCGACCGCTTTCTCGAAGCAGGGCACGAACCACTGTTCATCGACATGCACGGTGCCCGATGGAGCGCGCCCGGGGAGTACGACCCGGCGGAGTCGGCCAAGCGGTTCGAAGAGTGGGAATTCCCTTACGCCACAGTGCTCGGCTGCGCCCGGGCGGCGCGCTATACCCGTGAGGTCGGCCTGGAGTCGATCTCACGGCGTACGCCCGCGCTCGCCGCACGGCTCCGTGACGAGCTCGCCGCCGTGCCGGGGATCGAGGTTCTGGACCGGGGGCCGAAGCTGGGCGCGCTGGTGACCTTTTCGGTCAAAGGCTGGGAAGCCACCCCGTTCAAGGCGGCCATGGACGCCCGGCGGATCAACTCCGCGCTGAGCTACCGGGAATTCGCGCAGTTCGACTTCGGGGACAAGGACGTCGACTGGTGCTTGCGGCTCTCGCCGCACTACTACAACACGGAACAAGAGGTGGACGACGTGGCCGCGGCGGTGGCCGAACTCGCCGTCCGCCACGCCTGATCGCGGTTTCCCTGCCTGGGCACTGGGGGTGCTCGGGCAGGGAAACCGTCAGCGGTGTCAGGCTCCGGCGAGGCCGCGGCGCTTCAGCAGCGGCTCGATCTCCGGGTCACGGCCGCGGAAGGCGTGGAACGCCGCCATCGGGTCGACACTGCCACCGCGCCCGAGCAGTTCACGACGGAAGTGGTCACCGTTCTCCCTGGTGAGCCCGCCGTTCTCGCGGAACCACTGGACGGTGTCGGCGTCGAGCACCTCGCTCCAGATGTAGGAGTAGTACCCGGCGCTGTAGCCGCCGCTGAAGATATGCGCGAAGTAGGTGGTGCGGTAACGCGGCGGTGCGGCTTCCAGTGCCACGCCGGCCTTCGTCAGCGCGTCGATCTCGAACCGCTGGACGTCGTCGACCTTGTCCTCGGTGCCGAGCGCGTGCCACGCCTGGTCCAAAAGGGACGCCGCGAGGTACTCGGTCGTCGAGAAACCTTCGCCGTACTGCTGCGACGCGAGGAGCTTGTCGATCTGCTCCTGCGGCAGCGGCTCACCGGTCACGTGGTGCTTGGCGTAGTTGGCCAGCACCTCGGGCCACAGCATCCACATTTCGTTGACCTGCGAGGGATACTCGACGAAGTCACGCGGGACGTTGGTGCCGGAGAACGTCGGGTACCGCACGTCCGAAAGCAGCGAGTGGAGCGCGTGCCCGAACTCGTGGAAGGCGGTGACGACCTCGTCGAAGGTCAGCAGGGTCGGCTCCCCCGCCGGCGGCCTGGCGACGTTGAGGACGTTCACCACGACCGTCTTGGTGCCCAGCAGTTTCGTCTGGTCGACGAAGTTGTTCATCCAGGCGCCGCCGCGCTTCGAGTCGCGCGAGTAGTAGTCCAGCAGGAACAGGCCGAGTTCCGCGCCGTCGGCGTCGAAGACCTCGAAGATCCGGACCTCGGGGTGGTACTTCGGCAGGTCTTCCCGTTCGGTGAAGCTCAGGCCGTACAGCTTGGAGGCGGCGAAGAAGACACCATCGGTGAGGACGCGGTTGAGCTCGAAGTAGGGCCGCAGCGCGGCGGTATCGACCTCGAACCGGTCCTTGCGGACGCGCTCGGCGTAGAACGCCCAGTCCCACGGCCGCAGGACCGCGCCGGGGATGTCGGCTTCCAGGTAGCGCTGGAGTTCTTCGGCCTCCCCCTTGGCGTTGGCGACCGCGACGGGCGCGAGGCGTTCGAGCAGACCGGCCGCGGCCGCCGACGTCTTCGCCGTCTCGTCCTCGATGACATATGAGGCGTGGTCAGGGAAGCCGAGCACGGCGGCCCGCTCGGCACGCAGCCGGACGATCCGGGCCACGACGTCGTTGTTGTCGAATTCGTTGCCCCGGTTGCCGCGGGACACCGACGCGGTGAAGATCCGCTCGCGCAGCGCGCGGTCTTCCAGCGAGGACAACGCCGCCTGCGCCGTCGGCAGGGTCAGCTTGAGGACGTACTTGCCTGCCTCGCCGGCGGTCTCGGCGGCCGTGGCGATGGTGTCCTCGGTGAGCCCGGCGAGTTCCGCGACGTCGTCGACGACCACCGCGAGTTCGTTGGTGTCCTTGAGCAGGTTCTGCTGGAAGCGGGTCGACAGCGTCGAGAGCTGCTCGTTCAGTTCGCGCAGCCGCTTCTGGTCAGCTTCGGGGAGCCCGGCACCCGCCCGGCGAACGTCGGTGTGGTGGCGTTCGAGCAGCCGGAGCGACTCGTCGTCCAGGCCGAGTTCGTCCTTGCGCTCGTACAACGCGTTGATCCGGGCGAACAGCGCCGGGTTCAGGTTGATGGCGTCGGCGTGCCCGGCCAGTCGCGGGGCCATCTCCGCCTGGACCCGCTGGATCTCGTCGTTCGCGTTCGAACCCGCGAGGTTGAAGAACACGCTGGCGACCCGGTTCAGCAGCCTGCCTGCCGTCTCCAGCGCGACGATGGTGTTCTCGAAGGTCGGCGGCTCGGCCGAACCGGCGATCTCGTCGATCTCGGCCGTGTGCTCGGCCAGGCCCGCCTCGAAGGCGGGCAGGAAGTGCTCGTCGGCGATCCGGTCGAACGGCGGAAGGGCGTAGGGCAGCTCACTCGGCGCGGCGAACGGGTTGTCCTGCGAAATCATCGGTGTTGCTCCCGGGTCGTCGGATCTGCTGGTCTGGCCACCCTACGGGCAGTGAGGGGCCGGTGGATGCCGTCCGTGGCGGTGACGCCGGGACCGCGTCGGTCACGCTCCGGTGGTACCGCCGACCACCGCGTCGGAGCTCTGCTTTCCCTTGCCGCGCTTGGCTTTGCGACCCTTGGGCTGTGGTTCCGGCGGTGCGATGCCCGCCAGGTCTCCGCCGTTGTCGTTGATCCTTAACACGAACGGACGAGTCTCGGTGTAGCGGACCACCGAGACCGAGGCGGGATCGACGACGATCCGCTGGAACGCGTCGAGGTGCTGGCCGAGCGCGTCGGCGAGGATGGACTTGATGACGTCGCCGTGGCTGCACAGGAGCCAGACCGCGTGGTCGCCGTACTTCGCGCTGATCCGGGCGTCGTGCGCGCGGACGGCCGCGACCGAACGGGCCTGCATCTCCGCCAGCCCTTCCCCGCCGGGGAAGACGGCGGCCGAAGGGTGCGCCTGCACGACCCGCCACAGCGGTTCCTCGAACAGATCCTTCAGCGCGCGCCCGGTCCATTCGCCGTAGTCCACTTCGGACAATCCGGGCTCTTTGACCTTGTCCAGACCGCGCGCCTCGGCCAGCTTCGCGACCGTCTGACGGCAGCGCAGCATCGGCGAGACCACCAGCTCGGCCAGCGGCACCGGCGCCAGGCGCTCGACCAGCGCGGCCGCCTGCGCCCGGCCGGCGTCGTCCAGGCCGACCTTCGGGGTGCGCCCGGCGAGGACGCCCGAACCGTTCGCCGTGGACTTGCCGTGGCGCAGAAGGATCACAGTACTCACGTGGACCACCCTACGTGCCGTTCTTTGTCCAGGTCCGGCCCTCGGACAACTCCCGCAATTCGTCCTCTAGTTGCGGTAGTTGCACACGCAAGGACCGCAACTAGAGGACGAAACGCGCGGATCACATGTGCGGGCCGGCCTGAGGGTCCAGGGCGCCGGTGAAGATCAGCACGAACAACAGGGCGCCGAGCACGAGCCGGTAGATGACGAACGGCACGAAGCTCTTGGTCTTGATGTAGGCCATCAGCCAGGCGATGACGACATAGCCGACACCGAAAGCGACCAGCGTCGCCAGGATCGTCGGCCCCCACTGGGCCGGGGCGCCGTCCTTGCCGATGTCGGTCAGCTTGTACAGCCCCGAGCTGAACACCGCGGGCAGGGCCAGCAGGAACGAGTACTCCGCCGCCTCGGCGCGGGTATAGCCGAGCAGCAGCCCGGCGCTCGTGGTGCCGCCGGACCGCGAGACCCCCGGGATCAGCGCCAGTGCCTGCGCGAAACCGAACCCGAGACCATGCGGAACGGTCAGATGGTCGAGCGTGCGCTCCTGCTTCCCGATCCGGTCGGCCAGCAGGAGGATCAGGCCGAACACGATCAGGGTGGTCGCGGTGATCCGCAGGTCACGGAAGGACTCGTCGATCGCGTCCTGGAGCAGCAGGCCCAGCACCGCGATCGGCAGCGAGCCGATGATGATCAGCCAGCCGAGCCGGGCGTCCGGGTCCTGACGCCACTCCTTCTTGTAGATGGAGAAGAACCAGGCGCGGAGGATGTTCCCGATCTTCTTCGAGAAGTACAGGATGACCGCGAGTTCGGTGCCGATCTGGGTCACCGCGGTGAACGCCGCGCCCGGGTCGTCCCAGCCGGCGAGCGCGGCGGTGATCCGCAGGTGCGCGCTGGAGGAGATCGGCAGGAACTCGGTGAGCCCCTGGACGAGGCCGAGGACCAGTGCTTCGAACCACCCCATCAGACGACACCGGCCAGTTCGATCGCCTCGGCCGCGACCTCGAGGGCGCGCGCGGAGCTTTCCGGGTCCGGCATGGAGGGCGCGACGGTCAGCGTCGTGACCCCCGCCTCGGCGAAGGCCGTCATCCGTTCGGCGATCCGTTCCTTGGGTCCCAGCAGGGACGTCGCGTCGATGAACTCGAGCGGGACCGCGGCCATGGCGCCCGCGTAGTCCCGGCCGAGGTACTTCTGCTGGACGTCGGCCGCTTCGGCCTCGAAGCCCATCCGGCAGGCCAGCTGGTTGTAGAAGTTCTTGTCCCGGCTGCCCATCCCGCCGAGGTACAGCGCCGCGTAGCCGCGGACGGCGTCTGCGCAGGCCTTCCAGTCGTCACCGACCACGAGCGGGACGGTGGGGACGACGTCGAAGCCCTCCAGCGACCGCTCCGCCTTCTTCGCACCCGCGCGGATCAGCTTGAGCTGCTCGTCCGCGTGCTCGGGCGAGAAGAACACCGGCAGCCAGCCGTCCGCGATCGCGCCGGTCAGTTCGAGGTTCTTCGGGCCGATCGCGGCCAGGTAGACGGGGATCTCGTGGCGTACCGGGTGCACGGTCAGCGTCAGCGCCTTGCCGGGCCCGCCGGGCAGCGGCAGTTGGAAGTGCTCGCCCTCGTACTTGAGCCGCTGACGGCTCAGCGCCTTGCGGACGATCTCGACGTACTCGCGCGTGCGGCCGAGCGGCGCCGCGAACTTCACACCGTGCCAGCCTTCGGAGACCTGCGGTCCGGAAACGCCGAGGCCGAGGCGGAAGCGCCCGCCTGAGAGCGTGTCGAGGGTCGCGGCGGTCATCGCGGTCATCGCCGGGGTCCGTGCCGGGATCTGCAGGACGGCGCTGCCCACGTCGATCCGCGAGGTCTGCGCCGCCACCCATGCCAGCACCGTCGGCGCGTCCGAGCCGTAGGCCTCCGCGGCCCACACGACCGCGTAGTCCAGTTCGTCCGCCTTCTTCGCCAATGCCAGGTTGGCCGCGTCGTTCCCCGCGCCCCAATAGCCCAAATTCAGTCCGAGTCGCACGGCCTGAATCTATCCAGCGGAGTGTCACTCCTCCGTTCAGGGTGTTGACACCGCGGTGACCCGGCCGGTGGTACTCGATCACGACACGCTCACCTGCTCCCCATGCCGCACCGGCACTCCGGCTAGGCTCGCGCGTCGTGGAAAAGCGACAGCTGGGCCGGTCGGGACTGCGGGTCTCGCGGATGGCCCTCGGGACCATGACGTGGGGTGGCGACACCGACTCGGAAGAGGCGGCCAGCCAGCTGGTCGCGTTCGTCGACGCCGGGGGCACCCTGGTCGACACCGCCGACATCTACGGCGAGGGCGAGAGCGAACGCGTCCTCGGCGGCCTGCTCGGCGACCTCGTCCCGCGGGACGACATCGTGCTCGCCACCAAGGCCGTCGCCCGCCGAGCCGACGGCCCGTTCGGCGGCGGGGCCTCGCGCGGCGCGCTGCTGACCGCGCTCGACGGCTCGCTGCGCCGCCTCGGTACCGACCACATCGACCTGTGGCAGCTGCACGCCTGGGACACCACCGTGCCGGTCCACGAGACGCTGTCGGCGCTGGAGTACGCCGTGACCAGTGGAAAGGTTCGCTACGTCGGTATCTCCAACTACTCCGGCTGGCAGCTGGCGACCGCCGCCGCGCGCAGTTCCGCCGTCGCGCCGCTGGTCTCGACGCAGGTCGAGTACTCGCTGCTGGAGCGCGGCGTCGACCGCGAGGTCGTCCCCGCGGCCGAGCACCACGGCGTCGGCCTCCTGCCCTGGGCTCCGCTCGGCCGGGGCGTGCTCACCGGCAAGTACCGGTCCGGGACGCCCGCGGATTCGCGGGGCGCATCGAGTGTTTTCGCGGGTTATGTCGAACATCACCGGACCGAGCGCGCCGCCCGGATCGTGCAGGCGGTCGCGACCGCCGCCGACGGCCTCGGCACCTCGCCGCTGTCGGTCGCGCTGGCCTGGGTCCGTGACCGCCCCGGTGTCGTCGCGCCCGTGGTGGGGGCCCGTGACACCGGTCAGCTGACCGGGTCCCTCGCGGCCGAGGACATCACTCTCCCGCCCGCCATCCGATCGGCGCTCGACGACGTCAGCGCGATCGAAGTCGGGTACCCCGAACGCGGCCTCTGAGCCGTCCCGAGAACTGGATTTGGTGACTGTTGGGTGACACAGACGTGACGCGGCGGGGTTCCTGGGGGATGCTGGACAAGTCCGTTTCACGAGTAGCAGGTGGAGGCACCAACGTGGGTCGGCTGTCCGCCGTTTCCCGGATCGCGATCCCGCTCGCCGGTGCCCTGGTGCTGTCGTCGTGCAGTTCGGACGATTCCCCGAACGACACCCTGCAGATCGTGCAGAACCCCGTCGCGGTGACCGCGGCCGTCTCCCCCGCGGTGACGGTCCGGCCCGCCGGTTCGGTCCTGGCCGGGCCAGGGGTCCGCGCTCTGGCCACCGACGCCGCCAGCAAGACGCTGGTCGTCGCCGTCTCGGAGCCGCCGTCGCTGCGCATCTACGACCTCGCGTCCCTTGACGCCCCGAAGACGACCGTGGCCCTGCCCGGTCCGGCCGAGCGGCTCACCGTCTCGGGTTCGCAGGTGCTCGCCAGCGTGCCCGGCAAGAGCGTCCTGGCGAAGGTCTCCCTGCCCGGTGGCGCGATCGAGACGATCCCGGTCGCGGGACAGCCGTCGGCCGGTCTCGCCGACGGCGACGCGACGCTGGTCTCGGTCCGCGACCGCAAGGTCGTCGAGGTGCTGAGCAAGAACGCGGGCCCGAAGACCATCACCGGCCAGATCTACAGCGCCGACGACATCTTGAACACCGGTGACGGCGTGGTCGTCCTGGACAAGCTGCGCACCGCCCTGTTCACCGTTGACCTCGCCGAAGGCAAGATCGGCGAGGGCCTGCGGGCGGGCGACGGCGCGGCCAACGCGGTCACCGACGACTTCGGGCGCATCCTCGTCACGGATGCGCGAGCGGGCGCCCTCCTGGCGTTCTCCACGACGCCGCTCCTGCTGCGTCAGCGTTACCCCGTCCCCGGCGGGGCGTACGGCATCGCCTACGACCGCACCCGTGGCCTGGCCTGGGTCACTCTCACCGAGCGCAACGAGGTCGTCGGGTTCGACGTCCGCGGCGGGGAGCCGATCGAGAAGCACCGGTTCCCCACCGTGCGGCAGCCAGATTCGGTCACCGTCGACGAGCAGGGCGGCCGTTTGGTCGTCGGCTCGGCCATCGGAGAAGGGATCCAGGTGATCACGCCATGACAGTGGTGGACGAGGCGGTGGTCGAAGGGGATTGGGAGTACCGGCGGTTGCAGTTGCCGCCCGGTGTGTCCCGGCGGGCGGCGGCTACGCAGCTGTCGATCCACGCCGAGTTCGCCGGCTGGGAACTCTCGACGGTCCGGCTCTACTCGGATGGGACTCGAAGGGTGTGGTTGCGCCGCAAGCGCAGCGCCACTCCCCTGCCCGGCCTCATCACCTGAAGACCCGGGCCAGCCACGAGGTCCAGAGCTTCTCCTGAGCGGCGGGATCGACCTCGCCGAATAGGTGATGCATCGCGACCATCGACCCGGTGAACCCGCGCACGAACCGGATCAGCGAACCGGCCGTCCGGATGCCGACCGTCTGCGCGTTCGCCAGATAGACCTCACCGTCCATAGTGGACACCGATGTGGTGGACAACCGGACCCTGTCCCCCGCCTCCGGCCGCCCGGCGAGACCGAGTTCCCGGCCCAGATCCAGCCACGCCCGGTCCCAGTCCTGGACCATCGGCCCGAAAACGGTGACCGGCACGGCTTTCCGGCCGGCGAACGCGGTCAGGTACTCGACCAGGGTGCGGAAGAACAGCTCGCCACCGGCGCTCATCGCCTCGAACTCGTCTTCCCAGTCGTCGCCGGGCAGGAAGCCGCTCGTCACGGCCCGCAGCACGGTGCTGCCGCCCGAGCGGCCCTCGATGAGGAACTCGTAGGCGACGAACCGGCCGTCCGGGTCGGGTTCCGAGCCGTAGACGAGCCGCTCCAGCGGATCCCACGAGGTGATCGCGGACTCGGGTTCGTAGCCCCCGAACGCCGTCTTCACCGTGCCGCCGACGCCGCCGTCGACCTCGTTGCGTCCCATGAACCACGACGTGATCCCGGGCCCGGTCGCGATGGCGGCCCAGACCTCTTCCGGGGTGGCGTCGACCTCGGCGCGTTCGGTGAGCTCGAATTCGTGTCCCACCTCAGCGCTCCTCATTGCCTGTTAGTGAACCCGCGTCCGCGATCGCGTTCACGCGTTGCGCCCCTCTTTGGAGTGCATCTCAAGCTCCGCCAACAGGCTCTCGGGTTCGGTTTTGACGCTCGGGTGGACGGCGACGACGATGCGATGGTCGCGGCCTCCGTCGGCGCCTTCGTCGTGATACTTGCTCACCAGGTTCGAGATCGCGACGGTGAGTTCCTCGGCGAAGGCGGCCCTGTTCGCCGGGGACGAGAACCGCACCTCACCGTCGAGCGCGAAGGTCGCGACCCGCTTGCGCGCCTTGGTGGAGCCGGTGATCAGCAGGCCGACGTCGCGGACCAGCCTGCCCGCCACCGCGAGCAGCCAGCGCGCGGAAAGCCGGTCCGGCGATTCGGCCGGGTCGGGCTGCACGGCCGACAACGCGGTCGGCGAGATCACGTAGGACGACGCCGTCGCGCGCATCATGCGCTCGGTCACGTTGCCCTTCCGTCGTTCCTCGACGAGTTCGACCAGCCCGTGCTTCTCCAGCGCGCGCAGGTGGTAGTTCACCTTCTGGCGCGGCAGGTCCACGCGGGAAGCCAGCATCGTCGCCGACGCGGGTTCGGACAGTTCGGAGAGCAGCCTGGCCCGCACCGGGTCAAGCGACACTTCGGCCGCTTCCGCGTCCTCGATCACCGCTACAGAGAACATGGCAAGAAGGTGCCACCGAAAAGAGAAGTTGTCAAGGATTCTAGGATTGTCGGCGAGCTTCGCCCACCAGAGTCAGGATGCGCGGCACCACCTGGGGCGCCGCCTCCAGCGGGACGACGTGCCCGATACCCGGCAGCACCACGGCCGTCCCGTTCTCCACCGCGCCGGCCAGTTCCTCGACGTCGGCCGTGGGCACCAGCTTGTCGCGTTCCCCCACGATAGCCGTCACCGGCACCGCTCCGACCTGCGACAACGCCGATTCCCGGGTGTAGGCGTCGAGAGCGGGCCGGAACGCGGACACCGTCTGCGGCCAGTTCCCGCGGATCATCCGCACGGTCAGTTCGACGTCGCCGGGCACCGGGTCGTCACCGAAGAGCCACCAGCGCAGCCCGGCCGTCACCGCCTTGCTGGTGTGGTCGCGGACCAGGCCGATCAGCTTGGTCCCGAAGACCATCTCCAGGTCGCGGCCGAGCTTGCCGAGCGCGTTCGGCCAGATCGCGTCCGGGGTGACGCCCCCGGCCGACATCGCGAGCAGCCCGATGCCCGCCACTCTGGCCGCGAAGACGTCCGGATGCTTCTGGGCGAGCGTCAGGATCGCGAGACCTCCCATGTCGTGACCGACCAGGACGACCTTGCCTTCGGGGACGACCTTGTCCAGGATCTCGGCGAGGTCGTCGCCGAGATGCCCCATGGTCGCCGAAGCGGGCCTGACGTCGCCGGACTCGCCGTGTCCGCGCTGGTCGTAAGCCAGCACCGCGATCGGCTCTTCGGCGGCTTCGGCCAGGACAGGCGCGATGGCGCGCCAGCTTCGCCTGTCGAGGGCGTAACCGTGGACGAGCACCACGGTCACCGGCGCCGACGGGTCGCCCCAGCGTTCGAAATGCAGGGGTGTCCCGTCGGCGACCAGCAGACCCGGCATCAGGAGGAGCGCAGGAAACGGTCGAGCACACGCACGCCGAACTTCAGCGCGTCGACCGGGACCCGCTCGTCGACGCCGTGGAACAGGGCCGAGAAGTCGAGGTCGGCGGGCAGTTGCAGCGGGGCGAACCCGAAGTTGCGGATCCCGAGTGATTGGAAGGACTTCGCGTCCGTACCGCCCGAAAGCATGTACGGCAGCGTGCGGGCGCCGGGGTCCTCGGCGAGGACGGCGGCGGTCATCGCGTCGACGAGAGCGCCGTCGAAGGTCGTCTCGACCGGCGGCAGCTCCATCCACTCCTTCTCGATGTCCGGGCCGAGGATCTCTTCCAGTTCGGCGTTGAACGCCTCGAGCCGGCCGGGGAGGATCCGGCAGTCGACCGACGCTTCGGCGACCGACGGGATGACGTTGGACTTGTAGCCCGCGGTGAGCATCGTCGGGTTCGCCGTGTCGCGCAGGGTCGCGCCGATCATCCGGGAGATATTGCCGAGCTTGGCGACCGAACCCTCGATGTCGTCTTCGGGGAAGTCCCAGCCGGTGATCTCGGTGACGCCGTCCAGGAACTCGCGGACGGAGTCGGTCATGACCAGCGGGAACTTGTGGTTGCCGAGCCTGGCGACGGCTTCGGCGAGCTTGGTGACGGCGTTGTCGCGGTGGATCATCGAGCCGTGGCCGGCGGTGCCGCGCACGCGCAGCTTCATCCAGCGGATGCCTTTTTCCGCCGTCTCGATGAGGTACGCGCGGACGTTGTCCTTCAGCGTGATCGAGAAGCCGCCGACCTCGCTGATCGCCTCGGTGACGCCTTCGAACAGCTCAGGCCGGTTCTCGACCAGCCACTGCGCGCCGTACTTCCCGCCCGCCTCCTCATCGGCGAGGAACGCGAAGACCAGGTCCCGCGGCGGGACGATACCGTTCATCTTGTAGTGCCGGGCCAGCGCGAGCGCCATCCCGCACATGTCTTTCATATCAACGGCGCCGCGGCCCCAGACGTAGTCGTCCTGGATCGCGCCGGAGAACGGGTGGACCGACCACTCGGAAGCGTCGGCGGGGACGGCGTCGAGATGACCATGGATCAGGAGCGCGCCCCGCGACGGGTCGGCGCCGGGCAGCCGCACGATGACGTTGTGGCGGTTCTTGCCGCCGGACTCGACATAGGTGATCTCGTAGCCCGCGTCGGTGAGCTTCTCGGCGACGTACTCCGCCGCGACGCGTTCGCCGACGAGCGTGTCGGGGTCACCGGTGTTGGTCGTGTCGATGCGGATCAGTTCACTGGTGAGGGTGACTGCCTCTTCGGCGGCTGCTTCGATCAGATTCGGTTCGGTCACCAGGCATTCCTACCATTGGTGGGCTGACACGACCCGTCTCGACCGCCGCCTGGACACGTGTGAAGACCCACTCCCGCGGCGCCACCGCCACACGGGCAGCCGATCGAGGGACCCGCGCTCGAGCACTTCCGTCAGTGCACGGCCAGGACGCCGCCGGCCGAGGCCCAGGGAGCCAGGCCTCACACGACAGCACCGACCCGAAACGGACAAATCGAGCCCAGAGGGCGGATGTTAAGACGACGGCACCGCCCGGAAATCGCTCATTCCCGCCTCGACGCTCAGCAGGTCAGATCCCGGCCGTCAGCCGACCTGGGTTGAAGTGTCCGCACAGGCCCCGTGGCTCTGCGGCGCCTTGCCGCGACAGTGACACCAGGCTGCCCGGGGCGAACTCAGGGACAGTGGAATCCCGACGTCAGGTCCGGAAGCGCAAGTACCGCATACCGAGAGCTACCGCGGCGCAGAACACCAGCCCCACGATGACCAGTACTCGGCGCGCACCCTTCGGTTTCGGCTCCCGGGCCTCCATCGACACGCCGAAACCGAGTAGCGCACCGAACACCACCCCGATGACCCCCGCCACCACAGGGTTCAACCAACTCACTTCGGCGTCTGTGGCGGAGCCGTACCACGCACCCATCCCGCCGAAGACCGCGGCCGGGACAACGGTCATCACTCCGGCATGGCGTGCAATCCAGCGCCTGCGTCGGTGTTGCTTCTCCGACGGGGCGGCCTTTTCGTCCACTGGACTCGACATGGCCACATGCTTCCCGATCCGGAGGCTCCCCAAACCGGACGGACGCGACCGCTGAGGGCCCCGCGGTGGTGACGTGGTCAGTCGAAGAGTGAGGCCCTGATGGTCTTTACCTCTCCCGAGGAGAATGCGACCTGGGCGGACGCGTAGAGCTCATAGTCGCTGCCGATACCGGGCATAGTCCGGGACACGGTGGTGGACCAGTAAGCGGTGCGCCGAGTGCAGGACGGGTCGCAGAGGTCGCGGGTCTTATGGGTGTCGGTGCCGTCCGAGACGTTGCCGACCCGGACCGACCGCGGCTCGATCCACTTGCCGGCGGCCGGGGTGACCGTCAGTTTGCCACGCTCCTGCATGGTGCCCCGGTAGCCGCGTTCATGCCGGTAGACACAGAACTTGCCAGCGGTGTAGGTGGCGCACTTCCCAGCGATCCGTGCCCAATCACTCCAGGAGGCCACGACGTAGAAGCTAGCGCCGCCGGAGATCTCGCCCAGAACCCTGTACGTCCCGGCGGTGGTACTTGCCGGAGACCACGCGGAGGACCACACGGAGGTCTGCTCAGTGCAGCCGCCCGCGCAGACCGGGGTCAAATTACCCCAACTCCAGTTATAGGTGGTCGGCTTCATCCAGTGCCCCGCGGTGGGAGTGACGGTGACTCTCGCGCGGTAACCGTTGACCGACCCGGCGTCGGTGACGCGCTTCTGCACCTCAGCGCAGACCGAACCGAGGCTCTGACCGTTGACGTCCGTGACGGTCTGGCAAACCTTGTCGTGAGCTTGCCAGGTGGCCGCGGCCTGGGCGACGGGTGCACCGACGAGGCCGCCCCCGACGACCGCGGTCATGACGCCAAGAGCGATCAGGGCCGTTCTGAGTTTCCGCAAAGCATTTCCTTCTGATCGAACCGCCGATGCGACTGAGATGACGTGGTGCCGCACCCCGAACCCTGGACACCGCTTGCCCTGCGGCGGCGTTCCCCGAAAATATCCGACACATCCCCCGGGCAGTGTGGGTCGATCAGCCCATTGACGACACCGGAGATCGTGTGCTCGCTCGACGAGCACTGAGGTCAACCCCGGCACTTCGGGACCACAGATCACTTAGAGCGTGTCTCATGTGGTGAGTTTGCGGAGTTTCTTGTGGCAGGTGAGGCTGGCTCCGAGGATGAGGAAGTGTTCGGCTTTGCGTTCGTAGCGCAACGTGAGGCGGCGGTATCCGGTGAACCAGGCCATGGTTCGTTCGATCACCCAGCGGTGTTTGCCGAGTTTGTCCTTGGATTCGTTGCCTTTGCGGGCGATGCGGACCTTGATGCCGCGGTCGCGGATCCAGCCTCGCAGGTCGGGCTGGTCGTAGGCCTTGTCGGCGTGCAGCTTGTCCGGCTTACGCCGCCGCGGACCGCGGCGGGACAATCCAGGTGTGGCCGCACCGCTAAGCCACATCACGACTCTCAGGCTTCCGGCGCGGCGAAGCCCTGGCTATCCCACACGCCCGCTGCCGGCAGTCGTCGACCACCTCATGCGGATTGAGGCGGCTCAGCGGTCGAGGCTGCCCTGACGCAACAGGCTCTTCCCGACCGCGTAGTTCTCGATCCCTTGAAACTCAGGATCTCGGCCCCTTCTCATCGAATCGGAGCCGATAGCCATGGCCGTCAGCGTCTCCGGGTGGGAGTGCGGCGCGGGGCCGTCGGGCGCTTCGCGGTCGTCGTGGAACGGTGAGTCGTGGTCCGCGTCGCCTCTGGCGTCAGCTGGGTCGTAGTGGTCACCGGTGTTCCCGGCGGTGACGACATCGACGTCGTCAGGGGGCCGGTCGCCACCGTCTTCGGGGCCGGCGGGGTTGTCGCTGGCACCACCTGACCAGTCCCCGCCCCTCCCCCTGCGCACGCGCCGACCAGCACACCCGCGCACACGACCAGGCCACAGCACCACACCCGCATGGCCCGGACCCTAACAGCCGCCGCATCCTCGGTCGGCCATGACTGACGGGAGACAACAGCCCGCCGTGGAGCCCGTGACCGTATGGTGGTCATGGGCTCCACAGGGTCGGGTCAGCTCATTGGACGGTAAGGCTGTATTCGGCGGTACCGGTTTTGCCGGTGCTGTCAGTGGCGGTGATGGTGATCTTGTAGGTGCCGCGCTGGAACGGGGCAGCGATGGACATGCGTGATGTACCGCCAGGGGTGACGGTGGATGGCTGGAACATCGGGGTGAACGTCAGGCCTGTCGCGGCGAGTGTGCTGTTGCCCGTTCCTCCGGCGACGGTGACGGTCGCGTTGACGAACGAGCCGGGTGTCACCGTTCCCGCACCGGGAGAGACGGTCGGCTTGGGGCCTTCCGTGGTGCCACCGTCGCCGACGGTCAGGGTGTAGTCGGCGGACTTGGTGCCGGACGAGCCTTTCGCCGTGACGGTGATCCGGTGCGTGCCTTTCGGAGTGCTCGCCGCGGTCTCCACGGTAAGTTTGGCGACGTCGCCGGAGTTGAGGGACGAGCCGGGCTGGAACGTGGCCGTCGCGCCGTCGGGCAGGCCGGTGGCGGCCAGCTCGAGCTTTTCAGGTCCCGCGTCGCCTGCCTTGGTCACGACGGAGGTCGAGATGTACTTGCCGGGCTCGGTTTTTCCGGCCGCCGGACTGAGGGAGACGCCGAACTTCCCGTCACCGGGCTGAGTGCCGCCGATCTCGCCGCGGGCCCAGTCACCCATCTCGTTGGTGAGCCGGGCCATGATGCTGTAGCGGTCGCATCCGCTCGAGCCCCACGAGACGACGCCGACGATCACGCCGTCCACGATGAACGGCCCGCCGCTGTCGCCGGAGCAGGTCGCAGTGCGTCCGTCGTCGTACCCGACGCACACCATGAGGTCGGGGTTCACCCGCACGTTGAACACCTGGCAGTTGTTCGCGTCGTTGACCGGCATCGTGGTCTTGTACAGCGTGCCGGATCCACCGCCGGACGAGGTGCGTCCATAGCCGACAGCGGCGCCCGACTTCCCCGGCTTGGTCAGCTCGGCATCACCCGATCCGGCCACCTTGGCCCACTGGCTCTCCGGGACGGGCAGGTCGGTCTCGGTGGTGATCACCGCGACGTCGTAGCCGGTCTGCCAGGAGTTCGGGCCGGTGTAGCGGGGATGCACCTTGTAGGAGGCGACAGGGGTGCGGAAGGTTTCGTCACCTGGAGTGTTCAGGTCGTCGTCGCCGTAGAGGTAGCTCTTCGCCCCGCCGACGTCGATCATGCAATGCGCCGCGGTGATGATCTTGCGCTTGCCGACGACGGAAGCGGTGCAGGACTGTCCCTGTGGGCCGCCACCACCCGCTCGCAGGCCCGCGATGATGTAAGGGTTTTCCCGCACGGTCGTGCGTTGTCCGTTGACCACCCGGGTTCCCATGTCCGGGGGACGCAGCTGGTCGGTGGGTGTCGCGGCGATGGCGGTGGGTTCGGCGTTCGCCGTCCCGGTCGTGGGCAAAGTGATCACGGCCAGTGCCATGGCGACGGCTGTGACCAGACGTGCTGTTCTCATCGTGCTCCTCGGTTCGCAGGGTTGTCCGATGGGGCGTTCCGGATCAGAACGTGATCGACCAGCCGGTCAAGGTGCCGGTATCGAAGCGGTGGATGTCGCGCACCTGAAGCTTCCAGGTGCCGTTGGCGTTCTCGCCGGAGGCGTTCACGGTGAAGGTCTGATGCACACCGCCTGCCTCGCCGATTCCACCCGCTGGTTTGAGAGCCGACGTGGCCCCGCTCGGTCCGATCAGGTCGATCGCGAGGTCCGCGGAATAGGTGTGGTCGATGTCCACCCGTACGGCCAAGCCCGCCGGAGCGTTGCCGTCGCAGCCGCTCTGGGTCACGACGCTGCCCACGGCGGCCCCGGCGTCGGGGATGGACACATCCTCGTCATTGGACTTGACACCGCACTTGGGCGGCGTGCCACCGCCGATGAATCCGGTGTAGAGCAACGCGTCCGGCGAGCCCGCGCCGGGATCGGTCACCAGCCCCGGTGAGGCGTTGCGGACGAGCGCGTCGCGTACTTGCTGCGGTGTCGCGCCGGGATTCGCGGCGAGGTACAGCGCCGCCGCACCCGCACCGTGGGGCGAGGCCATCGAGGTGCCGCTGCCGGTACGGTAGCCGCCGGTGTGGTCGGTGGAATAGATGTTGCCGCCCGGGGCGAACAGGTCGACACACTTCCCGTAGTTCCCGCTACGTCCGCCGCCCTGGTTGATCCAGCCGACGGTCAACGCTTCGGGGGTACGGCCGGGGCTGGCCGTGCAGGCGTCCTGGCCGTTGTTGCCCGCGGCGACGGCGACCACGAAACCCTTGTCCACCAACGCTTTCACTTGAGCGTCGCCGACGCCGACGGTGTCCATGACCAGGCTCAGGTTGACCACGGCCGGTTTGACGCCGTTGGCGGCCACCCATTCCAGTCCGCTGACGGTCGCCGAGTCCGGTCCGGAGCCGCCACAGCCCAGTGAGCGGACCGCGACCACTTTGGTCTTCTTGGCGACGCCGACGGTCTTGCCCGCGATGGTGCCCGCCACGTGGGAGCCGTGCCAGAAGCAGTCGCTCGCGTCGTTGTCGTTGTCGATGAAATCGCGGCCGTGCGCGGCCCGGCCCTCGAATTCGGTGTGCTGGATACCCACGCCGGAGTCGACGACATACGCGGTGACACCCTCGCCGGCGTTGGGGTAGACGTACTTCTTGTCCAAGGTCTTGGTGCGCTGGTCGATCTGGTCCAGCCCCCACGACGGCGGGTTCGGCTGCTCTCCGGCGGCACGTGCGACGCCGTCCTGGTGCACCGTCCGCACCGTCGGGTCGGCGGCCAGGCGCCGGGCCTGCCGCTCGCTCAGGTCTCGCACCGAGAACCCGTTCAGAGTCAGCGCGTAGGTGTCGACGACCGCACCGCCGTAGCGCTGGGTCAACGAGGCGGCCCCACCCTGAGCGGCTGCCTGAGCGCCGTCCCGGAGAACCACTATGTAGCGACCGGCGATCGGCTGCCGGGCTTGCACGACGTCGCTTTCGGGCGTCGCGGCCGACGCGGCGGGGCTCACCGCCACCAGTGCGGCCGCGATGCCGAACAGACCTAACGTCATTCGGGTCTTGTGCATCTCTCCTCCATTTCCCGTGTGCGCCTGGCGCACCGCTTCACCATTCGGCGCGGGCGGAGGGGAAACAATCGTGGTGAGACCCCGGAGGGGTACGGCATTACCGTGATCAGGGTTACGCAGTGGCGACGGTCCGACGTATCGTTGCGGCCTCCTGGAACCGGTGTGACCAGCGCGAGGTGGCAATGGGCGGAGAGATGGCACGTCCGCCGAAGTTCGGCACGGGTTCTCTGTCGAGGCGCGGACGATCCACCCCGATGGTCGGCCGGACCGTGGAACTGGCCGCCCTGTTCGACGTCGTCACCTGCCCGCCCGCGGTGGCGTTCGTGGAAGGTGAGGCGGGGGCCGGAAAGACCACCTTGATCGGCGCCCTCGCGACGGCGATGCGCGGCAGGAACCTGTGGATGGCCGTCGGTACCTGTCAGCCACTGGATGAACCCTTCCCCTATGGCCCGTTGCTCGACTGTCTCGGGCGAGCCGGGGACAGGGTGGGCCATCCCGATCCGGTGACCGGCGCACTTCGCGGACACCTGCCGGAACTCGCCGATCTCCTGCCGCCGGCACCGCCGCCGCTGGACTGCCCGGAGGCCGAGCGCCATCGGATGTTCCGTGCGGTCTGCGCGCTGGTGCGCGCGCTCGGGCCGGCCGTGCTCGTGGTCGAAGACGTGCACTGGGCGGACGACGACACCCGTCAGGTACTGAGATTTCTGCTCGCCGATCCGCCGCCCGGACTGTCACTGGTCGTGACCTACCGGCGCGAGGAACTTCCCGGCGATGCCCCGCTGGGGCCGGTCGTGCACCCACCGCCCGACGTTGTCACCCAGCACCTGGGACTACGACCGTTCGAGGAGCCGGAGGTACGGGCGCTGATCGAAGCCGTGGCAGGCGACGTCGTTTCGGAGTCGTTCGCGACCGCGGTTCTGCACGAGACCGGCGGAATTCCCTTCGTGGTCGCGGAAACGGCCCGTGCGCTGCGTGACCGGCTGGTGGACACCCGGATCGAGGGGGTGGTGGCGGGCCGGGTCCTGGCCACCGTCGATGTGCCTGTCCTGGTGAAGGAGTCGGTGCTCGAACGACTGCACCGGCTGATCGAACCGGAGCGCGCGGTTGCCGAGGCGGCGGCCGTGCTGGGCGATGCGGTGCCGGCGGAGATCCTCGCTGCGGTCGCGGGGTCTCCCGGAGTGCACCCGGTGGTGAACTTGGTGCGCTCCGGTGTGCTGGCGGAGGGCCCGCCGAACCGGTACGGCCTTCGGCACGGCATGGCGCGGCGGGCGGTGTACGCGGCCTTGCCGGGACCGCGTCGGCGGGAGCTGCACGGCGCCGCGGTACGCGTGCTGGCCGACGTGGCCGGGTGGCCGGTCGCGCGGCTCGCCAGGCACTGCGCCGAGGCGGGCATGCCGGAAGAGTGGCTGCGATACAGCGAAAGCGCCGCGGACGTCGCGGCCGAGGCAAAGGACATGTCCCTTGCGGTGGACCTGCTCTCCCAAATGGTCTCCGACCGCGACGTGCCCGCCGAGGACTTGAACCGGCTGGCCACAAAACTCTGTGGATACGCGCTGGCCGGGCTCCCGGACGCCGACGTGATCATGCGCATCGAAGCACTGCGGTCAGACCCCAGATTGACCGCCGACGTGCGCGGCGAGGCGCGTCTATGCTTCGGCATCCTGCTGGTGCGCGAGTCCCGGCTGGACCGCGGATATGCCGAAATCGCCCACGCGATAGAGCTTCTCGGCGACCAGCCCGAGCGCATCGCGTCCGGGATGGCACTGCTCTCCGTGCCCTACCTTGACATCGCCACCGTAGCCGACCACCACGCCTGGCTTCTGCGGGTGGAGGACCTGCTCGCTCATCTGCCGCAGCGCCCTGCGCGCACAGCGGTCCTGGCCACGGTGCTCGGTGGGCAGCTCATCGTCGGTGACCCGGTCGTCTGGGACCGGATCACCCTGCTGCCCGTGCTCAACGACATCGACGACCCCACCGAGATCAGGCACCTCGCCCGTGCCCACGCCAACCTGGCCGACGCGTGTTCGTGGACCGGCCAGGACCGGCAGGGACGAACGTTCCTGCACACCGGGTTGGCGATGGCCTCACGTGCGGGCGCCGATTACGTGGTGGCGACAGCCGAAGCCACCGCGGCCCGGCTGGATTGGCTCGCGGGCGAGTGGTCCGGTCTGGCCGAGCGGGTACAGGCGCAGATCCACGCCTATTCCCATCTGCCACACATCGCGAACGAACTGAACCTGGTCATCGGCTGGCTGGCCGCCGCACGCGGCGACTGGCTGACCGCCGAACACGGATTCCACGCCGCCCTCGACATTCACCCGACAGCGGTGATCCCGGTGGCGGTGGCCGCGGCGGGAGGAATGGCCGCCATGCTGCTCAGCAGGGACGACACCGCGGCTCGCGGTCACGCGGAGCGCGGACTTGCCCTGCTCCGCGCGAAGGGCTCCTGGGCATGGACCGCCGAGATCGTCCCCCAGGCGGTCGCGTGCTACCTCGCCGACGACGAGACGGGTGCCGCGCGGCAACTCGTAGCAGAGACCGAGGAGGAGCTCGACGGCATCGACGCGCCCTCAGCGCGGATGGCGCTCACGGTGTGCAGAGCGCAGGTGGCCGCCGCGGCAGGAGATCACGACGACGCGGAGCAGCACTACCGTGACGCGCAGCTGCGCTACCAGGAACTCGGGCAGCGCTACCGCGCCGCGCAGTGCGCCGACAGGGCCGCTCGCATCACCGGCGCCGATCCTGCGGTGTTCCGTGAGCTGGCCGTCACATTCGACACCCTGGGCGCCACGGTCGACGCGGCCCGCTGCCGTCACCACATCCGCAGCACCGGCACCGTCATACCTTCCGTCCGTGGCCGCCGCAGCTACGGCACGCAACTGTCGCCGCGCGAACACGATGTCGCACGCCTGCTGGCCAACGGCCACACCAACCGGGAGATCTCTCAAGCCCTGTTCATCTCACGGCGCACCGTCGAGGACCACGTCGCCAACGTACTCCGCAAACTCGACGCGTCCTCCCGGCACGATGTCCGACTCTGAACCCACTGGGAGTCAAACCGACCCAGGCCAACCGCCCGAAACTGAGCTGAAGAAGACCGGCCCGATGGCGGATCCGATTCCCGTCGACATCGAAGTGAAGACTTGGGACTACGCCCACGATGACACCAGCATGCTGCAAGTCGTCTTGAGCTATCCCGCCAGTACGGATGGGCGGAGGTTCTCCCTGGTCACTTCAGGGCAGTTCGCACTGAAACCCGATGCGAACCCGAACTTCTTCTGCGACTCCGGTAATCAGTCGGTTCGCGCAGGTGCTGCTCGGAAATGTGACAGCAAGTACGCCATATCGTCCGTGTCAGACCTCGAGTACCGGCTCGACGACCAGTTGGGCCGTTACTCCATCGACGGAGTCCACTCGGTTATCGACAGGCACGGATACGACAAGAGGACGGCGGACGTCGTCACGGGAATCTTCTCACCGCGGCAGTTCCGGACCGGAAGATCTACTTGTTCTTGCCGGTCAACCGCCTGGAGCGACACCAACTCGGCGCGGTCGATTAGCGGCGCACGGCACCCAAGTTCACGGGTGACTCTGAGCCACGGATGACTTCGACGCTAAAGCTCGCGCGCATCGCGTCAGACAGGAAAGTCCTGTTGATCCCAGCGCCCAGGGGTGGCGGCATCGGCTCACAGGTTGGTGACGGTGGTGTCTATCGGCTCTCCGCTTGGCTGATGGAGACGGGATGCCGATCGGGATCACTCGTGGTGATCCGGCCGCCTGGCGCGCAGGCCGGGTAGCTGATGGGGCTGGTATCGATGCCGGCCGACCAGAGACGGCGGCACAGATGCAGGAGATTACCGGCGCTCAACTCCGGAGCGATGGTTCCTGAGCGAGCGTTGGTGTCGCCGTGTTCGAGCATGAACAGGGTGTTCCCGTTGCGCAGCTGCACCCACCCGTCACCTGCCTGGCGGACTTCGCAGTCCAGGGCGAGGTAGAACCGCACCGACCGTGACAAGCGGTTGGCTCGGATACGCCGTATATCCGGGGAAATCGACAAGTTCGCTAGACCGGCTTTGTCCACGATGGGGCTCCTGACGAGACGGGTTCCTGGTGTGACCCGCCGCGGTCTGGAGCGGTGACGACCCCCGGCATCGGTGCTGGGCCCGAACCCGGTCGGCCGTCGGCGCGAACCGTCGCACCGGTCGCAGGAAAATGCAACCAGCGGCGGTAGCGGGATTGGAGCCCGCCAACGTCCGGGAATGCAGAATTCCCTTAGGCCTCGGGGGTTCTCGGCTGCGGCGGGCCAGGGCAAGATCGCACCGGACATGCCAGGTTAACCCGATCGTGTCACCCCTGACGCCGCAGAGCCGACTGGCAGGTTAAGCCCGCGTCGGTGCCATCGACGCCTGTTGGTAGGCGAGTCGGCGAAGACGGCGACGAACCGGGAGCCGATCGCAGTCAGCGCCGCCTACCGCCCCGCGAAGGTTCAGCGCTCCAACCCGTCGGCGGGGTCGAGGCCGAGAATCGCGAGCAGCAACGCGCAATCCTCGACGTCCTTCGCTACCGACGCCACCAGGCGCACGCCACGACAACGCTGGTCATGGCTGACCTCGTAGGGATCCGCCCTGACGCTGTCGAGACTCCTCACTGGCCGCCTCACCACGACGGAACCTGCTTTCCTACGGCCCTCATCGTCGACATCACGCCACCCTCCCGAATCGGCTGTTCTTCGTGGAATCGGCCGAGGGCTGGGGCTGCACCGGTGAAGTCGTCACGAAGACGCGTCTCAACACCGGCGATCTCCCCAGCGTAACCCCGGGGCCTCGGCACCAGTCTTTGGCGAACGGGTGGGTATGCATGTTCTGGATCATTCGTGTGCAAGACCTGAACCACCCACGTGGATGAGCACGTCAGCGGACGAGAGGCCCTAGTAGTCCGTCGCGGCTTAGTTGTGGGGAGCTGAAGGGACTTTCCCTCGTCTCGCGCGGTGAAGGGCGCTTTACCCGCATCGCATGATGCTGTTGGCGAATTGGTGGCCACGCGAAAGGATTCCCCTGGTTGTCGTGTGCTCTTAGGGAGGTCACGCGTGACTGGATGGAGATCACGCGTGTCCAGCCGGAGAACTTGCGTGATGGGACGCGGAACACTTGGCGGGCCCGCCCCGGCCGCGACGTGGACCGCTTGTCCTCGGCGACCGGGACACCGGGGAGGGTTGGCAAGGTTGTGAGGGCCTCCTTGAGGGACTCTGAGTCCCTCAAGGAGGCCCTCACAACCTTGAAAATACGGGCAAATAATAATCAATCAGACATTTCTACCCGATTTTTGTCCTTTGTGGACAGCCGGGCGTCTCAGGTGCCATCGCCTCAAGTTCCTGACATTGCGGCCGCATCGAACCCCACTCAGAACAGGTCACAGAACGACTTTCCCCCTTCAGCTCCACCACGATTAAGCCGCGACGGACTACTAGGCTGGTAATCGCGCGCCCTGGACCGCGGCCGACCGGTGATGGAGAAGCCGACTCGATCGGAGTGACCAGAGGTGCCGACGGAAGACCCTCCACACGACCTGGCGGAGCCAGGACGACGTCCTGCCGGCCAGACGCCGATCGACGTCCCGGCCGCTGCCGGCAATGTCGTCGACAGCACACCTTTTCGACGCCGGCGACATCCGGCCATGACCGTCGCCTCGGAGACAGACCCGGCCCAACAGGCAGAGAGCGCTCACCGGGACTGGCCCACTCGCCACGGCGGCGCCTACCCACTGGGATGGCGAGTCCATTACCGCCGCCGCATCCGCAAGGACCCGTCCAGTCCGACAACTCGAGCGAAGCGCGAAGAGAGCGGAACGGTCGTCGGGTGCAGCCTGCGCGACGAGCACACCGGCACCACCTGGGTACCCATCCGCACGGACCGCGCTCCCACCGGCACCCCGCCCACGTCGTCCGGGCGACCGACATCCTGGACACCGAACCACCCACGGATTCACCACTCAGCCAGTCATGACGCCTGACGTCAGCCGCGCGCTACCCTGATCCGCCACAGCGCCTGTCCACTTAGGACATGTGCTGACGGCTCAGCAGGCCGCGTCGACCGCTTTCGTGGGACCATTGGTCCAGTCCATTTCAACGAGACGCGGCATCAGCACCCGGCGGTATCACCCGGTCCGGATACCTGCGCTGGACGGCGTCGGCGACATGGATCGCGGGGCGTCCCATGCGATCGAGGTCGTCGCGGCGTAGATCGCCGACAGCACTACCCGGAGATCCGTCGCCACCGGCGACCGCAACGCAAGGATCGCGTGCGCGTATCCTCGGCTTCCACCTTGGCCCGTTCCAAGCCGGCGCCCGGGCGACGAGCCAATCGAGTTGGTGGCGGTATGAGGCGCGTTCGCCCTCCACGGTCACGGTGGTGAGTGTGAACGTGCTGTTCTCATCGTTCTGGATATGGCTGCGCACGGCGCCGAACTCGGCCAGCACCGCACCCTTCGGCAGACCCGCCTCGGGCGTGGTCGGGGACGTTGAGATTCAGGACTGTCCCATCCGGCAGTTCCACGAACTGATCGAACAGCGTCGCGTCGACGGCGACCGATGTCCCAGTTCCACCGCACGAGCTTCCCTCTGGAGGGAACTTCACGAACTTTGCGCCAGGGTCAATTCCATTGACCCTGCCACGTTGCCTCGGCGTCTTCCCGTCGCCCCTCCTGAGGTAGCCCAGATGAGGGAGCGAAAGGGCTATCTGACTAACACTTGCAGGCAGTTTGATCTCGCCGCCAAACCGTTACCCCATCCAGCCTAACGGCGTCGTATCTTTCGGACCAACGACTCTGACGGCTACCACGTAGCGGGCAAGAGTCCGAAGGAGTCTCGCACCTTTCCCGTGGTCGGCGCGGCCGCGGAATCACCCAAAGGTGCGGGCGAGACGGGTCCGGCGAGTCCGGTTCGTCAAGGCGCGCCAGCGGCGCAGTGCCCGGATGTTCACCGGACCAGCGCGACATCGTGAAAATTCGCTTGCCGGGCACGGCTGCCGATATCCCTTTGTCCGATGTGGACCCGCGAGGTGCACGACGCTTTCGGGTCCCGTCGACGGGAATCGTGTTGTGCCTGCCAGCTTCGTCTTCGATGACTGCGGTCAGTCCGTCGAAGGCCCATTTCGGGAGAGCGTACCGATGAATGCTGCCGTAACGCCATTGTCCACAATGGACTTCAGAGGTGACTTTGGCGAGATATGTCTTTGTTTTCCTCCTGCGGGCGGGACGGTTCTCGGCTTGCGCGGGTTCGTTCTCGCCTCGTCCGGGGTCGAGCTGTGGGGTGTGGAGTACCCCGGGCACGGGGAACGGCTCACCGAGCCGCCCGCTGAGTCGGTCGAATGCCTTGCCGAGGAGATCGCGTTGGAGTCCCTCGGCCGCTTCGGGGCCGCAGGGTCTTCGCGGGTCGTGCTGATCGGGTTCAGTATGGGCGCGTTCGTCGCGCTCGAGGTGGCCCAGCGCATGCACCTCCGGCGGCGGACGGCACCGGCGGCGCTGATCGTCGTGGGCGTGTGCGCGCCGCAGCGGCGAATGCCCGGGAGATACGCGAAGGCCGAGGTGAGCCAGCTCCTCGACAGGGCCGGCCTGAGCCCAGCCGGGTGTCGCCAGTCCCCCGAACTCCGGGAGTACGCGCTGGAACTGCTCCGCGGGGATCTGCGGCTGACCAGTGCTTACTCCGGCCCCGCGAAGGTGCTGTTGCGCTGTCCGATCATCGCGATCCGGGGCGAGGACGACCCGGCCTTCACGACTGGCGATGACGCGATCCGGGCGTGGCGGGTGTGGACGTCCGGGAAGTTCACCGGATGTGTCGTGCCCGGGGGCCATCTGGGGGTGCTCGAGCCCGGCAGGGCAGCCGGCTTCTGGGCGCTGGTCCGCCGGGCCGGGTTCGGAATGGAGCCGTGCGATGAGTGACTTGGCACCGTCCGTGGTGCGCGGCGTGAGGCGACAGCTTCCCCCCGTGACCTGGTGCGACTTGTTCGAGCGACAGGCTCGGCGGTCGCCCGCCCGGATCTGTCTGGTCGCTGATGAGGTCGCCTGGACGTTCCACGAACTCGACCTCTGGGGCAACCGGCTCGCGCAGGTCCTGCGGGACGCGGGCGCGGTGCCGGGAGCCGTGGTGGCCTGTGCGTTGACGAGGTCGGTGCGGGCCGTGCTGGGAGTGCTCGCGACGGCGAAGGCCGGGGCGGTCCCTTTGCCGATCGACCCGGCCCTGCCCGCCGCACGCCTTGATGCGATCCTCGCCGACGCCCGGCCCGCCGTGGTCCTGACGGATGTCGTGAATCTCGCCGCGCGGGCGGATGTGGTGCTGTCCGATGAGGACTGGAAGTCGGAACTCGCCGGGCTGGACGGGCGTCGGTTGTCGAGGACCGTCGCTGGCCCGGCGTACATCATCTATACCTCCGGTTCGACGGGCGTTCCCAAGGGCGTGGTGGTCGGGCACCGGAGCCTGGTCAACCTGTACGGCGAACTCGCCGGCCGGTTCTTCCCCGCGGGCCGCGGGCCTCAGCGGGTGGCGCACGGTATGCCGCTGGCCTTCGACGCGTCGTGGAACCCGCTGTCGTGGATGGTGGGCGGGCACGAACTGCATCTTGTTCCCGATCCCGTCCGTGCCGACCCGGAGTCCTATGTGGACTTCGCGCGAGAGCGCCGGTTGTCGGTCGTGGAAGCGGTGCCCGCGCAGATGTCGGCGCTGCTGGAGGCCGGGTTGCTCGACGGCCGGAGTCGTCCGCGGATGCTGCTGATGGGCGGCGAGGCCGTCGGACAGGACCTCTGGTCGCAGCTGCGTGCAGCGGTGGGCGTCACCGCGGTGAACCTCTACGGCCCGACCGAGTGCACGGTGTTCACCACGGCCTGCCGGCTCGGCGAACACGTGACGCCGTCGATCGGGCGGCCCATCGGCAACACCACGGCCCAGATCGTCGACGATGATCTGCGGCCCGTGCCGGAGGGGGAGGCCGGCGAGCTGCTGATCAGTGGGTCTTGCCTTGCCCTGGGCTATCTCGGCCGGCCGGAGCTGACCGCGGACCGGTTCGTCACCGCGGGAGAACGCGGGTACCGGACCGGCGACCGGTGCCGTCTCCTGGCCGACGGCCACCTGGAGTGGCTGGGCAGGCTGGACGATCAGGTCAAGATCCGGGGTCATCGGGTCGAGCCGGGCGAGGTGGAGCACGCGCTGCTCGCGCTGCCCGGTGTCCGGCAGGCCGTGGTCCGGGCCGAAGGTACCGAACCGAAGCTGGTCGCCTATGTCGTGCTCGACACGGGCACGGCCGCACAGGCGCGGGAACGGCTGCAGGCGGTGCTGCCGGCCTATCTGCTGCCCTCCGAGGTGATCCCGCTGGAGGCCATGCCGCTCGGACCGAACGGGAAGATAGACCGGACCGCCCTCGCCCCGCTCGTCCCGGCTCCGAAGCCGGTCGTGCTGACCCCCGCACAGGAACTCGTCGCCGCCGCGTTCCGCGTCCAGCTGGGGATTCCGGCGGTCGACGCGGACAGCGACTTCTTCGCCCTCGGCGGGCACAGCCTCTCCGCCGCGGCGCTCGCCGCACGGCTGCGGGCGCTGGAGGTGCCGTGTTCGCTGCGGGACGTCCTGCTACGGCGCACGGTCGCCCGGCTCGCCGAACTCGTTCCCACCACAGCGAAAGGAGCGCGCCGTCATGGATGACTACGACGTGATCGTGGTGGGCGGCGGGCCGGGCGGCGCCACCGTCGCCGGGCTCACCGCCGCGGAGGGTCACCGGGTGCTGCTGCTGGACAAGGACAGATTTCCTCGCTATCAGATCGGCGAATCCCTGCTGCCCGCCACGATCCACGGGATCTGCGCGATGCTCGGGCTGCGCGACGAGATCGAGCAGGCCGGTTTCGTTCGCAAACGCGGCGGCACCTTCAAATGGGGCGCCAGTGCCGAGCCGTGGACGTTCTCCTTCGCCGCGTCCGACCGGATGGCCGGGCCTACGTCCTACGCTTATCAGGTCGAGCGCGCCCGGTTCGACGCGCTCATGCTCGACGGCGCCCGGCGGCTCGGCGCCGAGGTCCGTCAAGAACATCGGGCGCTTGGCACGATCCGCGCCGGTGACCGGATCGGCGGCGTCCGCTACACCGATGACACCGGACACGAACAGGTGGCGATGGCCAGGTTCGTCGTGGACGCCTCCGGGCATGGCAGCAGGCTTCACCACGACGTCGGCGGCAGCCGCGAGTATTCGCCGCATTTCCGTAACCTGGCGCTGTTCGGGTACTTCGAGGGCGGCGACCGGATGCCCTCACCCAACGCGGGGAACATCTTGTGCGTCTCGTTCCCCGACGGCTGGTTCTGGTACATCCCGCTGTCGGACTCCTTGACCAGCGTCGGAGCCGTCGTCACACACGAATCGGCGGACAGAGTGCAGGGTGACCCCGGCGCGGCCTACGCCTCGCTGATCGAGGATTGCCCGCTCATCAGCGAGTTCCTTCGTACTGCGCGCCGCGCGACCGACCCACCCTACGACCGGCTCCGCGTGCGGAAGGACTATTCCTACGACCGGACCGTCCTGTGGTCGCCGGGAATGGTGCTGGTCGGAGACGCCGCGTGCTTCATCGACCCGGTGTTCTCCTCCGGCGTGCACCTGGCCACCTACAGCGCGCTGCTGGCCGCCCGGTCGATCAACAGCACCCTGTCCGGCGTCGCGGACGAGAACCGGTGTTTCGCCGAGTTCGAAGCCCGCTACCGGCGCGAATTCGCGCTGTTCCGGGACTTCCTCCTCACCTTCTACGAGCAGGACACCGACAAAGGCGACTACTTCCGGCACGCGCGACAACTCACCGATCATCACGGAACCGCCGACGAAGCCTTCGCCGACCTCGTCGGCGGAGTGTCCTCACAGGACTTTTCCGGAACGATGTTCGGTGACGTGCTCGCCGAAGGCGCGCAGCTGCAGCTACGCGGCCTGCTCGGCGACGCCGCGGGCGACGAGCCGCCGATGTTCCCCGGCGGGCTCGTCCCCACCGCGGACGGCAGGCGGTGGCAGGTGCCCGATGCCTGACCTCGCACTCCTGCTGGCCGCGCTCGCCGTGCTGCTGACCCTGGCCCGCTGCTTCGGCTGGGTCTTCACCAGGGTGAGGCAGCCGGCCGTCCTCGGCGAGATCACCTGCGGGCTCGTCGTCGGCATCGCCCTGCAAGCCGGGCCTGGCCTTCCCGGCCGGGTCGACACAACGCTGGAGGCCCTCGCCCAGCTCGGCCTGGTCCTGTTCTTGTTCGGTGTCGGCGCCCATCTCGCGCCGTCGATGACCGCGGCACGGATCACGGCGGCGTTCGTCCCCGCTCTCGGTGCGACCGTCGTCCCGGTCGTCCTCGGCGCGTTGCTGGCGCTCTGGCTCGCCGCACGCCACGCCCCCGCCGGGGTCACCCCGTTCGTCCTGTTCGCCGCGGCCGCCATGGCGGTGACCGCCTTTCCTGTACTGGCAAGGATCCTGGCCGAACGGCGCATGCTGAACGACTCCCGCGGCCGCTGCGCGCTCACCGCCGCGGCGATCACCGACGCCACCGCGTGGACAGCACTCGCCTTCGTCGCCGCCTCAGTCCACAGTGGAACCCAGGTCTGGTCACTCCTGGGGACGCTCCCGTTCCTGCTGGCCCTGCTCGTCCTCGCCCGGCCGTGGTCCGGCCGGGCGATGGATCGCCTGTCCGCGCCGACCGCGGCCGTGACCATGGTCGCCATCGCCTGCGTCGGGGCGGCGGTGACCGACTCCATCGGCCTGCACGCGGCGATCGGCGCGTTCCTCATCGGCGCCGCCATCGGCAGGCCCGCGTCCCGGCACGACCCCGCCGCGCTGATCGCGCCCGTCGCGTCCCTTCTGGTCCCGCTGTACTTCGTCCTCATCGGACGGAAGGTCGACTTCGGCGACCTCGACACCACTCTGGTGGCCGAAACCTTCGCGATCATCGTGGTCGCCGTCCTCGCCAAAGGCGGCGGCGCGTATCTCGGTGCCCGCCTCGCCGGGCAGCCACCCCGGCCGGCCGCGGTGTTCGCGACCCTGATGAACACCCGCGGCGTCACCGAACTCGTCTTCCTCAGCATCGGGCTCGGCCTCGGCGTCATCGACAGTGCCTTCTACACCGCGATGGTGGTCATGGCCCTCGTCACGACCGCCATGACCGGACCACTGCTCAACCACCTCGAACGAGACAAGGTGACCCGAGATGCCTGACCACCCAGCGGAACCGTGGCGGATCAAAATGGTCGAACCGATCAGCACCACCACCCGCGAATACCGCGAACGAGCACTCCGGGCCGCCGGCTGGAATCCCTGTCTGCTCCGCTCCGAAGACGTCTACATCGACCTGTTCACCGACTCCGGCACCAACGCCATGTCCGACCGGCAATGGTCGGCCCTCATGCGCGGAGACGAAGCCTACGCCGGCGCGCGCAGCTTCTACATCTTCGAACAGGCCGTCCGCGCCCACTACGGCTACGAACACGTCATCCCCGTCCACCAAGGCCGCGGCGGCGAGAACATCCTCTCCCGCTGCCTCATCCGACCCGGCACCCACATCCCCGGCAACATGTACTTCCCCAGTACCCGCGCCCACCAGGAACTCAACGGCGCCACCTTCCACGACGTCATCATCGACGAAGCACACAACCCCACCTGCGAACACCCGTTCAAAGGCAACGTCGACCTCGCCAAGCTCCAGGCCGTCATCACCGAACACGGCGCCACCGCGATTCCCTACGTCTCCCTCGCCGCGACCGTGAACATGGCAGGCGGCCAGCCCATCAGCGTCGCCAACCTCACCGCTGCCTGCGACCTCGCCCACGCCCACGGAATCCCCGTCTTCCTCGACACCGCCCGCGCCGTCGAGAACGCCTGGTTCGTCAAACAGCGCGAGCCCGGCTGGGCGCACCGCTCGGTCGCGGACATCCTGCTCGCCCTCTGCTCCCCCACCGACGGCGCCGTCATGTCCGCCAAAAAGGACTGCCTCGCCAACATCGGCGGCTGGATCGCTCTACGCGACCCCGAACTCGCCGAACAAGCACGCGGGCTGGTCCTGCTCTACGAAGGCCTTCACACCTACGGCGGCATGGCTGGCCGCGACATGGAAGCCATCGCGCAAGGCATCACCGAATCCGTCGACGAACACCACATCCGTGCCCGCGTCGCGCAGATCGAATATCTCGGCCACCGGCTCGACACCGCGGGAGTCCCGATCATCCATCCCGCCGGCGGCCACTGCGTCTGTGTCGACGCCACCGCCGTTCTCGCCCACCTCCCCCGCACCGCGCTCCCCGGCCAAACCCTCGCCGCCGCCGTCTACCTCGACGGCGGGATCCGTGGCGTCGAACGCGGCACCGTCTCCGCCGGGCGCGACCCGGCAACCGGCGAAAACCGTTACCCGCCACTGGAATTTCTCCGGCTCGCCATCCCCCGCCGCGTCTACACCCAAAGCCACATCGACCACGTCGCCGACAGCCTCATCCGCGTCCACACCCACCGCCGCACCATCACCCACGGCCTCAGCTTCACCCACGAGCCACCCCACCTCCGCTTCTTCCAAGCCCGCTTCGCCCCCACCGCCGGCACCAGCATCTACACCACCTGAATCGGTGAGAGCGGTCGCCTAGGGCGTGTCCTGCGGATCTTGTTCATGATCGTGTGCTGACAATTGGGTTGTGGTTGGTCGTGGTGAGCTGACGGATAAGGCGTGGGCGGTGATCGCGCCGTTGTTGCCTGCGGAGACGGGGCAG